>CAYFOV010000004.1:0-150111 GCA_964344855.1 uncultured Candidatus Nemicrothrix sp.
AAGTCTTGAAGCCTGCGGCCCGTACCACGCAGGTACTCCCTGGGCGTGCGACCTGGACACGTACCTCGTCGTTGCGAGGGTTCCGGCAGCGAGGGTTCCCCAACTGAGCCAGGTGCCAACCCCGCTGGTCGCGCCCACCGAGTACAGGAAGGTGGTGGTGAGGAGCATGCCGAGGACCAGCCAGGGAACCTGCCGGCGAACCACGGCAGGCGTTGGCCGGGTTGCCTTCGTCTTGGCAATCCAGGCGATCAGCAGCAGAACTGCGGCGACGAGGATGGTGAGGGCGTCGAAGCCCCCGGGCCCGACCTCGATCCGGCGCAGGTTCTCCAGCAGGCCGAAGACGATCAGCGCACCGATGGAGGCGGCAACCGGGCTCTCGAGGCCTCCGATGACGGCAACCGCTATCACCTGGCTCATGAACAGGAGGTCCAGCCTCTCGGGGGCCAGGCGCATGGTCGTGTGCGTGTAGACGGTGGCGGTGAAGCCGACCATCAGCGAGGTGATGGAGAAGACCAGCACCTTCATGCGTACGACGTCAACCCCCATCGCGGCGGCGGCTCCTTCGTCGTCTCGCATGGCGCGCAGGAACAGGCCGAAGCGGGAGTCGAGCAGCAGGTAGATGAGGCCGAGAATCAGGCCGAGCAGGGCCAGCATCAGGTAGTGGTGTGCCGTCTCGCCGCCAGGCAGCTGTTTCACGGCCAACGAGAGCCGGCCGCCGGTCAGGTCGCTCTCGGCTACAACAGCCAGGCGGGCCATCTCCGCGAAGGCGATTGTGAACAGGGCCAGGTAGGCGGCTCGCAACCGCAGGAGCAGCATGCCCAGGAGGGTTCCTACGATCCAGGCGAACGCAGTTCCGAAGAGGATCCCTACCCAGATACTTCCGACCGCTCCGGACACGTCCCGGACCCAGATGGCGCTCGCGTAGGCACCAAGCCCCGCGATGGCGATGTGTGCGAAGGAGAACTGGCCGCCAATACCCGCGAGCAGCGACCAGATGGCCGCAAGGGTGCCCACGTACAGGGCCAGTCGGGCCACATCGAGCCGGTACCCACTGGTCAGGAAGAAGATCGGTGAGGTCAGGAGAAACAGTGCAAACAGACCCATCACAGTCGCACCAGCGATCCTCCGGTTGGTCGCTGAGGCCATCACCGCTCCCTGCCGAAGAACCCACGTGGTCTGACCAGCAGTGTCAGCGCGAACAAGAGGAGGGGGAAGCCGAACTGGTAGCTGGCCGCCCGGGTCGGGTCGGGGAAGCATCCGGCACCGAGGGTCTCTGACACGCCAACGAACAGGCCGCCCAGGGCGGCACCGGCGATTGAGCCGAGACCACCCAGCACGATGATCACATAGGACCTGATTCCGACCTGTGCGGCTATCTGGGGCACGGGGAAGTTCAGGACCGGCACGAGAACCGCACCTGCCATGCCGGCCAGCATCGTGCCGATGCCGAATGCCAGCGTGAAGGCCCTCTTGGAGTTGATCCCCACCACAGACGCGGCCATCTGGTGCTGGGAGACGGCACGCAGGCTTCGCCCTGTCCATGTGCTTCGTAGGAACCAGATGAGCATGAGGATCATCAGGGCTCCTATGAGCCCGGCGATCCAGAAGTCGGTTCGGATGCGGAGGGGCCCGAGGTCGAACGAGGCCGTGTCGATGCCGAGCACTGGGCGATCGGTGTAGCGGGGTGCCTTGAGGCCAGTTGGGTTCCCCAGGGCGCCAACCAGAGCGAATTGCAGGAACAGGCCGAATCCGAGCGTCACGAGAATGGCGTATTCCGCGGGTCGCTCAATGCTCCCCGTGTGTGTCGGTGCAAGCATCGATCTCTCGAAGAGCATTCCCACGGCCAAGGTGATGATCCCTGCCAGGGGGATGGCGAACAGGCCGTTGAGGCTCCAGACCTCCGTTGCGAGCAGGTATGCCAGTACACCTCCGAACATGAAGAACTGACCGTGGGCGAAGCTGATCACCCCCTGGACCGAGTAGATGATCGTGAGGCCAACGGCCATCGTGGCCAGTACCAGTCCGAGTGCGAGGCCCCCCTGGACCTGGTTTGCCACATACCCGGCTGAGACGTTGCAGGGGTTGCCCGGATAGGCGTGGCGGAAGATAAGCCACAACTCAAGGGCAATGAGCAGTGACGGTACGAGGATATGTGGTCCGCGCTGGATTGCCGGAGTCCGGTGGCGGAGGTATGCGATGCCTATCGGTCCGAGTCCGGCACCTGCCAAGCCGCCAGCGAGTCTTGCCGGCCCGGCGTCCAATCCGTGGCTGCGGTAGTGGCGCGGAAGCACAACGGATCCGAGCAGCGACCACAGTGGACCGCCTAGCAGCAGCCAGAGGATGAAGTAGGTCATTGATGGCGAGTTCGTCCGATAGCGGGCGGCTGGGGCACCGATTACCCGTGGTGGGCCTGTCGTCTGTGGTCGGAAGGGGAAGGGCAGTGCAAACTACTGCACTGCCCTTCCCCTTCCGGTGGTTGGCCTACCGCGCTACTGGGATGTAGGCGGTGCCCTGTGTCTGGTTGACGGCTGGCCACACGATGGCGGCTTCGCCGACGGACTGGCCTGTCTCGGTGTATTCGAGCAACGAGACTGCAGGCTCTGGCCACTGGTGCCACAGCCACGGCTTGTCGTCGGGCACGTTGGTGTTCGACGAGTTGTACGGGAACTGGTACTGGCCCTGGGCGCCTTCGAGGCTTGTCGTCTCGAGGGCTGCGACAATCGCTGCCGAGTCGGTGGAACCCGCCCTGGTGATCGCGTCTGCGATCAACAGAATGGAGTCGTAGGACTCAAAGACCCATGCAGATGCCTGCTGTCCGAACTTGGCCTCGTAGCGTTCCGCCACCGAGGTGGTCAGGTCGTTGTAGGCACTCGGTGCAGGACCGACAAAGCGGAATATGCAACCGACTCCGTCGGGTACCGCTGACCAGAAGGCGCTGGAGTTCTGGGCGACCTGGTTGGCAAAGCACAGCGTGTCGTCGTCGATGAGACCGACGTCGATGGCGTTCTGTTCGGCCACGTAACTGCTGTCGCCGGTGACGTCGAAGATAACTACGTCTGCGTCTCCGTGCTCCTGGGCGAGCCTTGTCAGAATCGACGAGTAGTCAGGCTGGTTCAGTTCCACCTGGACGGCTTCGAGCGTTACGCCGGTGCCCTCCAGGAGAGATGAAAGAGCCTTGTTCTGGCCGATACCGAAGTCGGTCGCCTCGTAGATCTCGATGACCTTGTCTGCCTTGATCCCGTCGACGACCCAACTGGCCGCGAAACTCCCGGCGTAGGTGGACGTCGGCGCGATCCGGAAGATCGTCGGAGGCTGTGACGGCAGGTTGTCAGGATCGTCTGGATCGCCACCGGTGATCCGGTCGTTGTAGGTCTCTGAGAACACAACCGGCATTCCCGCCGCGTTGTACGTCGGAATACCAGCCAGGCCTGCGCCCGAGTGGTACTCACCGGCAACCGCAGTGACCTTGTCCTCCTCGACGAACTTCTTGGCCACCGCAGCAGCCACGTCGGGAAGGTTCTGGGTGTCCTCGAAGATCAACTCCAACTGACGCCCCAACACGCCACCGTCGGCATTCACGTCAGCCACAGCCAACTCCAATGCCCACTGCATGTCGATACCGGCACTCACGGTGCCCGGCTCAGAAAGCGGACCAATACCACCAATCTTGATCGGCCCGGTTGCTGAGCCCCCACTGCGCGCTACTGGGATGTAGGCGGTGCCCTGTGTCTGGTTGACGGCTGGCCACACGATGGCGGCTTCGCCGACGGACTGGCCTGTCTCGGTGTATTCGAGCAACGAGACTGCAGGCTCTGGCCACTGGTGCCACAGCCACGGCTTGTCGTCGGGCACGTTGGTGTTCGACGAGTTGTACGGGAACTGGTACTGGCCCTGGGCGCCTTCGAGGCTTGTCGTCTCGAGGGCTGCGACAATCGCTGCCGAGTCGGTGGAACCCGCCCTGGTGATCGCGTCTGCGATCAACAGAATGGAGTCGTAGGACTCAAAGACCCATGCAGATGCCTGCTGTCCGAACTTGGCCTCGTAGCGTTCCGCCACCGAGGTGGTCAGGTCGTTGTAGGCACTCGGTGCAGGACCGACAAAGCGGAATATGCAACCGACTCCGTCGGGTACCGCTGACCAGAAGGCGCTGGAGTTCTGGGCGACCTGGTTGGCAAAGCACAGCGTGTCGTCGTCGATGAGACCGACGTCGATGGCGTTCTGTTCGGCCACGTAACTGCTGTCGCCGGTGACGTCGAAGATAACTACGTCTGCGTCTCCGTGCTCCTGGGCGAGCCTTGTCAGAATCGACGAGTAGTCAGGCTGGTTCAGTTCCACCTGGACGGCTTCGAGCGTTACGCCGGTGCCCTCCAGGAGAGATGAAAGAGCCTTGTTCTGGCCGATACCGAAGTCGGTCGCCTCGTAGATCTCGATGACCTTGTCTGCCTTGATCCCGTCGACGACCCAACTGGCCGCGAAACTCCCGGCGTAGGTGGACGTCGGCGCGATCCGGAAGATCGTCGGAGGCTGTGACGGCAGGTTGTCAGGATCGTCTGGATCGCCACCGGTGATCCGGTCGTTGTAGGTCTCTGAGAACACAACCGGCATTCCCGCCGCGTTGTACGTCGGAATACCAGCCAGGCCTGCGCCCGAGTGGTACTCACCGGCAACCGCAGTGACCTTGTCCTCCTCGACGAACTTCTTGGCCACCGCAGCAGCCACGTCGGGAAGGTTCTGGGTGTCCTCGAAGATCAACTCCAACTGACGCCCCAACACGCCACCGTCGGCATTCACGTCAGCCACAGCCAACTCCAATGCCCACTGCATGTCGATACCGGCACTCACGGTGCCCGGCTCAGAAAGCGGACCAATACCACCAATCTTGATCGGCCCCTCAGCCGGCGCGGCAGTGGCAGCCGGCGCAACTGTCGTGGCAACAGCCTGGGTGCCACCCCCGGCTCCTGTTGCTCCCTGATCGCTGTCGTCGTCGCCGCAGGCTGCAGCCACGAGGGAGACAGCAAGCAGAAGGCCCAGTAGCCGCTTTGCATTCTTGCTCATTGGGATCCCTCCCCCTGTCCTTGATTCAATATTGCTGTTGTTACCCATCTGTTGATGAGGCCTGTCACTTCCCGGAATTCGCCCACCTCAAGCCGGGTCCCGCCGTCGATACAGCGTCGGATCGCACACGACTCACGGCCCGATCTCGTATACGTCGAACTCGGCCAGGAGTTCCTCCTCCAAGAGGAGCGCGGAACGCGTGTCCGTGCCCAGCCTGCGGGCGACGGCCGTGGCCATGGCCTGCACGAGGCTCATTGCTGCCGTGAGCGACCTGAGGATTCCTACGCTCTCGGTTGCCACGGTGAACGGGTAGTCAGCGCTTCGAACCAGAGGCGATGACTGGGAATCGGTCAGGGCGATGGTGGTTGCGCCCCGCTTCCTGGCGAACTCCAGCACCCGCAGTGTCTCGCGCGTGTACCGCCTGATCGACATGGCAACGCACACATCACCTGCCTGGAGATCGCGGAGTCTCTCGGGTGTCGTGCCGGCGGTTCCTGTTAGCTGGTGTACATCGCCCCTGATCATGCCAAGCAGGTAGGAGAGCATGTAGGCCGTAGAGAAGGTCTTCCTCATGCCGACCACGTACACGGCCCGGGCATCGGCGAGCGACCTCGTGGCTCCTTCCCACGATGTCGGGTCAACGGCCGCAAAGGTGGTTGTCAGGTTTGCCTGTTCACCAGCCACCAGGTTGCCCATCAGGTCCGTATCGCTGATCCCCTCCAGGTCCTTGAACCGTTCAAGCAGTTGGGCCTGATTCTGGAGGCGCTCGCGGCAGAGGGCCACGAGTGACGGGTATCCACCACCGCAGACCGTGTTTGCGAACCGCGTGACGGTGGCGACGTTGACCGACACCTCATCAGCCATTTCGCCGATCGTCATGAAGGCGCATCGCTCAGGCGCGTCGAGTACAAGCCGGCCCAACTTCTTGTGGCTGGGCGATAGGTCCTCGAACGAGTCGTGCAGACGAGCGACCAACTCTGTGTGGGTTGCGGGCGAAGTGATCTGAGTCCCCTTCTACGAGCGAGGGGACCCTAACGGCTAGTTAACAGATTTGCAAGAGTAGATAGATACGCAAATCTAGTTGCATTCAACTGGTCCAGCGATCAGCTCGCCAAACCCCAGATCGGTCGTCGAAGTAGTCGTTTGAAGGTGGGCCCTGGCACTGGCCAGGTCAAGGACGGCCGAGCAGTGGGTCGTCAGGCGGCCCGGCCCTGCCCCATTCCTGAGAAGCTCTGGATCACGCAGCCGGGATCCTGCCTCTTCGGCGTCGTTGACGGGGAGGAGGCAGGTCAGGAACCTGAGGCGCTCCCGGCTGTCCGCGTCACCAGTGCAGCCACCCAACCAGCGGTAGTGGTTGGTGTGTGCAACCGATCGGTCGCGGTCCTGGTCGGCTGTCTCGACATGGGTGCCAGCCGGGCCGAACTCGACGACCACCACACCACCCGACCGGGTGGCGAGGGTCACGGCATACGAACCACCTGCCCGGAGTGAACTAGCGGCCATGATGGCTTCGGCGGCTGAACGGGACCTCTGGATCCGGCGAGCCACAAGATGGCGCCCCACACCCTTACGGCCGTTCGCCGGTATGTGGTTCAGGGCGGCCACGAGCCCTTGTGCCCCGATCCAGAAGGAGACTGCCGGCAGGAGGCCCGGATAGTGGAACGCGAACACCGGGGGGTCGTGCTCGACTTCGAGTGAGACCAGCACAACCTTGCCCACCCAACTGAGGTGGCCGTCCTCGTTGTGGCAGACGATTGGGCCCCCCGTTCGGTTCGTTGCGAAGGTGCTGCACCCCTCACCCCAATGGCCCAGGTCCCCTCGCAGGTTAAGTAGCCACAGGTCGGCCCTGTCGACGTCGGCTCCTTCAGCTATCAGGTCGATCTCGCGAGACTCCTCGGGAAGCCGGCGTCTGGACTCCTGGATGATCCTGTCTGCCCGAGAGGCATTGGACGGTTTCCTCAGTTCTGGCAACTCGGGAGCCTGGGCAACGACGCTGTTCACCTCATGGCTGGTTAGCGCTCCCAGGGTCCTGAAGACCGACTCGCGGTCCCCAGCAATCCGAAGCCAGCGGAGCCCGACAAGGATTGATTCCGCGGTGACCGCCCTCATCGGGCGGACACTATCCCCGAGGTCCGTAGCCGGCCGTTCACAGCAGCGCTACGTGTCTGGCCAACCGCACGCGTGCGGGTTGTCGGCCAGGCCGACCGACTATCGCGCCCGGTCGGGTGTATCGATGTCGACGATCACGAACGAACCCGTGGCCGAGGCCACGGTTCTCTCCTCCCCGGAGGAGTCCCGGTTGGTGGCCTTGGCCTCCGTCTGGATGATCCGCTTCCCGCCGTTCAGCACCGATGCCCGAACCTCGACCTCGCCGTCGAAGACGGGCTTCAGGTAGCGGATGTGGACCTCCATGGTCACGCAGAGGCGCCCCTCGGGCAGCCTCCCTGCGGCCACGGTGCCCATGGCAGTGTCGAACATGGAGAAGAGCGCACCGCCGTGCATGGTGCCGTTGGGGCTCATGTGCATCGCGTCCAGGACGACCCGGCACCCGCCCTCGCCGTCCTGTTCCACCTCCAGGAACTGCGTCAGCGGCGATGTGTCACGGCGCACCGGCCAGCCCCCGGGGTCCAGCTCGGTCGTCGGCTCGGCGGTCACGATCCAGCCAGCTCCGCCATCTGGCCTGTGTAGGTGGCCATGTCGAAGTAGTCGCGCCAGAGGCTGATCTTCCCGTCCGTCACCTCGAACACGCCCGCAATGGGGAGCTCCAGCCAGCCGTCACCGATCCTGAATCGGTCCAGCCGCTCGTTTACTACCACGTTTCCCACCTCGAACTGCCGCAGGATCGGCCACTGCACCTCGGAGGCCGGGGCCAGGAACATGTTGAGCGTGGCGGCCACCGCCTCTGGTCCGACTATGGGCCGGGTGGGCATGTTCTCGTAGGAGATGTCGTCGGTGACCAGCGCCATGGCGGCGTCGACGTCCTTGCGCTCGATGGCGGCGATGAAGGCGTCGACCACCTCGGACGGACTGCTGCTGTGTGTCATCTGCCCTCCCGGGTAGTGGCTGCGTCCGCCAGAACCTAGGGCCGGTAGCCCCTGGCGACCGCCTCGAAGACCATCTCTCGCTGGAGTTCGTTGGCCCCCTCGCCCCACTCGTTGATCTTGCAGTCCCGGTAGAAGCGCTGCGCCGGGCTCTCCAGCATGAATCCCTGGGCCCCGTGGAGGTGCAGGCAGCGCTCGCTCACCCAGGTGGCGGTCTCCGAGGCCACCAGCTTGGCGATGGAGGCGTCGGTGTCGTAGTCCTCGCCGCGCTCCAGCTTCCCGGCGGCGGAGTAGACGAGGTGGCGCACCGTGCGAAGGCGGGCCGTCATGTCGGCGACGGTCATGCGCACGGCCTGCTTGGCGGCCAGCGGGCCGCCGAACTGCTCGCGGGTGCCCACATGCTCCACGGCTGCGTCGAGGGCGGCCCGGCCCAGGCCCAGAGCCAGGGCCCCGGCGAAGACCCGCCCCTGTGATAGCACGGCGAGGCACTGGCGGAAGCCGCCGTCCAGCTCACCTACCAGGCGGTCGGCTGGGACGGCGCAGTCGTCGAAGTGCAGCTCGGCCAGCTCCGATGGTCGCATGCCCAGCTTGTGCATGGTCGACCGGGTGAGGCCCGCCGCCTCGCCGTCTACTGCCAGCACCGAGAGCCCGCCGAGGCGTCCCGGCTCTCCCGAAGTGCGGACCACCACCAGGACCAGGTCTGCGAAGGTGGCGTTGGTGATGTACATCTTCGAGCCGTTCAGCACGAAGTGGTCGCCGTCCTGCCGGGCGGCCAGGCGCACCCGGGTGACGTCGGCGCCCGAGTCGGGTTCCGCGTAGGCCCAGGCGCCGGTGGTGGTGCCGGCCAGGAGGCCGGGGAGGAAGCACTCCGCCAGCTCCGGGTCGGCGACGTGTGCGAGGGCTCCCGCGGCGAGGGCCGTGTGGACGTATATGCCGAGGGCCGCTCCGGCCGAGCCGTAGGCCAGTTCCTCGAAGAGGATGCAGCGCTCGACGGGGCCGCCGCCAGAGCCGCCCAGGGCCTCGTCGAAGCCCACCCCCAGCCAGCCAAGGCCGCCCAACTCCGTGAACAGGTGCATGGGGTAGGAGCCCTCGGGGTCGGCCCTGTCCCAGGCGGTGGCGTTGGGCGTGACCTCGGCGGCCGTGAACCTGGCCACCTCGGCCCGGAAGGCCTCCCTGGCTTCCGACGTCTCAGACACCGCGGAACTCCGGTGGCCGCTTCTCCTGGAACGCCCTGACACCCTCGCGGTGGTCCTCGGTCTGGATGCACTGCACCTGGGCGAAGATCTCGAACTCGAACTCGGCGTCCATGTCCACGCCGAGTGACCGGTGGATGGCCCGCTTGGTCCAGGCGTGGGCGATGGGCGGCCCGGCGGCCAGCCGGGCGGCCAACTCAGCCACTGCGTCGGCGAACCCGTCGGCGGGCGCAACGCGGTGGACCAGGCCCAGCTCCAGCGCCTCCTCAGCCGCTACCAGCCGCCCGGTGAACATCATCTCGGTGGCCGCCCCCAGGCCCACGAGGCGTGGCAGGAACCAGCCGGCCGACATGTCGCATCCGGCCAGCCCGATCGGCGTGAAGGGGGCCCCCAGGCGGATGCCCTCGGCGGCGATGCGGAAGTCCGAGGCCAGAGCCAGGCCCAGGCCGCCGCCGACGGTGTCTCCGTGGAGTGCGGCGATGACGGGCTTGTCCATGCCGACGATGGCCCTGACCGGGTCCAGGTAGCGCCGCACGATGGGCTCCCACTCCTGCGGCTTCCGCTCGACCATCTCTGCCTGGTCGGCGCCGGCGCAGAAGACCCGGCCGGTGCCAGCCAGCACGACCACCCCGACCTCGTCGGAGGCGGCCACCTCGCCGAGGGCGTCGACCACCATGTCGAGGGTGTCGTGGTCGAGGGTGTTCAGCCGCTCGGGCCGGTTGAGGGTGACGGTCCCGACCCGGTCGGAGACCTCCACGAGTACCTGGTCGCTCATGATCGTGCCTCCTGGCTGGGTCCGGGCAGGTCGGGGACTATCACGGTCCGGGCCGGGCCGAACGGCTCTGCGAAGATGTCGGCGGCACAGGCGAGGGGCACCTCGCGCTGCACCGACCGGGACACGTCGAGGCGCCCGCCTGCGATCAGCCCCAACACCGTCTGGATCTCCGACGGGGTGGACCCGAAGGAGCCGAGGACGCCCAGCTCCGCCCCGATGAACATCCCGAGCGGCGGCAGCCTCGGCTGGGAACTGCCGACGCCGACCACGACCAGGCGCCCCCCGGGGGCGAGCGCCGCCAGCCCCAGCTCGACCGTCTCGGCCCGGCCCACGCACTCCAGGACCAGCGTGGCCCCGCGTGCCAGCCCGCGCAGTTCCCGGGAGGCCTCGGTGTGGGCCTCCGGGTCGAGGACGGCGTCGGCCCCGGCAGCAAGGGCCAGGTCCCGTGCCGCCTCCGACGGGTCCACCGCCACGACACGGGCGGCACCGCAGAGGCGGGCCAACTGGACGGCGTGGAGGCCCAGGCCCCCGGCCCCGACGACCACGACGGTCTCGCCCGGCTGCAGCCTGCCCACGGTTGTGAGGGCGTGGAACGGCGTGGCTATGGCGTCGGAGGCGATTGCTCCGACGCCGTCGGGCACCTCGTCCGGGAGGGCGACGAGGCTCGCTGTCGGCAGGGCGATCCGCTCGGCGAACCCGCCCTGGCGGGCCATGCCCAGGATCTCGGGGCGCCGGCAGCGGTTGGGGCGGCCGGCCCGGCAGGCCTGGCAGGAGCCGCAGGTCACCTGTCCGAATGCGGCCACCCTGTCGCCCGGGCTCCAGCCCTCGACCCCCTGCGCGGTCTCCAGGATCGTGCCGGCCACCTCGTGGCCCGGAATGGTCCCGGGGGGTACGCCAAGGTCGCCGGCCACGATGTGGCGGTCGGTGCCGCAGACGCCGGCGGCGTCCACGGCCACGAGTACCTCACCGTCGGCCGGTACGGGCTCGTCCACCTCACCGAGCGAGATCTCCCCGGGTTCGCCCAGGACCAGGGCCTTCACGATGCAACCCGGCTTCCGGGAGGGTGCACGGGCAGGGGTCCGGTGGGCGGCACGCCTCAGCCCCTGGTCCGCAGGCCCATGTGGTGGGCGATGATGTTGCGCTGGATCTGGCTGGTGCCTCCGCCCAGCTCGCAGCCCCTCACCTCCAGGTTCCGGCGCAGGAAGTGGGACTCGGCCTCCCAGCCGCGCGCTCCGGCCACCTGCATGGAGGCGCTGGTCGCACGGCCCGACACGTTGTTGGCCAGCATCTTGGCCATGGAGGCCTCCATCGGGCACGGCCCCTCCACGTCGCGCTTGTGGGCTGCGGCGTAGACCAGCAGACGGGCGGCGGCCACTTCTGCCTGCGCCTCGGCCAGCGGGTGTGACACGGCCTGGAAGCGCGAGATCGGCCCGCCGTACTGCTCCCTGGCGTTGGCATAGGCGACGGCGTCGTCCAGTGCCGCCTGGGCCACGCCGATGGACTGGGCTGCGTTGGCCAGGCGCTCCGGGTCCATGAGCTTCGCCAGGTTCAGCCAGCCGTCATCGACCCCGCCGAGCACGGCCTCGTCGGGGACGAAGACGCCGTCGTAGGCGACGTCGTTCACCATGAGGGCCCGCATGGCGAGGTGGTTGCGCCGGGTGAACGAGAGGCCGGCCGGGGGGTCGTCGGGAGTGTTCTCTACGAGGAACAGGCTGATGCCCTGCTGGCGCGGCTGCTCGGGCCCGTCGGCTCCCGGGAAGTTGCCCGTGCGTGCCGCCGTGATGATCACCTCGGCCCGCTCCGCGCCCGAGATCGGCCCCTTCAGGCCGCTGATCCTCCAGCCGCCGTCCACCTTCTCGGCGGTGGTGGTCATGCCGGCGAAGTCCGATCCGGCGCCGGGTTCCGACATCGCCAGGGCGAAGCGCTTGTCTCCGCTCACGATGGAAGGAAGGTAGCGGTCGGCCTGCTCGGCCGAGCCGCAGATGTGGAGCGCGTGGGAGCCGAAGATGGTGCCCGTGATGTAGAGGGTTGACAGCGAGATGGAGGTCTTGCCGACCTCCTCCACGAACACGCAGAGGTCCACGACCGACCCGTCTCTGCCCCCGTGTTCGGCGGGGATCGGCAGGCCGGTCCAGCCGCGCTCTGCGCACGACCTGTAGAAGTCGTCGGGGTACTCCTCGTCGCGCTCCATCTGCGTTATGCGTTCGAGCGGGTACTCGGCATCCATGAAGGCGCGGACCTCGGCCCTCATGGCCAGTTGCTCCGGTGTCAGGTACACGTCCATGTCGTCTCCATGTCCTCTGCCGATTGGTCCCGTCCCGGGCCTCAGGTCCCGCGGAAGTCCGGTGCCCGCTTCTCCCTGGTGGCCGCCAGGCCCTCGCGGAAGTCCTCCGAGACGATGGTCCGGGCCTGTATCACTGCCTCCAGGTCCAGTTGCTCGGCCAGCGTCCTAGAGCCGATCCCGGTGAGGGCCGCCTTGTTGCCCCTGACGGCCTGGGGGGCGAGGGATGCCAGGCGGTCCACGAAGGCGTCGACGGTCGCATCGAAACCGTCGGCCGGTGCCACCTCGGTGACGAGCCCCTCGGCCAGCGCCGCCTCAGCGTCGAACACGTGTCCCAGGGTGAGGATCTCCATGGCCCTGGCCGGTCCCACCAGCCTGTTCAGCCACCAGGTGGCGCCAGTGTCGGCGCCCGACACCCCGAGCCTGGCGAAGACGAAGCCCAGGCGGGCACAGTCGCTCATGACCCGGAAGTCGGCCGTGAGGGCCACCGCCGCGCCGCCCCCGTAGGCGTCGCCGTTGACAGCTGCGACCGTCGGGACGGGGAGCCCGGCCACCGCCAGGATGCCGGCGTTGGCGTGGCGGAGCTCGGCCTCGGCGTTGGCCCGATCGCCGTCGAGCATGTCCTGGAGGGCCTCGAAGTCGCCGCCCGCCGAGAAGGCGACCCCCTCGCCGGTGAGCACCGCTGCCCTGGCCTCGGGGTCGGCGGCTACGACCGCGCAGACCTCGATCAGCTCGGTGAAGGCCTGCGGGTTGAGGGCGTTGCGCACCTCGGGGCGGCGGAAGGTGAGGGTGTGGACCCCCCGGTCGTCCCGGTCGTGGGTGAGCAGGTCAGGCATCGACCTTGAAGACCCGCGCTGCGTTGTCCCGCAGGATCTTGCGGGTGGCCTCGGGGGAGAAGCCGCAGTCGTAGACGTCGTCCACGGTCCGCTTGAAGGGGAGCAGCGGGTAGTCGGTGGCCCAGATCATCTTGTCCTGGCCGTAGCCGCCCGAGAACTTCCTGACGCTCTCGGTCCAGTGCCTGGCAGGGCGGGCCGATGCCTCCACGTACACGTTGGGGTGCTTCCAGGCCAGGATCGTCATCTCGTCCTGCCAGGGGTCGCCGATGTGGGTTCCCAGGATCTTGAGTTCCGGGAACGTGAGCGCCACCTCGTCGAGGTAGATGGGGCGCCCGCACTCGGAGGGCAGGAGGGGTCCGGTGTGGCCGACCTGGATGCACAGCGGTATGTCGTACTCGCAGCAGGCCACGTAGAAGGGCCAGTAGATGCGGTCCGTTGGTGGTGGAGCCGTTGTCCGTCCGTCGCCGCACTGGAAGGGTTCGAGGCGGAAGGCCCTGTAGTCGAGCTCCTCTACGCAGCGTCGGAACTCACGGATCGCAGGCATCGGATCCCGGATGTCCACGGTGAAGGCCCCGATGAAGCGGTCGGGTGCCTCGCGTACGTAGGCGGCGTTCTCGTCGTTGCTGACGACCCATGAGTCCAGGAACTTGAACGACGAGGCCACCCCGATGTCGACCCCCGCCTCGTCCATCTCGGCCAGCACCTCGTCGACGGTGAAGCCCCGCTGGAAGCGGTCCTCAACGCCGTACTTGCGGAAGATGTGCCAGAACGACGACGGCCATCGGTCGGCTGACCCGGGCGGTGGGATGGTCATCCAGGCGTCGATTGCGCCCACTCTTTCGGTCTGCTGGGCTTCGGCCATTGCTCTGGTCCTTTCCGGTGTCAGGCGAGGGCGCGGGCTATCAGCTCGCGCATGATCTCCGAGGTGCCGGCTCCGATCGAGAAGCCGGCAACGTCGCGGTAGTAACGGGGGATGGGCGACTCCTCCATCTGGCCGAACCCCCCGTGGACCTGCAGCACCTCAGCGGCGACCGACTGCACCGCGTCGGCGGCGTGCAGCTTGGCCATCGACACGGCCAGGTCGCCGGCCGGGTTCCCGTCGCTCAGCAGCCGGGCGGCCTGGTGGGTGAGCAGGCGGGTGGCCTCGAGGCGGGTGGCCATCTCGGCGAAGCGGTGCCGCCAGGTCTGGAAGCCCAGGATCGGCCCGCCGAAGGCCTCACGTTCGGCCGAGTAGGAGAGCCCGAGTTGGATGAGGCGCTCCATGATCCCGACCGCGAAGGCGGCGATCACCAGCCTCTCGCCTCCGAAGTGCGAGAGGATGTAGCGCAGCCCGTGGCCCTCCTTGCCGACGAGGTTGGAGGCCGGGATGCGGCAGTCGTCGAAGAACAGCTCGCCGGTGTCCGAGGCCCTGGCACCCAACTTGTCGAGGCGTCGGCCGACCTGGAAGCCGGGCGTGTCGGTCGGGAAGATGACCAGGGAGATGCCCTTTGGTCCGTCATCGCCGGTGCGGACCGCCAGGGTGATGAAGTCGGCCCTGGTGCCGTTGGAGATGAAGGTCTTCTGGCCTGAGATGAGGTAGTCACCGCCGTCCCGCCGTGCCCTAGTTGTGATGGCTGCCACGTCGGATCCGGCCCCCGGTTCTGACACGCCGATGGCCCCGATCAGCTCGCCGGCGATGGCCGGGGCCATCCAGGCCTCCTTCTGGGTGTCGGTGGCCTCGTCGGCCAGGATCGCCAGGGCGAACTCGGACTGGGCCATCAGCGCCACGGCGGTACCGATCGAGTCGCCCTTGGCCAACTCCTCGGCCAGCACGCAGGTGGCCATGAAGTCCTGGGCGCTCCCGCCGTAGGCCTCGTCGTAGCGCAGCCCCAGGAGGCCGGCCGCCCCGGCCTTCCGGTAGAGCTCCCGGTCGCATGCGCCGTCCCGCTCCCAGGCGTCGGCGTTGGGGCGGATCTCGCGGTCGACGAAGGCCGCAACCGTGTCGCGGAACGCCTCATGGTCGTCCGACAGGAAGCTGGACGGCTGTCGGGGGTAGGTGTGGTTCTGGGGCAAGGACCCTCCCGGCGGGGTCAACGGAGTACTGACCAGTGACCAAACTAGAGTTCTGGTCATCAGTCGTCAAGTCGTGTAGGGTCCCCGTCGTGGCAGTGCTGGAACCAGCGACCCTCGACCCGGCCAAAAGGCTGCTTGACGCGGCCGAGGCCCGGTTCAGGCGGTTCGGCTACAAGCGCACCACCGTCGAGGACCTGGCAGCCGAGGCGGGCACCGGCAAGGGCAGCGTCTACCTGCACTTCGAGTCCAAGCAGGCCGTCTACCTGGCCGTGGTGGAGCGCTCCCTCGAGCAGTTCCTGGCGGCCGCCGAGTCGGCCCTGGCCGGGCCGGGTGCCTCCCCGGACCTGTTACGGGCCCTTGTCGGCACCACCATCGACCACTACGGCCACGACGAGTTGCTGCGCTCCTCCCTGCTGGGCGACACCGACCTTGTCGAGGGCGAGGTCGCCCGCCTGGCCGCCGACCTGCAGAGCGACCGCATCCGGTCGCTCCTCCGGGATGTGCTCACCCGGGGCCAGGCCGAGGGTTCGGTACGGCCCGACGTAGACCCCGTGTCGGCGGCGGCGGTCCTCCAGGAGTCGGGTTGGGCCCTGGTCCGCACAGGGCTCACCAGCGACGATCCCACCGAACTGGAGCACCTGCTCGAGACCCTGAACGGCATCGTGGGCCTGGGCCTGATCCCCAGGCACTGACACCCGGAGGGTCCTGATGACCGACCAGCCGCTGCGGATCGAGGAGCAGGGCGACGGCACCGTGCTGCTCACCCTCGACCGACCCGACCGCCGCAACGCACTCAACACCGAACTGCGTCGCCGGTTGGCCGACACGCTCGGTGGGCTGGCCGGCGACGACTCGTGCCGGGTGGTCGTGCTGACAGGCGCCGGCACCACGTTCTGCGCCGGTTTCGACCTCAAGGAGCTGGCCTCCGCCGACCCGACCGGCGACCCGTTCGACATGGCCTACCACCGGGCCGTCCACACCTTCCCGAAGCCACTCGTGGCTGCCGTCCCGGGGCCGGCTGTGGCGGGGGGCATGGACCTGGCGCTCATGTGCGACCTGCGCATCGCCCACAGCGATGCCACCTTCGGCCAGCCCCAGGTCAGGGTGGGTATTCCCGCCGCCTACGACCTCGTACGCAGCGTCGTGGCCGAGCCCGTTGCCCGCGAGATCTGCCTGACAGGTCGGGTGTTCGGCTCCGAGGAGGCCCTGGCCATGGGGGTCGTGAACCGGGTGGTCGGCGGTGATCCCGGAGATGTGCTGAGGGAGGCGCTGGTCCTTGCCTCCGAGGTGGCGGCCTCGCCGGGAGCTGGCGCGGCCAAGCTGCAGTTCCTGGCGGGCCAGCCCGAGCTCTTCGGCTGACCCGGGTACCCGACGCCACAGGCGCCGGTGTCGGCTTCGTCAGGCCTGCCCCAGTTGGCATGGCCCGGCTTGGTGTCCGTGCCTCATGACCAAGGTCCCGGCGACATAGGGGCGTTGGACCCTGGTTTGTGACCAACGGCCCTACTGGCGAGTGACGCCCGTCACTATCGGACCGGCCCCCCGAGGCTCATGGTTGGGGTGACAGCAACCACGGGCTCCCGGAATCCGGAAGCCCACAAGGCAACAAGAAGGAGGACAGACCATGGCAAGGATCAACACCTGGATCCTCATGACACGCAGCGCATTCCAGGCCCGGCGTGACGACGAGGGCGCTGTGGCTGCCGAGTACGGCGTGCTCCTGGCCGGCGTGGTCGTAGCGGTGACTGTCGCAGCGCTGGCCCTGGGAGGCAGGCTCGGAGCCATCTTCGACTCGATCGTCCCGTGATTAGACGGCCGGGTCCGGTCCACCGACCGAACCCGGCCGAGCACGGCGTAGCCGCCGTCGAGTTCGCCCTGGTGCTGCCCGTAGTGGTCGCAATGCTGACGGGGATCGTCTTGACAGGCCTGGTCTTCGTCGACCAGCTACAGGTCCAGGCGGCGGCCCACGACGGGGCTCGGGCCGGGGTCGTGGCGGCGGGCCAGGGCTGTGCGACAGCACTCGAACGGCTGGCCGGGATCGATGCCGACACGGTCACCTGCACCGAGCTGGGGGCCTGCCCGGCGGACGGCGTCAGCCAGGTCCGCGTGGAGATGACCGAGACCATCACGATCCCCCTGCTGGGGGACCGCGTGGCGGTCCTTGACGCTACGGCGGCCTTCGCATGCGCGCCGTGATCCACCGGCTGGTCCGGAAGCCCGCGAGGTGGTCCGGGGGGGCCCCTCCAGCAGGCCGCCAGAGCGGTGCAGTCACCGTCATGACCGCACTCGCGATCGTCCCGGTCGTGATGGCGGGGGCCATTGCCGTGGATACCGGCCGGGTGTGGGTGGAGCGCCAGCAGGTTCAGACCGCTGCCGAGGCCGCCCTGGCTGCGGCTGCCTCGATCTGGGCCGACTCGAAGAGCCCGTGCAGCGCTCAGGCGCTGGACATAGCCGTCCAGAACGCCGGATCGGACGCCGAGGTCTCCTGCACCACCACGGGGGACTCAGCCGGTGGGCAGATCACTGTCACCGTAGAGCGCCAGGTCGACACGACCTTCACAGACCTGCTCGGCAGGTCGGAGACCGATGTGAGCGCTACGGCTACGGCAGTCCTGGGAGGCGCATCCTCGATTCTGGAGGTGCGTCCGATGGCCCTCTGTGTCGAACACCCGGCACTGGTCGCATGGCGGGACTCCGGGTTCGCACCCTCGGGACCGGTGGCCGTCTTCTGGGAGGGCGACTGGGACGATGATGACGGCGACGGGGACGATGACGGGGACGATGGGGACGATGGGGACGATGGGGACGGGGACGACGACGGGGACGGGGACGAAGATGGGGACGATGGGGACGACGACGACGACGACGGGGACGACGACGGGGACGACGGGGACGATGGGGACGATGGGGACGATGACGACGACGGGGACGCCGGGGGCGACGGTGGGACGGCGGGTGGGACGGCGGGTGGGAACTGCGCCGGCGACGTGCCTGGCAACTGGGGCGTCCTCGACTTCGACGGCGGCAGCGACACCGATTCCGACACCAGGGCCTGGATTGAGGACGGCTACCAGCTGCCGGTCTCCGTACCGGCCACGTTCGAGGGCGTGTCCGGTGTTCCATCGCCATCGGTCGGCCTGGATCCCGTAGTCGGCGAGACGGTCGTCCTGCCCCTCTTCGGGTCGGCCGGCGGCGATGGCGACGATGCCACCTTCTCGATCGTCTCCTTCGCGGCTGTGACGATCCACTCGGCCCAACTGTCTGGCCCTGCCAGCGGGCGACACATAGTCGTCTCCTTCGACGAGCAGGCCACCAACGGTCCCTGCTGCTCTCCGGCCCCCCTCCACAACGGGCTCACGGCGTGGCGCATCTGTTCGGTTGACGATCATGGGAGCTGCCCGTGAGGGTGCCCAGGTGGCTTCGCCGGTCCGGCCCGCCCGCGGCCGCCTTCCTGCTTGCCGCAGGCGGCGTCCTGATGCTCGTGGGAGGTCGCGAGCCGGTCGTATCGGCTGAGCCGGGGTTGCCGACCCTTGTGGCCACGGCACCGGTCGATGCCGGCACCAGGGTGGCTGACCTGGGGCCGTCCGTTGAGATCCGCATCCTCCCCGCTGAAGCCCGGGCTGAGGGCGCGGTGGGCTCGATCGGATCCCTCCCCCCCGGCCTGTTGGCCGGCGACCTGGTCGTCGGCCAGCAGGTCCTGGTGTCGTCGGTGGTGGACGACCCCGTGGACCAGGTGGGCGAGGGCCTCGTGGCGGTCTCGGCACGGCTGGATCCCGAACGCTGGGTGGGCCCCTTTACGGTCAGCGGGCCGGTCGTGGACGTCTACGCCGTAGGCGACGATGGGCCCCGGCTGGTGGCAGAGGACGCGGTCGTGCTGGAGGCCCCGGAGCCGGGCGACCTGGACACGAACGAGGACTCCGTGGTCACGCTTGGGGTGGCGGTAGGGGATGTCGAGCAGGTCGTGGGTGCCGTGGCGGGTGACGGGATCTGGCTGGTGGCGTCGTGACCGTCCCGACGTCCAACGGCAGGTTCGCACCCGTGGGCCGGCTGGCTGCGGTCCCCGTGGTGGCGGTGGTGTCCCCCAAGGGCGGCAACGGCAAGACCACGGTCTCGGCGAACCTGGCCGTGGCCATGGCAAGGCACTCCGAGCTCGTGCTCGTGGACCTGGATGTGCACTTCGGCGACATCGAGTACGCGTTCGGCTTCGAGCCGCTCTACAGGCTGGACGACGCGGTGCGACACATTGAGGCCGGTGGTGGCGGCGAGTTGGAGCACCTGCTGGCCACGCATCCGACCGGGGTGTCGGCGCTATGTGCCCCCAACGACCCGGTAGCGGCGGACCGGCTGGGTACCAGGCAGGTGATGGCCGCCGTGGACGCCTTCATAGGAATGAGGTTGCCCGTGGTCCTCGACACCCCCGGAGGGATCAGCGAGTACACCCTCGGGGCCCTCGACAGGGCCGGCGACGTGGTCCTGGTCTGTGCCACGGACGTCCCCTCGGTACAGGCCTGCCGAAAGCTGCTGGAGACGATGGCCCAGTTGTCGATGGACAACCGGGCCGTCCACCTGGTCGTCAACCGTTCGACAGCGCGGTGCGGCCTCGACGTGGCCGACGTCGAGGCGGCCGTGGGGATGGAGGCTGCCCTGGCGGTACCCGAGCACCAGAGCCTCGCCGTCGGGATGAACAGGGGTAGGCCCGTGACCGAGTCGGACCCCGGCTCGACCGTGGCGGCCGGTTTCGGGCGCTTCGCCGCGGGCCTGCTCGGTGCGGAGTGGGAGTCAGGTGGGCCGATCCGCCGGCTCCTGCAGGTGCTGCGATGAGCTTGGCCACGCGTCTTCCCGTTGACGGACCCCCACCGCCGGAGGCCGGACGGGAGCAGGTGGACCTGGCCGGGCCTGGCTCGGGGTCCGAGCTCCCCGGCTTCGCAGCCGTGCTGGCCCAGGTGCGCGAGCGCCTGGCGAAGCTCCCGGGCACGAGCACCATGTCCGCCTCCAGGCTGCGGGCGGTCGTCGAGTCCGAGCTGTCCGAGGTCCTCGTGCCTGCCGGTCTCGCGGCGGGTCGTGACGCCACCGACCGGACCGGTACGGATGGCGCCGGTGAGGGGGGTTTCGACGAGGGCGACAGGGCCCTGCTCTGGGAGGCGGTGCTGGACGAGATCCTGGGCTTCGGGCTGCTGCAGGACCTGCTGGACGACCCTGGAATCTCGGAGATCATGGTCAACGGCCCCGAGAACGTGTTCATCGAGTCAGGTGGCGTCGTGTCGCGGTCCTCCCGGACCTTCGAGTCCGAGGAGCAGTTGACGGCGGTAATCCATCGAATGGTCCGAACCACGGGGCGGCGGGTCGACCAGGCCAACCCGATGGTCGACGCCCGCCTGCCGGACGGATCGAGGCTTAACGCCGTCCTGCCACCCCTCTCCGTCGACGGTCCCACCCTCACGATCCGTAAGTTCACGGCACGGGCCCTCACGGCATCGGACCTGGTCGCCTCGGGGGCCCTCAGCAGCGATGCCGCCGAGTTCCTGGAGGACGCCGTGAGGCTGAGGCTCAGCATCCTCGTGAGCGGGGGCACCGGGACGGGCAAGACCACCCTGTTGAACATGCTGTCCTCGTTCATCGACCCCGGCCAGCGGGTGGTAACAGTCGAGGACGCCGTCGAGCTGACCCTGGACCTGCCGAACCTCGTCCGGCTGGAGACCCGTCCGGCCAGCATCGAGGGAACCGGCCAGGTGTCCATCCGGGACCTGGTCCGCAACGCCCTGCGCATGCGGCCGGACCGGATAGTCGTGGGCGAGGTCAGGGGTGCCGAGGCGCTGGACATGCTCCAGGCCATGAACACCGGCCACGAGGGGTCGTTGTCCACGCTGCACGCCAACTCGCCCCGCGACGCCCTCAGCCGGGTCGAGACCATGGTGCTGCTGGGCGGGGTGGACCTCCCGCTGCGGGCCGTCCGCGACCAGATCGCCTCGGCAGTGGACCTGATCGTCCAGGTCGCCAGGGACCACACTGGGGCCCGCTACGTCTCGTCCATCACCGAGGTGGTGGGCCAGGAGGGTGACGTCATCTCCACCGCCGAGCTGTTCAACCGGCGTCCTCTCCCTGCCGCAAGGGACAGGGTCGCTCGGGGCCGGGTACGGAGCGGTGACGGGGCCTCGGCCGGCGTGGCGGCCGCGCCGTTGTCTGCCACGGGCGTCCCCTGCGCGGCCCTGACCACGGCCAGCACACGGATCACGCCGTGAGGCTCCTGATCGCCTCCGTGCTCCTCGGCTGTGCTGCCGCCGCGGCAGCGTTCGTGGCCGGCCGTGACGCGGACAGGCGCCGTGCGTCCCGGAGGGCCAGGGAACAGGTCGGCCTGCGAACCAGCCGGCCGGCCCACCTGGGGATCCGATGGCTGGAGGCGATCCCAGGCATGGACGCCAGGACCCTTCGGACCGCGGCGTGGGTGAGCGGCTGTGCGGCCGTCGGAGTGGTCCTCTTCGGACCGGGCGGCCTGCTTGCAGGAGGGATCCCCCTGCTGGCAGGTCGCCTCTCCCGCCAGCGGGCCGAGCGCGTCCGGGCCCGAAACCTGGCCACCGAACTGGCTCCGTCCCTGCAGCTCCTCGTCGACAACCTGCGGGTCGGCCGGGACCTGGTCTCGGCCCTGGCGGAGGTGGCCGGCACCGTGGGTGAGCCGATCGGATCCATGTTCGCCTCGGTGGTGGCAGAGGTGCGGCTGGGTTCGCCGGTGGGTGCCGCCTTCGCCGTGGTGGCAGACGCGGAGGGTGACCGCCACCTCCGGGCCGTGTCCTCTGCGGTCAGCCTCCACTCGGAGCACGGCGGCAACCTCGTCGAGATCCTGTCCACGGTGATCGAGACGATCGAGGAGGAGGATCGCCTGCGCCGGGACCTGGCCGCCCTGACGGCCGACGGCCGCCTCAGCAGCCAGGTGCTCCTCGGCATGCCGGTGGTGGCTCTCCTGGCCGTCTCCGTGCTCAGCCCTGGCTATGCCACCCCACTGTTCGCCACCGCCATGGGCCGCGTGCTCTCGGTGATGGCCGTGACCATGGCCGGGGTGGGTTGGCTGTGGCTGCGGGCCCTGAGCCGACCGGGGGTGCTCGGATGAGCGTGCTGATGGCGGCAGGCCTGATCGGCTGTGGTACAGCCGGCCTTGTGCACTCGCTGCTGGGGGTGAGGTCCACGGCCGGGCCGGCCGGGGGCCGGCCGGAGTCCGCTGGCCCTGCGGGTTGGGTGGGTCGGCTTGTCCGGATCGGACCGTTGGGGAGGCGTCGCCGCGCCCACCTGGTACGGGCAACCGGGCCGGTGAGCGCCACCGACCTGGAGTTGACAGCCCTCGCCGGGCGGCAGTGGCAGGCGGTGCTGGTGGCGGCCACCCTGGCCGCGGCGGTCGTCGTGCCGGCCCCATCGGCGGTCCGGATGGTGGCGGCCTCGGCGATGCTGGCCGTCGGATGGCAGGGCCCGCTGGTCGTGGCCCGCCGGTCTGAGCGGGCCAGGCGGGCCTCGGTCGACCTGGAGCTGGTCGACACCCTCGGTGAGATGGTGATGGGGGTCGAGGCCGGCCTGACGCTCGAGGCCGTGATGCTCCGCTACGCCTCCGCCCACTCGACGGCCCTGGCCGACGAGTTCCGACACGTCCTGGACCTGGTCCAGCTGGGTTGGCACAGGGGAGACGCCCTGGCCGAGATGGCCCAGCGCAACCCCTCACCCATCGTGGGGATGTTCTCCGCAGCGGTGGTCCAGAACCAGCGCCTGGGCACCCCGCTGGCCGCTGTCCTGCGCCAGCAGGCTGCCACGGCCCGTCGCAAGCGGCGTCAGGCGGTGGAGGAGGCTGCCGCCAAGGTTCCGCTGAAGATGATCTTCCCCACCGTGTTCTGCGTGCTGCCGGTCATGATGATCGTGGTGGTCGGTCCTGCGGTAATCAACCTCATCCAGGCTCTGCCGTGATCCTCCCGGCCGCCCTGGCAGCACTGGCCACCGTGGCGGCCTGTCCCGTCGTCGCCTGGGGAACCGGTCGGAGGCCGCGGGTCCCGGCCGTCGCGGCATCTGTGGTTGCGGCGGCTGCGATGTGTGCGGGCTTCGTGGCGGCGTCTGCCTCATCCACCGGCGGGTCCCGTCTGGAGACGGCTGCATGGGTCGCTCTGGCGACGGTCCTGGCCGTCCAGGTCCACATAGACGTGGTGGCCCGTCGCCTCCCGAGGCAGATCAGCTACGTCGGCCTGGTCGTAGTGGCGGCGACGCTGTGCGCAGCTCGCCTCGTGGATCCCGTAGGCCCGAGGGGAGGCGGGCTCGTCGGGATGCTGACAGGAGCGGTCCTGCTCACCGGAATCACGGCCCTGCTGGTGGTCGGGTCCGGGCACAGGCTGGGTCCCGGGGACATCCACCTGTCGCCTCTGCTGGGCGCGGCCCTGGGCTGGTTCGACCCGTGGTGGGTGGTGGCCGCCTGGTTCCTGACCGCCGTGGCCGGGGGCCTCGGGGTTGTCGTGCTGTTCGGTCTGGGCCGGGCCGGGCGGGGTTCGAGGGTTCCCTACGGGCCGTTCATGGTGGCCGGAACCGTGGCCGCCGTAGCAGGTTCGGCGCTGGCCTGACCGGCCCCTACTGCAGCCCCCGGGAGGCGCCGTTGTCCACGGGTACCGACGCTCCCGTGATGGACCTGGCCTGCTCGGAGCACAGGAAGGCCACCACCTGCCCGAAGTCGTCGGGGTCGCCCAGCCGGCCCGTCGGCACGGTTGCCGCCACGGCATCGAGGTCGTCGTAGAGGTCCCCCAGCCGTGCCGTGGCGTGCAGGCCGGGCTGCACGGAGTTGACCGTCACCCCGTCCCCGGCCACCTCGGTGGCGGTGGTCTTGAGGAAGGCCGTCAGGCCTGACCGGGCCGTGTTCGAGAGGATCAGGTTGTCGATGGGCTGGCGTACCGAGGCCGAGGTGATGGCGACCACCCTGCCCCAGCCGCGCTCCTGCATGGGCGGTATCAGGGCCTTGCAGAGGGCCACCGTCGAGAGCAGGTTCAGCTGCAGGGCGGCGGGGTAGGCGTCCAGGTCCGTCGAGGCGAAGTTCCCCGGCGGCGGTCCGCCGGCGTTGGCCACCAGGATGTCGATGCCACCCAGGGCCTCCTGGGCCGAGGTGGCGAGGGAGGCCACCTGCTCGGGCAGGCTCAGGTCGGTAGTGATCCTCACCGGGTCGCCTGCCACGGATGCGGCTGCTTCCGCCAGCCTGTCTGCTGACCGTGCCGCCAGCGCCACCCGCACGCCGTCGGCGGCGAGTGCCCGGGCGCTGGCCAGGCCCAGGCCGCTCGAGGCACCGGTGACCAGTGCCGTCCTGCCTGAGATTCCCAGGTCCATGTGGCTCTCCCGTCTCGGGGCGGTTGGATCGCTGGCGGTGAACCTAACCGGCCGGAGTCGCCGGTTCGGCAGGCGGCACGATCCTGGATGCGCCGGGGTCACAGGTCCACGGGCCACCGGGGCCTCTGTCCAGCAGGTCCCGCACGTGTCCGCCCGCCGTAGCCCAGGTGGACCCGGTGCCGTCCCCTGCCCCGTCGCCCGTCGACGTGGCGAACACGACCCCGACCAGCCGGCCCTGCCTGTCGTAGAGGCCGGCCCCGCTGTCCCCCGTGGCGGTGGCGGCGTCCAATTCGTAGCCGTAGCGCCTGTGGCCGGGATCGTCGCCGATCGCGTCGATGGTGATGTCGACGGCCCGGACGACGGCGGCGGCGGTGGTCCCGGAGGCATGGGCGCCGACCATCCGCAGTGTGTCGCCTGCGACCGCCGCGGCGATGTCAGGTGGCGACGCCCCCGGGATGTCGGCGTGGAGCAGAGCCAGGTCGGCCTCCTCGTCGACACCGACCACGGTTGCTGGGCCGACGGTTCCGTCGGCTGCCGTGACGGAGACCGACGAGGACCCGGTCACGGCGTGGGCGACTGTCAGCACCAGGCCGTCGCCCACCAGGAGTCCCGATGCACGGGCCTCCGTGGCGTAGCCACAGCCTGTTGTGGAGACGGCAACCGACCTGTCCCCCGGGTCGACGATCCCGCTGCCACAGGCGGCCGCCAACAGCGAACAGGCCGCCACGACGGACACACAACGGCCCGCACGCAAACCTGACCTACGATCCCCACGGTGAGGCACGGCTTTCTCGTCAGATCTGTCCAGCGCCTGCTCCGGCCGGATGAGACCCTGCTGGACCTGGCCCTGATCTGGAGGCGTCACAGGCTGATGGTGCCCTACACGGCCGCGGTGTCGGTGGGCCTGGTGGTCCTCTCCGCTGCGGTCGGCATGAGGACCTGGCCCACGCTCCTCGGAATCGGCGCCGCCGGGGCGGTGGTGGCCTCCACGGCCACCACCGACTACCGGGTGCTGGTCCGCACTACCAGGGGGCTCATCCTCTGCAGGGCGGGCAGGCTTCGACAGGTGGCCAGATCGGTCCTGGACCGGCCCGCGGGCCCCGTGAGGATCGAGAGGACCGGGGGGAACATGGTGGCCGGCGACTGGCAGGTCGGTGGGGAGCACTACAGCGTCCCGAGACGCCATGAGCAGGCCATGGGCCGGATCGCCGAGCCCTGATCGGCCGGCGCCTTCGTCGGTCCCACCTGCCCTGAAGGCACCGGCCCGGCCCGCGTCGGCACTGACCCAGCCCGGACGCGAGGCGACCCGGGCGGCGCCCGAAGGGCGCAACCCGGGTCGCTCTACGTTGGTTCCCCCTATAGGAGTACGCGTAGCCCGACTTGCTCAGACCTGCGTCTGCTGGCTGAGGTACGAGCGCTCTGCGAGCCCGTGCCACTCGGCCACGCCGTCGCGGAACTTGCGCCACGGACCCAGGATCTCGGCGAAGGCGGCGTTGTCGGCTGCCACGCCGTCGAGCACCTTGTCCGTCTCGGCCTTGAACGCTGCCAGCAGGTCCGGCGAGAACTCCCTGATCTTGGCGAACTTCTTGACCTTCTGGAGGTCACGCTGGTTCAGGTTGTCGTACATCGCCATGGTCTTGATGTTGGCGAACGCCGCGGCGTTCTCGATGGCCGCCTGGTATGACGGCGGCAACTCGTTCCACAGGTCCAGCGACAGCAGCACGTCCACCGCGGTGCCCGGCTCCCACCAGCCCGGGTGGTAGTAGAACAGCTCGCCCTGGAACTGGTCGAGGCCCAGGATGAGGTCGTCGGTCGGGCCGACGAACTCTGCTGCGTCGATGGCGCCGGTCTCGATGGCTGGCAGGATCTCCCCACCGGCCAGTGAGATCTGCTCGCCGCCCAGGGCCGCAAGCACCTTGCCGGCCAGGCCGGGAATGCGCATCTTGAGGCCCTTGAGGTCGTCGACCGTGTTGATCTCCTTGGTGAACCAACCGCCCATCTGGCAGCCGGTGCCCCCGCAGGGGAAGAAGATCAGGTTGTGCTCCTCGGCGTAGAACTTGCGCAGCGCCTCGAGGCCGCCGCCCATGTACAGCCAGGCGTTGTGCTGGCGCTGGTTCAACCCGAAGGGCACGGCAGTCGCGAACTGGTGCACGGGCGAGAGGCCCACCCAGTAGTAGTCGGCCGTGTGGCCCATCTCCATGCCGCGGTCGCGGACGGTCGGCAGGACCTCGAGGCCACCGACGATCTCACCGGCGGGCCTTGCGTTGATCTTGAACTTGCCGTCCGTCAGCCGTCCGACCTCCTCGGCGAACATCTGAGCCGAGCCGAAGAGGGTGACCAGGGCCGTCGGCCAACTGGTTCCCATCTCCCACTCGAGGTCAGGTCCGTGGGAGGCCAGCGTGACCGGTGTGGTAGTCGGAGCCGCCGTCGTGGCCGGCGCGGCCGTGGTGGCCGGTCCGGCGTCATCGTCGCTCCCGCAGGCCGCAAGGATCGTTCCCGCAGCGGCAAAGCCGGCAACACCGATCCCCGCCTGTGTCAAGAACTTCCGTCGATCCACCTCTGATTCGGTGGTCTGTACATCACCCGTCTCTACGTCACTCACTGGTGCCCCTCTTGGTAGTGGTCACTTCCGGCACGGGCCTGCGGGCCAGCGCCTACTTCCTCACCGGGGGCGATGCTCTCACGTCACGAGGCCGTCGCGCAAGTGTGCGGTTCGGGTCGGTCCGCCGAGGGTCCGCAGGCCGACCACCCGCCACAGGGCCGCAGGGGTGCCAGGCCCGGTTCAGGCCCCGCTGAAGAACCGGAACGAGAACTCCGTTATCCCCGGGAACACGCCCAGGATCCCCATGGCCAGGATCTGGAGGCCCATGAACGGAAAGGCCCCCTTGTGAATGTCGGCGGTCTTGACCTCCGGTGGCGCCACGCTCTGGAGGTAGAACAGCGAGAAGCCCACCGGCGGGGAGATGAAGGCCATGTTCAGGTTCACGGCCATGAGGACGGCGAACCAGATCTTCTCTACGGTCGAGAAGCCCAACTGCTGCATTGCCGGCACGAAGATGGGTACCACGATGAACGTGATCTCGATGAACTCCAGGTTGATTCCCAACAGGAAGACGGCCACCATCGCCACCACGACGAAGCCGAACTTGCCGCCACCGACCGAGGTCAGCCACTCAGAGGTCTGGTCCGAGCCACCCAGTTGGAAGAACATGAGGCTGAAGAAGGTGGACGAGAACAGCAGCGTCATGACCAGCACCACGATGTTGGCGGTCGATGTGCCGGCGCCTGCGATGGCCTCCCGGGTGAGGTGCCACTTGGGCGTGATGTGCTCTGCGCCGTCGCGGCTGAGGAGGCGGTCGAAGTACCAGTTCAGGACGGACAAGAGCAGGGCCCCGAACACCCCGACGGATCCCGACTCCGACGGCGTGGCCACCCCCTGGAAGATCGACACCAGCACGCCGACGATGAGGACCAGTACCGGAATCACGGAGACCACGATCTCGGTGACGAGCATCCCGCTGGTAAGCAGGACGGTCAGTATCACGACGAAGGTCACCAGCGTCGCCACCAGCGCCGAGCCGGGGCTCAGCAGCAGCGAGACCATGCCGATCAGCAGTGCCAGCGTGGCTGCGATCTTGAACGCCGTCGGCCGGCTGGGCCGACCCGGCAGGGTGCGCTGCTCCTTGGGCATGGCCGGACCCATGCCGGGCCGCAGGTAGGAGATGCCCAGGGCGTACACGGCGTAGAGGCCGGAGCAGAGCAGGCCGGGAATCAGGGCTCCTGCGAACAGGCCCAGAATCCCCACCCCCAGCTGCTGGGCCAGCAGGATCAGGACCAGGCTGGGCGGGACCATCTGGGCGAGGGTCCCCGAGGCGATGATCACCCCCGTGGCCAGCTTGTGGTCGTAACCCAGCTTGATCATGGCCGGGAGCGACAGCAGGCCCATGACGATGACCGTGGCGGCCACGACGCCGGTGGCAGCGGCCATGAGGGTCCCGACCAGCACCACGGCTGCGGCCACCCCACCGCGGAGCGAACCCATGAGCATCCCGATGGCTGTGAGTAGGCGTTCGGCCAGGCCCGACTTCTCGAGGATGGCCCCCATGAGCACGAACAGCGGAACCGCCAGGAGGGTCTGGTCGGAGAGCGCCGCGTACCAGCGACCGGGCAGCACGTTCATGGTGAGCGGGTCGAAGGTGCCCGTCAGGTCTCCCAGGAAGGCGAAGCCGAGGGCCGTCGAGGCGAACGAGAAGGCCACGTTGTAGCCGGTCAGGATCAGGAGCATGAAGACCGTGAACATCGACATGGCCAGGAAGACGCTCAGTTCCATGCCGAGGATGCCAAGTACCACCAGTCCGCCCCCTACTCGATCCGCATGGGGGCGTCCTGCTCATGGATGTCGGCGAGGTCCTCCCGCCGCATGATCACGAAGCCCGTCTTGATGACCTCGGCGAGCACCTGCAGGCCGAAGAGGAAGAAGCCGATGATGAGCATGGCCTTTATGGGGCCCACCGGCAGCTGGTCGGCGTCGGAGTGCTGCTCCCAGGACTCCCAGATGCGCCACCCCGTCGGCCACCTGCCGTCCCGCTTCATTCCCAGGCCGATCCGGCTGTAGAGCCAGAGGACACGGTTGGCCACGATGATGAACGGGATGAAGAAGAAGACGTGCATCACGAAGTCCAGCCACGCCTTCCTGCGGTTGGAGAAGTCGGCCCACCAGAAGTCGATCCTGGGGTTCACGCCCTCCCTCACGCCGTAGTTCATCCCGATCAGGAACAGGAAGCCGAAGCTCATCCAGGCCAGCGTGGTGACCTCGCCGATCACGATGTCCCGCTCGACGTAGCGCGACGTGTAGCGGGTAACCACGTTGAAGAGCGACACCAGGAACACGAACCAGCCCAGCCAGCGTGCGATGAAGCCGGTGGCCGAGGTGATGCCCTCGATCCCCAGCCGGAGGAGGTGGAGCAGGTGCGGGCGTGCCGACAGGGCGAGCAGCAGGACGAGGCCCGCCCAGTGCCACCAGGCCAGGTTGCCCAGCAGCCAGCCGGAGTCCGTGAGGGTGGCCAGCACCGACAGGCACAGGATGCCAGCGACCACCCAGCCAAGGGGGTGAAGGTGCCAGCCGAGGGGCGCGGGGACAGCCGAGGAGTCGGCCCGTGTGGCGCCGCCTACGTCGACCTCTGACACAGGCGACTCCCCCCCCCTCCGACTGGTCGCCCCGGATGTGTGGGGGCACAGGGTAGCCACATCGCGCAGGCATCCGGAAACACCGAGGGCCAGGGTCACCTGCGGCGGTGTCGGGTGGGCCAGTGCTGGAAGCCTTCAGGATCCGCCGACCGACCCGGACAGGGCCGCCGACACCCGGGCCGCCACGCCAGCGTTGTTGAGGACCAGCGCCACGTTCGCCCCGAGGGTGTCGCCGCCCGTTGCGTCGGCAACGTGGGCCAGCAGGAACGGGGTCACGTCCCGGCCGCTCACCCCGGCCCTGTCCGCTGTCTGGATTCCGTCGCCGATCGCCGCCTCGACCTCAGCCGGGTCGGCCCCGCTCCCGGCCGGCACCGGCACGGCCACCACCACACCCGTCACCATCCCCGTGGACCAGTGGGCCTCGAGGATCGCGGCCGTGTGGCCGGGGTCGTCGGCCCTGACGGTCACGGGCAGGCCCGTTCCGCGGGTCCAAAAGCCCGGGAACTCGTCAGTGCCGTATCCGACGACCGGCACTCCGAGGGTCTCAAGGCGCTCAAGGGTCCCCGGGACGTCGAGGATAGCCTTGGCCCCGGCGCACACCACGGCCACCGGAGTCCGGCCAAGGGCGGTCAGGTCCGCCGACTCGTCGAGGGTGCCTCCCCTGTGGACTCCTCCGATGCCGCCGGTGGAGAAGACCCTGATCCCCGCCAGGTGGGCCGCCAGCATCGTGGTGGCGACCGTCGTGGCGCCGGCGCCGCCACCCGCCATGACCCAGCCGACGTCCCGGAGGCTCGCCTTGGCCACGTCGCCGGCGGAGGCGATCCGCTCCAGCTCAGGCCCCGACAGGCCCACCCTGATACGCCCGTCCAGAATCGCCACGGTTGCCGGCACGGCACCGCCCGCCCTCACCGCCTCCTCGGCCTGCATGGCGGTCTCCAGGTTCAGCGGGGTCGGAAGCCCGTGGGCGATGATCGTGGACTCGAGGGCAACCACGGCCCGGCCGTCGGCGAGGGCGTCTGAGACCTCCTCGCTGCACCTGACCGGTCCGCTGCCCCCGGTCGCCTCCGCTGGTGTTCCACCCATCCCGGCAGTCTCGCCCATCACGGGGCCGCAGCGAAGCCGGCCCCCTGCGCGGGCGGGCCTCAGGCCCGGTGGGCCTCCCTGAAGCGCGCCGGGGTCTCTCCGGTGAGCCGGCCGAACTGCCTGGTGAGGGTGGCCTGGTCGTAGAAGCCGCACTCGGACGCGATCAGGGCGATGGGGTCCGCCGAGTCGACGAGGCGGACGGCCGCCCTGTCCACCCTGGCCCTCAGCACGTACTGGTTGGGGGTGATGCCGAAGACCCTCTTCATGCGCCTCTCCAGCTGGCTCTCCGAACAGCCCGCCGCCGAGGCCATCTCGGCCACCCGGATGGGCTCAGCCAGCCTGTCCTGGACCAGCTCCACCACGCGCGTGAGCGACTCCACGGCTATGCCCTCCTCGCTCGGGGTGTCCAGGTCGCGGCTGATGCTCACCAACCCGACCACCTCGCCGTCGTCGAAGACCGGCAGCTTCGTGGTCAGGTACCAGCCGGTCGAGCGGTCGGGCCGCCGGATCAGCTCCAGCTCGTCCCTCAGCGGCTCGCCGGTGGCGAACACGGCCGCGTCCTGGGCCTCGTAGTGTTCGGCGAGGGCACCCGGGAACAGGTCGGTCGCACGTGCTCCGATCACGTCGCGCTTGGACTGGCGGCCCGACCGCCTCACGAAGGCCTGGTTGACGGCCAGGTAGCGGTCGTCGGTCCCCTTCATGCAGAACATCACGTTCGGGAGCGCGTCGAACAGGTCGACCAGCTCCTGCCGGCACTCCAGGGCCGGCAGGCCGGCAACCCCACCGTCGGGCTTGTCGGATTCGGCCGCCATCAGGGCGCCGATCGTACAAGACCCTCCCGTAGGCCTGGTCTTGGATGGTGGTATGCACACGACCCGGTCGGAGGCCCCCGTGGACCACCCCTCCGACGACCCCGTGGACCGTGCCGCGCCGGGTCCCGACGCCCTGGCAGAGGAGGCAGTGGCCCTGGTCGCCCGCTGGCTGGAGGCCGCTGCGGCGGACGAGACCCGGCCTGAGCGCGTCCTGAACGACCGGCTGGAATCCCTGGTAGGAGACCCCGAGGGAGTCGGCTTCACCATGCGCTTCGTGGACCGCGTCGCCCGCCACAGGAACGACCGGCTGGCGGCCGCGCAGATGGCGGCCCTGGCCGGGGGCGGGACACCGCCGGCGTTCCTGGGCCGCGTCGACAGGGTGCTGCTGGCGGCCGGGTCCAGGCTGGCCCGGCTGCTTCCCTGGCCGGTCATGCCCCTGGCCCGTCGCAGGATGCGCGGCCTCGTCGGCCACCTTGTCGTGGACGCCGACCCGGGGCCCATGCGCGAGCACCTGTCCAGCCGGAGGTCCGAGGGCTACGGCCTGAACGTGAACCTTCTGGGGGAGGCGGTCCTGGGCGAGGCCGAGGCCAGGCGCAGGCTGGAGCGCACGCTCGACCTGGTCGACGACCCCGAGGTCTCCTACGTGTCGGTCAAGGTCTCCGCCGTGGCCAGCCAGCTCAACCTCTGGGCCTTCGAGCACACGCTCACCCGAGTCAAGGACAGGCTCCGGCAGGTCTACAGGCGTGCCCAGGATCCCGGTGCTCCGGCCGGCACCGGCTCACCCACCTTCGTGAACCTGGACATGGAGGAGTACCGCGACCTGGAGCTGACCATCCGGGCGTTCACCGAACTGCTGGAGGAACCGGAGTTCGCGGGCCTGGAGGCCGGGATCGTGCTGCAGGCCTACCTGCCCGACTCCTTCGAGGCCCTCCGCCGCCTGACGGCGTGGGCGCAGGCGAGGCGGTCCGCCGGTGGGGCCGGCATCAAGGTCCGCCTGGTGAAGGGGGCCAACCTGGCCATGGAGCGGGTGGACGCCGCGATGCACGGCTGGGAACAGGCCCCCTATGCGACCAAGGCCGAGGTGGACGCCAACTTCAAGCGCTGCCTGGACTGGGCGCTCCGCCCGGAGAGGACCCGGGCCCTGCGCATCGGCGTGGCCAGCCACAACCTCTTCGACGTGGCCTGGGCCCACCTGCTGGCGCACCAGCGCGGCGTGGCCGCCGACGTCGAGTTCGAGATGCTCCAGGGCATGGCCTCCGCCCAGGCCCGGACGGTCCGCCGCGACGCCGACGGCATGCTCCTCTACACGCCGGTCGTGGCCCGCGACGACTTCGACGTGGCGATCGCCTACCTGTTCAGGCGCCTCGAGGAGAACGCCTCGCCCGAGAACTTCCTGTACCACCTCTTCAGCCTGCGGCCGGGCACGCGCCAGTTCGCCGAGCAGGCCGACAGGTTCAGGGCCGCGGTCAGGGACAGGTGGGATGTCGCCGACGAGGCCCGCAGGAGGCCCGTGGCGGCCGGTGCGGATGGCGTGGAGGGGCGGTTGCTCCGCTTCGCCAACCAGCCCGACACGGATCCGGCCCTGTCGGCCACGCAGGAATGGTTGGCCGGCCTGATGGGGCGCTGTGCCCTGCCACCGCAGGCACCCGTGACGGTCTCTGCGCGGGAGGTCGATGCCGAGGTGGAGGCCGTCAGGGCGGCGCAACCGGCCTGGGCGGAACTACCGGCCCTGGAGCGCGGGGAGGTTATCCACCGCGTGGCCGACGAGCTGGAGGCGCGCCGGGACGAGCTCTTCCTGGCCATGACCGGCGAGGCCTCCAAGACCTGGGCCGAGGCCGACCTTGAGGTCAACGAGGCCATCGACTTCGCGCGCTGGTGCGCCGAGAGGGCCCTGGAGCTGGAGGCTGTCGAAGGGGCCCGGTTCACGCCGTTTGGCGTCGTGGCGGTCGTACCCCCGTGGAACTTCCCCGTGGCGATCCCGACGGGTGGCGTCACGGCCGCCCTGGCCGCCGGCAACGGCGTTGTCTTCAAGCCGGCACCCGAGACGCCGCGTTGCGCCGAGGTGGTGGCCGAGGCCTGCTGGGCTGCCGGAGTGCCCTCGGACCTGCTCAGGTTCGTCCGCACACCCGACGACGAGGTCGGGCGCAGGCTGGTGACCTCGGCCGACGGGGTGATACTCACGGGCTCCCACGAGACGGCCGCCCTGTTCCGCTCCTGGCGCCCGGACATGGTCCTGTTCGCCGAGACCAGCGGCAAGAACGCCCTGGTGGTCACCCCCCAGGCCGACATGGACCTGGCAGCGGCCGACCTGGTGAGGTCGGCCTTCGGGCACCAGGGCCAGAAGTGCTCGGCGGCCAGCCTCGGGATCCTGGTCGGGGACGTGTACCGGGACGAGCGGTTCCTCAGGCAGGTGGTGGACGCAGCCGCCTCCCTGGTAGTCGGGCCGACCACCGATCCGGCGACCACCTTCGGCCCCCTCGTGTCGCCTGCGTCGGGAAGGCTGCTGGAAGCCCTCACCGAGTTGGCCCCGGGCGAGCGCTGGCTGCTCGAACCCCGCCTTCTGGACGACGGTGAGGGCGGCTCCGGCAGGGCCTGGACGCCGGGCATCAAGGTCGGCGTGGTGCCCGGTTCGTCCTTCCACATGACCGAGTGCTTCGGGCCGGTCCTGGGGTTGCTGCACGCCGCCGACCTGGAGGAGGCCCTGGAGATCCAGAACGCGGTCGACTACGGCCTCACCGGAGGAATCCACTCCCTCGACCCCGAAGAGGTGGACCTGTGGCTGGATCGCGTGGAGGTCGGCAACGCCTACGTCAACCGCCACATCACCGGCGCCGTCGTCCGCCGCCAGCCCTTCGGCGGCTGGAAGCGCTCGGTGGTCGGCGCCGGCGCCAAGGCCGGCGGCCCCGACTACCTGCTGCAGCTGGGGACCTGGACCCCGACCTGCCAGCTCGACGAGCAGGCCCTGGAGGCGGCCGTCAGCAGCGACCAGTGGTGGTGGGAGGCCCATTACGGGGTCGGCCACGACCCCTCGGGCCTGTTCTGCGAGGCGAACCTGCTCCGGTACCTGCCACGACCCGACGTGCTGGTCCGGGTGGGCCGTGACGCCGACAACGTGGAGGTGGAGCGGGTGGTGGCAGCGGCGCTCAGGTGTGGCGTGGAGCCGTTGGTGAGCCGCTACGACGAGGTCGACGACGTGGCGTTCGCCGCCTCGCTGTCCGGGCACCGGTTCGGCCGGGTGAGGTGCGTGGGCGAGGTGTCCGAGGCGGTCCGGCTGGCCGCCATCGCGGCAGAGGTGGACCTTGTCGACGCACCGGTCACCGCCAGCGGGCGCCTCGAGTTGCGCTGGTACCTCCGCGAGCAGGCCGTCAGCCGGACCCTGCACCGCTTCGGGAACCTGGTCGGCTCTGCCGGTTGAGCCGGGCCCTCTGTCTGTCGACCGGTTCCGTCGCCAAGCGGGTAATTGACAACTGAATCAGTTGTGAAATGCAAGGAGTCCAACCGGATCACTTGCCAAAGCCAGCAGGATCCGCGAGACTCGACGCCATGTTGAGGCCGCCCATGCGTGTGCTGGACCTGGCGGGCAGCCCGGAGTCCATGGGCCACCTCCACGGTTCCACCCACGCCGACGAGATCCGGGTCTACACCGACGACAGGGTCGCCCTGGCGGCATCCAGGTTCTGGTCGGACGGCGGCCTCGACCGCTCCGACGTGCTCGAGATCGCCGGCTCCTGCCTTCCCGCTCACGAGGCGCACTCACCCGACCTCTTCGCCGAGATGTGCGGCATCGCCGAGGGCGCCGGGATCACGCCCGAGGAGGCGGTGGTGGTCGGCGGCTTCACCGACTTCGTCGACACCGTCAGGGCCGTCGTGGGCGGCGACCACCCCGACGAGGTCCAGGAGGACGACTGCACCGCAGTCGTCGTGCCCGACGCGAGGGCCGACGGTGCCGGCTTCCTGGCACAGACGTGGGACATGCACGACTCAGCCACCGAACACGTCGTCATGCTGAGGGTCCGGCCCGACGACGCCCCTGCAGCACTGGTGTTCTCGACCACCGGGTGCCTCGGCCAGATCGGGATGAACGAGGCAGGGGTCTGCGTGGGCATCAACAACCTCGTTGCGGCCGATGGCCGTCCCGGGGTGATGTGGACGTCGGTGGTCCGCGACCTGCTCACGAGGGAGACTGCCGACGAGGCCCTCGGGGCCCTGCTGGACGCCGACCTGGCCGGCGGCCACAGCTTCCTGCTGTTCGACGCCACCGGCTGCGGGTTCGTGGTCGAGGCCATGCCCACGGCACGGCCATACACCACCCTCGACGGCGAAGCACTCGTCCACACCAACCACAGCCTCCACCCCGAGGCAGTGGCGGTGGAGGGGCACAAGCCGCAGGACCTGATGGTCAACTCTGTACGGAGGCTCGAGCGGGCCGCCGAGTTGACCGCCCGCCCGTGGGTCACCGCCGAAGACCTGATGTCGCTGACCCGGGACCCGGAGGCGATCTGCCAGGTCTCGAGCGAGCCGTACCACATCGAGTCAAGCGGAGGGGTAGTGATGCGGCCGAGGACCCGTCAGCTCTGGGCCGCATGGGGCCTCCCCAGCCACAACGACTACGTCAGCGTGCCCTTCGCACCGTGAGGCTCAGGGCATGACCGAAATCACCTACCAGCAGATCGACGCCCGCTGGGCGGCGGAGCTGGCCGCCATCGAACGGGCAGCCTTCCCGACCGCCGGAGCGGTTGACCTGCTCACCACTGAGGACATCAAGATCCTCTGCGGGGTGTTTCCCGAGGGGGGCTTCGTGGCACTCGACGGTGACCGGCCCGTCGGCATGGGGGTGGGGATCCTCATCGACTTCGACTTCGACGAGCCCCACCACTCGCTGGACGACCTCTGCGGGGAGAACTCCTGCGGCAACCACAGGGACGATGCCGACTGGTACTACGGCGTGACGATCGCCGTGGACCCGGCCTACCGGAGGTTGGGCATCGGCCACCAGCTGTACCTGCTCCGCAAGGACGTCGTGAGGCGCCTGGGCAAGAAGGGGATCGTCGCCGGCGGTGTGATGCCCGGCTACGCCGACCACATCAACGACATGACAGCCGACGAGTACGTCGAGCGGGTGGTCGCCGGCGACCTCTACGACCCGACGCTGAGCTTCCAGCTGGAGAACGGCTTTGAGATCCTGGGTGCCATACCCGACTACATGGACGACCCGGCGGTGGGGGACAACGCCGCCCTGATCGTCTGGCGGAACCCCGACCTGGCCTCCTGAGCCGGCGTGCCGGGTCGGGCCATGGGGCCATGTCCTGATCTGGCATCCTGAGCCGGTGTCCCGGCAGCCTGCGGGGCCCGGCTGACCGACCCACCCGGATCCGACACAGGAGGCGTCAAGTGCCTACTACCGAGGAGCGCGCCGAGGGTGGCGCTCTGGGCCACCTGCGCATCGCCGACTTCAGCCGCATCCTGGCCGGGCCCCTGGCCACGATGGTCCTGGGGGACCTCGGGGCCGACGTGGTCAAGGTGGAACAGCCGGGCGTTGGCGACGACACGAGGACCTGGGGACCTCCGTGGTGGGAGGTGGGCGGCGAGCAGACCAGCACCTACTACCTGGGCCTGAACCGCAACAAGCGCAGCATCGCCCTCGACCTCCGGGACGAGGGCGACCTGGCCGTGGCCCGCGGCCTCTGCCTGGAGGCCGACGTGGTGGTCGACAACTTCAGGGTCGGCACCATGGCCCGCTTCGGCCTGGACAGGGACTCCCTCGCAGGCGACCGGCCCGACCTGATCACGTGCTCGATCACCGGTTTCGGCAGCACGGGTAGCGGGGCCGACCTGGCTGGCTACGACTTCCTGGTCCAGGCCATGGGCGGGATCATGGCCGTCACGGGCGACGTCGACGGGGAGCCCATGAAGGTGGGGTCGGCAATCGTCGACAAGCTGACCGGCCTGTACGCCGTCGTGGCGATCCTGGCGGCCGTCGAGGAACGGCGACAGAGTGGCCTTGGCCAGCACGTCGAGGTCTCGCTCATGGGGTCGGCGCTGGCCGGCCTGCTCAACGTGGGATCGGCACACGTGACCACCGGAGCCGACCCCGGTCGCCACGGCAACCGCCACCCGTCGATCGTCCCCTACCAGCCCTACCGGGCCTCCGACGGCCAGGTGGCCATAGCCGCGGCCAGCCCGGTCCTCTGGAAGCGTCTTTGCGAGGTGCTGGAACGCCCCGACCTGGTCGCCGACGCCAGGTTCGCCGACAACGCCGCCCGCCTGGAGCACGCCGACTCCCTGGAGGCCGAGATGGAGGCAACGCTCGCAGCCGGGACGGTGTCGGAGTGGATCGGGAGGCTCAGGGCGGCCGGGATACCCGCAGGCCCCATCAACAGCGTGCCCGGGGCCTTCGAGACCGCATCGGAGCTGGGCCTCGACCCCGTCCAGGTGCTGGACGACGGCACGGGCGCCTTCAGGTCGGTCACCTCGCCCATCCTGATGTCGGCCACGCCGCCCACGGTCCGCCGCCGCCCTCCCGCCAACGACGAGCACGGTGCTGAGATCCGGGAGGAGGCGGCCGGCAGCCCGTAGCCGACGCCGCCGGCCGCGCGGGGGTGCCTGTCACAGGCTCCCCGTAGGGTCCCACCTGAGACAACCGATCGCACCGCTGGCGGGTGGCCCCCGTCGGGACGGGAGCCTGCTGAGACCACTCCGACAGGAGGCGACCGATGAAGGTGTTCGTTGCGACCGACTCGACCCAGGGTTCCCACGAGGGGGACTACTGCTGGACAAGCCCGGGGGAGCTGGTCCGGTTCCCGGGGTTGACCTGTGACTGCCCCGGCTGTGGCTGCGACCGTGGCGTTGCCGGGCTGGCCAGCTCAAGGGCCACGACCACCTTCATGGTCGCCGAAGTGGACACGGACCGCGACCGGTACCGGCAGGCGTTCGTGGATGCCATGACGCGCGAGGGCTGGATCACCGACGAGGCCGCCTCGCAGTCGGTCGTGGCCTGGGCCGACGACCACCTGGAGATGGCGGCTGGCTGGCCGTGTGGCGTCGTACTCGGGATCCGCGACGAGAGGCTCTACCAGCGGGGCCGGGTTGCCGGGTGACCCTTCAGAACGTGTTGTAGTACGCTACAACGCATGCTGACAGTGCCCGAGGCCGCCCGCCGCACGGGTCGGAACCCGGAGACCGTCCGCCGCTGGATCCGCGAAGGACGCCTGCCGTGCTCCCGGGTGGGCACCCAGTACCTGATCGACGAGACCGACCTGGACGAGATGGTGGCCGACGCCGAGGTTGTCGCAAGGTCCGGTGGGGACACGATGATGGACGGCAGCCCCGCCCCCAACTTCGTTGCCGCCCTCCGGTCGGCGAGGTCCGGGCGTTGAGGCTGGTGATCGACAGCAGTGCCGTCCTCTATGAACTGGCGGCCGCGGACGGGCTCGACCCGGTCGCCGGGGCACACGACCTGTACGCCCCGGCCCTGCTCTGGTCAGAGGCCACCTCGGTGATCAACCTCATGGCCTGGAGGGATGAGCTCCCGGACGAGGTGTCGTCCACCATGCTGCAGAGGCTGCTGGACGCTCCGATAGAGCGGGTGACGGGAACTTCGGTCTACGAGGACGCCACTGACGTGGCGCGCCGGTTCGGATGGGCCCGGACCTACGACGCCGAGTACGTGGGGCTGGCCCGGTCCATGGACGCCTCGCTGTACACCCGGGATTCACGGCTCAGCCGTGGCGTCGGGCCGTTCGTCAGGACGGTGGGGCCCGACGACCTCTGACAGCGGCCCCCCGGAGGGGCCAGCTGCCCGGCCCGGGCCTACGGCTCGATGATGGCGTAGAAGATCGGGAACTCGGTGAGTGTTCCCCAAAGGGCCAGCACCCGCTCGGCGTCGCCGTCCAGGTCGACCCTGCCGTCGCCCACCAGGTCCGCCAGGTCGGCTCCCGAGGCGACCATCTCGTCCAGGTCCGACCGGGAGCAGGTGACCGTGGCGTCGGGGTGGTCGTGGGCCAGGCCCGGTGTGGCGTGGAGGGTGCCGTTGGACAGCTCCACCCTGACCACATCGCCGATGTCGGGAAGCTGCCAGTCGATGCGTAGGTGCCCCAGTCCGGCGGCCGGCCGACCGTCGACGCGCACGGCCAGGTAGTCGAAGACCTGCTGGAGTTCCATGCCGTGGAGCACCTCGGGCTTGGGCCGCTGGACGGCCGGCACGTCGATCGTGCCGTGCCTCAGCTCCTGGGCTCCCGTCAGGTAGATGTCGCGCCACGGGCCCGACTCGGCCCGGTAGGCCAACTGCTCGAAGGCGTCGGCCTGCAGCAGCCTGGCCTCCTCGCAGGCCGGGTCTGCGAACACCGCGTGCCGCATCACCTCCGCCACCCAGCGGTGGTCCCCTTCCTCGTATGAGGTCCTGGCCCGCTCGATCAGGCTGTCCATGCCGCCCATGAAGTCGACGTAGCGCCTGGCCGCCTCGACCGGCTCGTAGGGGTCGAGGCTGGACGGATGGCCGTCGAAGAAGCCCATGTAGCGCTGGTAGACGGCGCGCACGTTGTGGCTGACAGTCCCGTAGTAGCCGTGGCAGTGCCAGTCGGCCCACAGCCCGGGCGGCAGGTCGATGCGGGCCGCTATCTCGTCGGGGGTGTGGCCCAGGTTCGCCAGGCGCATGGCCTGGTCGTGCAGCCACCGGTAGAGGTCGCGCTGGCGGGTCAGGTAGCCCCTGACTGCCTCCTCGCCCCAGTGGGGCCAGCCGTGGCTGGCGAACACCACGTCGGTGCGGTCTCCCCAGCGGTCCATGGCCTCGTCGATGTAGCGGCTCCAGCGCAGCGTGTCGCGGACCAGGGCGCCCCGCAGCGTGAGCACGTTGTGCATGGTCGCCGTGCAGTTCTCCGCCATGCAGAGGGCGCGGTGGTCCGGGAAGTAGAAGTGCATCTCGGCCGGGGCCTCCGACTCCGGCGTCAGCTGGAACTCGATTCGCACCCCGTCCAGCACCAACTCCTGACCGGTCTCTGTGATGTCGATAGTCGGTGGGACGAGGGCCTGGGCTCCCGTGGGCACCCCCTTGCCCAGCCCCTGGTCGACGTGGCCGTGCACCCCCCACGGGATGAGCATCCCGAACTGGTAGGTGGCCCTGCGCCCCATGGCCGCCTGGGCCACCACGTTCTCGGCAACGGCCTCGCGCATGAAGCCCTCGGGCGCCACGACCGGAACCTCGCCGGATTCGACCCGGTCCAGGTCGACCACGCCGAGCACCCCGCCGTAGTGGTCCACGTGGGAGTGGGTGTAGATGACAGCGGAGACCTGCCGCTCTCCCAGGTGTTCCGTGACCAGCTCGTAGGCCGCCCTCGCCGTCTCGGTCGTGGTCAGGGGGTCGATCACCACCCACCCCGTGTCCCCCCTGACGAACGTGACGCTGGAGGTGTCGAAGCCGCGCACCTGGTAGAAGCCGTCGCAGACCTCGTAGAGGCCGTGCCGGGCGTTGAAGCCGGCCTGGCGCCACAGGGCCGGGTTCACCGTGTCGGGTGCCGGCCCCTTCACGAAATCGGACTTCGAGAGGTCCCAGGCGACCGGCATCCACTGGTTCGGCTGGATCTTCGGGATCACCGGCTCGGTGCGGGTGCCTATGAAGCCCCGGGCCACGTCGGCGGCGTCGGTGCCGTCATCGGGCGGCAGCGAGGCGGCGAAGGCCTCCAGGTCGGCCCGGGTGTGGGCGGTCGCCGGCTTGGGTGCCCGCACGTCGTCGGCCATGGCGCTCACCGTCTGCCGGCTCAGGGCCCAGAGAAGACCGGGCCCGTGGCCTCGTAGATGGGCACCTCGCCCGGGCCGTCGCCGTAGCGTCCCATCTCGAACCTGGCCACCACGAAGTGGTGGACCTCGTCGGGTCCGTCGGCCAGCCGCAGCGTGCGCTGGCTCTTGTACATGGCGGCCAGCGGCGTCCACTGGGAGACACCCGTGGCGCCGTGGACCTGGATGGCCTCGTCGATGATGCGGCAGACCTTCTCGGGGACCATGGCCTTGACGGCGCTGATCCACACCCGGGCCTCGGCGTTGCCCATCGTGTCCATGGCCCGGGCCGCCCTCAGGACCATGAGGCGCATGGCCTCGATGTCGATCCGGGCCCTCGAGACCAACTCCATGTTCTTGCCCAGCCTGGCGATCGGCCGGCCGAAGGCCTCCCGGTGCAGGCCCCGCCTGGCCATCAGCTCCACCGCCCGCTCAGCAGCACCGATCGAGCGCATGCAGTGGTGGATCCGGCCGGGACCCAGCCTCACCTGGGAGATCTCGAACCCGCGGCCCTCGCCCAGCAGGAGGTTGTCGTAGGGGACCCGGCAGTCGTCGAAGGTCAGGTGCATGTGCCCGTGGGGGGCGTCGTCATCGCCGAACACGTTCATGGGATGGTCGATGGTCAGGCCCGGGGCGTCGATCGGCACGAGGATCTGCGACTGGCGACGGTGTGGTGGGGCATCCGGATCGGTCTGCACCATGGTGATGAGCACCTTGCACCTGGGGTCGCCTGCCCCCGAGATGTAGTACTTGGTGCCGTTGATGACCCACTCGTCGCCGTCCCTGACGGCCCGGCATGCGATGTTCTTGGCGTCCGACGAGGCCAGGTCCGGCTCGGTCATTGCGTAGGCCGAGCGGATCTCCCCGTTGAGGAGGGGCTCCAGCCAGCGCTTCTTCTGCTCCGGTGTGCCGACCCGCTCCAGCACCTCCATGTTGCCGGTGTCGGGCGCTGAGCAGTTCAGGCTCTCTGAGGCGATCGGGTTCCTACCCAGCTCGGCGGCGATGTAGGCGTAGTCCAGGTTGGAGAGCCCCTCACCGGTCTCTGCGTCGGGAAGGAAGAAGTTCCACAGCCCCTTGTCGCGGGCCTTGGACTTGAGGCCCTCCAGGATCTCCAACTGTCCGGGGTGGTACCCCCAGTGGTCCTCACGGACCTCTCCCAGGTCGTGGTACTGGCGGGTCACTGGCTCCACCTCGTCGGAGATGAATGCCACGACCGAGTCGTAGAGGGGTCGGGCCTCCTCCGACATGGCCAGGTTCAGGGACGGGTCACCCGGGTCGTCTATGTGGAGGCCTGGTCCGATCGGCATGGGTTCCTCACTGGGTGGGTAGGTGCTGGCCGGGAAACTAGGCGCGGGTGGGCCGGGGGCCACAGCCGGAGGGTCGGCCGGGCTTATGCTGCGGCCGAACCGTCCCGCGGTGCCACCCGGTCCCCCGGAGGTGTGGAGAGACGTGAAGCCCTCCGTCGTCGAGGAGGTCCTGGGCCTGTTCGCGGCCCACGGTCACAACACCTACTCGGAACGGGTCGACATGAGAGGGCACGCCCTCCAGGCGGCCGCCCTGGCCAGAGCCTGGGGTGCTCCGGACGCGCTGGTCCTGGCGGCCCTCTTGCACGACGTCGGCCACTTCCTCTCCGAGCCCGACTCCGAGTTCGGGGTGACCGACCACGGCGAGTCGGGGGGAGCCTGGCTGGCCGAGCGCTTCGTCCCCGCCGTGGCCGAGCCCGTGAGGCTGCACGTGGCGGCCAAGCGCTACCTCTGCCGCACGGATCCCTCCTACGAGGACCGTCTCAGCCCCGCATCGGTGGGCACCCTGCGCCTCCAGGGTGGTGCCATGACCGCGGTGCAGGCGGCGGCGTTCGAGGCCGAGCCGTACTTCGACGACGCCCTGGCGGTTCGCAGCTGGGACGACGCCGGCAAGCAGTCCGGCCTGGACGTTCCCGGCCTGGACTCCTACGAGCGGCTGCTGGGTGACCCGTTCCTGCTCCGGCGCATCCTCGAGCTCTCCGAGGTGGCAGCCGAGGGGCTGACGGTGGAGTTGGACGGACGCACCGCAAGGTTCCACGCCATATGGCTGCGTGACAACGCAAGGGGACCCGCGTACAGGGGCGAGCACAACGACCAGCGCCTCTTCGACGTCAGCCAGCTGGCCGACGGGGTCACGGTCAGGTCGGCTGCCGTCGGTCCGGAGGGGCTGACCGTGGAGTTCGGGCCCGACGGCGCCGTCAGCACCTTCGAGCCGGGGTGGCTGGCCCGCCACTGCTACGACCCGGAACCGCTGCACTCCGCTGACCCGCCCCCCGGTGGGGCCGTGCCGTGGGTTGCGGCCGACCTCGTGGTCCACCGAACCGGATGGCCGGTGGGCGACGGGGCCGGGCTGTCGGGGCTGACGCACGCGCTGCTGCGCGACGGCGTGGCCGTGGTGGAGGGCCTGGATGTGGGGGAGGCCTCGATCGAGGAGGTGGCCGGCCTGTGGGGCCCGGTGCGGGAGACCAACTACGGCCGGGTGTTCCACGTGCGGACCGAGGAGAGGCCCACCAACCTGGCGTACACGCCGGACGCCCTCAACGTCCACCTGGACAACCCCTACCGGCGGCCGGTGCCCGGCTTCCAGCTGCTCCACTGCATCGCGGCCAGCGAGGAGGGGGGTGGGACCGTGCTGATCGACGGCCTCACGGCCTGCGGGGTCCTGGCGGAGGAGGACCCCGAGGCGTTCAGGTTGCTGAGCAGCCACGGCGTGCCCTTCCGGTGGGCGGGCGACGGGTTCGACCTGGCGAACAGGGTGCCGGTCATCCGACTCGACGACCGCGGGACGGTGATGGCCGTCCACTACAACAACCGTTCGGCGGCCCCCTTCGACCTTCCCTACGACGTGATGGCCGGCTACTACCGGGCCTACAGGGCGTTCGCCCGGCTGCTGCACCGCCCGGAGCTGGAGGTCCGGTTGAAGCTGGCCCCGGGGGAGTGCCTGGTCTTCGACAACCAGCGGGTGCTGCACGGCCGGAGCGGGGAGGCCGGTCCGGGCAGGTATCTGCAGGGCTGCTACCTGGACCGGGACTGGGTTGAAGGGAGGGTCGGAGCAGGCTCGGTGACTAATACACCCGTGTAACACGGAATCCGTGTAGCACGGGTCTTTGCTATACTCGAACCCGTGGCAAACCTGACGCTCTCGGTTGACGACGACCTGCTGGCCCGGGCCCGGATCAGGGCCGCCGGCCAGGACACCTCGGTGAACGCGGTCGTGAGGGACCTCATCGAGGCCTTCGCGGACCCCGACCGCGTCGACGCGGCCAGGAGGCGCCTGGTCGCCCTGTCCATCTCCTCGGCTGCCGGCTCCGGTGGAGGCCCCACCCCGTGAGCCGGCCCTCCGCCGCCAGGGCCTTCCTCGACACCTCCGTGGCCGCCCGCCTGTTCGATGACGACAAGCCCAGCCGCCAGGCCGCAGCCAGGGCGGCGGTCGGCGACGTGGACGGTACGACGCTCGTGGTCTCCTCCCTGGTCCTGGCCGACTTCTTCGAGGCGGTCAGCACCGGCTTCTCACGGCCCCTTGAGCACGTGACAGCCCAGCGGGCACTGGCGGACCTGGCCGACCTGGCCGTCGTGGGCGTCGACCGCCACCTCGTGGCGGCGGCCGCGGCCACGTCCGAGGAGCACGGGATCGCAATGCGCGACGCCCTGGCGGTGGAGGCCGCTGTTACCGGCGGCTGCGGCCGCATCCTCACCGAGGCCCTGCCCCACGGCTCATCCATCAAGGGCGTTGTGGTCGAGGACCCCGCGGCGACCCCGGCGGGGGCCCAGTCGTGATGCAACTGGACGGCCTCAGGCGCCACGCGGTGGACGCCCTCGGCACCCGGATCCACGTGGCCGAGGTGGGGGACGGCCCGATGGTGCTCTTCGTCCACGGCTTCCCGGAGTCCTGGTACTCGTGGCGGAACCAGCTGCCGGCGGTGGCCGCAGCCGGGTACAGGGCGGTGGCCATCGACGTCAGGGGCTACGGCTCCTCGGAGGCCCCTGAGGCCATCGAGGCCTACCGCATGGTCCACCTGGCCGGCGACTGCGTAGGTGTGGTCGCAGCTCTCGGCCACGAGACCGCAGTCGTGGTGGGTCACGACTGGGGTTCGCCGATAGCGGCAACGGCGGCCCGGTTGCGGCCGGACGTCTTCACCGCAGTGGCGCTCCTCTCGGTCGCCTACGAGCCGAGGGGCGAGGCCAGGCCAACGGAGGTATTCCGGGCCATGGGAGGCGACGAGGAGTTCTACATCGAGTACTTCCAGCAACCGGGACGGGCCGAGGCCGAGATCGCCGCCGCCCCGGGCCGGTGGCTGGAGGGCTTCTACTTCACGGCCTCCGGCGACTGCCCGCCTCTGGCGCCGGGCGAGGCACCCATGGGCCTGGTTCCACCGGGCGGCCGCCTGGACGACAGGTTCAGGTACCCCGACGGGCCGCTCCCGTGGCTCTCTGCCGCCGACCTGGCCTTCTACACCGAGGAGTTCGGGCGGGCCGGCTTCACCGGTGGCCTCAACAGGTACCGCTGTGTGGACCTGGACTGGGTGGACCTGCGGGCCCTCCACGGCGCCCCGATCCGACAGCCGTCCCTCTACATAGGAGGTGAGGAGGACGGGCCGACCATTTGGGGAGCGGGGAGCATCTCCCGCTATCCGACGACCCTGCCGGGACTGCACGCCTCGGTCGTGCTTCCCGGCGTGGGTCACTGGATGCAACAGGAGGACGCCGGCGGGGTGAACGCCGCCCTCCTGGACTTCCTGGCGGCGACCGCCTGAGCCGTCGGGCACGGGTTCGACATGGGAGCCTGCGGCACCGGGGCCCACGGACCGCCTAGGTTGTACCGATGGCGGCAGGAGTGCCGGGCCGGCTGACCCGATCCTTGTCCCTGCGACACGTCTTCGCCCTGTCAACCGGGGCGATGCTCTCCTCGGGCCTCTTCCTGCTGCCCGGCCTGGCGGCTGCCAAGGCCGGTCCCTCGGCCGTGGTGGCGTACCTGCTGGCCGGGCTCCTTGCCGTGCCCGCCATGCTCAGCGTGGCCGAGTTGTCAACGGCGCTGCCGAAGGCCGGCGGCGCCTACTACTTCCTGGAGAGGGCGCTCGGTCCGGCGGTGGGCACCGTGGCCGGCCTCGGCACCTGGCTGTCCCTGGTCCTCAAGGACGCCTTCGCCATGGTCGGCATGAGCGCCTACCTGGTCCTCATCGTGGACATGGACGGTACGACCCTGGCGATGGTGCTGATCGGCCTCTTCACGCTGGTGAACGTGGTGGGCTCCAAGGCCAGCGCCTCGGTCCAGCTCCTGCTCGTGACGTTCATCCTGGCGGTGATGGGCTGGTTCCTGGCGGCCGGCCTGATCGAGACGCGCTCACGCGGGATCGACGGATCGCACCTGGACCCCTTCGCCACCTCGGGCTGGTCGGGGATCCTGGCTGTCACCGGGCTCGTGTTCGTCTCCTATGGGGGCCTCACGAAGGTGGCCAGCGCGGCCGAGGAGGTCGAGGACCCGTCGCACCGGATACCGCTCGGAATGACCCTGTCGCTGATCGTCGCCACCGTCCTCTACACGCTGGGGGTCCTCGTGGCGGTGGCGGTGGTGCCGCCGGAGGTGCTGCACGAGGACCTGGCACCGATCCACACCGCCGCCAAGGCGGTTCTCCCAACGGCTGGGGCCTGGCTGGTCGTCGTGGCGGCCCTTGCGGCCTTCGCCTCGGCTGTGAACGCCGGGATCCTGGCGGCTGCCCGCTACCCGATGGCCATGGCCCGCGATGGCCTGCTTCCCTCCCGGCTCGGGGGGCTGAGCGGCCGAGGAACGCCGGCGGTCGGGGTTGTCCTGACAGGCGCGGCCATAGCGGTAGTGGTCCTGGCGTTCGACGCCGAGGCCATCGCCAAGTTGGCCAGCGCCTTCGTGCTCCTGACCCTCGGCCTGGTGAACCTGGCAGTGCTCGTGCTCCGTGCCTCCCGCATCAGGTCCTACGCGCCGGCCTTCCGTACCCCCCTCTACCCGCTGACCCAGTTCGCCGGGATAGCGGTCTCGGTCGTTCTGATATCCCGCCTGGGCACCACGGCACTGGTGTTCGTGGTAGTCGTGACTGCCCTCGGGTGGGCCTGGCACCACTTCTACGCAACCCCCCGGACCAACCGGGCGGGAGCCATAAGGCACGTCTTCGAGAGGTGGGGCGAGGACGCCGACAGGGGCCTCGACCGCGAGATCAGCGCCGCCATGGCCGGCCACGGCCTCCGCAGCGGCGACGACTACACGGGCCTCATCGCCCGGGCCGCCGTGCTCAGCATCCCGGCAGGGACCGACATCGCCGAGGCGGCCGACCGGGCCTCGACCGTGCTGGCCGACAGGATCGGCCTGGCCCAGGAGGAGGTCACCGAGCGGTTCCTGGAGACGGGTTCGCTGTGGATCCAGCCGTCCGAGGACCACCCGACGGCCACCCCGGTGGCGCTCTTCGACGCAATTGCGGAGGACCAACTGGTGATCGTGAGGGCGGCCTCGGGCATCCGCATCCCGGCGTCGTGGGGGGGCGCCGGCGAGCGGGTCAACGCCCTGTTCTTCCTGGCCGGTACAGCAGCCGACCCGGGCCGGTCACTCAGGCTGGCCGGAGAGCTCGCCGGCTACCTCCACGGCGGTGCAGTGTCCGTCGGCTCCGCCCCGACCGAGGAGGAGGTCAAGTCGGCCCTGCTGCCCGGCCTTGAGTTGAGGCAGTACGCGCTGCTGCCCGAGGGGAGGGACGCCGCCCTCATCGGGTCACCGGTCCGGGACCTGGGCCTGGTGGACGGCCTGGAGGTGGCAGCCGTGACGCGGTTCGGGATCGTGCTGCTGCCCGACCCTGACCTGGTCCTCGAGGCCGACGACCAGCTGACAGTCCTTGGACCCGATGGCGTGGTTCCGCCACCCGGCCAGCCGGTGCCCCTCCAACCGGGTCGCCGCTGAGCCTCCCCGGGCAGGCCCCGGGGGATGTCTCCCTGGGTTGGGGCGCAGCACGGCCGGTCGTTTCAGGGGCAGAGGATGTCCTTCACCTCGGCCAGGCCGGCTACCGCCTCCTCGGGAGAACCGGCCACGGGAGCGACGTTCAGGTCCACGGCCCCGGCCGCCACGAATGGCCTCAGCCATGAGGCGACGTCATCGGGCGTACCGACCGGTGAGTACCTCTCGAAGGCGTTGAACGGCACCCCGTAGAAGGACTCCATCATGGGCGCAAGCCGGTCCGTACCCTCCGCCGTCGTATCGCCGAAGCCCACCCAGACCTGGTAGCCGTGTCGCCAGGCCACCCCACTGCGACCCGCCGCCTCGGAGGCCTCGGCCGCTAGCGCCACCCCACCTGCGAACCGGTCCGCGGTGCACCACGATGCCAGCCAGCCCTGTCCCCGGGTCCCCGCACGGCGCACGGCCGCGTCCGACCGGCCCCCGACGGTAATGGCCACCGGTGGATTCGGATGGGGCCTGATCCGGGTTTCGGGCACGCTGTAGAATTCCCCGCGGTGGTCGACGGCATCGCCGGCCAGGAGGGGGACCAGGACGTCCAGGGCCTCGTCGGTCCTGCGTCCGCGTGTCGCCGGGTCCACCCCTACGGACTCCATCTCGTGGCGGTCCTCGCCGCCTACTCCCACGCCGAGCGTCAGGCGTCCCGGGGCATCCTCCGCCAGGGTGGATACCTGCCTGGCCACGGCCACCGGGTGCCTGAGGGCAAGCAGGTAGACGCCGACGTAGAGGCCGATGGTCGGGTGCAGCCCGGCCAGCCACGACATGGTCATGAGGCCGTCGCGGCCCCGCCCTCCCCTGAACGACACGTGATCCGAGGTGATCATGTGGTCCAGGCCGACCGAGTGGACGGAGGCCACGTAGGCCTCCGCCTCATCGCGTGACGCGAAGCCAGCCGGGGGCATCGAAACGCCTACCCGCAGCGTCTCTCCGGTCACGGGCTCCTCTTGTTGCCGAAGTCGTCCCACGACGTGATCTGCTCCGCTCTCCGCGGCCTCGGGGCCACCCCCCACCTGCCCGTCGGGTGCCCAACCGGAATGAGGGCCAGCACCTCGTAGCGCTCCGGTATCGCCAGGAGCCCGCGCACCTCGTCCTCGTAGACGCGGTGCAGGGTCGTCATGGTCGTACCGAGCCCCAGCGACCTTGCGGCCAACATCAGGTTCTGCACGGCCGGGTAGACGGAGGCGTGAACCGGGCCCACTGGCATGGGACCCTCATCGTCCTCGACCGTCATGTCGATGGAGGGCATCAGCACCAGCACCAGCACCGGAACGTGCTCCAGGTTCTCGGCCAGGTGAGTGCTGGCCCCCTGGTTCCGCTCCCAGGCCCGACGCGCCTCCTCGCTCCTGAACTCAGTCGGCTGGATTACGCGTGAGTACCTCGCCCACGCCCGCCGGTAGAGGTCGGCCAGGGCCGCCTTCTTTCCTTCGTCCGTGACCACGAGGAACTGGTAGGGCTGGATGTTGCCGCCGCTGGGGGCCTGGACGGCCGCCCTCAGGCAGGTCCAGAGATCCGCGTCAGAGACGGGCTCATCGCTGAACCGCCGCATGGCACGGGTGGTCATGATGCCATCCAGCATCCCGGGCACGGCGCCCACCTGGTCCCCACTGTGGTCTGTCAAGGGGCCGGCCTCTTCAGCGGCCCGTGAAACGGGGCTGGCGCTTCTCGGCGAGGGCTGCAAGGGCCTCCCGGTGGTCCTCCGTGCGGAAGGTGGTGATCTCGAGGGCGGTGGCCATGTCGAAGGGCGTGCCGGCAGTCTGCTTGACCCAGGCGTTCACCGCCTGCTTGGTTCCCTGGACCGCCTGCGGAGCGCCCGCTGCCAGGCGCCTGGCCCACTCCAGGCCGGTATCCCGGCAGGCAGCGGCGTCGGGCGCCACCTCGGCGGCGAGGCCCAGCCGCACCGCTTCCTCGGCCCCGACCGGATCGCCGGTCAGGAGGAACCTCTTGGCGAGCATCGGGCCCACGGCCAGCGGCCATGCGATGGTCCCGCCGTCGCCCGCCACGATCCCCACCCTGACGTGGGGGTCCCCGATCAGGGCATCGGCGGATACGACCACGACGTCGGACAGGAGGGCGATGCTGGCCCCGAGGCCCATGGCGTGGCCGGTCACGGCGCAGACCAGGGGAAGGTGTAGGTCCAACAGGTCCCAGATGAGGGACCGCGCCTCGATCCTCAACTCCGCCGCACGCCCCGGTTCGTGGAGCTCCGGAAACCAGCCGAAGTCTCCACCGGCCGTGAAGGCCGAGTCGGTGCCCGCCAACAGCACGGCCCTGGCCTCCCGCTCCCCGCGGAGGTGTGGGAACAGGGCCGACAACTCGTGGTGGAGGCTGCCATCCACCTTGTTCAGCGGGTCGCCGTCCTTGTCGATGGTCACCACGAGCACGTCACCGTCGCGCTCGAACTGGAGGTGGTTGAAGCCGGTCACGGGCCCGAGTTCACAGCAGGGTCGTGTCGGTGTCCAGCCCGAGCCTCAGCCTCCCGGTGAGCTCGTGGATCCGGGCCGCGACCATGCCGTGGGTGGCTGCGACCTGTCCGTCGCGGACCGCCCTCTGCATCGGCTCCCTGAGGTACACCCCCGTGCCGCCCGCCTGCCTCAGGAGCCGGCCGAGCGAGTCTGCGCACCTCTGGGTGGCGTCGGCGGCGGCCTGCCTGATCAGGCGCCGGTGCTCGACCGTCAGGGGGTCGCCGGCTGCCGCCGTGGACCAGGCCTCGCCCAGGGCGTCTTCCAGGAAGGCTCGGCTGGAGCGGGCGGTAGCCTCGGCCATGGACAGCTCCGCCTGACCCGACGCCCTCTCGGCCAGGGTCCGGGAGGATCCCTGGGGTCGCTTGGTGGCGGCAATCTCCGCGAACCGGTCCACCGCCCCGTCCAGGAGGCCGATCGAGACCGATGCCACGCCGGCTGCGAGCATTCCGTAGAAGGGGAACCGCCAGAGCGGGCCGTCCAGCCTCGGTTCGGCGTCTACCAGCTGGACCCAGCGGCCTTCCGGCACGAACGCCTCGGTGACCCGGTAGTCGGTGGAGCCAGATCCGGCCAGGCCGGTCACGTGCCAGGTGTCCAGGAACTCCACGTCGGCCGGGTCCATGAACACGAACGGGGCGAAGAGGCCGCCGTCACGGGTTGGGCTGCCCGTCTCATCGACGAGGCGTGCACCGCCCCCGATCCATGTGCAGTGGCGGGTTCCCGAGCCCCACTCCCACGTGCCCGAGACGCTGAGCCCGCCGTCCACCCGCCGCGCGGCGCCGGCCGGCACGGAGAATCCGCCGGTGCACGAGTCCTGCGGCCCGTAGATCGCCTCGGCGTGCTCCAGGGGCAGGAAGCCGGCCAGCAGCGAGGTGGTACCGGCGATCATCACGCACCATGCGGCACCGCCGTCGTGTCGGGCCACCTCCGAGATGGCCGCCATGCCGGTCGCCACGTCCACCTCTGGTCCGCCGAGTTCGGCCGGGACGAAGAACCTGAACAGCCCAGCTGCCCGGAGGTCGTGGACGACGTCGTCGGGCAGGGTCCTGGCCGCCTCGATCTGCTCTGACCGGTCGGCCAGGGACGGTCCCAGATCCCTCGCGGCCGTGAGCACGTCGACCATCCGCGGAATCTAGGCGGCAGCCGCCTCCAGCGGCGAAGCGGTCGGGTTGCGCCCGGCCTACTGTCCCGGAGGTGGATGAGGGCTCCGGATCAACTGAGGGTGCCGGGAATGGCGGTGCGGCCGGCGGGGTTTCAGGGAGTGTGGTCACCCCACGGTCGCAGGAGTCGGCCGAGCAGGCCTTCCAGCGCCACGTGCTGCCCGAGATCGACGTGCTGGGCCGCGTCGCGCTCTCCCTCACGCGACACCATGCTGATGCGGAGGACCTCGTGCAGGAGACCCTCGTGCGAGCCTGGCGTGCCATCGAGCGCTTCGACGGCCGACACCCGCGAGCCTGGCTGCTCACGATCATGCGCAACGCCAACCTGAACCGTGTCCGAAAGCGCCTGCCGGACCTCGAGAGGCGGCCGGGTGAGGGCGTCTCGGTGCTGGAGGCGGCGGAGCCCCACGCCAGCGCCGAGGAGGAGGTCGTGACACCGGTCTTCGATGCGCGGGTGGCGGCCGCCCTCGAGGGCCTCGACGACCGCTTCCGGACCGTGGTCGACCTGGTGGACGTGGACGGGCTCAGCTACGCCGAGGCGGCGGAGGTGCTGGACGTGCCCGTGGGGACGGTGATGAGCAGGCTCCACCGGGCCCGGCGCCGGATCCGCGACGAACTCGGAGGGGAGGCCCCGTCAGGGGTCGACCCGGGGACGGAGGAACGATGAGCATCCGACGCTTCCTTGCGAGGGTGGGCCTCACGAGGTCGGGACCGGTTGGGACGACCGGCCCCCAGGACAGCGAGCTTTCCTGTCCCGAGGTGGGCCGCCTGCTCCAGCAGTACCTGGACGGGGCGATCGCCGGCTCCGCGGAACTGGACGAGGCGACCACCCGGAAGGTCTCCGGGCACCTGGACGACTGCCGCAGGTGCGGCCTCGAGGTCGAGACCTATGAGGCGATCAGGGACTCGCTGGAGCGGTCCGGCGGCAGCCTCTCCGACGAGGCCCTGGCCCGGCTGAGGGACTTCGGGGGCCAGCTGGCTGGTGGCGGACCGCCCGGAACGGACCCTGACCCGGCCTGACGACGGTCGGCGTGCCGCCGGGCGGTGTTCAGGTGACGATGCGTGTGTCGGGTCGGAAGGCCGCCCAGGCGAACCAGAAGGTGTCCACGTGCTCTACGCCGACCAGCCTGGACCCGGCCAGCGGCCCCGCCACGGCCTCGCCCAGCACGTTCCACCGGCTAGCGGTCTGGACGTCCGTGAACCACTCGCCGTCAGTCGTGAAGTCCAGGTCCCTGCCGTCGACCACGGGCACGAAGGCCCCCGTGGAGCCGACGTCCCTGCCGGCGGCCAGGTCGACCTCGTCCAGGGCTGAGGCGGTGCCCGGCCTGTGCCAGAGGCTGACACGCCCGCCGCCCAGCACCAGGTCAAGGACCCCCTTCCCGGCCAGGTCCTCCAGGGGCACGGCTATCGAGTCCCCGTCGCGCCGCATGCCGACGACCCTCGTCTTGGCCAGCAGCCGTCCGTCGGTGTCGCCGTGGAACAGGAACGGGACGGTGTCGATGTCGTCGTAGCCGGGGTACGGGTTCCTGCCGTAGTCGCGTGCCCAGCCCGTCTGGTCGGAGAGGACCAGGCCCTCCGGGTTGGCGGCCAGCCAGTCGCCCCACCCCACCGTCGACACGGGGAAGGTGTCGACCACCTCTCCGGTGAGGCGGCCGATCACCGCCTCACCGGTGAAGTGGCTCCAGAGCGACTCGGTCTGGCGGTCGTACATGACGAGGGCCGAGTTGTAGAGCATCCCCGAGGTGCCGAAGGTGAGGACCCGGTCGCCTAGGCGGCGGTCGTATGCCACCGCCGAGTTGCACAGCGGGCAGTAGGTGACCGACACGGGGATGCCGCCGACCGTGTCGTTGACGATCTCGTGCCAGATCAGGACCTGGACGGGGTAGGCGCGGGAATCCTCCCCGATCCGCAGGGCCAGCACCGGTTCGTCCGGCTCCAGGAAGTCGACGGCACCGGCGTTCACGAACAGCGGCTGGTCGAGGGGCGGGATGCCGTCGGGCGGCGGACCTCCGGACCGGATCCTGACAGGGTCGACCAGGGGTGGGGGAAAGGCCTCGTCGAAGCGGTTGGTCAGGGCCGATGGCCCGGGCTCGGGCGGGTCCCCGGGAACCTGTTCGAGCGTGAAGGGCTCGCTCGGAGCCGACGCCCGCGAAGCTGCTGCTGGTGGGTCAGTGGCTGCCCGGCCCGGTTCCGTGGTCGGCGTGGGCGGCGCAGCGGAGACGGTCGCCGTCGTGGGGGTGGTTGGCGCTGCTGTGTCGGCTGTCGTGGTCGGCGTGGCGGTTGCGGCGGTGCGGGCCACGGACTCCTGATCCGATGGCGCGGCTGGCGAGCAGGCTGCGGCGACCATGGCAACCGCTGCCACAAGCACCCCGGTCCGGAGGAAGGTGGAGTGGGCCGGGGGGGCGGCGGACCAGGGGCCAGAGCCCTCCGCCCCCCGACGGCCCGGTGGTGCGCCGGAACTGCCGGCCTGGAGGGTGACGGTCGGCGGGATCCGATGGTCGCGGGCCACGTGGTGGGAACCAGCCCGGGCGACCTTGTATTCCCGGCCCGGTCCGGCGACTCCGGAATCGGTTGTGGCCGAGGCGGGTTGTAACACCCGGTAGTGCAACCGGTGCCGACCCGACTGCTGGGGAGAACGCGATGATCGAGCACGAGGCGATCTCAGTGCTGAGCTACCTAGCGGCGTTTGCCGGTGGCGTTGTCTCGTTCGCTTCACCATGTGTGCTGCCCATCGTGCCCGGCTACATCTCGGTCATCACAGGCCTGGACATCGCCGATCTGGAGGGAGGCGCAAGGAACCACCGATGGCAGGTCGCCCGCGACACCGGCCTGTTCGTCGGTGGGTTCGGCACCGTCTTCGTTCTCCTCGGACTCTCGGCCACGGCACTCGGCAGTGCCGTCTTCGCCAACCAGCTCCTCCTCACCCGGATCTCAGGCGGCGTGGTGTTGGCCATGTCCCTCTTCATGCTCGGTTCGCTGTTCTTGAAGGCGCCCTGGATGTTCCACGAAATGCGGTTCCACCCGAAACTCAGTCGTTTCGGACGGGCCGCGCCGTCGGTTGCCGGCGCGGCGTTCGGATTCGGCTGGACGCCCTGCATAGGCCCGGTTCTGACGTCGGTGCTGGCCGTGGCCGCTACCTCCGACAGGGCTGTTGCCGGAGCCTCGTTGCTCGGCGTCTATTCCCTGGGCCTTGGGATTCCGTTCCTGTTGGTTGGTCTGACCCTTGGCCGTCTCGCCGGGACCATGGCGTGGGTGAAGGGGAACATGACGAGTCTGGTGGCCATCTCTGCTTCGATCCTCGGCCTGTTCGGGGTCCTGTTGGTCTTCAACCAGTTGATCAGGGTCACGACGACCATTCAGGAGTTCCTCCGGACGGTCGGCCTCGAGTGGATCGTCAATATCGGATGAGGGAAGGGAGAGTGGCAATGGGCAAGACGTCGGTCGGAAGCGGGTCCCGGGAGAGAGGGTCACGCATCTCGGCCAGCGCTAGTGGGTGGCTCCTGGGTGGGGTGATCGGCACGGCGGTTGCGGCGGTCCTGTTCTTTTCGGCAGGGAGCGGTGTCGGGCAAGGAGGCAGTGGCGTCATCGACTCGTCTGCCTGGGACCTACCTGCTATCGCCGTGGATGTGGATGGAACGACCGGTGAGAGGGTCGTGCTGGCCGATCACCGTGGTAGGCCCGTCGTTGTCAACTTCTTCGCGTCCTGGTGCCCATCCTGCGAGGCCGAGCTGCCCGCATTCGATGCATTGGCCACGGAGCACGCCGGCGTGGTCGACTTCGTCTTCGTGAACAGCAACGAGACCGGCAACTGGAAGCCGATGGCGCTGCGAACCGGCATCGGCGACCAGATCCTCGCCAGTGACGTGTCCGGAACCCGAGGCAACGGCCTCTACCGCAGCCTCGGTGGCACCGGTGGAATGCCGATGACGGCCTTCTACAACGCAGCCGGTCGGCTCGTACATCTGGACCGGGGCCAACTCAGTGCCCGGGATCTCCGGACACGCCTCGCTGGACTCTTCGAAATCGGCACCTAGCACCCATGGTGGCCCGTCCAAGCACAGTGGCTGACCACGACATCGTCGTTGTCGGGGGCGGTGCGGGTGGCCTTGTCGCGGCCAGGGAGGCCGCGCACATGGGCGCACGTCCGATGATCATCCAGGACGGTCCTGTCGGTGGCGATTGCACGTTCACCGGCTGTGTGCCGTCCAAGGCGCTCCTGGCCGGGGCGACAAGGGGCGACCTGTTCGAGGAGGCGATGGTTGGTGTTGCTGATGCGATCAGCCGAATCGCCGCCACTGAGGACGCCGATGCGCTGAAGCGGGAGGGGATCGATGTCGTCGAGGGCTTCGCCAGGTTCGTGTCACCACACGAGGTGGAGGTGGACGGCCGACGGATCAGGTCCCGCCGCTTCGTGGTTGCCACGGGTGCCAAGCCGGCAGTGCCGCCGATTCCGGGAATCGGCGGTGTCGACCTCCTGACCACTGAGAACATCTTCACCCTCGGCCAGCAGCCGTCCTCCCTTGCGGTGTTGGGCGGGGGCCCCGTCGGCTGTGAGTTAGCGCAGGCCTACTCCCGGTTCGGAACCTGCGTGACGGTCATTGAGGCCGCCGACCGCCTGCTGCCCGGTGAGGAACCCGAGGTCTCGCTTGCAGTGGAGGCGGCTCTCAAGGCGGACGGCGTTACCGTCCATTCAGGCGAGGCTCCGAACCTCGTGGAAGGTCTTCGTGAGGGTCGGACACGCCTCGTGCTTGCCGGCCCGGGGAAGGTTGAGGCCGAATCGGTCCTGGTCGCGACCGGACGCCGACCGTCCGGTGCCGGGCTCGGCCTGGAGGAGGTCGGAGTCGAGTTGGACCGTCGTGGGGCGGTTGTGGTCGACGACACAATGGCCACTTCGGTTCCCGGCATCTGGGCGGTTGGGGACGTCACCGGGAGGATGCAGTTCACCCACGCCGCAGCGTGGATGGGGTGGGTCGCGGCCGGGAACGCACTCACCGGCCGCGGGCGTCTGCGCAGGCGTCGCTTCGACGAGCGTTCAGTTCCGTGGGCCACCTTCACCAGCCCCGAGGTGGGGCGGGTGGGCACCACTGAGCGAGAGGCTTCCGACGTGCCGGGGGCCAGGGTGGCCTACCTGCCCCTCGAGCAGGTGGATCGGGCGGTCACCACGGGTCGCGAGAACGGCTTCGTCAAGTTGATCGCCGCCCCCAGGCGGGGACTCGGCAACGTCGGCGGCGGGGTGCTGATTGGTGCGACGGTCGTTGCCCCCACCGGTGGGGAGATGGTCCACGAGGCCGCCCTGGCCATTCGGACCAGGATGTTCGTCGGCCGCCTGGCCCAGACGCCACACGCCTACCCGACCTGGTCAATGGCAATGCAGCAGGCCGCCCTCCAGTTCTTCCGGCCCAGTGGAGGCCTTGAGGCAAGACCTGTCGGGTGGCCTGCCCACCACTCAGGAAGCGACCTTCGCTGAACTAGCGATCGACAGCACGTCGTCGGGTCGCGGGTTCACGAGGATGGTGTTTCCCACTACAACTGTCGGGACGGTCTCGTCTCCTCTGTTGACGGACCGCACGAATGCGGCAGCATCGGCCTCAACCCAGATGTTGCGCTCCGTGAACTCCACGGTCGAGCGGCTCAGGTCCCGGCGGAGCCTCGCACAGAAGATGCATCCGGGGCGCCAGAACACGGTGACAGGTTGTGACATTGTTCCTCCTGTTCGGATCGGGCACCCATCCGGTGCCGTGTGGTGGGAACACGGGCGGCGTCGGGACTATTCACGCCCAACGGCGTGTTGCCGAAGGTGGTGGCGGTGGTCTCGACAACCGTCGTACGTGCTGCTGAGGATGAGGAAGGGATCATGGACATGGCAACCGGGGCAGACCTGTACCAGTCGGCTGTCGAGCGTCTGAACGAGATAGCGGACCGCGCCGATCTGCACGACGAGGTGATCGGGATCCTGGAGAGGCCGATGTCGGTGTTGGAGGTGTCCGTGCCCCTCAGGAGGGACGACGGCTCCCTGGAGGTGTTCACCGGTTACAGGGTCAGGCACAACAACCTGCGGGGTCCGAGCAAGGGCGGTATCCGCTTCCACCCGTCGGTGACAGTCTCGGAGGTGAAGGCCCTGGCCCTCTGGATGACCCTGAAGTGCGCAGTAGTCGGAATCCCGTTCGGCGGGGGCAAGGGCGGGATCGCAGTGGACCCGCGGTCCCTGTCTCCAATGGAACTGGAGCGGCTGAGCCGAGGCTTCGTGGACCGCATCGCCGACCACATCGGCTCCGAAACCGACATCCCGGCACCGGACGTCTACACCAACGCCATGGTCATGGGCTGGATGACCGACGAGTACGAGAAGATCACCCGGCGCCATGAACCAGGCGTGTTCACCGGAAAGCCGATCGCCCTGGGAGGGAGCCTTGGCCGTGAGGATGCGACCGGAAGGGGTGCCTACCACTGCGTCAAGGTGCTCGAGGAACGCAACGGCTGGGTCTCTGGCGACGTCAGGGTGGCCGTGCAGGGCTTTGGCAATGGGGGACAGCACGTGGCGCGCCTGCTCCACGCGGATGGATACCGCGTGGTGGCTGTCAGCGATTCCCGGGGTGCGATCCACAGCCCCGACGGGTTCGATGTGCCCAGCCTCATCCATTTCAAGAACGAGAGCCGCGAGTTGAAGGCCGTGTACTGCGACGGCTCGGTGTGCGACATGGTCGAGGCTGCGCACCTGACGAACGGGGAGATGCTCGAACTAGCCGATGTTGACATCCTGATTCCGGCCGCCCTTGAGAACCAGATCAACATTGGGAACGCCTCGCGGATCGGGGCCTCGACGATCGTCGAGGTGGCCAACGGGCCCACGACCCCTGAGGCCGACGCAGTCCTTGCCGACAGGGGGATAACCCTGGTTCCGGACGTGTTGGCCAACGCCGGCGGTGTCACCGTCAGCTACTTCGAGTGGGTGCAGAACCGTGGGGGGTTGTCGTGGCCGTTGGACGAGGTCCACGAGCGGCTCGAAGGAATCATGCGCAGCGCCATGGCCAGCGTGCTCGACCTTGCGACGGACAGGGGCTTCTCACTGCGGGAGGCGGCCTACGTCCACGCGCTGGGTCGGCTCGGTGACGCTGTGGATGCCAAGGGAACCAGCGACTTCTTTCTGGAATGACCAAGGCTGGATGCGGATTGCATGCCGACATACCGGGGAAGTGCGCCGACAGCACGGCCAGGACGATCCAGGTTCGGGACATCGGCGACGAGACCCACCTTGTGCTGGCTGGGCGTGCCTCGGACAGGCGTCTGGTCGAGGGCCCCGGACACAACGCCGATGTGGAGCTGGTGAGCGCCTGAGGTCCAGGCGCTGGCGCGACGGGCGAAAGTGCGCGACCATCGCTGTCTGGTCGGAAGCCGGGAACCCAGCCACCGATGGCAGGGCGGCCCGTCCTCGAGTACACCAAGGGGGTTGGTGATGGAGGTCTCCGTCACTGTCAATGGCCAGGTGCGAACGGCCGACGTGGAGCCGCGCACCCTGCTAGCGCACTTCCTGCGCGACGACCTGGGCCTCACCGGCACCAACATCGGCTGCGACACCAGCTCGTGTGGTGCGTGCACGGTGCTTGTCGACGGAAGGTCGGCCAAGTCCTGCACCCTGCTGGCGGTGCAGGTCGACGGCGCGGAGGTCACGACCATCGAGGGGCTGGCCGGCGAAGACGGCCTGCACCCGATGCAGCAGGCCTTCCACGAGAGCCACGCCCTGCAGTGCGGGTACTGCACCCCGGGAATGGTCATGGCGGCCGTCTCCCTGGCCGACGAGTACCCGGACCTGACCGCCGACGGAGTGCGCGAGGGCCTCGAGGGCAACCTCTGCCGCTGCACCGGCTACCAGAACATCGTCAAGGCCGTGCTGGCCGCCACCGAGTGAGGGGGAACAGCAGATGACAGCCACAGAGACCCCGTTCGCCGGCGGCATCGTTGGCGAGGCCCGCCTCCGCAAGGAGGACCCGGCCCTCCTCACCGGCGAGGCCAGGTTCATAGACGACCTGGTGCTGCCAGGTGCCCTCTGGGTGGCCTGCGTGCGCAGTCCCCACGCCCACGCCCGCATCAACGGCATCGACGCCTCGGCGGCACTGGCCACCGACGGCGTGGTCGCCGTCTACACGGGAGACGACCTGGCCGACGCATGGGCTGCGCCCCTGCCGTGCGCCTGGCCCGTGACCGAGGACATGTTGAACCCGCCGCACTTCCCGGTGGCCCAGGGGAAGGCCAACTACGCGGGCGACATCGTGGCCGTGGTCGTGGCGTCGTCGCGCTATGCGGCCGCCGACGGCCTCGAGGGCGTGGTCGTCGACTACGAGCCCCTGGAAGCCGTGGTGTCGATAGACGACGCCGCCTCCGACGGGGTGGTCATCCACGAGGACCTGGGCACGAACACCTCCTACGTCTGGGCCCTCGATCCCGATCCCGACGGCGTGGCCGCGGCCTTCGAGAACGCTGCACACCACGTCACCGAGACCTACGTGCACCAGCGGCTGATACCCGCGCCCATGGAGCCGCGCGGGGTGGCCGTGGTGCCCGCGCCGCACAACGGCGACATCACGCTCTACTCGGCGACCCAGATACCCCACGTGCTGAAGGTCATGGCGTCGCTGACGCTGGGCCTGCCCGAGCAGAAGGTGCGGGTGGTGGCGCCGTCGGTGGGAGGCGGCTTCGGCTGCAAGTTGAACGTCTACGCCGAGGAGATCCTCTGCATGGCCCTGGCCCAGAGGCACGGTGTGCCCGTGCGCTGGACCGAGGGCCGCACCGAGGCCGCCGGCTCGACAATCCAGGGCAGGGCGCAGCGCCAGACCATCGAGCTGGCCGCCGACGCCGACGGGAAGCTGACCGCCGTGAGGGCCAACCTGCTGGCCGACATGGGCGCATACCTGCAGCTGGTGGCGCCCGGCGTGCCGCTGCTGGGGGCCTTCCTCTACCACGGCCTCTACGACGTTCCCTGCTACTCCTTCACCTGTAGAAGCGTGTTCACCAACCTCACCCCGACCGACGCCTACAGGGGCGCAGGCCGTCCCGAGGCCACCTATGCCATCGAGCGGGCCATGGACGCCCTGGCAGTGGCGGTGGGGGTCGGACCCGACGAGATCAGGGCCAGGAACTTCATCCCCACCGACAAGTTCCCCTACGACTCGCCCGCAGGCCTGGTGTTCGACTCGGGCGACTACCAGCCCGCTCTTGACAGGGCCAAGGAACTGGTCGGATGGGACGACCTTCGGGCCGACCAGGCTTCGCGACGCGAGGCCGGGTCCACCACCCACCTCGGCATCGGCGTCTCCACCTACGTGGAGATGTGCGGCCTGGCGCCCAGCCGCGTGCTGGCCTCGCTCAACTACGGGGCCGGCGGCTGGGAGTCGGCGACCGTGCGGGTGCTGCCGACCTGCAAGGTGCAGGTGGTCACCGGGTCCTCGCCCCACGGACAGGGGCACGAGACCTGCTGGTCGATGATCGTTGCCGACCGCCTCGGGGTGGATCCCGACGACGTCGAGGTGCTCCACTCCGACACGGCCATATCCCCGTTGGGAATGGACACCTACGGCTCCCGTTCCCTGGCCGTGGGTGGGACGGCCATCTGGATGGCCACAGAGAAGGTGGTCGAGAAGGCTGCGTCGATAGCCGCCCACATGCTGGAGGCCAACGCCGAGGACCTGGAGCTGACCGGTGGCGTGTTCAGCGTGAAGGGCACACCGGGGGCCGAGGTGCCCCTGGCAGGGGTGGCGTTCGCCGCCTTCACGGCCCACGACCTGCCCGACGGTGTCGAGCCCAACCTGGAGGCCCAGGTCACGTGGGACCCGCCCAACTTCACGTTCCCGTTCGGCGCCCACATCGCCGTGGTGGAGGTGGACGAGGCCACCGGGGCCGTCGAGGTGGTCGACTACGCGGCGGTCGACGACTGCGGCAACCAGATCAACCCCATGATCGTCGAGGGCCAGCTCCACGGAGGCATAGTCCAGGGGATCGGACAGGCCCTCTGGGAGGACGCCGTCTACGACGAGGACGGCCAGTGCCGTTCGGCCAACCTGGCCGACTACCTCGTCCCCTCCGCGGCCGAGTGCATCGACATGAAGCTGGACCACACCGTCACCCCATCGCCCACCAACCCGATGGGCGTGAAGGGGATCGGGGAGGCGGGGACCATCGCCTCCACACCGGCGGTGATCAACGCCGTCGTGGACGCCCTGCGCCCGCTCGGCGTCACCGATGTGGCGATGCCGGCGTCGCCCATGACGGTGCGACGAGCCATCGAGGCGGCCGGGGGAGGTGCGTCATGATCCCCGCAGCCGTGGGATACGTGAGGGCCGACTCGGCCGAGGCCGCGGTGGCGGCCCTCGGTGAACACGGCGACGAGGCCAAGCTGCTGGCAGGAGGCCAGTCGCTGGTGCCCCTGATGAGGCTGCGCCTGGCACGGCCCAGCGTGCTCGTGGACCTCGGCCGCGCCGACGGCCTGCGTGGGGTCAGCGTCGACGGTGACACGGTGTCGATAGGGGCCCTGACCAGCCACAGCGACCTGGAGCACTCGGCTGAGTTGGCGGCCGCCAGCCCCCTGCTCGCACACGTGGCGTCCCAGGTCGGCGACCCGGCCGTCAGGCACCGGGGCACCCTGGGGGGATCCCTGGCCCACGCCGACCCGGCATCGGACCTGCCGGCTGCAGTGCTGGCGCTGGGGGGGACTCTCGTGGCCGCGGGACCCGGGGGTTCGCGGGAGATCGCCGCCACCGACTTCTTCACCGGGTTCCTGGAGTCGGCTCTCGCCGCCGATGAGGTGCTCACCGAGGTCAGGGTGCCGGTGTCCACGGGCGGCTGGTCGTACCAGAAGTTCAACCGCAGGGCCCAGGACTGGGCCATCGTGGGTGTGGCTGTGGCCGAGGGCGGGGCAGGGGTGAGCCTCGTGAACATGGGATCGACACCGGTCAGGGCTTCCGGGGTGGAGGCGGCGGTGGGCGGTGGTGCCACGGCAGCCGAGGCGGCCGCCGCGGCGGCCGATGGGACGGAGCCGCCCAGCGACAACAACGCGGACGCCGCCTACAGGGGGCACCTCGCCCGGGTGCTCACCGAGAGGGCGTTGGCCGAAGCGGGCCTGTGATCACAATCTCCCAGCGCCACCGGCTGGTTCCCGGTGGCCGCTGGGCCAGGCCGGGCAGGTGGGTCGTGAGGGGCCGCTGCATGCCTGCCATGGACGAGAGCCGCGGGGAGTCCGACCGGTACCGCTACACGGCCACCAGGTCGCAGCGGACAACCAGGTGGCGGTCGCGTGGGGTGGCGCTGCAGAGGCACCAGTAGCCACCCTCTTCGGTTGGCGGCTGTTCAGCGCAGCAGCCTGTGCAGCAGGTCCACGCGTCTGGCCGGCCTGTCCGTCCGGGCCTCGACCCGGTCTCCCGACCTTGCGGCCCAGAGTCCCGCCGTTATGCCCAGCCACCGGAGCGGCTCGGGTTCCCACTTCCGGGAGCGGTGGTCGACCCAGGGGAGCCCCGTCCGCTCGCTCCGGGTTCCGGTGACCAGCTCGGCGAGGGTGTGTCCCGCCAGCTTGGCTGCCGCAACGCCGTCGCCGGCGTAGCCGCCTGCCCATGCCAACCCTGAGGCCCTGTCCAGGCCGACCGATGGATACCAGTCGCGCGGAATGCCGAGCACCCCTCCCCAGCGGTGGGTGACGGCGGTGCCGGCCAGCACGGGGAAGAGCTCGACGAGGGTCTCGGCGATCCGGTCGTGGACCGGGGAGTGGCGCTCGGTCGCCGGGTCGATCCCGGAGCCGTAGCGGTAGGGCGCCCCCCGACCGCCGAAGGCGAGGCGGCCGTCGGCCGTGCGCTGGCCGTAGATGACCATGTTGCGGCCGTCGGCGAACGTGGGCCGTGTTTCCAGCCCGACCTCGGCGAGCGTGTCTTCGTCAAGCGGCTCCGTTGCGACCATGAGGGAGTAGAAGGGGGCGATCCGGCGCCTCTCACCGGCCAGGTCGCGGGTGTAGCCCTCGGTGGCCCTCACCACGATGTCGGCCCTTACGCGGCCGCGGTCGGTCTCGACCAGGCCCTTGCCGATCGAGCGCACGGCCGTCTCCTCGTGGACGACCACGCCCCTGCGTTCTACGGCATCGGCCAGGCCCCGGACCAGCCGCGCAGGGTGGATGGCGGCCACGTGCGCCATGAACCGACCGCCCACGACGTTGCTGGCATTGCCCAGCGAGCGGGCCTCGTCGGCGCCGATCATCCGGATGTCGTCCTCGGTGAGGCCCAGGGCGTGGCGGGCCCTGACGCCGGCGTCCAGGCGCGCCAACTGGGCGGCGTTGCGTGCCCACGAGATTGAGCCTCCCCTGGCGTAGTGGCAGTCGATGCCCTCCCGTTCGGCCACCCGGCCTATGTCCTGGACGGCGTCGAAGAGGGCCCGCATCTGGCGCATCGCATCCTCAGCGGTGGACGATGCGGCGATGGCCATCGGGCTGGCTCCGTACTCCCCGAGGGCCCAGCCACCGTTCCGACCCGACGCACCGAAGCCCGCCACCTCGCGTTCCAGCACCATGATCCGCAGTGACGGGTCGGTGAGGGCCAGGTGGTAGGCGGTCCAGAGCCCGGTGAACCCTGCCCCCACGATGGCCACGTCGCAGTCGCGGTCGCCGCGGAGTGGGGAGCGCAGCCCGATCGGGCCTGGAAGGCTGTCGTGCCAGAAGGAGAGATCCCGGACCGACGCTTCGTCCATGGCGGGAAACCTAACCTCGGCGTCAGCTGTCGAAGCCCACGCCGAACCGGTCGAGGAGGGCAAGCCACGGTCCGCGCCGGCCACCGCGACGGTCAGAGCGCTGCAGCGCCCTCCTGGTCGCCTGCACCGCCAGCCAGCGGGCGGGTTCCGGCGGGAACGGGAGGGGCCTGTTCCTGACCATCGAGAGCGTCGTGAGCTCGGTCTCACGGCCGTCGATCAGGTCGAGGGCCACGCGGGCACCGAACCGGCTGGCCCCGACTCCTAGGCCGGTGTAGCCGGCGGCCCAGGCCAGGCGACCGCCGAGGCCCGTCCCCCAGGCGGCGGTGAAGCGGGTGGTGGCGGCTATCGGGCCTCCCCACGTGTGGGTGATCCTGATCCCCTCCAACTGGGGGAAGGTGTCGAGCAGGTGTTGGGTGAGCAGGTGGGTCGTCTGGGGCCGCTGTTCCCGTTCGGGACCGACGCTGCCGCCGAAGTGGTAGATGGCGTCATAGCCGCCCCACAGGATCCGGTTGTCGGGGGTGAGGCGGTAGTAGTGGAACTGGTTGCCCACGTCGGCGACGCCCTGCCTGTCGGCCCAGCCCAGTGACGCCAGCTGCCCGCTCGAGAGGGGTTCGGTTGCGACCACGTGGTCGTAGACCGGGATCACGTGGCGGCGTGTCCTGGTCCACGGGCCCGGGAAGGCGTTGGTCGCCACGATCGCATGGTCTGCAACGACCGAACCGCCATCGGTGGAGGCCTCGACCCCTGAGCCGGTGTCCGCTATGCGCCGGACTGGGGACCGGTCGAAGAACCGGACCCCGGCCGAGCGGCAGGCCTCGCGCAGGCCCCACGCCAGGCGGGCCGGGTCCACCATCACGACGCCGTCGGGCCTGTGGAGGGCACCCAGGTAGGTGGGGGAGTGGATCCGGGACCGGATCCCGGGACCGTCCAGCAGTTCGGCCCGGATGCCGTGGGCCCTGCAGGCCTCGGCGTCGTCGCTGAGGGTGTCGAGGTGCCAGGGCTCCACGGCGACCGCCGTCTCGCCGGTGGCCTCGAGCCCGCAGTCGATTCCGTGGCGCTCGACGGCGTCCACGAGGCCGGCCAGGTTCTGGTCGCCCAGCCTCACGAGGGTGGCCACCTCGTCCGGCCAGTGGGCGAGGGCGTTCTGGATTCCGTGCGTCAGTGAGGAGTCGCAGAAGCCGCCGTTCCTGCCGGTGGCCCCACAGGCCGCCTCGCCCGCCTCGACCACGGCTATGGAGGTGCCCGGGCGCTCCTCGGCGGCCGTCAGGGCCGCCCACAGGCCGGTGAAGCCAGACCCGACCACGGCCAGGTCGGCTTCGACACGGCCGGCCACCGTCCCCGCCGGAGCGGGGGCGTCCTGGCGGTCCAGCCAGAGCACGGCGGGCCTGGCACCCCTGAGCGCCTCGGTGGCGGCAGCCGGCGCCCCGGTGCGTCCCCTTCCCGATGCTGCCACTGGTTCCTCCTTCCCGGTTCTACGTCAGACCCCTTGACAACGGAATCAGTTGGTATAGGGTCAACGGACGACTGGATCAGTTGTCAGTGTGCCACAGGATGTGCTGAATCGGTAGTCCGGTGTCGGGCCGGGGGGAGCACGGTTCCACCGATGAACGAGACCAACGTGGGCCCGGTGTCGGGCCGGGGGACGAGGCCGGGGGGAGCACGGTTCCACCGATGAACGAGACCAACGTAGCCGTCGGCCTGCACGGCGTGGTCAAGCGGTTCGGCGACGTCGTGGCCGTCGACGACCTGGACCTCGACATCCGCGACGGCGAGTTCTTCTCGCTGCTGGGACCCTCGGGCTGCGGCAAGACAACCACCCTGCGGATGATCGCAGGCCTGGAACTCCCGACCAGCGGATCGGTGCGGATCCACGGCGAGGAGATGGGCCTGCGCCCTCCCAACAAGCGACCCGTCAACACGGTCTTCCAGAGCTACGCCCTGTTCCCCCACATGGACGTGGCCAAGAACGTCGGGTTCGGGCTGGAGATGCGCGGGGTGGACCGGGCCGAGCGGAGGTCCCTGATCGACTGGGCGATCGACCTGGTGGAGATGGGTGGGATGGCCCACCGCAAGCCCGGCCAGCTCTCGGGAGGACAGCAGCAGCGGGTGGCGCTGGCCAGGGCCCTGGTGAACCGTCCCGAGGTGCTCCTGCTGGACGAGCCCCTGGGCGCCCTCGACCTGAAGTTGCGCCAGCAGATGCAGCACGAGCTGAAGGAACTCCAGCGCGAGGTGGGGATCACCTTCGTGTACGTCACCCACGACCAGGAGGAGGCGGTCACCATGAGTGACCGCATCGGGGTGATGCACGAGGGCAGGCTCCTCCAGGTCGACTCGCCCGAGAGCATCTACGAGCATCCGACCACCCGGTTCGTGGCCGACTTCATAGGCCAGACCAACTTCCTCGAGGCCACCGTGGCCGGTTCCGACGAGGTGGTGCTGGCCAACGGCGACCGCCTGCGGCTCTCGACCGACCATGCGGACGGTACCGGCGTGGCCGTGACCGTCAGGCCCGAGCGCCTCACGGTCCATCGCCGGGGCGAGGCGCCCGACGGCCTGCACCGCCTGGACGGCAAGGTCGACTCGGTCGTCTACCTGGGCAACGCCGTCGTCTACTCGGTGTCGGTGGACTGGATGCACCTGGAGATCAGGTGCCCGGCGACCCTGGCTGGTGACAGGAAGCACGCCGGCGACGACGTGACGGTGTCGTTCGATCCTGAGCACGCATCGGTGGTGGTCGGCTGATGGCCGTGGCCGCGACACCCGGACTGGAGCACGAGGCCGACCGGGCGCGCTCCCGCCAGGGGTTCCTCCTGGGGCTCCCAGCCATGGTCTACCTGTTCGTGTTCTTCGTGATCCCGCTGGGGATCGTCATCGCCTACTCGTTCGCGACGCGCACGAGGAGCGGGCGCACCGAGCTTGCCGGCTGGAACGTGGAGGCCTACGAGCGCCTCGGCGAGTCGGTCGTACGAGCCGTGGCCTTCCGGTCCCTGTGGATCGCGGTGGTCACGACGCTCATCAGCCTGGCCCTGGCCTACCCCCTCGCCTACTTCATCTCGACCCGCAGGCCGGCCACCCGCAACCTGCTGCTGGTGGGCGTCATGATCCCGTTCTGGTCGAACTTCCTGATCAGGACCTACGCCTGGCGGGTGCTGCTCGACAGCGACGGCCTCTTCACGAGGATCGTGGCGGGGGCGGGCCTCGGCGACGGGCGCATCCTGTTCACGAACAAGGCCGTGATACTGGGCCTGGTATACGGCTACCTCCCGTTCATGGTGCTGCCGCTCTACGCGGCCATAGAGAGGATCGACTGGAGCCTCGTGGAGGGCGCCCGCGACCTGTACGCCTCGGGCTGGGCGGCCTTCCGCCGTGTGGTGTGGCCCCTCTCGAAGCCCGGGGTCATCGCCGGCTCGATCCTCGTGTTCGTCCCCTCCTTCGGTGCCTACGTGACGCCAGCCATCCTCGGCGGCAACAAGAAGGGCCTGATGGGCAGCTACATCGTGGACCAGTTCATGGACGCCAGGAACGGCCCGCTGGGGTCCTCGCTGTCGGTGCTGGTGCTGGCCGTGATGCTCGTCGGCACCCTCGTCTACTTCCGACAGGGGGGGAGGACCCTGTGAGGTCCCCCGACACATCCCGCTCCGGAGAGGCCGGCTGATGGCCAAGGGTGTGGCCAGGTCCACCGCCGAGCCGATGGGGGCCGCCAGGTGGCTGCTGCGCGGGCACTCAGCCCTCGTGTACGGGTTCTTCTACGCCCCGATCATCGTGCTGGCCTTCTACTCGTTCAACCAGAGCCAGATCGTCGGCAAGTGGACCGGCTTCTCCTTCCGCTGGTACGAGGCCTTCCTCGAGAACGACAACATCCAGAACTCGATATGGGTGTCGGTCAAGATCTGCGCCGCCTCAACGGTCATCTCCGTGGTGCTGGGGACCCTCGCCGCCCTCTCGATCGAGCGCTTCAGGTGGTGGGGACAAAAGGCCTTCGACGCCGTGCTCTACCTGCCAATCATCATCCCCGACGTGACCATGGCTGTGATGATGCTGGTCTTCTTCGGGGAGACCGCCGAGTGGTTCAGCCTGATACCCGGCGTCGACCTGACCAACGGGCTCGAGAAGTTGGTGCTCTCGCACGTCGCCTTCAACATCTCCTTCGTGTCGGTCGTCGTGCGTGCCCGCCTGGCGAACCTGGACGCCTCCATGGAGGAGGCCGCCGCCGACCTCTACGCCAACCGGTGGCAGGCCTTCCGACGGGTCACGCTGCCTCAGATCATGCCGGGGGTGCTGGGGGGCGCCCTGCTGGCCGTGACCCTCTCGCTGGACGACGTCGTAGTCTCAAGCTTCGTGTCGGCAGTGGGCGCCACGCCCGTGTCTGTCTACGTGTTCGGGATGCTGCGCAAGGGGGTAAGCCCCCTGATCAACGCGGTGTCCGTTGTGATCCTGGCGGCGTCCATGACCCTGGTCATGGCGTCCCTGGTCCTCGAGCGGGCCACCGGCTCGCAGAAGAGGTGAAGTGGCCCGGCAACCGCCTGGCCGCCCGGAGACAAAGGGGAGGAACACCCATGAGGAAGTGGATGGGGCTGGTGGCCGTGTTGACGGCGCTGGCCATGGTGGCCGCAGCCTGCGGCGACGACGAGGAGGAGGCCGCCGGCGTCGACTGCGAGGCCGGCCAGACGGACGGCGACCTGGCCTTCTACAACTGGTCCGAGTACATGGACCCTGACCTGATCACAGCGTTCCAGGACCAGCACGGGGTGACGGTCACCGAGGACTTCTACCCGTCCAACGAGGAGATGTTCGGCCGGGTCGAGGCCGGCGGGTCGGGCTACGACATGATCATCCCGTCGGACTACATGGTCTCGATCCTCATCTCCGAGGGGATGATCCTGTCGGTCCCGGAGGCGGCAGTGCCCAACAAGGCCAACATCGCCGAGCGCTTCGCCAACCCGCCCTACGACCCCGGCGCCGTCTACACGGCCGCCTACCAGTGGGGCACCACCGGCATCGGTGTGGACACCGGCATCACCGGCGAGGACGTTCCCCATTCCTGGGGCCTGCTCTTCGACGAGGCAGTAGCCGACCAGTACGGCCTGTCGGGCAAGATCTCGCTGCTGGACGACCCGCGCGAGACCATCGGAGCGGCCCTCAAGTACCTGGGCTACTCCCTCAACTCGACCAGCGAGTCTGAGCTGGCCGAGGCCGAGAAGGTCGTGGCCGATGCCGTGAGCCGCGTTGCCGCGTTCGACTCCGACCAGTACAGCGAGCTGATCGTGCTGGGCGAGACCGTGGTGGGCCACGGCTACAGCGGGAACTTCCTCTGGGACTTCGAGGAGGGTGAGAGCACCTACGACTACTTCGTGCCGGACGAGGGCGGAACCATCTGGGTGGACAACATGGCCGTCCTGGCCGACGCCCCGCACCCGTGCACGGCCTTCGCCTTCATGAACTTCCTGCTCGACGCCGAGAACGGCGCCCAGCTGACCAACTACAACTGGTACGCCAGCCCCAACGCCGCCTCCGAGCAGTTCATCGACCAGGAGGTTCTGGACAACCCGATCATCTACCCGACGGACATGTCGAAGCTGGAGTTCATCGAGGACACCGGCGACTTCGAGATCAAGTTCACCGACGCCCTCTCACGGGCGCGCACCTGACAGGCACCCCCGCCCTCCGGGTGGGCCGGTTCCGGGGTGTAGCAGCCCCGGGACCGGCCCGACCGGAGCCCCCCACGGGGAAGCCGGACAAGCCGAACGACTGGAGCCACCTGACGGGAGAAGGCCAGGAGATGGGCGAGGAAGCAAGCGAGCACGTGCGGTTGGCCAGGCTGGCCGAGCGCCACCTCTGGGGCCACTTCAGCGTGCTGAAGAACGACATCGACGGCACACGCGTCATCGAGAGGGGAGACGGCTGCTACGTCTGGGACGCCGAGGGCAACCGGTACCTGGACGGCCTGGCCGGACTCTTCGTGAGCCAGCTCGGCCACGGAAGGCCCGAGTTGGCCCGCGCCGCCGGCGACCAGGCTGCCACCCTGGGCTACTTCCCGATCTGGACCTACGGGCATCCGACGGCCATCGAGCTTGCGGCCAGGCTGGCCTCCCTGGCACCCGGGGACCTGAACAGGGTCTTCTTCACGACCGGGGGTTCCGAGGCCGTCGAGTCGGCCTGGAAGCTGGCCCGCCAGTACTTCAAGCTGAAGGGCCAGCCCGACCGCACCAAGGTGATCAGCCGGAACCTGGCCTACCACGGCACCACCATGGGCGCCCTGTCGATCACCGGCCTGGACTCCATCAAGACGGTGTTCGAACCGCTCGTGCCCGGCGCGGTGAAGGTGCCGGAGACCAACCACTACCGCTGTCCGACCTGCCAGGACGAACCCCACTGCACGCTGCACGCGGCCGATGCCATCGAGGAGGCCATCCTCGGCGAGGGACCCGAGACGGTCGCGGCCGTGTTCCTGGAGCCGGTGCAGAACGCCGGTGGCTGCTTCACACCGCCGCCCGGCTACTTCGAGCGGGTGAGGGAGATCTGCGACCGCCACGGGGTGCTGCTGGTCTCCGACGAGGTCATATGCGCCTATGGCAGGATCGGCCACATGTTCGGCTGTGAGCGCTACGGCTACCAGCCGGACATGGTCACCACGGCCAAGGGCCTCACGTCGGGCTACTCGCCGCTCGGGGCGATGATCGTCAGCGACAGGGTGGCCGAGCCGTTCGTGGGCACCGGCGAGGCCTTCCTGCACGGGATCACCTTCGCCGGCCATCCTGTCAGCTGTGCGGTGGCGCTGGCGAACCTGAGGGTGTTCGAGGAGGAGGACGTCATAGCCCACGTCCAGGCCAACGAGGACGCCTTCCGGGCCGCCCTCGACGACCTGGCGGACCTGCCGATAGTCGGCGACATCAGGGGTGCCGGCTACTTCTACGGCATCGAGTTGGTGAAGCAGCGGGACGGAAGGGTCTCGTTCAATGCCGAGGAGCGCGAGCGCCTGCTCCGTGGGTTCCTCTCCAACAGGCTGCTGGAGTTGGGCCTCATCTGCAGGGCCGACGACCGGGGCGAGCCCGTGATCCAGCTCTCCCCGCCGCTCATCGCAGGTCCCGAGCAGTTCGAGGAGATCAACGGGAAGCTCCGCCAGGCCCTCACCGAGGCCATGGTGGAGATGGGAGCCTGACCGCCATGACCACCGCCCGCAGCGAGGTGTTCCAACTGGATGACGTCGACAAGGCGATCATCAGGGAGCTCCAGGTTGACGGCCGGATCCCCTACGCCAAGCTGGCCCCCAAGGTTGGCCTGTCACAGGCGGCCGTACGCCAGAGGGTGAACCGCCTGACCGAGCGCGGCGTGATGCAAGTGGTGGCGGTAACCGACCCCCTCAGCCTGGGCCTGACCACCCAGGCCATGGTGGGCATCGCCGTCACCGGCGACGTGAGGGCGGCTGCCGCCGCTGTGGCCGCCCTGGACGAGGCCGAGTACGTCCTCATCACGGCCGGTCGCTACGACGTGCTGGCAGAGGTGATCTGCGAGGACAACGAGGCGCTGCTGGGCCTGGTGAACGACAGGATCAGGTCGATCGAGGGCGTCACCTCGACCGAGGTCTTCTCGATACTGAAGATGGAGAAGCTCTTCTTCGCCTGGGGAACCGGCTGAAGGACCTCCATGCATCGCCCACACCGGGGCGGTTCAGCGGAACAGCCTCTGGATGATCCCCGTCGGCACTCCCGGCCTGACGGGCTTGTGGTCCGGCGGCCGGGTCAGGACCGCTCCGACGACGAGCAGGATGCCCATGGCCACCGCCGTGGCGACCCAAGCGGTGGTGTCTCCCCGGGCGTTGTAGACGGCCGCGATGGCCAACGACGAGACCGCGCCGGTAGCCACCTCTACCGCGGTCATGAGCCCCTGGGCCGAGGCCTGGCGCTCCTCTGGCACGGCAGCAGCTGTCAGCATCATCGTGGACGGGAAGCCGAAGCCCTCTACCACGGACGTGGCGCCCGTCAACAGCACGAGGAACCCGACCCCCGGGACCACCCCGTAGAAGCTGGTGACGAGCGTGAGTATCCCTAGCGTGCCGATGGCCCAGCGGCGGGCGCCGTAGCGCTGTGCCAGCACCCCTCCAACCGGAGAGAGCAGGGGGATGGGAAGGGCGGCCAGGGTCAGGGCCAGGCTGATCACGGCCTGTGACGCGCCCCTGTGGTCCAACTCCAGTATCCAGACCGACTCGAACGCCCCGATGAACACGAAGTAGGCAGCGGCGACGCAGAGCGCCCCGAGCAGGCGCCTGATGCGCAGCAGGCCCGAGAGGCCCAGGCTCTCCGCGTCCTGGGAGGCCGTGTCTGGTCGGGCCCTGACAGCTGCGGGTAGCAGGAGCACCAGGAACGCCGCCGACAGCCAGAACCAGGCCCGGAAGCCCGCCAGCGCCGCCACACCGGCGGCCAGCAGCGGCGAGGCCATGAAGCCGGCGACGTCGAAGGCCCCGAGCCGCCCCAGGTTCCGCCCAAGGTGGTCTGGGTCGGCCACGATCACAGTACGCCGGGCTGCGGGGCCTCCTGTTCCCAGGGCGAACCCGAAGGCGGCACGGCCCAGCACGTAGTGCCAGAGCTGGTCGCCCACCGCGTGCACCACCAGGGCCAGGGCCCCCAGGGTGAGCGCCCAGCGCAGCAACTGCGGCGACCGCCCCCGGTCGGCCAGCGGGGACATGATGAGGCTTGCGGCGAAGGCCGCGGCGAAGCCGGCCGAGATCGAGACGCCGATGCCCAGGTCGGAGAACCCGAGTTCGTGCTTGAACTCGGCCAGCAGGGCCACCACCCCGCCCAGGCCCGACGACAGCCCGAACCCGATGAGGTAGTAGGGGGCCAGGCTCGGCCCCCTACCCGCCGGGTGGCCGGGTTCGGGGTCAGCCCCTGTACTCGACACCGGGCAGGACGCAGAGCATCTCGTAGAGCAGGTTGGCCGCCGTGAGGCTGGTCATCCCGCTGGCGTCGTAGACGGGGGCCACCTCCACCAGGTCGCATCCCACGAGGTCGAGGCCCTGGCAGCCGCGGATGACCTCCAGGGCCTGGTGGACCGTGAGGCCGCCCACCTCCGGCGTCCCGGTTCCCGGGGCGAAGGCCGGGTCAAGGCCGTCTATGTCGAAGCTCAGGTAGACGGGGCCGCCGCCGACCTGTTCGCGGACCTCGGCCATCAGCGGCCCGAGACTGCGGTGCCAGCACTCCTCTGCCTGGACCACACGGAAGCCCTGGTCGCGTGACCAGTCGAAGTCGTCGGCCGCGTAGCCGGTTCCCCTCACCCCGATCTGGACCACTCGCGGGCAGTCCAGCAGCCCGGCCTCCACCGCCCTGCGGAACGGGGTGCCGTGGGCCACCGTCGCCCCGAACATGGTGTCGTTGATGTCGGTGTGGGCGTCGACGTGGACCAGCCCGACCGGGCCGTGCACCTTCGCCATGGCCGCCAGGATCGGAAGGGCGATGGTGTGGTCTCCCCCCATGGCCGCCGTCGCCACACCGGCCGCCAGCAGCCCGTCGAAGTGGGCCTCGATGGACTCGACGGCCACCGCCTGGTCGTAGGGGCTGGCCGCCACGTCGCCAGTGTCGTCGATCCTGAGGCTGTCGAAGGGTGCGGCCCGGGTGGCCATGTTGTAGGGGCGCAGCAGCACCGACTCGTTGCGTATGCCGCGTGGCCCGAACCTGGCGCCGGGGCGGTTGGAGGTACCCGTGTCGAACGGCACTCCGACCACCGCCACGTCCAGGTCGGCCGGGTCCGAGGTGCCGGGAAGGCGCATGAAGGTGGCGATCCCGCCGAAACGCGGCATCTCGTTCCCACCGAGCGGCTGCGGGTTGGACTGGTCGGCCATGTGCCCTCCGGCGGGAGTCCTCAAGACGTGCCGGCGCAGTCTCGCACACCCGCCCGATGGCACCGGTGCCGATTGGCGTGTGTCAGGATTCGGGCACCGATGCTGGAGTTCACAGACGAACAGGAGGCCTTTCGCCGGGTCGTCCGGGACTTCGCCGAGGCCGAGATCGCACCCAACGCCGAGGCGTGGGACAGGGATCACACGTTTCCCACCGACACGGTCCTGGCCATGGGTGACCTGGGCCTGTTCGGTCTCATGTTCCCAGAGGAGTGGGGTGGCTCCGGTGCCGGCCTGACGACCCAGTGCCTGGCTATCGAGGAGGTCGGCCGGGTCGACCAGTCGATGGGAATAACGCTGGAGGCCGGGGTGTCGCTCGGGGCCCGACCCATCGCAGAGTACGGGTCGGAGGACCAGAAGGCCGAGTGGCTGCCCGACCTGGTGGCCGGCCGGCGCCTGGCGGCCTTCGGGCTTACCGAGCCGGGGGCCGGGTCAGACGCGGGGGCCACCTCAACCCGGGCACGCCTGGACGGTGGGGAGTGGGTGCTGGACGGCTCGAAGGCGTTCATCACCAACTCCGGAACCGACATCACCAGCCTGGTGACGGTGACGGCGAGGACCGATGAGGGGATCTCGGCGATAGTGGTCCCGGCCGGAACCCCGGGGCTGACCGTGGAGCCCCCCTACCGCAAGATGGGCTGGCACGCCTCGGACACCCACGGGCTGGCCCTGGATGGCTGCCGGGTGCCCGTTGCCAACCTGCTGGGCGACCCGGGCCGCGGCTACGCCCAGTTCCTGTCCACGCTCGACGACGGCCGCGTCGCCGTCGCAGCCCTGGCGGTGGGGCTCATCGCCGGCTGCCTGGAGGAGTGCCTGCGCTACGCGGGCGAGCGCACGGCCTTCGGAAGGCCCATCGGCTCCTACCAGGCCATCGCCTTCAAGTGTGCCGACATGGCCACCTCCCTCCAGACTGCCCGTCTGGCGACATACCACGCGGCCGGCCTCCGCGACGCCGGCAGGCCCTTCAAGAAGGAGGCCGCCATGGCCAAGCTGCACGCCACCGAGGCGGCCGTGACCGCGACGCGGGAGGCGACCCAGGTGTTCGGCGGCTACGGGTTCATCGACGAGACGCCTGTCTCGCGCTTCTACCGCGACGCCAAGATCCTCGAGATCGGGGAGGGAACCAGCGAGATCCAGCGCCTGGTCATCAGCCGGGGGCTGGGCCTGGGGGAGCCCGTGTAGCCCTCGGGGCCGGCGCCGGCGCCCGTCCGGTGGACACGGACGGTTCTGCGGACTACAACGAGGACCGACGGGGGAGTCCTTCGACGAGGCGGGCCCGGCACGCACAACGGTCGCCGTGCGCCGGCTCCCCCGCCCCCCACATACTCGCAGTGATGCGGGCCACGGCGTACAGGCCCGTCAGCAAGACGTAACGGCAAACAGGAGCAGGCCATGCCGGCAGTGGACAGCATGAAGGCCTTCAACTTCCAGGCCTGGATCGACGAGCACCGGGATCTGCTCAGGCCACCGGTGAACAACAAGCTCATCTGGGAGGACGGCGGCCTCATGGCCTTCGTGGTGGGGGGTCCCAACGTGCGGACCGACTACCACGACGATCCCGTCGACGAGTTCTTCTACCAGCTGGAGGGCGACATGGTCCTGCGGGTGATGGAGGAGCCGGGCCGCCCGCCCGTGGACATCCCCATCCGAGAGGGTGAGGTGTTCTTCCTTCCGGCCCACGTCAGGCACTCGCCGCAGCGACCGGAGGCGGGAAGCATCGGGCTGGTCATAGAGCCGGCCCGCCCGCCCGGTGCGAAGGACGGCTTCGACTGGTACTGCCCGCAGTGCCACCAGTTGGTGCACAGGGCCGAGGTCCTGCTGGACTCGATCGTGACCGACCTGCCGCCCCTGTTCGCCGCCTTCTACGGCGACGAGGAGAAGCGCACCTGCGGTTCGTGCGGCCACCTCCACCCCTCACGGGACGGCGAGTGAGAACCGGCGTCCAACCGCACTTCGTACCTGCAGTGGTAGGCGACACCGCCGGATCCTCGGAGGCGGTCGGTGGCTGAGCACCTCGACACCGACCTGGGCTGTGCCCTGCGGCTGGACGCCGAGGACCCCCTGGCCGCGTTCCGGGAGGAGTTCCTCATCCCGACGGCTCCGGACGGCGGCGAGGAGGTCTACCTGGTCGGCAACTCCCTCGGCCTCCAGCCCCGCTCGGCACGCGGTTACGTGGAGGCCGAGTTGGACAAGTGGGGCCACATGGGGGTCCGGGGCCACACCGCTGATGCCGCCGGGACCGCCTTTCCCTGGGAGTCCTACGAACTCTCCCTGACGGAGCCCATGGCACGCCTGGTGGGAGCCAGGCCCGAGGAGGTCGTGGTCATGAACGGCCTCACCGTGAACCTGCACCTCCTAATGGCCGGCTTCTACCGCCCGACGGCCGGCCGCTTCAAGGTGCTGGTCGAGGAGCACGCCTTCCCCTCGGACCACTTCGTGGCCCAGTCGCAGCTGCGCCACCACGGCCTGGACGCCGACGCATCCCTGGTCGTGGTCCCGCCGCGCCCGGGTGAGGACCTGATCCGCACAGGCGACATCCTGGACGCCATAGCCGAGCACGGCGAGGAGCTGGCTGTGGTCCTGCTGCCCGGCGTGCAGTACTACACGGGCCAGGCCTTCGACATGGCCGCCATCACCGCCGCCGGCCACGAGGTGGGGGCCCTGGTCGGCTTCGACCTGGCCCACGCAGTTGGCAACCTGCCCCTGGCGCTGCACGACGTCGGGGTGGACTTCGCAGCCTGGTGCACCTACAAGTACCTCAACTCCGGGCCCGGGGCCACAGCAGGGTGCTTCGTCCACGAGCGGCACCTGGGCGGTGCCCTCGACCACCTGGAGGGCTGGTGGGGTACGACCAGGGAGACCCGGTTCCAGCTGGAGACCGTCTTCGACCCGATCCCCACGGTCGATGCCTGGCAGCTCTCAAACCCGCCGGTCATGTCAATGGCGCCGGTGCGGGCCTCCCTCGAGGTGTTCGAGCGGGCCGGCGGCATGGGGCCGTTGCGCCAGAAGAGTGAGAGGCAGGTCGCCTACCTCGACCACCTCCTGACCGAGGTGCTGGCGGGCCGCGTGGAGTCGATCACCCCGAAGGCCGTCGAGGCCCGGGGTTGCCAGTTCTCCCTGCGTATCACCGCCCCAGGCCATGAGGGCAGGGCCGTCTACGACGCTCTTGAAGGGGCCGGGGTGGCCTGTGACTGGCGTTACCCCGACGTGATACGGATAGCGCCGGTGCCCCTGTACAACTCGTTCGCCGACATCCACCGCTTCGTCCAGGTCCTGGACGGGATCCTGTCGTGAGCGGCCACGCAACCGTCGTCGGGGCCGGGCCGGCGGGCTCGATGCTGAGCATCCTGCTGGCCCGACAGGGCTATTCGGTGACCGCCTACGAGAGCCGTCCGGACATGCGCACCACCGACATCTCGGCGGGGCGGTCCATCAACCTGGCCCTGGCGGCGCGGGGCATCGCCGCCCTCGAGGAGGTCGGCGTCATGGAGGCGGTGGAACCCATCCTCATCCCCATGCGGGGCCGCCTGATACACGACGGGGACGGCGCCACCTCGCTGCAGCCCTACGGCCTCCGGCCACACGAATACATCAACTCCGTCTCCCGGACGGCCCTCAACAGCATCCTGTTGGATGCGGCCGAGGCCACCGGACAGGTGGAGGTCCGCTTCGACACGAGGTGCCGCGGCGTGGACTTCGACAGGGGCGTGGTACACCTGACCGACTCCAGGACCGGAGAGGTGACCGAGGAGGGGTTCACCACACTCTTCGGAACTGACGGCTCGGCCTCGGCCGTCCGGGCCGACCTGCTGGAGGTGAACGGGGGCAGCGTGGAGCTCCAGCCCCTGCGGCACGGCTACAAGGAGCTGACCCTGCCCGCCGGGCCGGGCGGCACCTTCCGAATCGAGGAGGAGGCCCTGCACATCTGGCCCCGCCGGGACTTCATGCTCATAGCCCTGCCCGACGTCGGGGGCAGCTTCACGGTCACCCTCTTCCTCTCCAACGAGGGCCCCGCCGACAGTTTCGAGGCCCTCGCCGCCGAGGGTGCCGCTGAGGAGTTCTTCGCATCGCAGTTCCCGGACTTCGTGTCGCTGGTCCCCGACCTGGCCGAGCAGTTCCACCGCAACCCCCACGGCCGCCTGGCCACCGTCAGGACCTCCGGATGGGCCCTGGACGACAGGGCGGTGCTGCTGGGCGACGCCTCGCACGGCGTCGTGCCGTTCCACGGCCAGGGCATGAACGCCGCCTTCGAGTCCTGCATCGTGCTGGACGGGTGCATGCGCCGGCACGGCGCCGACCGGGCCGCCGCCTTCGCCGAGTTCGAGCGGGTCCGCAAGCCGGACACCGACGCCATCGCCGACATGGCGGTCGACAACTACGAGGAGATGCGATCCAGCGTCGTCGACGAGCGCTACCGGCTCCAGCGCTCCCTGGCCCTCGAGTTGGACAGGCGCTGGCCGGACCTGTTCACCCCCCGGTACGGAATGGTCATGTTCGAGACGATCCCGTACGCCGAGGCGCAACGCAGGGCGGTCCGTCAGGCCGAGGTGCTCAGGAGCCTCACGGAGGGCCTGGACAGCCTCGCCGGCGTGGACTGGTCCGAGGCCGAGCGGCTGGTGGCCCAGCTGGCCGGGTCGCACGGGGGCGACCGCGGATGAGGTTCCGCGCCGCGTGCGGCAGCCGGCGAAGCCACACGACCACAGGAGGACCACGATGGACCTGACCTACGGCGACTACCTGAAGGTGGAGGAGCTGTTGGACCTCCAGGAGTGCCAGTCGGAGGGACCCGAGCACGACGAGCTCCTCTTCATTATCATCCACCAGGTCTACGAGCTCTGGTTCAAGGAGGTCCTCCACGAGGGCGACCTGCTGGTGGCGAACCTCGGAGAGGGCCGGGCAGCCAGCGCACCACACCAGTTGAAGCGGATCCTCAAGATCCTCAAGACGCTGGTGGCCCAGCTGGACGTCCTCGAGACCATGACGCCCCTCGAGTTCCTCTCCTTCAGGGACTTCCTGGAGAGCGCCAGCGGGTTCCAGTCGGCGCAGTTCAGGGAGCTTGAGTACCTGTTGGGGCTGAAGGACCCGCAGCACCTGGAGAGGTTCGCGGAGGGCTCCCCGGAGCGCCGGCGCCTCGAGGCCCGCTACGGGTCGCCCAGCGTCTGGGCCACCTTCCTGGCCTTCCTGGCATCCGAGGGCTACCCGGTGCCGGACGAGGTTCTGGCACGCGACGTGACGGCGGCCACCGAGGCGTCGTCCGGTGTCCAGGAGGTGCTGGCCGAGGTCTACCGGACCCGCCCCGACCTGACCGAGCTCTGCGAGTCGCTCACCGACCTGGACGAGGGGCTGCAGGAGTGGCGCTACCGGCACGTGAAGATGGTCCAGCGCACGATCGGCGCCAAGGTCGGCTCCGGGGGGTCGTTGGGTGTTGAGTACCTGCAGTCCACACTGTTCAGGCCGGCCTTCCCGGACCTCTGGGAGATCAGGACGGGCTTCTAGGCCATGCCGGAACGCGGCGGGACGGCAGGAGGCGAGAGGGGACCTTGGGCCACGACCACCACAGGCACGAACACGACAAGGGGCTGTTGGCAAACCTGCGCTGGCTGCTCAAGATCGGCAAGTTCTGGCAGGGCGACACGAACCGCGCCGTGGTCGACCTGGTCGACCCGCGTCCCGGCGAGCACGTGCTCGACATCGGCGCGGGCATGTGTCCGGCCACGGTGCTGGCGGCGTCACGCGGGGCCTCGGTCGTGGCCGTGGACCCGTCCGGGATGATGAGGTTCGTCAGCGGCGTCAGGCGCCTCTTCCAGCGTGCCCGCCACAGGATCACCATCGAGTCCGGCACCGCCGAGGACCTACCGGTGGCCGGTGGCTCGCTGGACGCCATCTGGACGGTCAACTCGGTGCACCACTGGGTCGACCTGGACCTGGCGTTCAGGGAACTGGACCGGGTGCTGGCGCCCGGCGGCCGTCTGGTCCTGATGGACGAGGACTTCACCCACCCGGACCACCCGATGCACGAGACCCACCACGGCCACGAGGACGAGATGACCAACGTGGACGTGGATGCGATAGCCGAGGCGCTGTGCGGGCTGGGCATGGACGCAACAGGGGAACTGACGGTGGCGGCCGGCGTCCCCGTGAAACTGATCCGTGGAACGAAGCCGGCCTGAGGCTCCCCCCGGGCCGCCGTCGCTCAGGCGGTTACCGAGTCCAGCGGCGTGATCGTCCCCAGGGCCGCCTCGATGTCGGCGGCGCCGGCCAGGCAGAGGTCCTCCCTGTAGCGGTCGGCCACCACCTGAACTCCCTGGGGGATGCCGTCGGCCACGCCGACGGGCACGGCACAGGCCGGGATACCGAGCAGGTTCACCGGCGTGATGCACCGCATGACGTCAAGCATCATGTCCAACCCGCCCTCGTCCAGGTCGGCGCCGTGCTGGAAGGGTGGCTGGGTCCACACGGGTGTGACGAGGACCGGGTGATCGTTGAAGAACTCCGCCCATGCCGCACCCAGGCGGTGGTACTCGGTGTGCACCAGGATGGCCGGCACCTCCTCGGGTGGGAAGCGCCCGATCAGGCCGTTCAGGAGGCCCAGCGCCCCTTCGCTCATGATCTCGGCCGCGGCGCCCGCCATGGCCGGCATGTCACAGCTCAGCATCCGGCACCACAGTTCCTGGCACTGCTCCAGCTCGGGGGGGGTGGCCTCCACCACCTCCCAGCCGGCCGCCTCCAGGGCGCCTGCGGCCCTTGCCATGCCGTCGGCCACGGCGGGGTGGACCGGCCCACCGGGAACGTCGGAGAGGACCGCGGCCCGTCGGGCTGCCGGCGGACCGTCGAATGGGACGGTCACCGATCGTGGGTCCCTGGGGTGGCGCCCGGCCATCACCTCCACGCCGATCCGGAGGTCGGCCACGTGCCTGGCCATTGGGCCCTCAACCCCCATCAGCTGGAAGGAGAGCGGCTGCATGTCGGCCGGCGGCAGTGAGCCGGCTCCAGGGAAGCGACCGTACGACGTCTTCAGCGATGTGATTCCGCAGCAGTAGGCGGGGTTGCGCAGGGACCCACCCAGGTCATTGCCCAGGCCGAAGGGCGACATCCCCGAGGCCAGGGCGGCAGCCTCGCCGCCGCTGGACCCGCCGGCGGTGACCGTCGGGTCCCAGGGGTTCCGGGTCAGGCCGTGCAGCGGGTTGTCGGTGCTGATCCGCAGGCCCAGCTCCGGGAGGTTGGTGCGGGCCAGGGGGATCGCTCCGGCCGCCTTCATCCGTTCCACGACCGGGGCGTCCACGGGTGGTATGGCCTCGGCGAAGGCCGGGACGCCCTGGGTGGTCGGGGAGCAGGTGCAGTCCAGGTTCTCCTTGATGGTGAACGGGACGCCGTGGAGAGGGCCCAGCGGCTCGCCGGCCGCCACCGCGGCATCGGCTGCGTCCGCACCGGCCCTGGCGCCTTCCGCCAGCACCCGGACGACGGCGTTCAGGTCGCCGTTCACCTCGTCGATACGGGAGAGGTGGGCCTCCACCACCTCCCGGCTGGATGTCTCGCCTCCGGCGACCATCGCCGCCAACTTGTGTGCCGCCCGTGTCCAGAGTTCGCCGCTCATGGTGGCAACCTAGGTGAGGGCCGGATCGGGTGGCAAAGGGAGGCGGCATGGGTCGGGCAGGGGCGAACGGAATCACCATCGAGTACGAGGAGTTCGGCGACCCGGCCGACCCGCCGGTGCTCCTGATAATGGGCCTGGGCGCCCAGATGACGACATGGCCGGCCGACTTCTGCGCCCAGCTGGCCGACAGGGGCCACAGGGTGGTCAGGTTCGACAACCGCGACATCGGCCTGTCCTCCCACCTGGACCACCTGGGGCCGTCCGACCCGGTCGAGGCGTTCGCCGCGGCCATGGCCGGCAGGTCCGTCCCTGCCCCCTACACGCTCTCGGACATGGCGGAGGACGCCGTCGGGCTCCTCGACTCCCTGGGCCATGGAGCCGCCCACATAGTGGGGGCCTCCATGGGCGGCATGATCGCCCAGCGCCTGGTGATCAACCACCCTGAGCGGGCCCTCTCCCTGACCTCCATCTTCTCCACCCCACGGTTCATCCCCGGCGACCCCGAGGTGGCAGCGGCGTTCATGGCTCCGGATCCTGGCACCCTGGAGGGCCGCATCGAGGCGGGGGTGGCTGGCGCCCGCCTCATGACCGGGGGCGGCTTCCCCTTCGACGAGGAGCTGGTCCGCCAGCTGGTCGCCGCCAGCATCGGGCGATCGTGGCACCCGGAGGGCCAGGCCCGCCAGATGGTGGCGATCGTGGCAGATGGCGACCGCACCGCCGAGCTGGGCTCGGTGGACATGCCGACGCTGGTCATCCACGGCACCCACGACCCGCTGGTGGTGCCGCAGGGGGGGGCAGGAGACGGCCGATGCCATTCCCGGCGCCGAGTTGCTGTGGATCGACGGCATGGGCCACGAGCTTCCGCCGGGCGCCTGGCCGGCCATGCTGGACGGGATCAGCGGCCTTGTGGAGGTTGCACAGGCCTGAGGCGGCCGGGTAGGCGGGGGCCGGTGCTACGGGCCCGAGGCTATGTCGACCGTGAGGATGGCCGAGTAGCTGGAGGCCTGCGCCCCGGCCGGGGTGCTGAGCCTGAAGGCGGGGTGGAGGTCGTAGGTACCCATGCCCGAGTGGGGAGCGGCCGACGCGACGCTGAGGGATCCGGCCGCTGTGACCGGGACGGGGGTGAAGGAGGTGACGCCCGAGTCGGGTGGCGTGTTCCCTGCCACGGTCAGGATGGCCTCGTCCGGGAGGGCCACATCCAGCCTGAGGTCGTGCTCGGCCATGGGGACCGTGAGGCCTTCAGCGGAGATGGTGTCGACCGAGACGGTCAGGTGCCAGCCGTCGCCGGTTCCCCGGCTGTCGACTGCTGTCCAGTGGCCCGATCCTGTGGCCCAACCGGCCTCGGATCCGCTCCCACCGGGTGTGAGCACCAGGGTCCCGGTCGACACCGCGAGCGTGCCGCTGAGCAGGCGCACAGACACGGTCGCAGCTCCGGCAACGCCGGCTACAACTGCGAATGAGGCTAAGACCACCGACGCGACGGCGGCTCGCAGCCACAGGCCCATTGGGCACACCTTCCCCGCTTCCGGAGGGTAGGCACAGCACCATGCGGTCCCAACCAGATCGCTGAATCAGTATCAGTTTCCAGTCCGGCGGCGACGCTAGCAGACCCCGTGCCGTCCTGGAAGGGCTGCGCATGCCGAAGAAGTCCGGATGTTCGGCCAGCCTGGGTGGTGGTGGGCCCTAGGAACCCGGGGAGTCCGAAGCGACCCTGCTGCGGCGTCGCCGCCTCGCGGCAACTGCCGCCAGCGTGGCCAGCATGAGCAGGACGGCACCGCCCACGGTGACCAGCACAGTCGTACGGTCACGCCCCTTGTCGACCGCTACAGACGACCCGACGGCTTCCAGTTGCGCGCTGGTGGTCGGCACTGTGAGCGACGCCTCCTCCGGCGGCCCGCCATCGACCACTGTGAATTCCACGTTCTCGGTCCTGACGGTAACGGCCGGAACCAGGCCCGGGTCCTCCGGTGTTGCACCTCGCACGGCGGCGGTGGAGATGGTGGCGTCGAGTTCGTACTCGCCGTCACCCAGGACCACCGGCCCTGTCACGTAGAAGCCGGCGGTGTCATCGGCCAGGACGGTGTCCATCTCGAACGGGAACTCGGTCAGGGGGCCCAGTAGGGGATCCGAGATGCTCACCGAGCCCTGGCCCTTGAGCATTACGTTGCCGGCGTTGTGGACGGTCACGTAGAAGCGGGCACCTTCGTCACCCTGATCCACCAACTCGACGTCGAGTACCTCGAGGGCAGGGGTGCGTTCCCCTTCGACGACGATCAGGACCGCCACCCCGATACGCCGTACGACCTGCACGGCGAAGGAGGCCTCGTTGGATGAGGTAGCCACCTCCACGTCGTCGTCCTCGGTCGGCGTGGCCAACTGCGTGACCATCCCGACCAGGTGGTCGCCCGGGCGGGCGTCCTCGGGAACGGTGACGGTGAATGGAACGGTCAGTTCCTCGCCCGGTTGGAGGGTGGCTCCGTCGCGGCTCAACTCGATCCAGGCAGTCGTCGCGTTCTCATCGCCGTGGGCGCCGAAGGAGGCGCTTCCTCCTATGGCCGTTGTGGCCTCGGCCAGGTAGAGGTCGATGTCGACGGGGACCTGGCCCTCGTTCAGGAGGATGACGTCGTCGTGGTGGACCTCTCCGGGCCGGAGGTAGATGGTGAAGTAGCCGGAGGCGTCCGGGTCGTGGGGGTTTGCCCGTGCGGGACGCAGCCCGAAGACGGGCTCCTGGTCCTGGGCGTGGGCGGTTCCCGTGATGGCTACGGAGGCGGTCACCATGAGCATGATCGGCCAGAGCCGCCAGGCCCCGGTCCGCCGGCGGCAGGCGGCTCCTCGCGGGGTGGCCATCAACCGATCATAACTGGGGCTGTGGAGGTGGCTTCGATGGGTCCCCACCCGTCGCATCCTCATGGGCCTGTATTCACGGCGACGGTCACCGTTGCCGAGTAGTTCCCGGTGAAGGTCTCGGCGGGCACGCTGACCTGGAACTCCGGCGTGAGGTTGTAGACGCCGTCTCCGTCACCCGAGGCGGCTGTAGCGATCTTGAGGGCCGTGCCGCTCATCGCCGTGTAGGTGGTCTGGGCCGAGGTGGGCCCGTTCGGGTCGCCCGACACGACGCTGATGTTGGCGTTGGCCAACCGAACCGTGACGTTGGCAACCGGTATCGCCTTGGATTCGGCATTGGTCAGATCGGTCGATGACACGGTCATGTTCCAGCCGCCAGCCTCGCCGCCGGCGTCGACCTGCCATGCGGAGGTTGAGCCGTCCACCGTCTGGATGGTGCCGTCCAGGCCCACCCCGGTGAATGTGATGGCCGAGGTGGTCACCGACAGCGGCCAGGCGGCCGTCGGTGACAGGACGGCCGCCAGCGTTGCCACCGCAAGGAGGATCCGGGTGACCATCCGGGTCGGCCCTGTCGCCGAGTCGGCCGACGACGGCGGTTGCCGGAATGTGCGCCTGCCGGGCATCTGCTCCTCCTCTGCCTCGGGTCGTCCGATGGTGGTCGGGGCTTCCCGTTCGCCCTGCCGATGTCGGTGGTCACCGGCCCCTGTCGGACCTCTCTCCGACGTTAGAGCGTTCCGGGCTCCTGGGTGCTCAGGTGCCCGGAACGCTCGGGTCGGGGGGACCGGGTTGGTTCCCTGGGTCTGTGTTCTACGGGGTGGAGGCGACTGTGACGGTGACGGTTCCGGTGTAGGTCACTGCGTACGCCTCGGCGGGGACCTCCTGGGTGAACGTCGGGGTGTAGGTGTAGGTGCCCATTCCGTCGCCGACTGCTGCGCTGAGGATCTTCAGTGCGGCACCGCCTGTGAACGGGACGTCGGTGTTGGAGCCCACTGCGGTGGTGGGTACGCCGTTTCCGGCCGTGGCGCTGATCGAGCCGACGCTGACCAGGAGGTCCTGGTCGGCGGCGCTGATGTCGAGGCTCCGCAGCGGCGTGCCTCCGTCTGTGAGGTCCGTCGAGATGACCGTCACGTTCCAGCCCAGGCCCGTGCCCCTGGCGTCGACGACGGTCCACGACGGTGCCGCCGTGGTGGTCGTGTCGGTGCCGTCGAGCGTGACGCCCGTGAAGCTGATCGCCGCGGTGGTCGAGCTCAGCGAGCCGCCGGTGACGGCGAGCGACGCCGATTCTGCGCCGGCTGGGCCGGCGTTGAATGCGGCGAGCCCGAGTACCGTCACGAAGACGGCGAGGCGGCGCCGGATCTGGCGGGTGGTGGTGTTCTTCATGGCCGTACTCCTCTCAGAGTCCTGGGGCCCCTTCCTGTGGGTGCCCCTCGTGGTTGTCGCTACAACCATCGGCCCGCACCGCTGTGCCGACGAGAGGCGAACGTCACCGCCGCCTAGGGCCCAACGTCACCACCCCAATAGGGCCCAACGACCCCAACAGATCCCCGGCACCAGCCACGCCACGAGACGTGCGTCTGTGGCCTCGGGTACTGTCGGCTTGTGGCAGCATCAGGCGACGACAGATCAGCCTGGCCCTGCGGCCTGAGGGCCGACGAGCTCTGGTCCAGTTCGCCGGACGCCCAGCTGGTGGTCGACCTGTCGGGTTGCATCAGGTTGGCCAACGGGGCAGCTCACGCCATGTTCGGGCACGCCGAGGGGATGCTGGAGGGTGAGAGCGTCGCCATCGTGTTTCCGGGCCGGTCCGAGTCCGGTCGCTCCAGGTTCCTGAGGGAGTCGGCCGACGACGCCGGCACGGACTCCATGGGCGAAAGGGAGACGCGGGACCGCATGTTCGGTCAGGCCGGACGGGTCCAGGCCGTGACCGCCGACGGTACCGAGCTCACGGTCCACCTGGGGACCACCGCGGTCGGAGCCGACTCGGAGTTCGTCCTCATCTGCGTCCAGGACATGACCAACTGGGTCTGGGCGGAACGGGAGTTGGAGGATGCCAGGCACCGGCGGACGCTTGCCGAGGACCACGAGAGGATCGGCAGGGAGCTGCACGACACGGTGATCCAGGAGCTCTTCGCGGCGGGTATGACACTCCAGGTGCTCGAGCAGGGCCTGGCCCCTGAGACGGCCGGCCGCGTCGCAGAGGTGGTTGACGCCCTGGACGCCACGATCAGCCGGATCAGGTCGGTGATCTTCGGCCTCCGCAAGCCCGTGGAGGTCTCCAGGGGGCTGCGCCGCCGCCTGACCGACATGGTGGCAGGACTAACGGATGCGTTGGGGTTCGAACCCCACTGCAGGCTCGAGGGGCCGTTGGACACGCAGCTGCCGGATGCCACAGTCGATCAGGTCCTGGCAGTGGCACGCGAGGCACTGACGAACGTGGCGAAGCACGCAGATGCGTCAGGCGCCGAGCTCCTGGTCCACCTGGGGGACGACCTGCTGGTCGAGGTGGTCGACGACGGCACCGGAATGGCCGAGGGGGTCGGTCGGCGCAGCGGCCATGCGAACCTGGCACAGCGTGCAGAACGGATGGGAGGCCACTTCGAGGTGTCTTCCGGTCACGGCGAAGGTACGACGATCCGATGGCGGGTTCCTGTGGAGCCCACCTGAACCAAACGGTCGCCCTGTCGGATGGGAGCTCAGGGGGCCCGGTGTCCCGGTTCCGGCAGGGTCACAGGAGCGGCGAGCAGGTCGGCTCCGGCGGCGATCCGCCGTATTGCCTCGAGGAGCTCACCACCCCGGATCTTCTTCAGGACCAGCCCGGCTGCACCGGCGTCGGCCGCCTCGTGGAGCAAGCCGTCGTTGGGAAACGCCGTCAGCATGAGACAGGCCACCCGGGGATGGTCTGACCTGACCTGACGGCACACGTCCACCCCCGTCGTGGCCCCGGGTTGGGGGTCTGGACCGTTCAGCCTGATGTCCAGGACCGCCACATCCGGTTGGCACCTGGCCATTCCGTCGACGGCATCCATCGGGCTGGTTGCCCGACCCACGACGTCAAGGTCGGCTTCCGCATCCACCAGGTCGGTCAGGCCGGCCAGGTAGGCCTCGTTGTCGTCGAGGAGGAAGACGCGAACCGGTCCGTCTGCAGATGCCCTCCCTCGAGCGGCTCCCATGGAGATGGCTACCTCCCCGACACCGGGCCGGAACGAACCGGGCAACCGCCTTCACGGTCGCCCGGAGCGTTCCGGTTGGGTCACGGAAGCGGGGGACTGGAAACTGCCGTGGCCACCATCTGGTGCCTGTTGTGGCTGCTGTATTGCCTCTCACGGAGGGGCGTGCCCCGACAGCGTCCCTGATGGGGGTGACTGTGTGCTAGGGCCGAATGTCACATTTCCTCCAGGGCTGGATCTGGTTGGATCAACGCAGGTGGGATCGGTTGTCCGGCTGGGCTCGACCGTCCGCTGACCAGTTGCCCTCCTGCCAGTTGCCGGCACCGATCCCAGGTTCCCCGGGTCCGGACGCGGAGCGTTCCGGGCTCCTGGGTGCTCAGGTGCCCGGAACGCTCGGGTCGGGGGGACCGGGTTGGTTCCCTGGGTCTGTGTTCTACGGGGTGGAGGCGACTGTGACGGTGACGGTTCCGGTGTAGGTCACTGCGTACGCCTCGGCGGGGACCTCCTGGGTGAACGTCGGGGTGTAGGTGTAGGTGCCCATTCCGTCGCCGACTGCTGCGCTGAGGATCTTCAGTGCGGCACCGCCTGTGAACGGGACGTCGGTGTTGGAGCCCACTGCGGTGGTGGGTACGCCGTTTCCGGCCGTGGCGCTGATCGAGCCGACGCTGACCAGGAGGTCCTGGTCGGCGGCGCTGATGTCGAGGCTCCGCAGCGGCGTGCCTCCGTCTGTGAGGTCCGTCGAGATGACCGTCACGTTCCAGCCCAGGCCCGTGCCCCTGGCGTCGACGACGGTCCACGACGGTGCCGCCGTGGTGGTCGTGTCGGTGCCGTCGAGCGTGACGCCCGTGAAGCTGATCGCCGCGGTGGTCGAGCTCAGCGAGCCGCCGGTGACGGCGAGCGACGCCGATTCTGCGCCGGCTGGGCCGGCGTTGAATGCGGCGAGCCCGAGTACCGTCACGAAGACGGCGAGGCGGCGCCGGATCTGGCGGGTGGTGGTGTTCTTCATGGCCGTACTCCTCTCAGAGTCCTGGGGCCCCTTCCTGTGGGTGCCCCTCGTGGTTGTCGCTACAACCATCGGCCCGCACCGCTGTGCCGACGAGAGGCGAACGTCACCGCCGCCTAGGGCCCAACGTCACCACCCCAATAGGGCCCAACGGCCCCAACAGATCCCCACCACGCAGACCACATCACTACGGGGGTTTCCAGGACCATGGGGTCCCCCGAGTGGGGTCCCCGGCCAGCGCCCCTCAGCAGAGTGGATGGTGCGGAAGGACCGTTAGAGCTGGTGGCGTTCGTCCAGGCGTGCGGAGAAGGCGGCCGCCTCGGCCCGCCTGTCCATTCCCAGCTTCCGGAGCAGGTTGCTCACGTAGTTCTTGACCGTCTTCTCCGAGAGGTACATGGCCTCGGCGATCTGGCGGTTGGACATGCCCTCGCCGATGTGTTCGAAGATCACCTTCTCCTGCGGGGAGAGCGATTCCACGGCCTCCTCGCCGGACTCCCTGAGGCGTGCCATGGCCTGGCGGACCGTGGCGGAGTCCAGAAGGTGGGCCCCGCTGGCAACCTTCCTGATCGCCGTCAGGAGCTCGTCGCCGCGTACCTGCTTCAGGACGAAGCCCGAGGCTCCCGCAAGGCTGGCCTCGACCATGGCCTGGTCGTCCGCGAAGGAGGTGAGCATCAGGCACTCGACCTCCGGATGGGCGGATCTGATCTCGCGGCAGGCCTCGATGCCGGATTGGCCTGCCACCCGCACGTCCAGCACGGCCACGTCCGGCGTGCATGCGGCAACTACATCGGCAGCGTCCTCCACCGATTCGGCCTCGCCGACCACTTCCAGGTCGGGCTGGGCGTCGATCATGGCGGCGATGCCCTTGCGAACCACCTCGTGGTCGTCCAGCAGGAACACCCCGAAGACAGCGTCCACAGCATCCACCGTTCCTCGTCCTCCATGATCCGTGGTCATGGACACGGTCCGACGGTAGCGGATGGAGGCCCGCCGGCGCAGGGCCGGTTGTCAGAGCCTTCGGAGGGACGCGACCTCAGCTGGCGAGACGCAGCCTGGCCTCCTCGACCGCGTCAGCATCCAGGAGTTGGGCCCCGTCGGCGACCTTCCTGATCGATTCCACGAGGTTGGCTCCATTGATCTGCTTCAGGACGAACGCCGCTGCGCCGGCCAGGCTGGACTCAACGAGGGCCCTGTCGTCCTCGAAGGCGGTCAGCATCAGGCACGACACCTCCGGGTGGGTGGCGTTGATGTCCCGGCAGACGTCAATTCCCGAGCGGCGTCCGCTCTCGTCGTCGGGGCCGTCGAGGCGGATGTCCAGGATCGCTATGTCGGGGTGGCAGTCGGCCAGGACCTCGAGGGCCTCCTTGGCGGTGTGGGCGTCGCCGACCACCTCGATGTCCTCCTGTGCTCCGAGTACGGCCTCGATGCCCCGGAGGAAGGCGTCGTGGTCGTCCAGCAGGAAGACCCGGATGGTCCGATCAGCGGCTGTCGGGTTCACGCCCTTGCCCTCCCTTCTCTGTGGCTGGGCCGAGGTCGTCGGTGCTTCGGGCTGCCCCAATTGTCGAGGCCTTCTGGGGGGACTACCAGAGGCGAAGGTCGGCGAATCTCAGGGCCGAAGGTCGGCCCTCCTCAGGGCCGAAGGTCATCGGCCGGGGGCTTCGGGATGCTCTGACGCAGGCGGTCCCGCTGCGGCCCTACGGGGCCGAGGAGATCGTGACCAGGGCCATCCCGCTGTAGTCCCCATGGTGCTGCTCAGCTGGGATCCCGAGGGTCAGGCTGGGAGACAGCAGGTAGGTGCCCATACCGGTTCCGACTGCTGCGCTGACCACCTTGAGTGCGGACGGTCCGCCGGATGGGACTGCGGTGCTGGTGGCGACACGCGTAGTCGGCCGGTCGTTGCCGGCGATGGTCGTGATCCACGAGTCAGCGAGGCGGATCCTGAGCTCCTGGTCGGGCTCGGAGATGTCGATAATCAGGTCCGGGCTGCCCGCAACGGTCAGGTCGGTGGAGGCGATCGTCAGGTTCCAGCCGAGGCCGCTGCCCCGGGCGTCGAGCGCGGTCCAGGTGGGGGTGGCCTCGGCAGCCTTGTCGGTCCCGTCCAGCGTGAACTGGCCGAAGTTGATGTCACCCGTGCTGATGGTCAGTGCACCGGTGGCAACCGTGACGGAGATGGTCGACGTGTCGGCCGCAGCCGGTCCGACAGTGATCACCATCAGGGCGAAGGCGACCAGAATGGCTGCCGGATGCCGCCGTCGGAGACGGAAGTGCACGTACCTGCCTCCCTTCGTGGTGCCGCGCCCTCCAACTGGGCAGTGGTTGTCACCCCAACTATGTGATCGGGGCCGTGCACCGGGGAGGGGCGAACGTCAGGAGCACCTAGGGGAGAAGGTCACTTTCGCAGGTCACCGGCCGGAACGCGGCCGCCGGAGGGGTTCAGGCCTGGATGACGATGAGGCGTTCCTCGGTCATCTCGTTGACCGCGTACACGGGTCCCTCGCGGGTGTTGCCCGACTCGTGGATCCCGCCGTAGGGCATGTGGTCGGCCCTCCAGGTGGGCACCTCGTTGACCAGCACCCCGGCGAAGTCCAGCACCTCGGCCGCCCTCAGCGCCCTGCCGACGTGGTTGGTGAACACGGCGGCGTGCAGGCCGTAGATGGTGTTGTTGGCCAGTGCCAGGGCCTCCTCGAAGTCGCTGTATGCGGCCACGCCCACGACCGGGCCGAACACCTCGTCGCAGCTGACCCTCATGTCGGGCGTGACCCCGGAGAGCACCGTCGGGGCCAGCACCCCGTCGTCGCCCACCTTGCCGCCGCACTCGACCACGGCTCCGGCGTCGACGGCCTCGTCGACCCAGGCCGTCACCCGGTCGGTGGCGTCGCCGGTGATCAGGGCCGAGACCTCGGTGGCCGGGTCGGCCGGGTCGCCCACGACCAGCGACTCCGTCTCGGCCACCAGCGCGGCGGTGAACTCCTCGGCGATGCTCTCGTGCACGTAGATGCGCTGGGTGGAGATGCACACCTGGCCCGTGTAGCCGAAGGCGGCGCCCTTGATCCGGGCGGCGGCAGCGGCCACGTCCGTGTCAGGCTCGATGACGACGGGCGAGTTGTTGCCCAGCTCGAGGGAGACGCGCTTTCTCGGGGCGTTGGCCCGGATCTGCCATCCGACGGCGGCGGAGCCGGTGAAGGTGATCATCGCCACGTCGGGATGCTCCGCCAGGTGGGCCGCCGTCGGCCCGTAGCAGGGGACCACGTTCAGCCAGCCCGGGGGCAGGCCGCACTCGTCCAGGAGCAGCTCACCCAACCGGATGGCGCTGAGGGGCGTCTTGTCGGCCGGCTTCAGCACCACCGGGCAGCCGGCAGCGATTGCGGGGGTGACCTTGTGGCAGACCAGGTTCAGGGGGAAGTTGAACGGGGTGATGGCGCCGACCACCCCGATCGGGACCCTCCTCACCCAGCCCGTCTTGCCGACCCCGGCGGTGCTGGCGTCCATGGTGATCAGTTCGCCGGTCATCGTGCGGGCGACCGCAGCCGCGAAGCGTGCCGTGTCGGCCGCCCTGGCGGCCTCTCCCCGGGCAATGGCTATGGGCTTGGCGGCCTCGGCCGAGATGGTCTGGGCCAGCTCCTCGTGGTGGGCCGTGAGGCTATCGGCCAGCCGGTCCAGGATTGCCGCCCGCTCATGGGTCGGCAGCACCCCGCCGGCCAGGGTCCGGGTGGCCACGCCGACGGCGTCGTCTATGTGTGCGGTCGTGGCCTCGGCGACGGTTCCCAGCAGCCTGCCGTCATACGGGGAGCGGACCTCGATCGAGGCCTCGGCGTCGACCCGCCTGTCGCCGATGATGAGGGTGTGGTGTGTGGCCATTGCAACGCCTCCCTTGCAGGCCGTGGTCGTGGCCCGTCCGGCGGCAATCTACACTGCTGGAGATTCTTTGGTCCCAAACGACCACCTCGGGGACGACGGGAGGAAGCAGTGACAGGCGAGCATCCGCGTCGCTCCGCCGGGACGGTCAGGCCGGTTCGGCGGCAGTCTCCACCAGCCACGCGAAGGCCGGGTCGGTGGGCCGGGTCGGGAGCATCTCGGGGTGCCACTGGACGGCCACCACCGGCAGGTCCGCGTGCTCAAGGCCCTCGACAGAGCCGTCATCGGAGTGGGCGGTGGCCACCAGGTTGTCGCCCAGCCGGTCGACCGTCTGGTGGTGGAGCGAGTTGACGGGGTGCTCCGCCCCGTAGATGCGTCCGAGGGTCGAGTTGGGCCGGAATGTGACCGTGTGCAGCTCGGTCGTCGTCGGTCGGTCGAACCCCGCGTGGGGAGGCACATCCTGGTGGAGGGTGCCGCCCATCGCCACGTTCACGACCTGCAGGCCCCGGCAGATCCCAAGCACGGGTATTCCCCGGTCGAGGGCACTGTCGAGAAGGCGCAGCTCCTGTTCGTCCCGCCCCGGCTCCGGCGGGAAGTCGTCGGTCTCTGGGTCGGCCCCGTAGCGGGCGGGCTCGATGTCGGCCCCACCTGGGAGCAGCAGCCCGTCAAGGACCCCGGCCAGGTCCGCCGGGTCGACGTCGATCGGGATGTGGACGGGGAGGCCGCCGGCCTCGATCACCCCGTTGGCATAGTCGGCGTAGTAGAGGTCAGCATCGAAGTCGGCCAGGATCTCCAGGTTGCCGAGGACTTCGCGACCCTTCTTGCGCCTGCCCGTGATGCCTATGACCGGTCTGCTGGCCACCGTCGGGTACTCCTTTCTGCCTGCCCTGTGGGCCCGGATCAGGGTCAGCCCTTGCCTCCGATCCCTATTATGCATATTGTATTTAGTACGTGGAGGTCATGCTGGCGGGAGTGGCCTCCCCCGGTGAGACCGGAGGAATCTCCACGATGAGCGATGTGACCGCCCCCGGCTTTGAGGACCCCTACCCGCCCGTCCAACCATCGTCGCGGCAGCGGGGGGTGCTTGCCGACGAGGTCGCCGACTACATCCGCCAACTGGTCCTCACCGGGCGGCTGAGGCCCGGTACGAAGGTCGACCAGGAGGCCGTCGGAAGGGCCCTCGACGTCAGCCGCAGCCCGATCCGGGAGGCCCTGGTGGTCCTGGGGCAGGAGGGCCTGCTGGACCTGATGCCCAGGCGGGGGGCGTCGGTGGCGCACCTCACCCGGGACGACATAGTCGACCACTACGAGTTGTTCGGGGTGGTCTCCGGGCGGGCTGCGGCCATGGCGGCCGCCTCACTGGACGAGGACCAGATGGCGGAGCTCCGTGAGGTGCACGCCGGGCTCACCCGCGACGGCGATGCCGACCTGCAGCGGCTGAACCATGACTTCCACCGCATCATCAGCCTGGCTGCACCCCGGCGCACCCGCTGGCTGCTCTGCCACCTCGAACGGACTCTTCCCGCCAACGACCATGAGTTCGCCGACGGCTGGAACCAGAGGGCCGTGGACCACCACGCGGCGATCCTGGAGGCCATCAGCAGCCGCAACCCGGAGGCTGCCCGTCTGGCGATGGAGGAGCACCTACAGGAGAGTGGTGTGGCCGCCGCCGCCGAGTTGGAGGCACGTGGCTTCTTCGACGAGACCGCCGCCGCCGGGGTGTAGGAGGAGGTGCCACAGTGGCTGACGAGGAGGACCTCTCGACCATCAGCACCGAGGTCCGCAGGCTGGCGGACAGGGGAGTCGGCGCTCGTGGAGTCCAGCTTCGTGAACGCCGTAGCCGGCCTGGATGTGGCCATCCACCGTTGGCTGGGGCATGAGGCCCCTCGACGGCCTCCGGGTCGTTGACGCGGCCACCATCCTGGCCGGGCCGTTCGCTGCCACGATCCTGGCTGAGTTTGGGGCCGAGGTGGTCAAGGTGGAGCAGCCCGGGGTGGGCGACCCGATGCGCCGGCTGGGGACCGAGGGGCCCACCGGCGACACCTACTGGTGGCTAAGCGACGCCAGGAACAAGGTCAGCGTCGAGGTGGACCTGCGCACCCGGGAGGGTGCGGCGCAACTGCGCTCCCTGGCAGGCTGCGCCGACGTACTCGTGGAAAACTTCAGGACCGGGACCATGGAGCGTTGGGGCCTGGGCTACGAGGACCTGAGGGGTCTGAACCCCCGGCTGGTCCAGCTGTCGGTCAGCGGCTACGGCAGGACGGGACCCCTGGCCGGGACAGCCGGCGTGGCCAGGATCGCCGAGGCCTTCACCGGCCTCACCCACATGACGGGCGAGCCCGGGGGAGCCCCGGCCATGTCAGGGTCCTCCGGGCTGGCCGACTACACGACCGGCCTGTACGGGGCCATCGGCGTGCTCATGGCCCTGCGGGCCCGCGACCGGACCGGCCGGGGCCAACTCGTTGACGTGGCCCTCTACGACGGCGTGGCACGGCTGGTTGACGAGCTGGTCCCGGTGTTCGCCGCCACCGGGGAGGGCAGGGACAGGATGGGCGGCGAGACCCACCGGTCGGTTCCCCACAACAACTACCTGGCTGGCGACGACCGGTGGGTGACGGTGGCCTGCACGAACGACCGGATGTTCGATCGCCTGGCCGAGGTCATGGGCCGCACAGATCTGCTTGACGACGACAGGTACGCCACGAACGCCGCCCGGATAGCCAACCGTGAGTTGGTCAACGCAACGGTTTCCGACTGGGTGGCCTCTATCGACGCCGACCAGGTGGTCGGGGACTGCACGGGGGCCGGCGTTCCCTGCGGCCACGTCAACACCGTGGCCGACTACCTGGCCCACCCCCAGGTGGCGGCCAGGGGATCGGTGGTGACCGTCGACGACCCGAGGGCCGGGCCCGTGAGCGTCCCGGCCGTTGTACCCAACCTCCACGACACGCCGGGGTCGGTGGACCGGCTCGGAGGACCCCTGGGGGAGGCGTCGGTGGCCGAGATCCTGGGGCGCTGGGAGGCGGAGGGCCGGTGAGGGCGGAGGCCCGGACCAGGTGGAGACAGCGTCCAGGGGCTCCGCCACCTGGACGCCGACTGGATGCGCTGTCCGACGGTCGCTTGGTTGACGGGTGCCGGCAGCCGGGGCCCGTGCAGGCGTCGGCCGGGCAACTTTCGAAGGGACGGTCTGGCCCAGATAACCACTGGACTCAGACGTTTGGATCCAAACAGTAGTCTCGTGGCGTGCCACGAGACCCTGCCTTCTGGACGGAGGTCTGCTCAGAGTTGAGCGCTTGATTATGGACAGTCCTGCGGAATCGGATCTGGACCTCGGGACCTTGGCTGCCGTCTCGACCATCGTCAGGACGGCAACTGCTGTGCGTAACAACATGGAGAGGGGGATCCTGGCCGGCCACTCGCTGTCCTGGAGCGCGTTCGTCGTGCTGATCGTGCTGCGGTCCCGGGGCAGTCAGTCATCCAGGGATCTGGCCGCTGAGGTCGGGATAACAGGAGGGACCCTCACCGGTGTTCTCGACACACTCGAGCGAAGGGGCCTCGCCAGGCGTCTGACCAACCCCGACGACAGGAGGAAGGTGGTGGTCGGTCTCACCACCGATGGGGCGCATGTCGTGGACGAGACCATCCCGGCCTTCAACGGCGAGGAGGCCCCACTCGCCGGCGACCTCACTCCCCACGAGACGGCAGAACTGGTCCGGTTGTTGCGGAAGGCGAGCGAGTTGGGGTGAGGCGGTGACCATGACCGGTGTATTCGCTGACGGCCTGCGTCTTCGCCGGTGGACCGTTCCCTACGTCACGACGGCCTACTTCTCTGATTGGACCTCAACTGGCTACACGCATGGACAACAGGGGTCGAGAACCCGCCCACACGTGTAGGGACACAGGCAGGCCCCTAGTCGGAGAATGCCAGACGGCCGCTCTTCCAGGAGTAGACGGCGATGAGGCCCATGGGTGCCCGGGCAGGTACTGATCCACACCATCGGTGCGAAGAACGAACCCGACGGACGCTGCCCATCGGGCAATTCCCCACGACTCTCGCCTACTACCTGGTTGTCAAGGCTCAGGTCGCTGTGTGCATGTAGGAGTTGGGTGAAGCGGTCACCTCGTCGAGGAACCAGTCGACCAGCTCCGCGGCTCGTCGGCGGGCCACTTCGGCCCTCTCGACGGTGCCGGCCAGCAGGGCCTGCGGGTCGATGCCATGGGCGACAAGGTCGTCGCTCCCGGTGTCGAGCCACTCGCCGATCAGCCTGGGGGTCACCGCCGGATGGAACTGGGTCCCGAGGCTGCGGCCGATCCGGAACGCCTGTGGTCCGTTGCCGTTGGCCGCCAGTTCCGTGGCGCCACCGGGGACCGTGAACCCGTCGTAGTGCCACTGGAACCACTCGCCGGCCAGTTGCGGCACCGTTCCCACCATGTCGACGTCGTGCCAGCCGAACTCGGGCTTGGCCAGGCGCTGCACGCTGCCGCCCAGTGCAACCGAGAGCACCTGGCCCCCGAAGCACATTCCGAGCACAGGGGTGTCGGCTTCGTGGGCGGTCCTCACCATCGCCACCTCGCGGTGGACCCAGGAGTCGATGGGGGCGGTGTCGGTCAGCGACCACACCGAGCCCGTCACCAGGAGGGCGTCGAAGCCGGCCGGGTCGGGGAAGGGGGCGGTCGAGACCGGGTCGTCGGGGTCCTCCAGCACCCGAAACACCTCGAGGTCGTAGCCGCACTCGACGAAGCGGTCGCCGACGCTCTCGACCGGCCCGTACTCGTCGTGTTCGATCACAAGAGCGCGCACCGGCGGACCGTACCCGGACGACTGAGCGGGGTGGCCAGCCGAGTACGGGTAGCGTGCCGCCGTGGCCACCGGCCCCGACGACCTGGCCCGGTATCCGCCGGCCTCGACGGCGGTCTTCCCCCCACGCGGCCGGAACCTGGTCCAGCCGCTGGTGGACGGCGCCGTGGCATTCGGCCGCATCGCCGAGGCGGTGGAGGCTGCAACCTCCTCGGTCTGGGTGTGCGTGGCCTTCGTGGAGGTGGATGCCAGGTTCCCGGGTGGGCGCGGGACCTTCCTCGACCTCATGGACGCAGCAGCCGGACGGGGCGTAGATGTCCGCGTGCTCTTCTGGCATCCGCAGGGCGATGCGGCCGAGGCCCACGACACCTTCGGAGGTGACGCCGCGGCGGCCGCGCTCCTGGCCGCCCGCAACACCGTCTGGCAGGCCCGCTGGGACTCGGCAGGGTTGCGCTGCCAGCACCAGAAGGCATGGCTGGTCGACGCAGGGCTGTCAGGGGAGGTGGCCTTCGTGGGGGGCATCAACATCGGCCGGGGCTCCATGGCCGGCCCGGACCACGCCGAGCCGCCCGAGCACGGCCGTTACGCCAACATCCACGACGTGCACTGCCTGCTCAGGGGGCCGGCCGCCACCGACGTGCACGACAACTTCGTCATGCGCTGGAACGGCGCCTCCGAGAGGGGTCGGCCGCACGGCGAGTGGCCCCCCGCTGCCACCGGGGACCTGACACCGCCGACCACCCGGACGGCGGCCTCCGGGAACACGACCGTCCAGGTCCAGCGCAGCATCCAGCCGGGCCTCTACGCCGACCTGCCCGACGGCGAGAACAGCGTGCGCGAGCAGTACCTGGCCGCCGTGGCTGCAGCCCGGGACTACGTCTACGTAGAGGACCAGATCCTGCTCAGCCGGGTCGTGCTGGAGGCGCTGGGGGAGGCCCTCGACAGGGGAGTGGCAGTGTTCGCCCTGGTGCCGGGCGACCCGATGCCGGAGTTGGCCGCCTACCGCGTCCACCCCGGCATCGCAGCCGGCTACGAGGCGCTGGCGGCCCTCGGAGAGCGGCCCGGCTTCACCCTGGCGGCCCCTGCCGTCCGGAGGGGGTGGGGCCACGAGGAGATCTACGTCCACTCCAAGACCGCCGTGGTGGACGACCGCTGGGCCACGATCGGGTCCACCAACCTGGTGCTCACCTCGTTCACCGGCGACACCGAGATGAACCTGTCGTTCTGGGACGGCGAGGTGGCGCGGGCGCTGAGGGTCCGCCAGGTGGACGAGCAGGGGGGCTTCGCCTCCGCCGGCCTGACCGGCCGGGAGGCGGTCGAGCGCCTCGCCGAGGTGGCGGCGACCAACGCCGCGAGGCGGGAGGCCGGAGCAGACCTGGTCGGCTACGCCTGCCGGATCGACCCGGCAGGCTGGGCCACCTGACCGGCGGCCGCAGCCAGGAGGATCCCCTGTGGTGGGGATCCCCAGCGCCTGTCACAGCCGGTGCGTACCCTCGCGGCAATGGAACTGGTGGCGGTCATCTCCCTTGCCGTGGCCCTGGCCGCGGTGGCCTGGGCCCTGCGCCGCACCCGGCAGGGGGGAGAGGAGCCGACCGTCGACGGGGCAGCCCTGGCCCAGATGATCGGCTCCGAGGTGAAGGCCCAGGTGGGTGAGGTGGCCACCTCGGCGCTGCGCGCCAACAACGAGCAGTTCCTGGCCCTCGCCACCGAGCGCATGAACGCCGTCCAGGAGCAGACCAGGGGCCTGCTCGACCCGTTCAGCGAGCAGATGAAGCAGCTCGGCAAGACCGTCGGCGACCTGCGGTCGGCCCACGAGCAGGAGAAGGGCGCGGTGGAGAAGCTGACCGGCGAGATGGGCCGGCAGATCACGGAGTTGGCGTCGACCACGCTCACCCTCTCCGAGGCGCTGCGCTCGCCGACCGCCCGGGGGGCCTGGGGCGAGAACCAGCTGCGCAACGTGATCGAGCTGTCGGGAATGGCCCCCTACTGTGACTACGACGAACAGGCCACAGGAGAGACCCGTGAGGGTGCGCGGGGCAGGCCTGATGTGATGGTCCGCCTTCCCAACGGCGCACACCTGGCGGTCGACTCAAAGGTCCCCCTCGACGCCTACCTCGATGCCCAGGCGGCAGCCGACCCGACGGAGGCCGAGGGCCACCTGGCCCGGCACGCCGCGGCGCTGAGGAGCCACGTGAAGCAGTTGGCCGGCAAGCGGTACTGGGAGCAGAACGAAGGGCCAGCTCCCGAGTTCGTCGTGCTGTTCGTACCCGGCGAGTCATTCCTCTCCGACGCCCTCAGGTCCGACGGGTCGCTCCTGCAGGAGGCCATGGACAGGCGCGTCCTGCTGGCCTCCCCGGTGAACCTCCTGGCCCTGCTCTGGGCCGTGGCGCGCGGCTGGCAGGAGGCCAGGGTCAGCGAGCACGCCAGGGAGATAGCCGACCTGGGCCAGGAGCTCTACGACAGGGTCGGCACGGTCCTGGGCCACGTCGACCGGACCGGTAGGGGCCTGGCGAGCGCGGTGAGGGCGTACAACGATCTGGTCGGCTCGGTCGACGGGCGCCTGCTGGTCACCATGCGCAGGTTCCCAGACCTGGGTGCCGGGTCGGAGGAGCTGCCGGCCGCCGGAGAGGTCGACCTCGTCCCGAGGCGCATCCAGGCCGAGGAACTCCCGGAGGCGCTGCCGGGGGGCGGCGACGGCAACGGATAGGGGTACGGCACGACCGGCCTCCGCCGACGGGTGGTCGGCCACGCGGACAGGGGTGTGGTCCATCCGGTAGACGGGTACGGCACGACCGGCCTCCGCCGACGGGTGGTCGGAGGCCGCTGGTGGAAGCGGTCAGCGGTGGATCACGTCGAGGGTGCCCAGCGCCGCCTCCAGGATGGCGTCGTCCGACCACCGCTGGATCTCGGCAGCCGCCCTGGCGGCGTTGAACCCGACCAGGATCGGCTGGCCGGTCCATGGCACGGCGTTGTACCACTCCACGAAGTGGCCCTTTCTGGCCGGGACGTACGAGATGAGGTCGACGCCTGTGTCCCAGAAGGCCTCGGGGAACCTGAGCACGACCTTGTCCATCAGGCCCATGCCCAGCCTCGCCACCGCCGCTGCGGTCGAGTGCGGCAGCTCAGGGCTGAAGGCGATCCGCCCCGCCTGAAGGACGCCCAGCGGAACGGTCACGACGGCCGCTCCGGCCTCGAAGGGACCTTCGGCAGTCCGCACGACCACGCCGGGACCGCCGTGCTCCACCCTTGAGGCGGCGGTGTCCAGGCGGATGTCCAGGCCCCTGGCCAGCTCGTCCACGATCGGCCGGTAGCCGGTCGTCGGAACCGCATCGCCGCCACGGAAGGCCCTTCCCGAGAAGGCCGTGGCCATCGCCAATCGGTCCACGTCGGCCGGCCACCAGTGCTCGATCTCGGAGGTGACCACGTAGTCGAACCAGCGCCGCTCGTCCGGTGGCAGGGCGGCCCGGATCGGGGCCAACTCCGGACCCATGGCACGTGTCGAGGAGTTGGAGAGCACCGCCTCCTCCACGGCGTCGTAGATGTGGCCCAGCCGCTCCCAGCGCAGCGGCGAGCCGTCGATGTCGAACAGCAGGGAGTCCTCGTAGTCGGTGTGCACGAGGTCGATTCCCAGCTCCGCCGCCATCTCGGCCAGGGGGTTGCCCCTCACACCGTGGATCCACGAGCCGCCCAGGTCCACCGGGGATCCAGCCACGTCGTCGGTCCAGACACGGCCTCCGATCCTGTCGCGGGCCTCCAGCACCACCACATCGGCTCCCGCCGCGGCGAGCAGCCCGGCCGCACCCAGGCCGGCGGCACCGGCACCCACCACGACCACCGACGGATCGTCCAGCACCTCCAGGACCTGCGAGGCGGCCCTCCGGCCGGAGTTGAGGGCCCCATGGACCGTGCCGGGGTAGTCGGTGTCAGTCGCCTCGCCGGCCATGAACAGCCTGTCGCCGACCGCTCCGGCCAGGGCCGACCTGGCCGTGGCCGAGGTCCCCGCCGGCAGGTAGGAGTAGGAGCCCAGCGCCCAGGGGTCGGCCCCCCAGCGGGTGATGCGCCAGTCGGTTGGGTCGGGTATCGAGCGGGAGGTCGGCGCAGGGCCGGCTGCGGGTGTTCCACCGGTTCCCGGTCGGCCGTCGGCTCCGCCGGCGCAGCCGGCCGCTAGGGCCAGGCCCGTGAGCCCGGCCGCCCCGAGGAAGGAGCGCCTGGAGCGCAGCCCCGCGGCGCCTGCGGGGAGCACGCTCAGGCTCCGACCCTGTGGCCCGGCGGGACCGCCGCCGCGTCGGCGAGGACGTCGGCCAGGCGGTCGAAGCCGTCGGCCACGGTGGCCACTGTCAGGCGCAGGTGCGCCGCGAGGTCCCCCGAGACCATGAACGGGCTGCCCGGTGCGGCGCCCACCCCCTTGGCCGACAGCGAGACCAGGGCGTTGGTCTCGTCGGCCACCTCCAGCCAGAGGTTCAGCCCTGAGGTCCCCGGGACGTCGACTCCACGGTTGGCCAGGTTCTCCACAATCGCCGACCGGCGCCGTGAGTACTCGTCGGCGGCTCCGGCCACCTCCGCCGCGGTGGCCTTGTCGGTCAGCAGCTGGAGCAGCACGCCCTGCAGGAGGCGGCTGCTCCAGGCAGGCCCCAGCTGGCGGCGGTGGACCATCGACTCGATGACCGGTGCGGACCCTCCCACCGCAGCGAGGCGCAGGTCGGGGCCGTAGGCCTTGGAGAAGCTGCTGATGTGGACCACCCGGTCCGGCAGGCGACGGCCGAGGCTGTGCAGCGGGGCTCCGGAGACGTCGCCGGAGTGGTCGTCCTCCACGACCATGAGGTCGGACCCCTCAATGAGGTCGGCCAGCCGCTCGATGCGCTCGGCGTCGTGGCTCCAGCCGGTCGGGTTGTGCGCTCGTGGCTGCATGACCAACAGGCTGGGTCCAGCCTCGAGGGCTGTGGCGACGGCATCGGGGTCCAGGCCCCCCCTGACCATCGGAACAGGGATCAGCTCGGCGCCGGCCAGCTCCAGCATGTCGAGGGTGGGTGGGAAGCCGGGGTCCTCCACGAGAACCCGGTCGCCGAAGTTGACCGCCGTGGCGATGATCCGGTCCAGGGCGTCGAGGGCACCGTCCACGACGGTGAGGGCCTCGGGGACGAAGGGCCAGCGCTCCCTGAGCACCTCGGCAAGGTCCGGCAGGGTCGGTCTGTCCAGGTAGCTCGAGACGGGGGGCTCGTCGTGGAGGGCCGCCAGAGCCGGTCCCAGCGGCGGAAGCAGGGCCGGATCGGGGGTCCCGGTGCTGAGGTCCAGCCGGTAGGTGTGGGGGTGGACCGGTACCTGCCAGAAGCGCCCGGGATCCTCGGGCTGGCGGCGTGCCCTGACGAAGCTGCCCCGCCGGCCGTAGGTGGCCAGCAGGCCGGCATGGTGGAGCCGCCGCCAGGCGTCCGCCACGACCGAGGGGCTGACGTCGATGCTGCGGGCCAGGGCCCTCACCGTCGGGAGGCGATCGCCGCTGGCGAGGGTCCCGTCGGTGATCAGCCTCCCTATCGCGGTGGCGATATCGACCGGCCTGGTGTCGGTGCCGACAGCGGTCGTGATGGCGGCCAGCGCCGGCTCGGTCATCTCGTCGGGCTTTGGGACGTCGGGGGAGTGGCCACCATGGTCAAAAAGATTGTATGTAACAAAGTTGGGATTGTATGCACAACGGTTTGCCAATACTGTCGCAGAACACGGCAGAGGGCAACCGCCGCGGTCGGGACCGTCGGCGGGCACGAGGGCACGGAGGAGAACCCAATGGCGAGCGAGGTGCGGGCGGCGATGGTCCAGACGGGCTGGACCGGCGACAAGGAGTCCATGATCGACCTCCACGAGCGGTACCTGCGCGAGGCGGCCGCCCAGGGCGCCAGGGTCATGTGCTTCCAGGAGCTCTTCTACGGTCCCTACTTCTGCCAGGTGCAGGAGGCCGAGTACTACGACTACGCGGAGGCGATCCCCGACGGACCGACCACGAAGCGCTTCAGCGAGCTGGCCGCCGAGTTGGGCATGGTGCTGGTCCTGCCCATGTACGAGAAGGAACAGGAGGGCCTGCTCTACAACACGGCGGCGGTGATCGACGCCGACGGCACCTACCTCGGCAAGTACCGCAAGACCCACATCCCCCAGGTGAAGGGCTTCTGGGAGAAGTTCTACTTCCGTCCCGGCAACCTCGGGTACCCGGTCTTTGAGACGGCGGTCGGGAAGGTCGGTGTGTACATCTGCTACGACAGGCACTTCCCGGAGGGCTGGCGGGCCCTGGGCCTGGGCGGCGCCCAGCTGGTGTTCAACCCCTCGGCCACCAGCCGTGGCCTCTCCTCCTACCTGTGGCAGTTGGAGCAGCCGGCCTCGGCGGTGGCCAACATGTACTTCGTGGGGGCCATCAACCGGGTCGGTGTGGAGCCCCTGGGCGACAACGACTTCTACGGCACCACCTACTTCGTGGACCCGCGCGGCCAATTCGTGGGCGACGTCTGCTCCGACCGGGAGGAGGAGCTCATCGTGCGCGACCTGGACATGGACCAGGTGGACGAGGTACGGAACCAGTGGGCCTTCTACAGGGACAGGCGGCCCGACATGTACGACGGCCTGGTCTCACCCTGACACGGGGGAGCCCCTTTTCCGGCGATGACCGACGGATGACGACCAGCCCATGACGACCAGGCCATGACCACCAACGCCGAGCTCCTCGAACGCCACCAGGCGGTGCTCCCGTCCTGGCTGGCGCTCTACTACGACCCCCCCATCTCAATGGACCACGGCGAGGGGCGCCACGTGGTCGACGTCGAGGGCAACTGCTACCTCGACTTCTTCGGCGGCATCCTCACCACCAGCCTCGGCTACGACATCCCCGAGGTCACCAGGGCCATCCAGGAGCAGGCCCCCAGGGTGCTCCACTCCTCGACCCTGTACCTGTCCGAGCCCATGGTCGAGCTGGCGGAACTGGTGGCCGACCTCTCGGGAATCCCCGACGCCCGGGTCTTCTTCACGACCTCGGGCACAGAGGCCAACGACGCCGCCCTCCTGCTGGCCACCTGCTACCGACGGTCCAACCAGATCCTGGCCCTGCGCAACAGCTACCACGGCAGGTCGTTCAGCACGATCGCCATAACGTCCCAACGCTCCTGGTCGCCGACCAGCCTCAGCGGGCTGTCGGTCAACTACGTGCAGGGCGGCTACCGGATGCGCAGCCCCTTCAGGCACCTGGACGACGACGCCTACACCGAGGCCTGCGTGGACGACCTGGTCCAGGTGTTCGACATGATGACCTCGGGTGACGTGGCGGCCATGGTGGCCGAGCCGATCCAGGGCGTCGGGGGCTTCGCCGTCCCACCCGACGGCTTCTTCGGGGCCATGAAGAAGGAGCTCGACAACCGGGGCGTGCTGTTCATATCCGACGAGGTGCAGACCGGCTGGGGCCGCACCGGCGACCACTTCTGGGGCTATCAGGCCCACGGCGTCGTGCCCGACATGCTGACCTTCGCAAAGGGCGTGGGCAACGGCCTGTCCCTCGGCGGCGTGGTTGCCAGGGCCGACGTTATGGACTGCCTGCCTGCCAACTCCCTGTCCACCTTCGGCGGCAACCCGCTGAGCAGTGCCGGGGCGCTGGCAACCATCAGGTACATGCTCGACAACGACACCCAGGGCAACGCCAGCCGGATGGGCAGCCGGCTGGAGGGGCACCTGCGCGGGGCGGCGGATGCGGCCTCCGGCGTCGGCGAGCTGCGGGGAAGGGGCCTCATGAGGGCGCTGGAGATGGTGCGGCCGGGTACGGACGAGCCGGATCCCGATGCGGCGGCGGGCCTGATGGAGGCAACCCGTGCACGTGGCCTGCTGATCGGCAAGGGTGGTCTGTACGGGAACGTCCTGAGGATCGCACCGCCTCTCACCGTCACGGCCGACGAGGTCGACGAGGGAGGCAGGATCATCGCCGAGGCCCTACGGTCGTTGGATACGGAGGCGGGATGAACGAGGCGGGGCGCGACCGTACGACCGTGGCGCGGACAGCCAGGAGGACAGGAGGAACGACATGACGACCCTCATAGCGAACGGAACGGTCGTTGGAGCCACCGGACGGCACGCCGCCGACGTGCTGGTCGACGGCAAGACCATCTCGGCGGTTCTGCAACCCGGCAGCGACGCGGCCGCCTCGGCCGCCTCGGGCGCGGACATGGTCATCGACGCCACCGGTAGGTACGTGGTGCCCGGCGGTATCGACGCCCACACCCACATGGAATTGCCCTTCGGTGGGACCTTCGCGTCCGACACCTTCGAGATAGGGACCAGGGCTGCCGCCTGGGGGGGCACGACGACGATCATCGATTTCGCCGTCCAGCGCGACGGCGAGAACGTGAGGGAGTGCCTCGACGAGTGGTTCTCCAAGGCCGAGGGCGAGTGCGCCATCGACTACGCCTTCCACATGATCATGGGCGGAGTGGATGAGGCCGCCCTGAAGGAGATGGACAACCTCGTAGCCGAGGGCATCACCAGCTTCAAGTTGTTCATGGCCTACCCGGGGGTCTTCTACAGCGACGACGGCCAGATCCTGCGTGCCATGCAGAAGGCGTCCGACAACGGAGGCCTCATCTGCATGCACGCCGAGAACGGCATAGCCATAGACGTGCTGGCCGAGCAGGCCGCCGCCCGCGGCCAGACCGCTCCCGTCTACCACGGCATCACCAGGCCGCCGGCGCTGGAGGGTGAGGCCACCAACCGGGCCATCCAGTTGGCGCTGGTGGCCGGGGCGCCCGTCTACTTCGTGCACCTCTCGGCCAGCGAGGCCCTGGAGGCCGTGGCGGCCGCCCGCAACGAGGGCCACAACGTGTTCGCGGAGACCTGCCCCCAGTACCTGTACCTGAACCTGGAGGACCACCTGGGGCTGCCGGGCTTCGCCGGAGCCGGCTACGTGTGCTCGCCCCCCCTGCGCACCAAGGAGCACACCCACCACACCGACCTCTGGAGGGGCCTGCGCACCAACGACCTGGCGGTGGTGTCTACCGACCACTGCCCCTTCTGCATGAAGGACCAAAAGGAGCTGGGCCTGGACGACTTCAGGGCCATACCCAACGGCATCGGCGGCGTCGAGCACCGCATGGACCTCATCTACCAGGGGGTTGTCATGGGCGAGCTCTCGCTGGAGCGCTGGGTGGAGACCTGCTCCACCACGCCGGCCCGGATGTTCGGGCTGTACCCGCAGAAGGGCGTCATCGCCCCGGGCTCCGACGCCGACATCGTGCTCTACGACCCGCAGGGCTCTACGACCCTCTCGGTCGACACGCACCACATGAGCATGGACTACTCGGCATACGAGGGTGTCCAGATCGACGGACAGGTGGACACGGTGATGTCCAAGGGCAGGGTGCTCATCTCGGACGGCGCCTACCACGGGGCAAAGGGCGACGGCTCCTACCTGCGTCGCGGCCTCTCGTCCTACCTCGTCTGATCCGGGTCGCCACACGTCGGGGACCAGGCCGACCGACCACAACAGCTCCAGGGGGAGCCATGCAGCAGATCCAGCACCTGATCGACGGCGGGTCGGTCGTCTCAGGCTCAGGCCGGAGCGGGCCGGTCTTCAACCCGGCCACGGGTGAGCAGACCGGCCGGGTGGACCTGGCCTCGGTGGCCGAGGTCGACGCTGCCGTGGCCTCGGCCAGGGAGGCCTTCGCCTCCTGGCGGCAGGCATCCATAGCCAGGCGTACGAAGCTGCTCTACGAGTTCCGCAACCTGGTTGTGGAACACGCCGACGAGATAGCGCGCCGGCTCACCGCCGAGCACGGCAAGGTGGCCGACGACGCCCGTGGCGAGGTAGCGCGAGGCATCGAGAACATCGAGTTTGCCTGCGGGTTCGCACAGACCCTCGAGGGTCGCTACAGCGAGCAGGCCTCCGGCGGGGTCGACGTCTACACGGTCCGCCAGCCGGTCGGGGTCTGCGCAGGGATCACCCCGTTCAACTTCCCGGCCATGGTCCCCCTGTGGATGCTCCCCAACGCCGTGGCCTGCGGAAACACCTTCATCCTGAAGCCTTCCGAGAGGAACCCCTCCGCCCCCCGCCTTGTCGTGGAGCTGGCCCAGGAGGCCGGCTTCCCCCCGGGGGTGGTCAACATGGTCAACGGCGACAGGGAGGCCGTGGACAGGCTGCTGGAGCACCCGGATGTCGGGGCGGTCAGCTTCGTGGGCTCAACGCCGATCGCCCGGTACGTCTATGCCACCGGCACGGCCAACGGCAAGCGGGTCCAGGCCCTGGGAGGCGCCAAGAACCACATGGTCGTCCTGCCCGACGCCGACCTGGGCCTGGCGGCCGACGCAGCGGTCTCGGCTGCCTACGGGTCCGCCGGCGAGCGCTGCATGGCGGTGTCCGTGGTGGTGGCCGTCGGCGGGATAGCAGACCAGTTGGTCGAGGCCATCAAGGTCCGTATGGAGAAGCTGGTGGTCGGGCCCGGTGACGACCCGGCCTCGGAGATGGGTCCGTTGATCACGGCCGAGCACAGGGACCGTGTCGCCGGCTACGTCGGCTCTGGCGAGGCCGAGGGGGCCGAGGTGGTCGTGGACGGCCGTGAGAGCGTCTTCGAGGGAGGCGGCTTCTTCCTGGGGGTCTCCCTGCTGGACCGGGTGACGCCCTCCATGTCCGTGTACCGGGACGAGGTCTTCGGGCCCGTGCTCTCGGTCGTGAGGTCCGACAGCTACGGCGAGGCGGTGCAGCTCATCGCCGACAACCCGTACGGCAACGGTGCCGCCATCTTCACCCGCGACGGCGGGGCGGCCAGGCAGTTCCAGGCCGACGTCGAGGCCGGCATGGTGGGGATAAACGTGCCCATCCCGGTTCCAGTCGGGTACCACTCCTTCGGCGGCTGGAACGACTCCCTGTTCGGAGACACGACCATGTACGGCCCCGAGGGGCTCAGGTTCTACACCCGACCCAAGGTGGTCACCAGCCGCTGGCCGGATCCGTCGACCAGCAGCGTTGACCTGGGCTTCCCCAGGAACGACTGAGGAGAGCCGGGCGGGACAGGCAACAGGAGCCGAGGACGGGTAGCCAGAGGGGACACGACGACGCTGTCGTGGGAAGGGGGAAGATGATGGAGTTCGGGGTGGTGCTGCAGACCGACCCACCGGCGGGACGCGTCGTGGACCTGGCCAGGCGGGCCGAGACCCTCGGCTTCTCGTACGCCTACACGTTCGACAGCCACGTCCTGTGGCAGGAGCCCTACGTGATCCACGCCAGGATGCTGGAGGCCACCGACAAGATGGTGGTAGGCCCCATGGTGACCAACCCGGGGACCCGGGACTGGACGGTCACGGCGTCGGTGTTCGCCACGCTCAACGACATGTTCGGGGAGCGGACCGTGTGCGCCATCGGCAGGGGCGACTCCGCCATGCGGGTCATCGGCAACAGGCCCTGCACCCTGGCGACGCTCGAGGAGTCGATGGCCGTCATCAGGGGCCTGGCCGAGGGGCACGAGGTTGACTTCCACGGCACCCCGCTCTCGTTCCCCTGGCGTACCGGTGGTTCGCTTCCGATGTGGATGGCCGGCTACGGGCCGAAGGCCCTGGCGCTGTGCGGGCGGGTGGCCGACGGCTTCGTGCTGCAGCTGGCCGACCCGCAGATCGCCGCCTGGACCATCGGGGCGGTCAGGGCCGCCGCGGAGGAGGCCGGCAGGGACCCCGATGACATCTACATCTGCGTCGTCGCCCCGGCCTACGTGGGAGACGACCTGGCCCACCAGCGCGACCAGGTCAGGTGGTTCGGGGGCATGGTGGGCAACCACGTGGCCGACCTGGTCCAGAGGTACGGGGTCGACGGATCGCCGGTGCCTGCCGCCCTGACCGACTACATCGAGGGCCGCAGGGGGTACGACTACTCGGAGCACGGCAGGGCCGGAGCCGAGCACACCGAGTTCGTGCCCGACGAGATCATCGACCGGTTCTGCATCCTGGGTCCCGAAGAGGCCCACATCCAGCGACTCGAGGAGCTGAGGGACCTGGGGGTCGACCAGTTCGCCGTCTACCTGATGCACGACCAGCAGGACGAGACCCTGGGCGCGTACGGCCAGCGGGTCATCCCGGCACTGCGGTGACGATGGCCGGCGTGGAGTGGGTGACGGTCCCGTGAGCCGGGTTCCGACCGGGGTCCCGGCGGCCCTGCGCACGGTCGCCACGGCCGCGCTCATGGTCCTGTTGGTGGTCGGGGTCTGGGAGGGCTACAAGTGGGCAGGCCAGCAGGCCGGCGACACCTGGCCCGGCACCGAGGTGGCCCTTCCGGTGTCCACCGACGACGTGATCATGCCCCATGCCGTCGACATCGCCGGCGAGCTGTTCGCCGACGTCCGAGACGGGCGCAACACCCTGCCCCTCACGGCCTTCCTCCTGAAGAAGGCCTGGTTCACGCTCCAGGAGGCCGCCATCGGCTTCTTCCTGGGATCGGCCATCGGCCTGGGCCTGGCCGTCCTGATGTTGCGGTGGCGCGTGGCCGAGCGGGGCCTGTTGCCCTGGATCAACGTATCCCAGACCGTCCCCCTGATCGCCCTGGCGCCGATCGTGGTGACGTGGGGCCGCCAGCAGGGCCTGCCCGACATCGCCAGCATCGCCGTCATCTCCACCTACCTGACCTTCTTCCCCGTGGCGGTCAGCGCCCTTCGGGGCCTCCAGTCACCCGACTCTGCGCACGTGGAGCTGATGCGCTCCTATGCGGCACCGTGGCGGACCACGCTGTTCAAGCTGCGCCTACCGGCAGCCAGGCCCTACCTGTTCCCGGCGTTCAAGCTGGCCGCCACCCTCAGCGTCGTGGGAGCGATCGTCGGGGAGATATCAATCGGGACCAAGACCGGGCTGGGAAGGGCCATCCTGGAGTACGCCCAGCGCTACGCCGTCTGGCCAGAGCGCCTCTACGCCTCGGTGGTGGGGGCGGCCTTCCTGGGTCTGGTGGTGTTCGGCCTCGTGACCCTTGTCGAGAGGTTGGTGCTGCGCAGGACCGAGGCGGTGTCGGCGTGAGCGTCTCCTGTGGGGAGGTGGGTGGCGCAGCGGTGGGCGATCCGGCTGTGGTCGTCGACAACGTGGGCAAGGTCTTCAACGAGGGGGGCACCGACGAGGTGGCGGCCCTGGACGGGATCGACCTGCGGATCGAGGCCGGTGAGTTCGTGTCGCTCATCGGCCCGTCAGGCTGCGGCAAGTCGACGCTGCTTCGCCTCGTCGGCGACCTGTTGACCCCCACCTCCGGGGGAATCTCGGTGTTCGGCAAGCACGCCCACCAGGCGCGCATGGACCAGGACTACGGCATGGTCTTCCAGCACGCCGGGCTCTTCGACTGGCGGCGCGTGAGGGCCAACATCGAGCTGCCCCTGGAACTGCACGGCTGGTCCATGTCCGATCGGGCGGACAGGGCTGCCGAGATGCTGCGGCTGGTCAAACTGGACGACTTCGGCGACCACTACCCGCGACAGCTCTCCGGAGGGATGCAGCAGCGGGTGTCAATCGCCCGCGCCCTCTCCTTCTCGCCACGCCTGCTCCTGATGGACGAGCCCTTCGGGGCGCTCGACGAGATGACCCGCGAGCACATGCAGGGGGAGTTGCTGCGCATCTGGCGCGAGACGGGCACGACGGTCGTGTTCGTCACCCACTCGATTCCGGAGTCAGCGTTCCTCTCCAGCAGGGTGGTGGTGCTCTCGCCGCGTCCGGGGAGGATCCACTCGGTGATCGAGGTGGGCCTCGGAGAGCGGACCCCCGACACGCGTGAGGACCCGGAGTTCTTCAGCACTGCCACCGAGATAAGGGAGGCCCTGCGGGCGGTGGAGGGGGCCGTGTGAGCCGGACCCTGAACGCCGACCGCATCAGGGCCCTCGGCCCGGCCCTCTTCGTGGGGGTGGCGGGCCTGCTGCTCTGGGAGGCCGTGGTCCGCCTCTTCAGGATCCGCCAGTTCCTCCTGCCGACCCCTTCGTCGATCGGCTCGGAGCTGGTCGACAAGTGGCCGATGCTGCGCCACGCCGGCTGGGAGACGGGCCGGATAGCGGTCAGCGGGCTACTGCTGGGGATCCTGGCCGGAATCGCCCTGGCCCTGGTCACGACCCGCTTCAGGACGCTGAACGAGGGCCTCACGCCGCTGGCGGTGGCGGTGAACGCAACGCCGATTGTGGCCCTGGCCCCCATCTTCAACGCCTGGTTCGGCATTACAGGGACGGTCAGCAACCAGGCGGTGGTGATAGCCGTCGTGTTCTTCCCGGTCTTCATCAACACTGCCAAGGGGCTGACCGAGGTGCACCCGGACGAGATCGAGCTGATGAGGTCCTATGCGGCAGGCGAGTGGACCATCCTCCGCGAGGTGCGCATTCCCAACGCCCTGCCCTTCTTCGCCAACGCCCTGAGGGTGGTCGCCCCGCTGTCGGTGATAGCGGCGATCGTCGCCGAGTACTTCGGTGGTCCGCAGGACCGCATCGGCAACGTGATCACCTCGAGCGCCGGATTCGCAAGGTACGACGTGGCATGGGCCGCCATAGCGGTCGCCTCGGCCGTCGGCCTGGCCCTGTTCGCTGCAGCCCTGCTGGTCGAGCGTGTCAGCATGCCCTGGCGCCTCGTGGCGGGGGGTGGTGAGTCCAACAAGAAACCCGGGAGGGAAACATGAACAGACCATGGACAACCCGAATCATGGGGCTGGTGGTGGCGATGACCATCGTGGCCTCGGCCTGTGGCTCGGACGACGCTGCTGTGGGGACCGGGGACTGCGATTCGAGGGACCAGGTCAGCTTGCAGCTGCAGTGGGTCACCCAGGCGCAGTTCGCCGGCTACTTCGCCGCCGTCGACCAGGGCATATACGACAAGTACTGCCTGGACGTCACCATCCGTGAGGGTGGCGTGGACATCGTGCCCCAGCAGCAGCTGGCTTCGGGTGCGACCGACTTCGCGGTCTCGTGGGTGCCCAAGGCGCTCGTGTCCCGTGAGGAGGGCATGGACATCGTCAACGTGGCCCAGGTCTTCCAGCGCTCCGGAACCCTCCAGGTCTCCTGGGCGGATTCCGGCATCGATCAGCCGGCCGACCTGGCAGGCAAGGTCGTGGGCAACTGGGGCTGGGGCAACGAGTTCGAGTTGCTGGCAGGTTCCCGGAAGGCGGGCCTGGACCCGAGTTCCGACTACGAGTTGGTGCAGCAGAGCTTCGACATGCTGGCCCTGCTGACCGGTGAGATAGACGCCGCCCAGGCCATGATCTACAACGAGTACGCACAGGTGCTGGAGGCGACCAACCCGGCGACGGGGGCCCTCTACACCGAGGCGGACCTGTCGGTAATCGACTGGAATGACGTCGGCACCGCCATGCTCCAGGACGCCATCTGGGCGGACGGGGCCAGGCTGGCCAACGACGAGGGCTACCGCGACGTCACCAGGCGCTTCGTGGCCGGCTCTCTGGAGGGCTGGGCCTACTGCCGCGACAACAGCGGCAGCTGCGTCGACATCGTATTGGCCAACGGCTCGGCCCTGGGGGCCTCCCACCAGACCTGGCAGATGAACGAGATCAACGGCCTCATCTGGCCGTCGCCGGGAGGCGTGGGCATGATGGACAAGGACCTCTGGGACCAGACCATCGGCGTCGCCACCAGCGAGGCGATCCTGGCCTCGGCGCCTGACTCGGGGGCCTACACCACCGAGTACGCCGATGCCGCCCTCGACAGCCTGAAGGGCCGGGGGATGGACACCACAGGCAAGAACTGGCGGCGTACCACCGTCAAGTTGAACCCGGGCGGCGAGTAGACGCCCACCTCTCCGGGTGGACCGGGCGGCCCGACGGGGGTGACCCCGCCGGGCCGCCCGGCCCCGGTGACCCGGCCTCGTGGCCGGGTTGGTCGGGGTGTGTCCGGCGCCCCTAGCGTCGTCGGGATGGACGGGTCGGGGCGGTCGCCGGTCGACCGGCGGGCGTGGATCGCCCTGGCAGTCTCAACCCTGGCCGCCCTGCTCACGGTCATCGACATCTCGATCGTGAACGTGGCCTTCCCGTCCATCCGGCGGGACCTGGGTGCCACCGAGGCCGGGCTCTCCTGGGTGCTCTCCGGTTATGCGGTGGCCGTCGGGGCCTTTCTGCTGCTGGCCGGCAGGCTGGCCGACCAGAAGGGCAGGCGACGCCTCTTCATCGTCGGCGTGGCGGTGTTCGTGGTGGGCTCGCTGGCCTCGGGCTTGGCGGCCGGGACCGGTTGGCTGATCGCCGCCCGGGTGCTCCAGGGCGTCGGCGGCTCCATCCTCAGCCCGGCGTCCCTCTCGATGGTGCTACCCGAGTTCCCGGCCGACCGGCACTCCACGGTGATCGGGGTGTGGGGCGCCTCGGCGGCCCTGGGCGCGGCGATCGGCCCGTCCCTGGGCGCCGTCCTGATCGACGCCCTGTCGTGGCGCTGGGTCTTCTTCGTGAACGTGCCGGTGGGCCTGCTCATCATCGTGCTGACTCCCCGGTTCGTGCATGAGTCCCGCGACCCGGACGCCGGTGGGCGCTTCGACCTGCTGGGGGTGCCGGCGGGGACGTTCGGCGTGGCGCTGGTGCTCCTGGCCGTGGTCCAGGGCGGGGAGTGGGGCTACCGCTCAGGAGCGACGGTGGCTGCGGCGGCAACCGGCCTCTTCTTCGTCGGGGTCCTCATGGTGCGCTCGACCACCCACCCGCGGCCTCTGCTGGACCTGAGCCTGTTCAGGTACCGCTCCTTCTGGTCCGCCTCGGCCGGCCAGGTCTTCTTCACCACCTCGTTCATCGCCATCGTCCTGTTCAACACGTTGCTGCTCCAGGAGCTCTGGGGGTGGTCGGTGCTGGCGGCCGGCTTCGGCGTCGTACCGGGACCCGCCCTGGCCGCGCTCATCGGCGGACCCGTCGGGTCCGTGGCCGACCGTGTGGGTCACAGGAACCTGCTGGTCCTGGGCTGCCTGGCTGCGGCGGCGTCGCCGGCGTGGCTGCTGGCCAGCGTCGGTCCCGAGTCGAACTACGTGGCCACCCTGCTGCCCTCGTCGCTGGTTCTGGGGGTGGCTGTGGCGTGCTCGTTCGCCACCTTCGCCTCGCTGGGACTGAAGGAGGTTCCGCCCAACCGGTTCGCCACTGCCAGCGCCACGCTTCGGACCACCTCGCAGGTGGGCTTCGCCGCAGGTGTGGCGATCGCGGTGGCCGTGTTCCGCGGGGCACTGTCAGCGGGTCCACTGGCTGCGTTCGGCCGGGCCTGGGCGTTCATGGCCGTGACGGCCCTGGCAGGAGCGGTGTTCTGCGCCCTGGCCTGCCCGTCGGGTCCCGAGGTCAGGACAGCGGTCGCGGACCGGCCCGAGCCGGCGATGCTCAGGCGGCCCTCCCGAGGCTGACCGGGAAGGTCTCGCGCCCGCGGAGGATGATGCGGGCGTTGTAGGTGGGCTCGGCCGCCAGAGCCAGGTCGGGGAACCGCCGGACCAGGCGGGTAATGGCGACCTCGCCCTCCATCCTGGCCAGGGCTGCACCCAGGCAGTGGTGGATGCCGCTTCCGAACGACACGTGCCTGGCCGCGTCGGAGCGGGTGACGTCCAGCTGGTCGGCGCTGTGGCCCCAAAAGGCCGGGTCCCGGTTGGCACTTCCGAGCGCCGTGAGGACCATCTCGTCGGCGGCCACCTCCACGCCTCCGACCACCGTGTCACGGGTCAGGCGCCGACCAGAGGTCTGCACCGGGCTGTCGAAGCGGAGCAGTTCCTCGGTAGCGGTCTCGTCGTCCACCTGGCCGGAGCGGACCAGCTCCAGCTGCTCGGGATGGCGGAGCAGGGCGTGGGTGCCGTTGCCGATGAGGTTGACGGTCGTCTCGTGGCCCGCCACGAAGAGCAGCCCGACCATCGACAGCAGTTCGTCGCCGTCGAGGCGGTCGCCCTCCTCCTCGACCTGGATGAGGTCCGTGAGCAGGTCGTCGGCCGGGTCGCGGCGCTTCCACTCGATGGCGTCCAGGAGGTAGGAGTCCATCCTCTCCCCGGCCGCCACCGCGGCCTCAGCCTGCTCCGGCGTCATGAAGGGCTCGAGGGTCCGGGTCAGCGCCCCCGACCAGGCCCGCATCCTGGCCATGTCGGCGTCGGGGAGGCCCAGCATCCGGTGGATCACGGTGAACGGCACGACGAACGCGTAGTCCGCGATCATGTCGATGTGGTCCCTTCCTGCGAGGTCGTCGAGGAGGTCCTCCACGATCGCCTCGGTCTGGGTCCTCATCCTGCCCACGGCACGCGGCGTGAAGGTGCGCTGCACCAGCTTCCGGAGCCTGGTGTGGTCGGGCGGGTCCAGGCCCAGGATGGACGGGGCCCGTTCGGCCCGCCGCCTCTCGAGGGCCAGCATGTGCTCGGGCATCTCGCCGCTTCCGTCGAAGCGCCTCACCGAGGTGGTCGGATCCCTAAGCACCTGCCAGGCGTCGTCGTAGCGGGTGACGACCAGTGGGCCGAGGGGCGTGCGGTGCACCGGGTCCTCGGCGCGCAGGCGCGCGTAGTGGGGGTACGGGTTGACCAGGAAGTCGGGGTCCAGCGGGTTCCAGGAGGGTCCGGCGTCCATAGACGTCCAGTCTCGCCGACGCGGCCGTCCCGACGGCCAGCCGGGCCGGGTTCAGCCGGCAAGGCGGCGCAGCGTCTTCTGGCGCCAGTCCTCAGTGGTGTCGACGGCGTTGAAGGTGAAGCAGTGGATGCCGGCGATGTCCAGTTCACCGGCCACGGCCGAGAGGGGACCGACCAGCTTGTTCGCGTTGTAGCCGCCCGGCGAGAGGAGGCGCATCACGGACGACCTGTTCTTCTTCAGGTACCGGGCCGAGTGTCCGATCCCGAGCCTGATGGAGATGGTCAGCAGCTTGGTCCGGTCTACGGCTCCCGGGATCCCCAGGTGGCAGGGGAGGGTCACCCCGGCCGCCCGACGGGCTGCCAGCCAGTCGCCGATCCTGCGCGGGTCGAAGCACATCTGGGTCGACATGTAGCCCTCGAGGCCGGCTTCGGCGATGAGCTCCTGCTTCTCCATCTGGGCGTCGAGGAGGGCCTGGTCGGGGATGGTCCCGTGCCCGTCCGGGTAGGAGCCGATGCCGACCACGTCGATGTCGGGGCCATTGTCCAGGAACGACCGCAGGAAGCCGGCCGCGTCGCTGAAGGGCCCCCGCGGCTCCGAGTCGCCGCCGATCACGAACACCTTCCTGCAGCCCAGGTCCTCTATGCGTCCGACGATCCGGGCCACGTGGGCCTCGTCCTCGACCATCCTGGCTGCCAGGTGGGGGATGGTCGGGTGGCCCGCCCGGCCGAACTGCCCGCAGAGGTCGAGGGTGTCCTCGATGGTCTTGGCCGGCGAGCAGGTCATGGACACCGTCGCCCCGGCCGGCAGGAACCCGGCCTGGTCGGCCAGGTTCTTGAGCGGGATCAGCTCGAAGGTCATGTCGTCGACGAGCCGTCTGTGCGCCTCCCGGTCGCTCCGCGGCGGCACCGGGAGGCGCCTGCCGTTGGCCCTCCTGGGGGCCTGTGCCGGTTCAGCTGTGGTCAACTCAGGCCCACGATCTGACCGTCGTCGTCGATATCGATGTGGGCTGCCGCAGGGTTCCTCCCGAGCCCGGGCATGGTCCTCATGTCGCCGCAGATCGGGTAGACGAAGCCAGCTCCGACGGAGGCACGCACCTCGCGGACCGGGAGCCTCCACCCGCGTGGTGCCCCCTTCAGGGAGGGGTCAGAAGAGATGGACAGGTGGGTCTTGGCTATGCAGACCGGGAGGTGGCCCAGCCCGTCGGCCTCGTACTTGTCGAGCTGCTTGTCGGCGGCCGCCGAGAAGTCAACCCCGTCGGCGCCGTAGACCCTCTCCGCCACCGTCCTGACCTTGTCGCGCAGGGGCATCTCGTCCGGGTAGAGCACCTTGAAGTCGCTGGGCTCCTGGCAGGCCTCGGCCACGGCCTCGGCCAGTTCCGCTGCCCCTGCCCCGCCGTCGGCGAAGTGCGTTGTGGCCGCGGCCCGGGCTCCGTACTCGGCGGCGATCTCGCGGATCGCGTCGATGTCGGCATCGTGGTCACCTGGGAACACGTTGATGGCCACCACGGGGGAGACGCCGTGCAGGGCCATGTTCTCCAGCTGCTTGCGCAGGTTGTCACCCCCGGTGTGGACCTCATCCGGGTTCTCTGCCAGCAGGGCCTCGGGCAGGGGTCGTCCGGCCACGATCCGGTGGTTGCCGGAGTGGGCCTTCAGCCCCCGGACCGTCGCCACCAGCACGGCTGCGTCCGGTGCCAGCCCCGAGTACCTGCACTTGATGTTGAAGAAGCGCTCCCCGCCCATGTCGGCACCGAACCCGGCCTCGGTCAGCAGGTAGTCGCCGGTGCGCACCCCGATCTGGTCGGCCACGATCGACGAGTTGCCGGTGGCGATGTTGCCGAACGGCCCGCAGTGCACCAGGGCCGGTGTGCCCTCGAGGGTCTGCATCAGGTTCGGCTTGATGGCCTCCTTCAGGATCACGGTCATGGCGCCGGCCACCTTCAGGTCCTCGGCGGTGACCGGCGTGCCGCCCCGGTCGTATCCGACCACGATCCGGCCCATGCGGGCGCGCAGGTCGGCCAGGGAGGTGCACAGGGACAGCGCCGCCATTACCTCGGAGGCGGCCGTGATGTCGAAGCCCGTCTCGCGGGGGATGCCGTCGAGACGGCCGCCGAGGCCCACCACGACGTGGCGCAGGGCGCGTTCGTTGACATCCATGACCCGGCGCCAGGAGATGTTGTGGATGTCGATCCCCAGGTCGTTGCCGTGGAACAGGTGGGCGTCGAGCATCGCCGAGCACATGTTGTGGGCCGCCGTCACCGCGTGCATGTCGCCGGTCAGGTGGAGGTTGAAGAGCTCCATCGGCACCACCTGTGACCAGCCGCCCCCGGCCGCACCCCCCTTGATCCCGAAGGTGGGCCCCATGGACGGCTGCCTGATGGCGATGGTGGCCCGCTTCCCGATGTGGGAGAACCCCTGGCCCAGGCCCACCGTGGTGGTGGTCTTGCCCTCCCCCAGGGGGGTGGGCGTGATGGCGGACACGACCACGTACCTGGCCCTGGGGCGGTCGGCCATGGCCCCGATGGCCGCCAGGTCCACCTTGGCCACCCCGTGGCCGTAGGGCTCGAGCATGTTGTCTGGGATTCCGGCGTCGGCGGCCACGTCGGCCAGCGGGCGCAGGTCGGCACCGCGTGCAATCTCCAGATCGGAGGGGAACGACATTGTCCTCTCGCTCCTGTTTGGTTCCGGTTCGGGCGGAGGCGGCGTGCCCCCGGCTGTTCTGATCCGGCGGGAGCCTACTTCCACCCCGGCGCTTCCAACCACAGTCCGGGACCTGGATCCACGATGTGGGATCCAGGGCAGAGCCGGCCGGCCCGGGTTCCACGGAGCTGCCCGAGGGAACTACCCGAAGGAGTCGTGAAGCTCCGCGGCCCTGCGGGCGGTGAACTCCAGCAGGGCCCCGTCCACCGCGGGGTCCAGGCCCGGGTCCTGGTAGTCGTCGAGCATCCGCTTCCAGATCCCGTTGGCCCGCTGCGCGGCGTCCAGGCCACCCTCCTCCTGCCACTGCTCGAAGGAGTCGTTGTTGGCCACCTCCGACCTGGCGAAGGCGTTCTCGAAGTTGGCCAGGGTGTGGGCGGCGCCCAGGAAGTGCTGGCCCGGTCCGACCTCGAAGATGGCGTCCATGGCCTGTCCGTCGCTCGACAGGTCCACCCCTGCCAACAGCCGTGAGGCCAGGCCGCACTGGTCGGCGTCCATCACGAACTTCTCGTAGCCCATCGTCAGGCCCCCCTCCATCCAGCCCGCGGCGTGGAGCATGAAGTTGACCCCGGCCAGGAGGGCCGGGATGAAGGTGGCCATGCTCTCGGACGCCGCCTGGGAATCGGGGAGCTTGGAGGCACACAGGTTGCCGCCCGACCGGAAGGGCACCCCCAGCCGGCGTGCCAGGGCCGCCACCGTGAAGAGCACCAGGGCGGGCTCGGGGGTCCCGAAAGTCGGGGCGCCGGTCTGCATCGACATTGAACTGGCGAAGGACCCGAAGACCATAGGGGCGCCGGGGTTCACCAGCTGCACGAACGTCATCCCGGCCAGGGCCTCGGCGAGTGTCTGGGCGGCGACGCCGGCGACGGTGACCGGGGCCATGGCCCCTGCCAGGATGAACGGGCTCAGCATCGTGGCCTGCATCGACCTGGCGTATGTCTCGGCCGCTCCCAGCATGGTGGCGTCCCATGCCATCGGCGACGAGGCGTTGATGAGGCTGGTCATGACCGTGTTCCGGGCCACGAACTCCTCGCCGAACACCAGGCCCGCCATGTCGATCGAGTCCTGGGCCCGCTCGGCGGCCGTCACCGAGCCCATGAACGGCTTGTCGGCGTACCGCAGGTGTGCGTAGACCATGTCCAGGTGGCGCTTGGAGACCGGGATGTCCACCGGTTCCACGACGGTCCCGCCCGACAGGTGCATGTGGGGGCTGGCCTGGGCCAGCTTCACGAAGTTGGTGAAGTCGCCGATGGTGGCGTAGCGGCGCCCCTCGTCCAGGTCGAACACGAACGGGGACCCGTAGGCGGGCACGAAGACCGTGGCGTCGCCGCCCACCTCCACGCTTCTGGCCGGGTTTCGTGCGTGGTGCGTGTAGGTAGAGGGGGCCGTGGCACGCACAACCTCGCGGCACATCCCCCTCGGGAAGCGGACGCGCTCACTGTCGACGTCGGCACCGGCCTCGGCCAGCAGCGCCAGCGCCGACGGGTAGTCGCGGAAGTCGATCCCGACCTCGGCCAGGATGGTGTCGGCGTTGTGCTCGATCGTCTCCAGGCCCTCGTCGGAGACCAGCTCGACCGGGGGGATGTGGCGGGTCAGGTAGGGCCTCAGCTCCTCGGACACCGTCGAACGGGCCGCCCGCCTGGCTGCCCGGCCGCCGCCCCGCCGCCTCTCCTGTTCACTCACCGTTCCGCCTCCTGCCTCCCGCCACGGCGCCTGCGACGGTCCGGGCGGGATCCGTCGTGCCTGTCGCCCCCCAGCGGGGGCAGGTCCAGGACCGCCGACAGTTCCGGGTAGTCGGCCGTTGCGTGGGGGATGGCCATGGCGTCCACGAAGTGGGCCTGGAACGAGGGCTCCAGGGCAGTCTCCACCTTCTCAACCCTGCGCACGGCGTCCTGGACCTCCGACCGTGCGGTACCTGAGAGCAGGGCCATGACCGCCCCGGCTCCGGCTGCGTTGCCCACCGACCTGACCGCGGCCTGGTCGCAGTCGGGAATGAGCCCCAGGGCTGTGGCCCTCACGGTGTCGATGTGGCTCCCGAACGCTCCGGCCAGGTCGATCCGGTCCACGGACTCGACTCCCAGGTGGTCCATCAGCAGCCTGATGCCGGCGTACAGGGCGGCCTTGGCCAACTGGACGGCACGCACATCGGCCTGGGTGACGAGGATGGCGCCGTCATCCCCGCCCCCGGGGTCATGCAGCAGGTACGAGTTGGTCCGCCCGTCCCGCACGACCCTGGGCGAGCCGCTGGTCCCCGCTCCGCCGATAACCCCATCGGCGCTCATGAGGCCGGCCAGCCACAGCTCGGCCACCACCTCGATGATCCCCGACCCGCAGATCCCGGTCACCCCGGTGCCGGCCGTCTCCGCTGCGAACCCGGGGTCGTCGGACCAGAGGTCGCATCCGATGACCTTGTACCTGGGCTCCCCCGACCCGGGGTCGATCCTGACCCGCTCGATCGCCCCCACGGTCGCACGCTGGCCCGAGCTGACCTGCGCACCCTCGAATGCCGGTCCCGTCGGGCTGGATGCGGCCAGCAGGCGCCCGGCTCCGGCCATGACGATCTCGGCGTTTGTGCCCACGTCCACGGCCAGGTGGGTGCCCGGGGCCTGGCCCGGCCGCGTCGCCAGGATCACAGCCGCCGTGTCGGCTCCGACGTGGCCGGCTATGCAGGGGAGCACGTGAACCCTGGCGGCTGGATGCGCCTCGAGGCCCAGATCGGTGGCCGCCACATCTACGGCCCCGTCGGTGGCGAGCGTGAAGGGGGCCACCCCGAGTGGCGTCGGGTCGTAGCCCAGGAAGAGGTGGTGCATGATCGGGTTCCCGACGAGGACAAGCTCCAGCACCTCGTCCCGGCCGGTCCCGGCCGCCGTGCAGAGCTCCCCCAGCAGGGAGTCGATGGCCTCCCGCACCGAGGCCGTGAGCTCGTCGGCGCCGCCCGGGTTCATCATGGCGTAGGAGACCCGGCTCATCAGGTCCTCCCCGAACCGGATCTGGGGGTTCATGGCCCCGCCCGTGCCCATCACCTCGCCGGTGGCGAGGTCGCAGAGGTGGCCAGCGATGGTCGTGGAGCCCACGTCGATGGCCGCTCCGAGGGCCCGGTCGCGCAGGCCGTCCCAGGCGGCGACCAGCCGGCAGCCGTCCCTCACGGCCAGCGTGGCCGTCCCGCCGGCCGTCGGGCCCTCCGGCTGCGAGAACCCGGCTGACGGGAGCACACCTGCCAGGCCCCACTGCTCCTCCAGGGCGGCGAGGGCCCGATCGACCCAGGTCCGATCGTCAGCCGGGTCGGAGCCGGGGAGGTCGACGAGGCGCAGCACGAGGACCGGGTCCAGCACCACGTCGCCCAGGTCCACGTCCTTGCGCACGACCTGGCGGTGCACCTGGCTGGCGGCCGGGACGTCGACCACCAGGTCGCCGTGGACGGCCGCCGCACAGCCCAGCCGGCGGCCCCCGTCCAGCGGTCGCCGGCCGCGGTAGCCCTCCTCAGTCGGGCCGGGATGGGAGACGCTCGCCGTGCTGGAGTTGATTCCGTGCTTGGCGAACTCCCCGAACGTGGGCTCCACCTGGCAGCGGCCGCAGATGCCGCGCCCGCCGCAGACAGAGTCCAGGTCCACGCCGATTGAGCGGGCGGCGTCGAGGATGGACGCGCCGTCGGCCACCTGGCCGCGCCGGCCCGATGGGGTGAACACCACCAGGTGTTCTGCTCCACTTGCTGGTTCGGCGGCCATGTCAGCGCCCGGCGTACCCGGTTGGGTGCCGCCCGGCTCAGCCCCTCTGGCGCCGCCGGCCCGAACGCCGCTCCCTGCCGCCCGCCTCCGGGTCCCGGTTGGAGCGGATCCACGCCGCGCAGTCGACGTCGTGGCCCGCCAGGACGTCGGCTGCCTGGACCGCCGTCCTCACCTCGGCGTGGAGCGGGTTCATGATGGCCGAGGTCATGCCGTGGGCCATCGCCATCGAGAGGAAGGCGCCGGTCACGGCGTGCCGGTTGGGAAGCCCGAAGCTGACGTTGGAGGCTCCGCAGGTCGTGTTGACCTTGAGCTCCTCCCTGAGCCGCCTGACCAGCGAGAAGACCTGCTGGCCCGCAGTGCCCATGGCGCCGATGGGCATGACGAGCGGGTCCACGACCACGTCCGACGGCGGGATTCCGTGGTCAGAGGCGCGCTCCACGATCCTCCTTGCGACCTCGAACCTGACGTCGGGGTCCTCGGAGATCCCGGTGTCGTCGTTGGAGATGGCGACCACGGCGGCACCATGGCGTGCAACCAGGGGCAGCACCCTCTCCAGCACCTCCTCCTCGCCGGTCACCGAGTTCACGAGGGGCTTCCCCTGGTACACGGAGATGCCGGCCTCCAGGGCCTCGATGATCGAGGAGTCGATCGAGAGCGGGACGTCGGTCACCGACTGAACCAGCTGGATGGCCCTTGCGAGGAGGGCGGGCTCGTCCGCCAGGGGAATGCCTGCGTTCACGTCCAGCATCTGGGCGCCGGCCTCCACCTGGGCCACGGCGTCGGCCTCCACCCTGCTGAAGTCGCCGGCCTTCATCTCCTCGGTCAACAGCTTGCGCCCTGTCGGATTGATCCTCTCGCCGATCATCACGAAGGGCCGGCCGAAGCCGATGGCCACCTCGCGGGTGGCCGAACTGAGCACGGTCTCGGTCATCTGGGTCCTCCTAGGGTGGATCCGGGTTCGGGCCGGTCGGCCCTCAACCTGTGGCTGCGGGGCCCTCCAGGCCACCGGACCTGACCAGGCGCTCCAACCGGTCGGTCGGGAACGCCTCGTCGATCCGGGCTGCTTCGGCGGCCACCGTGGTGGCAGCGTCGCCCTCGCACGGGCGTGCCTCCCGGCGCCACTCTGCCACGTAGTCGTCGGTGCTGGTGAGGCCCGCAACCGTGGCGGCCCTGTCGATGGCGTGCTGGAACCGGGCGTCCAGCAGCGCCTTCTCCCTCCGGCGGCCGTTCTGGGCGGTCACCTGGGCGGGGATGTCGCGCCAGTAGATGGTCACCAACTGTGCGGACACGGTTCAGGCCGCTCCCGTTCCCAAGGCCGCATACGGCGGGGTGGGCGCCGCCCCGCCTGCACGGCTGGGTCCGAGCTGGACCACGGCTCCCTCGAGGTCGCCGTAGCCCGTGCGCCTCACCTCGTACCTGAGGCCCAGCCTGTCCGCCGCGGCACGGCCCCGCTCGACCAGGTCGGGGTCGTCGGTCTGGGCCAGGTAGACCAGCCGCGTGTAGTGGCCGAAGTAGTCGGGCAGGAGCTGGGGGTGGCGGTCCAGGCCCAGGCCTGTGATGACGATCCGGTCGAAGTGCCTTACGAGGTAGTCGGTCAGGTAGAAGGTGCCGACCTCGTCCTCCTGCATGGCCTCGAAGGCGGGGGTCCCTGCGAAGAACTCGTAGCAGTGGGCGCCCGGGAGGCGCTCGACCCCGAGCCCGGCACACACGTCGTCCAGCCGGCCAGCAGTGCCGCAGTCGGCGTAGCCGACGTAGACGTGGTCGTAGCGCTCCCGTGCCTCAAGCACCCTCTCCTCCACCGCCCCGGGGATCAGGTCGGGCGTGTTGTGGAGGCGTGCGGGAAGGCACTCGACGTCGATGCCGTCGAGGCCGTTCGCCTCCACCACGTGCAGCAGCTCGCGGGCCAGGGCCCCGCAGGCCACCACCAGCGTCCGACCCGCTGCAGGCCCGGCCGTGCCGGGTCGGACGGGCACGGCCTAGGCGGCCACCGCCCGACGCTCCGCGATCAGGCGCTTGGCGGTCTCGGCCGCCACGGCGGCGTCGCGGCAGTAGGCGTCGGCACCGATGGCCTCGCCGAACTCCAGGTTCAGGGGGGCTCCGCCTACGATCACCATGTAGTCGGAGCGGAGGCTCTTCTCCTCGAGGGTGTCGATCACGACCTTCATGTAGGGCATGGTCGTGGTCAGCAGGGCCGACATGCCGAGGATGTCGGGCTTGTGCTCGTCCAACGCCCCCAGGAACTCCTCCACGTCGGTGTTGATTCCGAGGTCCACGACCTCGAAGCCGGCCCCCTCCAGCATCATGCCGACCAGGTTCTTGCCGATGTCGTGGATGTCGCCCTTGACCGTGCCTATGACCACCTTGCCGACCGGTTCCGCTCCCGTCTCGGCCAGGAGGGGCCGCAGGATGGCCATGCCGGCCTTCATGGCGTTTGCCGAGAGCAGGACCTCGGGGACGAAGAGGATCCCGTCGCGGAAGTCGATGCCGACGATCCGCATGCCCTCGACCAGGGCCTCGTCGAGGACCTTGGCTGCCCCCCAGCCCCTCGACAGCAGGATCTGTGTCCCCTCGTCTATCTCGTCGGCCAGGCCGTCGTAGAGGTCGTCGTGCATCTGGGTCACGAGGTCCTCGTCGGAGAGGCCGGCCAGGTCGATTTCCTCTTCCGGGGTTGCTTCGTCTGACATGTGCTGGCTCCAGTGTCGTCGGGGGCCGCCGCTGGCGGGGCCCGTCGGTACCTGTGGTTGCCTCGCCCTGCCGGCGCCGGGCGGGTGGCCGGAATGCTACCCGCCCTCTGGTCCCGGTATGCGGGAAGGGCCTGTAGTGTGGGAACACTACCGGCCGCGCCGATGCGCGTCCACCACCCGGTTGTGTCTTACCGCACAGTGGGATACAACTCGGAACCGGCCCAAGCCCCCGACACGGAAGCATCCAGTGCGAACAGTCCAGAGCATCGAACGTGCCTTCGGCCTGATGGAGGAGTTGGCCACCCGCCCGGCTGGAATCACCGAGTTGGCCCGACGGATAGACCTCCCGACCAGCACGGTTGCCAGGCTGCTGGCCACCCTGGAGAAGCTGGGGGCCATCGAGCGGATCCCGGGCGAGAACGGCTACAGGATCGGTTCCACGATCGTCACCCTGTCGACCAGCGTGGACCCCTCACAGAGCCTCCTGGCGGTGGCCCAACCACACATGGTGGAGCTGGTGGACCACGTGGCCGAGGCCGTCGGCATCTCCATCCCGGCCGGCTACGACATCCACTACGTGGAGCAGGTGGACTGTGCCAACCCCGTCCAGGTGAGGGACTGGACAGGGACAAGCCTCCCGATGCACATAGTGTCGGCCGGTCTTGTCGTGCTGGCCCAGTGGCCCGAGGACGCCATCGACCGGTACCTGGACCGGCGCCTCGAGCGCTACACCCCCGACACCGTCATCGAGCCGGCCGAGGTCAGGCGCCGCCTGGATCAGGTGAGGCGGGACGGCTACATATGGACCGAGGAGGAGTTCGCCGAGGGCATCAGTTCCGTGGCGGCACCCCTGTTCAACAGCGCCGGTGTGGTGGTGGGAGCGCTGCACACCCATGGTCCCAGCTACCGCTTTCCCGACGAGACCATGAGGGACATCATCGCGGCACAGGTGGTGGCAACCGCCGCCACCATCTCGGTGGCGCTGGGCTTCGAGCCGGGGGGCTGAGGCCCGGCGACCGCGGCACGGGCGGCGGCCGGACCGCTCAGTCCCGATAGTCGGGCTCGGCCTCGTCCAGCAGCCTGAGCAGCGCCGGCCACTTGTAGAGGCCGGGTGGGAACGTCCCGTACTGCTGCCTCGCCCGGAGACACATCGCCTCGTCGTGTGGGACGAGGGGCAGCCCGGTCCAGGCAGCCCTCAGGTGGACTGATGCGGCCCGCACCAGGCGGTACATGCTCGCCGCCACCGTGCCGCGGGCAAGGGGGACTACGGCTTTCGCCCCGGTGGGCGGCGGCGCGAGACTCCCGCGCTGTGACCGGAATCTCCCCGCCATGAGCACCTCGGCCCTGTACGGCGCCATGGCTTCGGTGGGGATCGGTGTCGGTGACCACCTGACCCGCGGCGCCGCGGACAGGGCCGGAATCAGGCCCATGCTCGGGACCTTCTTCCTGTTCGGCGTCCCGGTGGCCGCCGCCGGGGCCCTGGCCCTGGGCAGCGAGTGGATCGCCGCGGACATCTGGCTGGGGGCGGCGACCGGGGTCGTGGGCCTGTTCGCCATCGGGTGCCTCTACCTCGGGTATGCGGCCGCCACGGCGGGCGTGGTGGCGCCGCCCGCAGCCGTGATTGCCGTGGCCCTTCCCGTGGGCGTCGACCTGATCCGGGGCAGCGTCCCCGAGGCGTCGGTGGTGGTCGGCATCGCCCTCGGGATGGCCTCGGTGCTGCTCATCTCCGTCAGCCCGAGGTACGTGGGGAGCATCGGCCGGGGCCTCCTCTTCGGGAGCCTCTCCGGGGTCGGCTACGGGACCATGTTCGTGATCCTGGACCAACTCAGCCCGGCCAGCGGCTTCTGGCCGGTGGCGGCCCAGCGCGCGGTGGCGTTCGCCGTGGTGGCTTCGTGGGGGGTGCTACGGGGGAGGTCGATCCTCCCCGAGCGGGCGGTGGTCGGCACGGTGGCCATCGGAGCGACCTGGGCCGGGGTGGGTGCCATGGCGTTCGTCTACGGGCTGCAGCACGGCGACCTTGCCCCGGTCACCGTGACGGGGACCCAGTACGCGGCGGTGACGGTGGCCTGCGGGATGCTCTTCAGGGGTGAGCGGCTGCGCTGGTGGCAGGGGGCCGGCCTCCTGGGGTCGATGTCGGCCGTGGCACTGATCGTGGCAGGCTGAGCGGCCCACAGCCCGTGTTGGCTCAGGTGCGCCAGGTGTTGCGCAGCGACTCGAGGCCCCCGTCCACCGCGATCGCCTGGCCCGTCACGTAGCGGGCAGCCGGCGAGGCGAGGAAGACCGCCATGGCGGCGATGTCACGGCCCTCCACGAAGGTCCTCATCGAGACCTGGTCCTCGTAGCCGGTGCGGATGGCGTCCGGGTCGGTTCCGGTCGCAGCGGCCTCAGCTGCGATCACCCTGTCCATCCGGTCCCCACCCACGGAACCGGGACAGAGCGTGTTGACCCTGATGCCGAACTCCCCGAGTTCCATCGCCAGGGTGGCCCCGAGGCCCACGACCGCCCACTTGGAGGCGGCGTAGGGCGACCTCATCGGGTACCCGACCAGGCCCGCCGTCGAGGAGGTGTTCAGGATTGCCCCGCCTCCGGCTGCGCGAAGCAGTGGAACGGCACCCCGGCAGAGCAGGAACATGGACCTCACGTTCACCGCCATGGTGGCGTCCCAGTCGGCCACCCCCAGGTCCTCCACCGGTCCGGTGGGGCCGGCGATCCCGACGTTGTTGCACAGGACGTCGAGTCCGCCCAGGTCCGCTGCGACGTTCGTGAAGAGGGCCGCCACCGAGCCCTCGTCGGAGACGTCCGTTGTCGTCATGCCGGCACCGTCGGGCGCCGGACCGGACAGGTCGGCCACGTGCACCCTGGCTCCGGCGTCCAGGAAGGCCTCGACCATGGCCCGCCCGATCCCGGAGGATCCCCCGGTCACCAGCACGCGCTGGGGTGCGGCTCCTGGCGCTGGTGTCTGCGGGTCTGCGGTCATCGGCCTGTCCGGTGTCGGTCCGGGTCGGGCGCGGTTCTACACCCGGGTGTAGCGTCGGTCCACCGGGAGAGGATTTCTCTTCCCGCTTCGTGGAACTCGCTTCCCGAAATGGGTAGTCTCCCGGCGCAACACATCGAGGGGCCCCAACAGGGCCACTCCGATGGTGTCCACCAAACGCCCCGGAGTCGCCCGGACATCGCCGGCTTCCGCTGCGAAGGAGTACACAATGAGCGAGTTCCCCGACCGCGCAAACGTCGTCGTGATCGGCGCCGGCATCGTAGGCAGTTGCCTCGTGGGCCACCTGGCCCGGCTGGGCTGGACCGACCTGGTCCTCGTCGACAAGGGTCCGCTGCCGAACCCCGGTGGCTCCACGGGCCACGCCTCCAACTTCATCTTCCCCGTGGACCACAACAAGGAGATGGCCCTGCTGGGCGAGCAGAGTGCCAACCAGTACCGCGACCTGGGGCTTTCGGTCGACTCCGGCGGCATCGAGGTGGCACGCACCGAGGAGCGCATGGAGGAGCTGCGGCGCAGGATGACCTCGGCCAGGGCATGGGGCATCGAGGCCCACCTGCTCACGCCCGCAGACGTCAGGGAGCTGGTCCCCTTCGTCAACGACGAGATCATCCTGGGCGGCTTCTACTGCCCGACTGTGTCGGTGGTCGACTCCCTCGAGACCGGCACCACCCTGCGGAGGGAGGCCATCGAGTCGGCCGGCTGCCAGGTCTTCGCCAACACCGAGGTGCTCGACATCGAGACCACAGAGGATGACGACGGCGCGACCAGGGTCAGTGCCGTGGTCACCGACAAGGGCCGCATCGAGGCCGAGTACGTGGTGATTGCGTGCGGCGTCTGGTCCAACCGGCTGGCCAACATGGCGGGGGCCCAGATCCCGCTCGCCCCGGCGGTGCACCAGATGGCCGACGTTGGGCCCATCGACGTGCTGGCCGCCACCAACAACGAGATCGGCTACCCGATCGTCCGCGACATGGACTGCTTCTGCTACGAGCGCCAATCGGCCGGGTCCATGGAGGTGGGCTCCTACGCCCACCGGCCGATCCTGCACCACCCCGACGAGATCCCCTCCAACGAGGAGGCGGCGCTCTCGCCCACGGAGATGCCGTTCACCCCTGACGACTTCGACGAGCAGATGGAGCAGGCCATCGAGTTGATGGACATGCTCGGCGACGCCGAGATCAGGTACGCCATCAACGGCCTTCTCTCCCTTACGCCTGACGGCATGCCCTGTCTGGGCGAGACCCCCGAGGTCCGCAACCTCTGGTCGGCCGCCGCGGTCTGGGTGAAGGAGGGCCCGGGCATGGCCCAGGTGGTTGCCGAGTGGATGACCCACGGCTACCCGCGGGTGATCGACGCCCACGGGGCCGACATCGCCCGGTTCTACCCGGAGGAGCGCGGCGACGAACACATCTGGTCGCGGGCCGAGGAGAGCTTCAACAAGACCTACGGGATCGTGCATCCCCAGGAGCAGTGGGAGGGGCGCCGGAACCTGCAGGTGGGCCCCTACTTCTCGCGTCAGGCCGACCTGGACGCCATGTTCTTCCAGGCCAGGACCTGGGAGCGTCCCCAGTGGTTCGGGTCAAACGCCGACCTCGTGGAGCGGTACGGCCTCGAGGAGCGCCCGGTCGAGTGGGACAACCGCTGGTGGAGCCCGATCACGGTCGGTGAGCACCTCAACCTGAGGGAGAACTGCGGCCTCGTTGACCTGAGCGCATTCCAGGTCTACGAGCTGAGTGGCCCCGGGGCGGTGGCGTTCGCCGACCGGCTCGCCGTCAACAGGGTGGACGTGCCCATCGGGCGCTCCATCTACACGCCCTGGCTGAACGCTGACGGCGGCTTCCACTCCGACCTCACCATGATGCGAACGGCGGAGGACGCGGTGCGGATAGTCACCGGCGTGTTCGACGGCGGCCGCGACGAGTTCTGGGTGAGGAAGCACCTTCCCACCGACGGCTCGGTCTCCTTCTCGAACGTCACGAGGCAGGTGACGACCCTGGGCCTGTGGGGCCCAAACGCCCCGGCGGTCCTGGGCCAGCTCACCGACCACGACCTCAGCCAGGAGGGCTCGCCCTACGGCACCATCGTGCCCGTCGAGCTGGACTGCGGCGGCGTCGGGATCGGGGCCACGCTGTTCCGCATCTCCTACGTGGGCGACACGGGCTGGGAGATCTACACCGACTGGGACAACGGCCCGGTCCTGTGGGACGCCCTCGTGGCATCTGGTGCCGACCTGGGCCTGCGGCCCACGGGCGGCGGGGTGTACGGAACGTCGGGCAGGCTGGAGAAGGGCTACCGCCTGATGGGTGCCGAGCTGGAGAGCGAGTACAACCCGCTGGAGGCGGGCCTTGCGCGGCCCAGGGTCAAGGCCGCCGACTTCATCGGCAAGGAGGCCTACCTGGCCGCCAGGGAGCAGGGCCAACCCGAGGTCTCGATGGCCGTACTCACCGTCGAGGACCAGACCGACCGGCAGGGTCGCCGACGCTTCATGCAGGGTGGCAACGAGCCGATCCTCACCCCCGACGGTGGGCGGATCGTGGATTCCCACGGGCGCGTCAGCAGGGTCACCTCGGCCGGGTACGGCCCATCGGTCGGGAGGCACCTGCTGATGGCCTACCTCCCGAGCGAGCTGGCCGTGCCGGGCACCGACCTCCAGGTCATGTACATGAACGAGCTGTTCCCGGTCAGGGTGGCGTCCACGGGTGCCGTGTTCGACCCGGACGACACCCGGATGAAGGGCTGACGGCACGGCAGGGCCGGCCTCCGAGGAAGACAGGGGCACGACAGCCATGAGGATCCTCGTCTGCGTGAAGCGGGTGCCCGCGCCCGGCTCGCGCATCAACGTCTCGGCCGACGGCCAGCAGGTCGACGCAGCCCACCTGGGCTTCACGACCAGCCCCCACGAGGAGTGCGCCGTGGAGGAGGCCGTCCAGATCGCCGAACAGCACGGGGGTGAGGTCACCGTGCTCACGCTGGGGCCCCCTGAGGCCGAGGAGCAGCTCCGTTACTCGGCCAGCGTGGGGGCCCACCGGTTCGTGCTGATCCCCATCGACGAGGTCGACTGGGATCCACAGAGGACTGCGTCAGCGCTGGCCGTCGCCATCGGTGACCTCGAGGCAGCCGATGGTCCCTTCGACCTGCTCCTCTTCGGCAACGAGTCGGCCGACTCGGGCGGCTTCCAGGTCGGTATCAGGGTGGCCCACGCCCTCGGCCGGCCGGTGGTGAACGGCATCAAGGGCATCGACGTGGGCGACGGGACCGTGACGGCCAGGCGCCAGGTTGACGGCGGCTTCGAGGTCTACGAGCTTCCGGTCCCGGCGGTGCTGGGCGTGAAGGAGGGCATCAACCTGCCCCGCTACCCGACCATGAAGGGCCGCCTGGCGTCCAAGAAGGCCGAGGTGGCCTCGGTCTCCCCGGATGCCGAGCCCGGCGGCCAGGCACGGGTCCGCCTGCACAGGCCGGAGGAGCAGGTCAGCGAGACGGTCATCCTGGGGACCGGTCCCGAGGCGGCGCCCGCCGTAGTCGACCTGTTGGAGGAACTGGGGGTGCTGACGTGAGCCCGGAGCCGGGCACCAGTCCGCCCCTGCTGGTCGTGTGCGACCACGACCGCGGGACCCTTGACGAGGCCTCCCTCGAGGCGCTCCGCTTCGGCAGGGAGTTGGCGGTCGGGGCCGGCCTCGCCTGCGAGGCGATGCTCATCGGTGCCGGGGCCGAGCAGGCCGCAGGCTGCCTGGGCGACCACGGTGCGGCACGCGTGCACCTCGTGTCCCACGACCTGCTCACCGACTACGGACCCGAGGCGTGGGGTGAGGCCGTGGCGCAACTGGTGAGGGGTTCGGGGGCCGGTGTCGTGGTCGCCAGCGGCACCGACCGGGGCAACGAGGTACTGGCACAGGTGGCCGCCCGCCTGGACCAGCCGTTCGTAGCCAACTGCCGTACCGTCACCCCCGGCGAGCCCTGGGAGGTGACGCGGGTGCAGTGGGGCGGCTCCCTCCTCGAGGACGCCACCCTCACGGCCGACGTCAGGCTGCTCACGGTGGCCCACCATGCCTTCGAGGCCGAGCCGGCCGACCAGCCTGCACCGGGTACACCGGTGGCATTCCTGCCGGACCTGGACCCCGTCCTCGGACGGACCCTGGTCACGGACCGCGTGGTGCTGAGCCAGGGGATCACCCTGGCCACCTCACCGGTAGTGGTCGGTGGTGGCAGGGGGGTGGGCTCAGAGGAGGGCTTCGGCCCGCTGGAGGAACTGGCCGGCGAACTGGGGGGCGTGGTGGGGTGCTCAAGGGCCGTCACCAACAACGGCTGGCGTCCCCACAGTGACCAGGTCGGCCAGACCGGGACCCGCATAGCCCCGGAGGTCTACATCGCAACCGGCATCTCAGGTGCCATCCAGCACTGGGTGGGGGCGATGGCGGCAAGGAACATCGTGGCCGTGAACACCGACGCCGAGGCCAACATGGTCGCCAAGGCCGGCTACGCGGTCATAGGCGACCTGCACAAGGTCGTGCCCGCCATCACCGAGGAGATCAGGCGCCGGAGGTCCTGAACCCCGGCCGTCCCGGCCGACGTTCAGGTCGGTTCGGCGGCGGCCTGCAGGTCGTCTCGGAGGGTGGTGGGGTCTACCGTTGCGGGGACCCACCCCCTGACGGAGTTGACCATCCACACCGCGGTCGAGCGCTCCAGGTCCGACCTGTGCAGACGCTGTTCGCAAACCGTCCCGTCGGCCAGCAGTTGTGCCCGGAGCGTGCCGGCCAGCAGCCCGCAGGTGACCGGCGGGGTGACCAGGCGCCCGTCCAGCTCCAGCACCAGGTTGCCGGTGGTGGTCTCGGTCAGCTCGCCGAGTTCGTTCCAGAGGATCACGTCGGGCGCCTCGGGGAAGCGTGACCTGGCTCCCTCGTAGACATCCCTGAGGGTCGTCTTGTGGAACAGGAACTCGTGTTCGCTCGGCACGGGCTGGCTGTCGAGTGGGAGGCGCCAGGGTTCGTCGGGCCGTGCCGGCATCTCCAGCACTTCCAGGTCGGCCGAACCGTCGGGTGAGCACAGCAGGCGCAGCCGCCGCAGGCCGTCGCCCTCCACGCCGTCGAGGAGGCGCTCGACGACGCCAAGGTCCAGGTCGAAGCCGAAGTGCCCTGCCGAGGCGGCCAGCCTGTCCAGGTGGCGCTCCCTCAGGGCGACGCCGCCGTCGGGAGACCACGCCATGGTCTCAAGCAGCCGGAAGTCGGACCTGGCCCTTCCGAGGACCCGGCTCTTGTGCTCGACCTCCCTGAGTTCCTCGGCGGGATCCGAGTCCCAGACGATCCCGCCACCCACGCCGTATTCGGCTGTCTCCCTGGCCAGGTCCACCCACACCGTCCTGATGGCGATGTTGAACTCCATGGTCCCGTCGGGTGCCAGCGCTCCCACGGCGCCCGTGTAGACGCCGCGTCCGTCGCCCTCCAGGGCCTCGATGACCTCGCTGGTCCTGACCTTGGGGGCCCCCGTGATCGACGCCGCCGGGAACATGGCGGCGAACACTGCTGCGGCGCCCACCGCCGACCGGGCCGTCACCGTCGAGGTCATGGTGTGGAGGGTGGGGTAGGTCTCCACCGTGTGCAGGGCCGGGACCTGTACGGATCCCGGGACGGCGATCCGGCCCAGGTCGTTGCGGACCATGTCCACGATCATGGTGTTCTCGGCCAGGTCCTTCTCAGACCTGGCCAGGTGGGCGGCCGCCAGCGCGTCCCAGCCGGGATCCGGGTGGCGGCCCGCCGTGCCCTTCATGGGCCGCGAGGTGAGACGGCCGCCCGACCCGTGCACGAACAGCTCCGGCGAGGCGGAGCACACCGCCCGGTCCCCGAGGTCCAGGTAGGCGGCATGGTCGGCGCGCTGCGCCCTGACGAGGTCGGCGAAGAGGCCCAGCGGGTCGCCTCCGAACGGCGACCTGAGCCTGACCGTGTAGTTGACCTGGTAGGTCTCGCCGGCGGCGATCAGCTGGCGGATGGTGCGCACCGAGGTCAGGTACGCCGACCTGGACCGGTTCGGGGTCCATGGACCTACGCGGTAGCCGCCGCTCACTGCCGGCCGCCTGGCCGGGTCAGCCCGGGCGAACACGCCGAGGGAGACGAGGGGAACGCGCCTCACCCTGGCGGATCGGATCGCGGGGTCGAAGGCGGGACCGGCGTCGTAGGAGACCATGCCCACCACCCAGTGGCCGTCCCGTGCTGCGGCCTCGGCCTGCTCCATGGCCGCGGGCACGTCCGCCAGCTCGTCGGCCAGGATCGTCCCGACCGGGTCCTCGAAGGACAGCCACCTCCGCCCGCCGTCGAGTGGGAACTGGAGGATCGCCGCTCGGACCTCCGGTGGGCTCATGCCACCGGTGTGCTCCCACAGGCGGCTCCGGGCACGGGCGGGCGGACCGGTTGGCTCACGCCCCGGAGGCCTCCCCGCCGGATTCCGTTGGGGACGCTCCGTCCTCCCTGTCCAGCCTGCGTACGAACACACCGGAGCGTGGCTTGGGCTCGAAGTACGAGGACTTGGGCGGCATCCGCTCGTCGGCGTCGGCCACCCCCATCAGTTCCTGCACGGAGGTGGGATGTACCACGAAGCCCATGCCCCCCGTCTCGTCACAGCGCTCGACCAGGGCGTCGAGGCCCAGGGGGTCGGGCACGTAGGAGATGGCCGGGTCGCTGCCGGCGTCGCCGATGCCGAACACGGGCGCCAGCACGGAATCCTGCAGGCGCGACACGTCAAGCCCGTCGACGGGCCGTCCCGAGGCAGCCGAAGGCAGGTCCAGTGAGTACCACCGGCGCCCCAGGTAGACGCCCACGCACCCCGGCACGGCCGGTCGGGCCGACTCGGCGTCATCGCGGTCCTCGACGGCCCCTACAGCCCTGAGGGCCTTGAGAAGGGCTTCGGGACCGCGTCCCTCCCTGTCGACGACCAGCCTGTGGAACGGCAGCACGAGCAACTCGGAGTCGGGGAAGAGCACCGCCTGGGTCCAGCCCAGGGGCCCGCTCGGGTCATCCGCCCCGGCCAGGGCCGTTGCGGCGGCCGCCAGCCTGTGGTGCCCGTCGGTCACGTACAGCGTCCTGTCGCCGAGCAGCCCGACTAGGCGCTCGGCGTCCTCGCCTGTGACGGCCCAGACGGTCTGGTCGACGCCCTCGTTGCGCGACTCCAGGACAGGGTCGGCGGCGGACAACCTGGCCACCTCGGCCTTGATCTCGCCGGTGCTCCTGAACGTCAGCGAGACCGGGCTGGACGAGGCGCCGACCGTGGTCAGGTGACGGGCCAGCAGGTCGGTCCTGGCGGGCCGGACGGACTCGTGGCGCAGGATCCGGCGGTCGTCCTCCTCTGTGACGGGTACGAGGCCCATGATCCCCGTCTGGCTGTGGACGACCGGACCGCCGTCGCCGGAGCGCTCCACCTCCAGGCGGTAGAGGAACAGGGTGGGTTCGTCGTGGGCAACGTAGGCGCCGGCGTCGTAGAGCCTCTGCATGGCGGCGTGACAACCCGCCAGGAGGCCTTCGACGTCGTCTCGCCTCTCGGGGGCCACGTCCTCCTGCGACCTGGTCACGTGCAGGAAGCTGTACATGTTGGCGGCGGCGATGGCCGCCCTCTCCACGGGCGAGTAGGCGTCGTAGGGCCCGCTGGTGACCCTGTCGGCCCACTCGGGGGCCACGACCAGACCCGGGAAGGGCCGCAGCAGCGTCATCGTCCGTGGTCCAGGACGCGGACCCTAATCACGTGCTCCAGGGCGCCCAACCGGCCGACCAGCTCGTCGGTCACCTCCCCCGAGACGTCTATGACGGCTACGGCGGCGTTGGCCCCGTCGAACACCTTGTTCTGCATTGTCTGGACGTTTATGTCGGCCGTCCTGAGGCACTCGAACACCGCAGCCAGCACCCCGACCCTGTCATAGTGCCTGATGGTCAGGGTCTGGGTTCCCACCCTGGCCATGGCCATGTTCACGCAGTTGAGGAGGTCGCCGGTGCGGTAGGCCTCGATCACCTCGATGGTCCCCTGTGACGTGGCGTCCTGGGCCTGCTGGGTGGAGGCGCCGATGTGGTGGGTTCCGACCACCCCCGGGTGGTTCGCCAGGTCGGACTCGAAGTTGCCCTTCCCGGCAGCCGGCTCGCCGCAGAACACGTCCAGGCCGGCCCTGATGCCCTTCCCCTCGATAGCGGCCAGCAGGGCCTGCTCGTCAACGACCTCGCCGCGGCTGGTGTTGAGGAGGATCGCCCCGGGCTGCATGGCTGCGAGGAACCCGGCGTCGACCATGCCGTCGGTGCCCGGTCCGCCGGGTACGTGGATGCTGACCACGTCCGACTCGGCCAGCAGGGCCCTCCTGTCGTCGACCAGCCTGATCCCCACGGCCCTGATGCGGGCCTCCACCTCGGGGCTGCGCCCGGCCTTGCGCTCGGCGATGACGGCCATCCCGAACGACCGGGCCCTCTCGGCCACGCCGAGGCCGATCTCGCCCACCCCGATGATCCCGATGGTCCTGCCCAGCAGCCCGTCGGACTCGCTGTAGCGGGCCTTGTTCCAGACGCCGCTGCGGAGGTCTCCCGCGCCGTCGGCTATGTGGCGGTCGACGGCCAGGAGCAGCCCCATGGTCAGCTCGGCCACGGCCGCTGAGTTGGTGCCCGGCACGTTGCACACGTAGATGCCAGCGTCGGCGGCTGCCTGGCAGTCGATGGTGTTGGTGCCTGCGCCCGACCTCACGATGAGGCTGAGGCGGCCGGCGGCGTCGATCACGGCCCGGTCGACGCGGGTGCTGCGCACCACCAGGACCTCGGCATCGCCGACGCCCTCGGCCAGGTCGTCACCGGTCAACTCGGGGCGGACCACGCACTCGTCGCCCCGGGCGCGGAGCAGGTCCACGAACTCCTCGGGGAGTGCGTCGGCAAACAGGATTCTCATGATCTCCCCCTTTTTGGCACGCCGGTACCGGCATCGGGAATGCGGGCAACGGGGTAGCCTCTGCGGACCAGAGTCGGCGCCAGCCTAGGCAGGGGCCGCTGAGATGCACAATGCGACCAGGGGGCGTCGGCGTGGGCCGCTGCCCCGTCCCGGGGGGTGGTAGGTCGTGAGCCGCCGGTCCATGAACAGGAGCGTCATAGTCACCTGCGCCGTCACGGGCGCCGGCGACACGGCCCACAGGAGCCCGGAGGTTCCCGTGACGCCGGAGCAGATCGCCAGGTCCGCCCTGGATGCGGCGTCGGCCGGTGCTGCCATCGTGCACTGCCACGTGCGTGATCCCGGGACCGGTCGGGGGACCCGCACCGTAGCCCTCTACGAGGAGGTCTTCGAGCGGATCCGCGCCGAGAACGACGATGTGGTCGTGAACCTGACGGCCGGGATGGGCGGCGACCTGAATGTCGGGCCCGACGACGATCCGATGGAGTGGCAGGAGGGGACCGACCTTGTCGGGGGCCTCGAGAGGCTGGCCCACGTGGAGGCCGTCAGGCCCGACATCTGCTCCCTGGACTGCGGCTCGCTCAACTTCGGCGACGACAACGAGGTCTACGTGTCGACCCCGTCGATGCTGCGCATCATGGCTGGGAGGGTCAGGGAGCTGGGCGTGCGGCCTGAGTTGGAGATCTTCGACACCGGAAACCTCTGGTTCGCCGAGACGCTGATCGCCGAGGGCCTGGTCGACGCCCCGTACTGGCTGCAGCTCTGCCTGTCGATCCCGTACGGCACGCCGATGGACGTGGGGATCCTGCAGGCCATGGTGAGCAGGCTGCCCGACGAGGCCGAGTTCACCTCCTTCGGCCTGGGGGCCATGCAGATGCCGATGGTGGCCCAGTCGGTGATGCTGGGCGGGCACGTGCGGGTTGGCCTGGAGGACAACCTCTACCTGGAGCGCGGGCGTCTGGCCACCAACGCAGAGCTGGTCGAGAAGGCGGTCCGGATCATCGAACTCATGGGAGCGTCGGTCCAGACCCCCGAGGAGACCCGCCGGACCCTCGGGTTGGGGTAGCGGTCAGCCGGCGCCTCGGGCCCGGTCCAGGTCGCGGCCAATGCTCCCGCACACTTCCAGCAGCAGCCTTCCCACGGCGTCCCTGTCGCGGTCTCCCGGGAAGCGGTAGGAGGGTCCGAACACGTTGACGGCGGCGTCCAGGGCGCCGTCGGCGCCTCGCACGGCCGCGGCGGCTCCGTTGATGCCGTCAGCCCAGGTCTCCCACGTCCACGCCAGGCCCTCGCGGCGCACCTCCTCCACGGTCCTGAGCAGGTCGGCCGGATCGACCGGGGTGCCCCGCCCGAAGGGGAGCAGCGGGGCCCGGAGCAGGCCCCGCAGGTCCTCGTCGGCCAGGTCGGCCAGGAGCACAAGGCCTGCGGCGGTGGTGTGGGCCGGGACCGGCTCGTCCAGGTAGCCGCGGATCTGGACCGGGCGGAGGCTCCTCACCTGGTCCACGTAGCGGAGCCTGTCGCCGTCGGGGAGGGCCAGGCCCGTGTCCTCGTCCAGCTCGTCGACGAGGCGGCGTAGGTGGGGGCGGGCCACCCGGATGAGGACCTGTTCGGACCGGTCAGGGCCGGCGAAGGTCCGGGAGCCGAGGCGCCAGGTGCCGCCGCGTTCGCCGCGCTCTGCAGCGCCCAGGTCGGCCAGGGTGGCGAGGATGCGGCTGGCGGTGCTCTTGGGCAGGTCGGCCCCCTCGGCCAGCTCGCCGAGGCGGACCTCGGAGGGCTGGTCGGCCAGGAGGTGAAGCAGGGCGAAGGCCCGTTCCAGTACCTGGATGCCCACCGTTCCTCCCTTGCCGTAGCGTGCCGGGATCTGTAGGGTATTCCAGAATACAGAACGTTCGTTCTGTTATGTGGAACGACAGCGTGGGGAGGCCCGGTTGGGCCCGAGCCCGTGGGGAGCGCCATGCCAGACCACCCCTCCCAGCACACGACCCAGCACACGACCCAGCGCACGACCCAGCGCACGACCACCGGGCCGGCGGGCGCGGCCCCGGGGCAGGGGCACGCCCACCCCGAACCTGCCGGACGGCGGACGCTGGGCGTGGTCGGCACCGGCGTCATCGGGGCCGGGTGGGCGGTGCGGGCCCTGGCCAGGGGCCACAGGGTGGTTGCCTCCGATCCCGCACCCGGTGCCGAGGAGAGGCTCAGGGAGTTCGTGGGGCGGGCGTGGCCATCGGCTACCAGGCTGGGCCTCTTCCCGGCAGCAGACCCCGACGCACTCGAGTTCACCTCGGCAGCGGCCGACCTGGCCGGCCGCGTCGACTGGATCCAGGAGAGCGCCCCCGAGCGGGAGGACCTCAAGCGCGGCCTGATCCGGGAACTGGACGAGGTGGCGCCCCCCCGCGTCGTGATCGCCTCGAGCTCGTCGGGGCTGCTCCCCACCCGCCTGCAGGAGGGTTGCCGTAACCCGGAGCGGGTCCTCATCGGCCACCCCTTCAACCCGGTCCACCTGCTGCCGCTGGTCGAGGTCGTGCCGGGCGGCCAGACCTCCGAGGCTGCGGTGGAGGCCGCGGTGGCGCACTACGACGACCTGGTCATGCACCCGCTCGTCGTCCGCACCGAGATCGAGGGCTACCTCTCCGACAGGCTCCAGGAGGCCATGTGGAGGGAGATCCTGCACCTGGTCAAGGACGGCGTTGCCACTACCGCACAACTGGACGACGCCATCACCTACGGGCCGGGCCTGCGCTGGGCGGGCATGGGCACCAACCTCACCTTCCACCTGGCCGGAGGCGATCAGGGCATGTGCCACATGCTGGCCCAGTTCGGGCCCGCCCTTGAGCTTCCCTGGACCAAGTTGGTGGCACCGGAGCTGACCGACGAGCTGGTCGAGGCCATGGCCCGGGGATGCAGCGACCAGGCCGCGGGTCGGTCGATCGCCGAACTGGAGCGACTGCGCGACGACTACCTGATCAACGTCATGCGCGCCCTGCGTCCCCTGGACCTGGGCGCCGGCCGCCTGGTGGCCGAACGCGAGGCGCGGATCCACGCCGCCACGGCCGTTGAGCCGTGGCAGCCGGGCGACCCGGTGGCGGCACCACTGGACCTCCACCGCACGCCCGTCGAACCCGACTGGGTGGACTACAACGGCCACATGTCGGAGTGGGCCTACCTGACGGCCTTCGGCTGGGCCTCCGACAAGCTCTTCCGCTTCATCGGGATCGACGAGGCCTACCGGTCGGCAGGCCACTCCTTCTTCACCGTCGAGACCCACCTCAACAACCTCGGCGAGGCCTCCCTGGGCGACCACCTCCGCATCACCACCCGGGTGCTGGGTGTGGACGTCAAGCGGCTCCACATCTTCCACGCCATGGAGGATGAGGACACGGGCCGGGCCCTGGCCACCACCGAGCAGATGCTGCTCCACGTCGACACCACCGCCGGCGGGACCACCCCGATCCTGCCCGGCCCGGCCGCCGCGCTCGAGGCCGCCGCCCGTGCCCACTCCGGCCTACCCGTTCCACCCCAGGTGGGCCGGGTGATGGCCCTGCCATGACCGCCGCTATCCGGAGGAACACCTGATGGACTTCGCCCCCACCGACGAGCAGGAGATGGTCGTCGAAACCGTCCGCTCCTTCGTCAGGAGGGAGCTGGTCCCACACGAGGACGAGGTGGAGCGCCTGGGCGACGTGCCGCCGGACCTGGTCGGCCAGATCAGGCGCCGGTCGCTGGAGGCCGGCATCTACGCCGCCAACATGCCGGCCGAACTGGGCGGCGGCGGCCTGGACAACCTCACCATGGCCATGGTCGACCGCCAGTTCGGCTGGACCCAGTACGCCCTCCACTACATAGTCGCCCGCCCCTCCAACATCCTCCAGGCCTGTGCCGGCGACCAGGTCGAGGAGTACCTGCTGCCGACCATCCGGGGGGAGCGGGTGGACTGCCTGGCCATGAGCGAGCCCGGCGCCGGTTCGGACGTACGGGGCATGTCGTGCAGGGCGGTCCGGGACGGCGACGACTACGTGGTCACCGGCACCAAGCACTTCATCAGCCACGCCAACCTGGCCGACTACACCATCCTGTTCGCCGCCACGGGCGAGGAGCAGACCGAACGCGGCACGAGGAAGCTGATCACCGCCTTCCTCGTGGACCACGACACCCCGGGCCTGGAGGTGGCACCCGGGTACAACTGCGTCTCGAACCGCGGCTACCACAACATGATCCTCAACTTCGACGGAGCCCGCGTGCCGGCCTCCAGGGTGCTCGGCGAGGAGCACCGCGGCTTCGACGTGGCCAACGAGTGGCTGGGGGCCACCAGGCTGCAGGTGGCGGCCATCTGCCTCGGCCGCGCCGACCGGGCCCTGTCCGTGGCCCTCGACTGGGCGGCCACGCGTGAGCAGTTTGGCCAGAAGATCGGGAAGTTCCAGGGGGTGTCCTTCAAGCTTGCGGACATGCGGACCAGGCTGGTGGAGGCCGAGCTCATGACCGCCAGGGCCGCATGGCTCATGGACAGGGGCCAGATGACCGACTCGGATGCGGCCATGGCGAAGCTCTCGGCCACCGAGATGCTCCAGTTCGTCTCCGACGAGGCCATCCAGGTGCTGGGGGGCATGGGCCTCATGGACGAGCTGCCGCTGGAGAGGATCTGGAGGGACGCCCGGGTGGACCGCATCTGGGACGGCACCAGCGAGATCCAGCGCCACATCGTGAGCCGGGGGATGCTGCGCCCACTGGGCGCCTGATCCGCCCGGCCGATCCGACCGTCGTGACCACCGCCCCGGAGCTGGACCGCCTGCTGGCACCCCGTTCGCTGGCGTTCGTCGGCGGAGGGCCCGCCGAGGTCGCTGTCGGGCAGTGCCGGGCGCTGGGGTTCGAGGGCCACCTCTGGCCGGTCCACCCCAGCCGCAGCAGCGTCGGCGGCCTCCCGGCGTTCCCGTCGGTGGATGACCTTCCTGCGGCGCCCGACGCGGCCCTCGTGGCGGTGAACAGGCTGGCCAGCATCGACGTGGTCGGTCGCCTGGCCTCCATGGGGGCGGGGGCCGCTGTCTGCTACGCCTCCGGATACGCCGAGGTGGGAGGCGAGGGGATCGGCCTGCAGGAGGCCCTGGTCGCCGCTGCCGGTGACATGCCCCTCGTCGGCCCGAACTGCTACGGCACGCTGTCGGCCACGGTGGGGGCGGCCCTATGGCCCGACCAGCAGGGCCTGCACCGCGTCGACCGGGGGGTGGCCCTCGTCACCCAGAGCGGCAACATCGGCCTGAACCTCACGATGCAGGACAGGCCCATGGCGATCAGCCATGTGCTCACCCTCGGCAACCAGGCCGGTCTAGGGATCGAGGAGTGCCTGGAGGCCCTGGTGGGAGATCCCTCCGTGTCGGGTGTGGGCCTGCACGTGGAGGCCCTGGGCGATGCGGTCCGCTTCGAGGCGGCCTGCCTGCGGGCGCTGGAGCTGGGGATCCCGGTGGTCACCCTCAAGACGGGGTCGTCGGCGGGTGGGGCTGCCATCGCCGCCTCGCACACCTCCTCGATGGTCGGAAGCGACGACGCCTACGGCGCCCTCTTCGCCAGGCTCGGGGTCCGCAGGGTCCGGTCCATCCCGGAACTGTTGGACACCCTCCATGTCATGGAGCGGCTGGGCCCGCTCCCCGGCCGCCGGACCGTGAGCCTGAGCTGCTCCGGTGGCGAGGCCTCGGTCGTGGCCGACGGGGCCGAGCACATGGACCTGGAGTTCCCGGCCTTCGGGCCCGAGCACGCCGACCGGATCGCCGGCACGCTGTCCGAGTTGGTCAGCGTCTCCAACCCGCTCGACTACCACACCTTCATCTGGGGCGACGAGGACCGTCTTGCGGAGTGCTTCACCCAGGTTCTGGACGGTCCGCTGGATGCGGCCCTGCTGGTGCTGGACTTCCCCCGTTCCGACCTGGACACCTCGGGCTGGTGGCCGACGCTGAGGGCCTACGGCGAGGCCGGGCGTCGGACCGGGACCCCCGGAGTGGTGGCGGCCTCGATGGCCGAGAACCTCCCGCCGGAGGCGGAGGCCCTCGCCGCCGCCTCGGGACAGGTGGCGGTGCGCGGGATCGACGCGGCCCTGCTGGGCCTGGAGGCGGCGGCCCGGTGGGGGTCGACCAGGGCATCGGTGCCGCTGGCCCCGGCGGCGGAGCCTGAGGGAGCGATGGAGACCCTCCCTGAGTCCGAGGCCAAGGACATGCTGGCTGCGGCCGGGGTCCCGATTCCGCCCGGCCGGGTGGTGGACTGTGACGGGGCGGCCGAGGTCGCCGAGCGGGTCGGATGGCCCGTCGTCCTGAAGCGCACCGGTGAGGCCCACAAGACCGACTCCGGCGGTGTCGTGCTGGGCCTCACGGACGCCGACTCGGTGACCGAGGCAGCGGTTGGCCTGGGCGGCCGGCTGCTGGTGGAGCGCCAGGTGGTGGGAACCGTGGTCGAGTTGCTGGTGGCGGTGCGACGCCAGCCCCCCGTCGGGTGGCTGCTCACCCTCGGGGCCGGAGGCACCCTGGTCGAGGTCCTGGCCGATGCCCGCAGCCTGCTGCTTCCCGCCACCGACGGCGACGTGGCAGCCGCCCTGCAGGGCCTGGCCGTCTGGCCCCTGCTGGCCGGCCACCGGGGTGGTCCGGCAGCCGACGTCGGCGCGATCATCGGGGCCGTGTCGGCCCTGCAGGAGCTCGTCCTCGGGCGCCCCGACCTGGTCGAGGTGGAGGTCAACCCCCTCATGGCCCTTGCCGACGGCGTGGCCGCAGCCGACGCCCTGATCACCCTGGAGGTCCGACCATGAGCGAACCGGTGCTGACCCGGACCGACGGCCCGGTCCTGGAGGTGGTGCTGGACCGGCCGAAGGCGAACGCCATCGATGCCGCCACCAGCCGCCTCCTGGGCGGGGTCTTCGCCTCGTTCAGGGACGACCCGGGCCTCAGGGTCGCCATCCTGACCGGGGCCGGCGACAGGTTCTTCTCGGCGGGCTGGGACCTCAAGGCTGCGGCCTCGGGGGAGGCCTTCGAGGCCGACTACGGCGAGGGCGGCTTCGGGGGCTTCCCCGAGCTCCCGGGCAGGAACAAGCCCGTGATCTGCGCCGTGAACGGGATGGCAGTGGGCGGCGGCTTCGAGCTGGCCATGGCGGCGGAGCTGGTCGTGGCGGCCGACCACGCCGAGTTCCTCCTCCCCGAGACAGGCCTCGGGATCATTCCCGACGCCGGCGCTGTGAGGCTACCGAGGCTGCTGCCCAGGGCGGTGGCGAACGAGGTCCTATACGCCGGCCGGAGGCTCGGCGCCGATGAGGCCGCCAGGTGGGGCCTGGTCAACTGGGTCGTTCCCGCCGACCGCCTCATGGACGAGGCACGCTGCCTGGTCCGGCGGGTGGTCGCGGCGGCGCCTCTGGCGGTGGAGGCGGTGATGGCCGTCGGGCGGGAGACCGAGGACCTGGGGCTGGCCGAGGCCTTCGGTCACCTGAGGTCCGGACGGGTGGATGCCTACGAGGCGATGCTGGCCTCAGGCGACGCCGAGGAGGGGCCGAGGGCCTTCACCGAGGGCCGGGAGCCCGAATGGACAGGCTCGTGACCGGGAGCGCAGCCGCCGGCGGTCCACACCGGCCGGCGGCCGGGTTGCGGTAGGTTCCTGCGCACGACGCGGACATCCGGGTACCCGGACCGTCGCGGCGGCGGTGCCCCCCATAGGACCATAGGACGTCTGAGCGCTACAGGGAGGAGACCATGGGCAAGCGGCTGACAACACCCCTGGTGCGGGACAACGGCGGCCTCAGGGAGGCTACCTGGGACGAGGCCCTCGGAAGGGCCGCCGAGGGCTTCTCATCCGTCGTGGACGGTCACGGGCCTGGCGCCTTCGGGATGTTCAGCTGTTCCAAGACCACCAACGAGGTCAACTACGCCGCCCAGAAGTTCGCCCGGACGGTCATCGGCTCCAACAACATCGACAGCTGCAACCGAACTTGACACGCTCCCAGCGTCGTCGGTCTGGCGACGGTCTTCGGAGCAGGCGGAGGAACCTCCTCGTACGCGGAGATCGAGGAGGCCGAGGCCATCGTGTTATGGGGCTCCAACGCCCGCGCCGCCCATCCCATCTTCTTCCACCACCTCCTGAAGGGGGTCGACAACGGCGCCCGCATGTGGACCGTGGACCCGAGGCGCACAACCTCGGCCCGGTTCGCCGACGTGTGGCTGGGGCTGGACGTCGGCACCGACATAGCGCTGGCCAACGGCGTCGCCAGGGAGATCATCTCGGCCGGCCTGGTCGACGAGGAGTTCGTGGAGCACGCCACGGAGGGGTACCGGGAGTTCGCCGAGCACGTCGACGAGTGGACCCTGGAGCGGACCTCCGAGGTCACCGGCGTCCCCGCCGAGGCGATCGTGGACCTGGCACACGGCTACGCGGGTGCCGCGTCGGCGCAGCTCATGTGGACCCTGGGGATCACCGAGCACCACACGGCGGTCGACAACGTGCTGGCCCTGTGCAACCTGGCCCTTCTGACCGGCCACGTGGGCCGGTGGGGGTCCGGGCTGGTTCCGCTGCGTGGCCAGAACAACGTCCAGGGGGGAGGCGACATGGGGGCCCTGCCGAACAAGCTGCCCGGGTTCCAGGACGTGGTCGACGACGGGGCCAGGGCCCGTTTCGAGCAGGCCTGGGGGGCGTCCGTCCCGGCCGAACCCGGATGGCACCTCACTGAGATGTTCGAGGCCATGGACCGCGGCGACCTGCGGGCCCTGTGGGTGATCGGGGAGAACCCCGCCGACTCGGAGGCCGACGTCAACCACGCCCGGGCGGTGCTGGGGCGCCTCGACCTCCTCGTGGTCCAGGACGTGTTCATGACCAGGACGGCCGACATGGCAGACGTCGTGCTCCCGGCAGCGCTGGGGTGGGCCGAGTCGGACGGGACGGTCACCTCCAGCGAGCGCCGGGTGCAGCGCACCCGGGCGGCCGTGGAGCCGCCGGGCGATGCCCGCCAGGAGGTCGACGTGATTGCCGAGATGGCCGAGCGGATGGGTGGCGGCTGGGGGAGGCCGTCACCGGAGGAGCTCTGGGAAGAGCTGCGGTCGCTGTCGCCCATGCACGGCGGGATGTCGTGGGAGCGCCTGGAGTCGGAGGGGGGCCTGCAGTGGCCGTGTCCGGATGAGGACCATCCCGGGTCCCCGTTCCTGCACGGGCGCCTCTGGGAGCGGCCGGTGGGTGGCCGCAGGGCGCCGTTCTCGTGCGTGGACCACCGACCCCCGGTCGACGAACTGACCGACGAGTTCCCGCTGCGGCTCACCACGGGGCGGGTGCTGGACTCCTACAACACCGGTGTCCAGTCGGGCGTCTATGCCTCACCGATCAGGTCGGGCGAGGCCCTCGACATGTCTCCGGCCGACGCCGAGCGAATCGGCGTGGCCGACGGGGAGCGGGTGCACGTGTCGTCCCGCCGTGGGAGTATCGAGATGACCGTTTCCCTGGACCCGGACCTGGCGGTGGGGCTGGCGTTCACGACCTTCCACTTCCCCGGGGTGGCCGACGTGAACCAGCTGACCAGCGACGCCTGGGACACCAGGTCGGGGACCTCGGAGTTCAAGGCAGCGGCCGTCCGGGTGGAGAGGCTGGAGGCCACGGCCGGTGGCTGACCTGCACTTCGCCGGAGAGCAACCCAGTGAGGCCGAGCGGGCGGCCGTCGACTCCGTCGTGGCCGGGGTCGGCCCCGCCGCCGTGCAGGTCTCAGAGCGCCTCGTGTACGCCGGCCGCACCAGGGCCGACGAGCGGCGTCGGCTGCTGCTGCCGGCGCTCCACGCCCTCCAGCGGTCCGCCGGCTGGATCAGCCCCGGCGGCCTTGAGCACGCCTGCCGCGTCCTGCAGGTGCCACCGGCAGAGGCCTACGGGGTGGCCACCTTCTACCACCTGTTCGCCCACGAGCCCCCCGTGGCGGCCGACACCTACCACGTGTGCGACGACGTCGCCTGCCGGCCGGCTGGGGCGCTGGACCTGGTTGACGGCCTGCGGGCCGCCGGATGCTGCGTGACGACCAGCCCCTGCCTGGGCCAGTGCGAGAGGGGGCCGGCCGTTCTCGTGCAGCGCACGGGCTCCGACGACCTGGCGGTGGCCGGATGCGATGCGGCCGGGGTGGCGAGGACTGTGGAGGGTGGGTCCTCCACCCCGTCGGCCCCGGTACCCCAGGCCGGATCGCCGGGCCTGCGCCTGCTTGCGAGGGTGGGCGTGGTGGACCCCTCCAGCCTCGATGACTACACGGCCCACGGCGGCTACGAGGCCCTCGACGCGGCAATCGCCATGGGGGCCGACGCCGTGATCGGCGAGGTCACATCCTCGGGCCTCTCTGGCCGGGGGGGAGCGGCATTCCCGACAGGGGTCAAGTGGAGGGCCGTGGCCAACGAGGCAGGTCGCCCCCGCCACGTCGTGTGCAACGCCGACGAGTCCGAACCGGGCACCTTCAAGGACAGGGTGGTCATGGAGGGGGACCCCTTCGCGGTGGTCGAGTCCATGACCATCGCCGGCCTGGCCACGGGTGCCGAGCAGGGCTGGATCTACGTGCGCGGCGAGTACCCGCTCGCCGCCTCCCGCCTCGAGGCCGCCGTAGCGGTGGCCCGACGGGCCGGCCGGCTGGGCGACGACGTTGCTGGCTCGGGGCACCGGTTCGACATCGAGGTCCGGCGGGGCGCAGGGGCCTACATCTGCGGCGAGGAGACGGCCCTGTTCAACTCCATCGAGGGCTACCGGGGCGAGCCGCGCAACAAGCCGCCGTTCCCGACCACACACGGCCTGTTCGGCCAGCCGACGGCCATCAACAACGTGGAGACCCTCGTGAACGTGCCGGGAATCCTGCTGGGCGGTGCCGGCCGGTACCGTTCCCTCGGCACGGAGGGGTCCCCGGGGACGCGGCTCTTCTGCGTGAGCGGACGGGTGGCCCGGCCCGGCGTGTATGAGCACGAGTTGGGGATCACCCTGGGCGGGGTGATCGAGGCGGCCGGCGGTGTCACCGGCGACGGCCTGCGAGCCGTCCTGCTGGGGGGTGCTGCCGGTTCGTTCGTGGGGCCCGACGGCCTGGACCTGCCCCTGACGCTGGAGGCGACGCGCGAGGTGGGGCTGTCGCTGGGCTCGGGCGTGGTCATGGCCTTCGGTGGCGACGACGACATGGTCGGCACAGTGCGGCGCATCGCCGAGTTCTTCCGCGACGAGTCCTGTGGCCAGTGCGTGCCCTGCCGGATCGGCACCGTGCGCCAGGCAGAGGTGCTGGCGCGACTGGGAGTTGGCCCGGCCCCGGCTGGTGAACTGGGCCTGCTGGACGACCTGGCGTCGGTGATGCAGGACGCCTCCATCTGCGGCCTGGGCCAGACGGCCTCGGGGGCTGTCCGCTCGGCGGTCGACCTGGGCCTGCTGGAGTCGGGTGGGGCCAGTGGTTGAGGAGGAGGATGTGAACGAGGTTCCCGTGGACTCCCCCCGGCCGTCGGTCGGGCTGACCATCGACGGCCGGACCGTGAGGGCCGAGGAGGGCTCGACGATCCTGGCCGCCTGTCGCGCCGGGGGGATCGACACCCCGACCCTGTGCTGGGCGGCCAACCTCACGCCGGTCAACGCCTGCCGGGTGTGCGTGGTCGAGGTGGAGGGGTCGCGGGCGCTGGTGCCGTCCTGCTCGAGGAGGGTCGAGGAGGGGATGGTCGTCGGCACCGACACCGAGCGGGTCCGCACCAGCCGCCGGATGGTCCTCGAGCTCCTGGCGTCGTCGGTCCTGATGGACCGCGCGGACGAGTCGGTCCTCGGGTGGATGGAGCATTACGGGGTGGACCCGGGGCGCATGGGGGACTGCGGCGGGATCGCCACGGTTGCGCAGCCCGCCAAGGTCCAGGACGACCTCTACGTCAGGGACTACGAGCGCTGCATCCTCTGCTACAAGTGCGTGAAGGCCTGCTCGGACGATGCCCAGCACACCTACGCCATAGCCGTGGCCGGCCGCGGGTTCGGGGCCCGCATCTCGACCGAGCACGACGTCGTGCTCCCCGACTCGGCGTGTGTCTACTGCGGGAACTGCATCGGCGTCTGCCCTACGGGGGCCCTCGTGCCGCGGACCGAGTTCGACATGAGGGAGGCCGGCACCTGGGACGAGGATGCCCAGGAGGTCACCCGTACGGTCTGTTCGTTCTGCGGTGTGGGCTGCAACCTGGACCTCCACGTTCAGGACGGCCGGATAGTCAAGGTGACCTCGCCGGTGGACCACCCGGTCACCTCGGGCCACCTGTGCATCAAGGGCAGGTTCGGCTGGCAGCACGCCCAGCCCTGAGCGGGGAGCCCACTCCGGAGCAGCACGCCCAGTCCTGAGCGGGGGGGGGTCGGGGCGTCGGGGACAGGTGCCCGGGGGCCGTTTACCCCAAGGCAGTCTTATTCCACATGGTGGGAAATACTTGCCACCTCTTCCCAATTCCCCCACCTATGGATAAGGTGCCGCGCGTCACATGTCCGGACCGGCCGCGTCGTCGGCGCCCGCGGGCGCCGATCAGGCTGAGGACCGGTCCAGGTGGCACCCAACGGTATGGATGGAGGACATTCCGAAATGGCAAGACACTTGCGTTTGACGGTCGCGCTGCTGCTCGGCTTCTCGTTGGTGGCCGCTGCGTGCGGTAGCGACGAGGCCGACGATGCGGACGATGCGGCTCCTGCTGCTACTACGGCTGCTGCTGCTGCGCCGGCTACTACGGCTGCGGCTGCTGCTGCGGCTACGACTACTGCGG
>CAYFOV010000005.1:0-46505 GCA_964344855.1 uncultured Candidatus Nemicrothrix sp.
CCTTCTTGGCCGGGGCCTTCTTGGCCGGGGCCTTCTTGGCCGGGGCCTTCTTGGCGGCAGCCTTCTTGGCGGCGGCCTTCCTAGTCGTCCTGCTGGTGGCCACAGCCACCTCCCTTTCCAGTCCGGGTGCCGTCGTCGGCCAGATCACCGGGGATCGCCACTTCGGGCCCGGGGACGCCCTGCCACGCTGGCCAGCGCGGCCGCGCATCGTAGCCGGAGGAGGTCAATACCGGTTGGACCGGCCGCGGCCAGGATCAGCGACGGCTGAAGCGGCCCGGCCCCGGCTCCTCCACCGCGAAGAAGGCGTCCATGTCGCCGGCATCGCCGCCGACTGCCCCAGCCCCTGCGGCGCTAAGCCCTGTCCGCTCCCCGGGCCCACCCGGCGTCGGCGGGGAGTCCGAAGCCGGCGCCTCGACCCGGCCAGGCATGGCGGGATCCGCCTCCGCCTCGACGGCCCGAAGGGCCGTGGCCGGTCCGGGAGTGCGCGATGGGGCTCCAGTGGGCCCATCCGCCCCCTCAGGTCGGCCTGGAGCCGGCCCAGGGAGGGGCCGGGTGGGCAGTGACCCAGCGACGGAGCGCAGGTCCTCGGCCACCTGGAGGATCCGGTCCCGGTGGGCCAACAGGTGTTGTTCGGTCATCGCGATGTCGTCGCGAACGGAATCCCTCGACTCGGTCAGGGCTGCCGTCTCCTCCAGCAGGGCGGTACGTCCCGCCTCAATGGCCTCCCTCAACTCCAGTTCAGCAGCGGCCCTGACGCGCTCGGCGTCGGCCGCCGCCTCCTTCCCGAGGCGGGCTGCCTCCGACTCGGCCTCCGAGAGGGTCCGCTCGGCCTCGGTCCTGGCTGAACGGGCGGCCTCCAGTTCGGCCTCAAGGCGTGCGTCCGCCAGGTCGGCCCGGTCGGTCGCAGACTTCACCTCGCCTCTCAGGGCCGCTATCTCCTGGCCAGCCCGGTCCAGCAGCTCGTCCACCTCGAACGGGTCGTAACCCCGCATCTTGGTGCTGAAGTCGGCCTCGTCCAACTCGTTGAGGATGTCGTCGGAGTCCATGGCCCGGATGGTAACCCTGCGACCGTTCGAGGCAGCGAACCCCCACCGGGCCCAGCTGTCACCTCAGGCGCAGATGAGGCTCATCAGGAAGGAGATCCCGAAGAAGGCAACCAGTGGAGACAGGTCCAGTGCCATGGCCCCCAACCTGACGGGTGGGAGGATTCGGCGCAGGGGAAGCAGGACCGGGTCGGTCAACATGTACAGGAAGCCGCCAAAGGTGGCCGCCGAGCCGTGCGGCGAGATCGGGAACCACGAGAGCACCACCCTGACGAGCAGGACCAGGATGTAGACCTGGAGCAGGGTGCAGAGGATCGATGCCATGTTCCTGCCGCCTGTCCGACCCGCCGGTCAGCCCTGGGGGCCCGAGTCCTCGAGACGGCGGCGGTCCTCGGCCGACACCTCCACGTCCGAGGGCGTAAGCAGGTACACCTGGTTGGTGATCCTCTCCATCTGGCCCTCCCTGCCGTAGCAGAGCCCGCTGGCGAAGTCGATGATCCTGCGGGCCACCCTCGCCTCGACGCCCTGGAGGTTCACGATGACCGGCTGGTTGGCCATGAACCGGTCGGCCAACTCCGGTGCGTCGTTGAAGGAGGTGGGAGACACCGTGTGGGGTCTCACGGCCACGGCCGGCTGCAGGGGCCTCACCGTGCCCGTGGGTTCCATCGGCAGGGGCCTGACCGAGGTGGAGGTCTCCTCGCGTGCCCTCAGGTGGTGGACGTTGGCTGCGTTCTCGGCGGCAGCCCTGGCCTCCACGAACTCGCCTGAGGAGAGCGGGCCGCGGTTCACGAAGGGGTCGTCGGGGTAGTCCTCGTAGGCCTCGTCGGGTCCGAGGCCCAACCACAGGAGTGCCCTCTTCATCATCGACATCGACTCTGGCTTCCGTCCACGAAGTCACCGGCCACCCGGGGTGGTGGCCCGGAGGGGATCGTACCGGGCCGGCCGGTGCTCCAGTGGACACCGAAGACCGACCGGTGGACCCCGGCGCCCGGAGCGGGGTGCCTGACGGTCAGGGTGCCGGCCTGTCACCGAAGATGGCCCTGCCCACCCTCACGATGGTCGATCCGAGGTCGACTGCCATCTCCATGTCGTCGCTCATTCCCATGGACCGCTCCTCCAGGCCGAGGCGGTCGGCCATGCCGGCAACCGCCGAGAAGGCTCGCCGGGTGGCTTCCCGGTCGCCTGCGGCACCCACGGTCATGAGCCCGACCACCTCCAGGCCGGCCTCGACGCCCCGCAGGACCAGGCCCTCCACCTCCGCCGGGGTGCACCCGTGCCTGCCGGGAAGGCCCAGCGGATCGACCTGCACCAGGATCCTGGCTGCGGGCGCCCGCCTGGCGATCTCGTCCAACAGCTCCGGCCGGTCAACGGTCTGCCACACGGAGACCACACCGGCCAGGCGCCTGACCTTGTTCCGCTGGAGGCCGCCGATCATGTGCCAGCTGATGCCCTCGTCGGCCAGCTCCGAGTGCTTGGCGACCAACTCCTGGGCGTAGTTCTCCCCCACCTCGGACAGGCCCGCCCTCCTCACCGCGGCCACGGCCGCTGTCGGAAGCGCCTTCGTGACGGGGAGGAGTCGTGTACGGCCACCACTGCGGGTCGCCAGGTGCTCGGCAGTGGCGAGGATCCTCCCGACCAGTGGATCCCCCGCCGTCGCCCGCTGCAGAGCGGGTTCTCCGTTCCGGTCGGTCGCCACCTCAGCCCTCCTCCAGCCACGCCGCCATGGCCTGGCGTTCATGGCAGCCCGTGGCCCTGAAGGACCAGTACCGGTCGTCACAGGCCGTGCAGGCCGCCTCAACCTCCACCTCGGCTACGCCGGCGGCGGCGAGAGCGGCCCTCACGGCTGCGGGAAGGTCCAGGGCCGTCCTGCCGGACCTGGCCGTCTGCCTGACCCCGGATCCGTACTGCTTGACCAGCCCGGCCATGTCCTCCTCGCCGAACTCGTAGCAGCAGGGGTGGATACAGGCTCCCACAACGGCCCTCATGGTTCCACCGGCCAGGCCGGCCAGCCCGGAGGCTGTCGTTCCCAGGATCCCGGCCTGGAGCCCACGCCATCCGGCGTGTGCGACGGCCACGCCGCCACCGTCGGCCATGAGAGCCACGGGCGCGCAGTCGGCCACCCTGACGGCCAGCGTGCAGCCCGCGGCCCTCGTGTAGGCGGCGTCGGCACGGGTGCCGGCGGCCCCCCCGGGGACCGTGACCTCCACGGCGTCGGCGCCGTGGACCTGGTGCAGCCAGGTCCAGTCGGCTCCCACATCCAGGCCGCCACCGGCCGAGACCGTTCCCGACGCGTCGCCGTCGGCGACGCCGGTCATGAGGACCGTCGCCGTGTGACCCGACGGCAGCTCCCGCCGGACCAGCACACTGGCCACGGGCCTACCGCAGGAAGCTCGGGACGTCGAGGTCGTCGTCGGATCCGCCGGAGGTGTCTGCGAAGACGTCCACCACCTGCGTCTCGCTGGTCTCCGCGGCACGGAGGGGCCTCGAGGCCCGCTCTCCGTCCCAGCGGTCGAAGCCGGCTGCAATGACCGTGACCCTGACGTCCTCCCCCATCTCGTCGTCCACCACGGTCCCGAAGATGATGTTGGCGTCCGGATGGGCGACGCCGTGGATGACCTCGGCCGCCTCGTTCACCTCGAAGAGGCCGAGGTCGCTGGGACCCGAGATGTTCAACAGGATCCCGCGGGCACCCTCGATCGAGGCCTCCAGCAGCGGGCTGGAGATGGCCTTGCGGGCTGCGTTCAGGGCCCTGCTCTCGCCCGTTGCCTGGCCCACCCCCATGAGCGCGGAGCCTGCGTCCTGCATGACCATCTTGACGTCTGCGAAGTCGGTGTTGATCAGGCCTGGCGTGGTGATCAGGTTCGTGATGCCCTGCACACCCTGCAGGAGCACGTCGTCCGCCAGGCGGAACGCCGAGAGCAGGGGCGTGTCGTCGTCAGAGATGGTGAGGAGGCGGTCGTTGGGTATCACGATCTGCGTGTCGACCTTGTCCTTGAGCTGAACGATCCCGTGCTCGGCCTGCACGGCCCGCAGCTTCCCCTCGAAGCTGAACGGCCGCGTCACCACACCGATCGTCAGGGCGCCCACCGACTTCGCCACCTCGGCCACGATGGGCGCCGCACCCGTGCCGGTGCCGCCGCCCTCGCCGGCAGTGATGAACACCAGGTCGGCCCCCTCGATGGCCTCCTGGATGTCGCCGCGGTGCTCCTCAGCGGCCTGGCGGCCGATCTCCGGGTCGGTTCCCGCACCGAGGCCCTTGGTCAGCTCCCTGCCGATGTCCAGCTTCACGTCGGCGTCGCTCATGAGGAGCGCCTGTGCATCGGTGTTGATGGCTAGGAACTCGACGCCCCGGAGCCCGGCGTCGATCATGCGGTTCAGTGCGTTGACACCGCCACCGCCTATGCCGACCACCTTGATCACTGCCAGGTAGTTCTGAGGGTTGCCCACTGTTCGGATTCTCCTGTGTTCAGGCAGGACCCATCCGGGCACCACCTCCGGTCGGCCGATGTGCCGTTCCCAAACCCTCATGTTGAGGTTTAGGGTTATTGGACTCGACCTCGTCTAGTGGTTGGGAGACTACGAGGAGTAGTTGCCAAACGTCAACCTGGAAGCCGGATCCGCGCCCGCAAGCTCCGGCTCCTCAGCACAGCGTCTCGTCGCGCACCAGCACCGGGTTGTGGTGGATGGACACGTCGATGCTCACGAGGCAGGTCAGAACCACCCTCGTCAGCACCGTCGCCAGAGACCTCATCTCCTCGGTGTAGTCGGCACCCAGGCCCAGCTCCGCGTCCACACCACCGACCAGTTCCGCCCGCACCCCCTCGCCCGTGGGTGCAAGGGCCACGATCCAGGCACCCAGATCGGGGGTGACGGCCTCGGCCGCCCTCAAGAGGGGTCCCACCCCCGCAACCCTCGTGCCCGGTCCCCCGAACGAGTCCACCCGGACCGAGGTCAGAGCTCTGTCGGCCTCCTCCAGGTGTTCCAGGACCGTGCCATCTCCATCCAGCAGGGCCACGCGGCCGGCCGGGTCCACGGCGTTGACGGCGGCCGTGCGCTGCAGAACCGACATCCGGATCGTGCCGGGCCATTCCCTCTCCACCTCCACGGCCTCGACCCAGGACTCCGCTGTCACCAGCCGGTCGACCTCGCCCAGGTCAACCCCGACCATCGGCTCGCCCGGAACCACCCCTGCCACGGCCAGGATGTGGTCACGGTCGAGACGACCGCCTGCCCCGACCACCTCCACGCTGTCGACGTCCAGCAGGTCGGTCCTGGTGGCGGCGTATCCACCGGCCCCGACCACGACCAGCGCCAGGAGGAGCCATGCCCACCAGAGGCGCCGCCCGTCGCGGGATCGCTCCCGCCCGTCCGCCCCCGGCATCAGGAACCGCCGTCGAACCCGACCAGGACGGTCTCGGGCAGGAGCTCGATCCCGTGCTGGTCCAGGACCCTCCGCCTCAGCTCCAGCATCAGGCTGTGCACATCGTCGGCCGAACCGCCGCTGTCCGCCTGGATGAAGTTGGCGTGCCGCTCCGATACTGCGGCGGTCCCGTGGCGCAGGCCCTTGCCCCCCGCCAACTCGATCAGCCGTCCAGCGGAGTCTCCCGGCGGGTTGGTGAACACGGACCCGGAGTTCTGGCCACCCGGCTGGTTCTCGCGCCGCCACCGCACGATCTCGGACAGCAGCTCTGCGCCCTTCTCCCGGTCGCCGGGCTTCAGGTGGAGTGCCGCCGACACCACAACCTGGGTCCCGGCGAGCGACGAACTGCGGTAGCCAAGGTCGAGCTCCTCGGCGGGCAGCAGGCGGGTACCGCCGCCGGAGAGGTCCAACAGGGTCACCTCGGACAGGACCTCGCTCATGTCCGAACCGTGGCCGCCGGCGTTCATCCGGACTGCACCACCGACGCTTCCGGGCACACCCACGGCCCACTCGAAGCCCGCCAGGCCCTCTGCGACCGAGAACCTCGCCACCACCGGAAGGCTGGCGGCACCACCGGCACGGAGGGTCGTGCCGGCCACATCCATCTCCTCGAAGCCCTGGCCCAGTTGCACGGCCAGGCCCCGGAAGCCCGAGTCGGCCACGAGCATGTTCGAACCCCGCCCGACGACCAGCGCCGGCACGTCGAAGCCTGAGCGGGCCTCGACGACACGCTCCAGTTCACCGGCGTCCGCCGGCCTGACGTACAGGGCGGCGCTACCACCCACGCGGTAGGTGGTGAGCTCCCCGAGGGGACGCCCCCTCTCAACCCCCTCGACCAGGCCAGCGGCCTCCAGGTGGGAGGCAAGGGCCTCGACGTCGTGGGCGGCCACCTGCTCAGGCACCAAGCCTGCCCCTCACGTCGTCGGGCACCGACGTGAGGTCGCCGGCTCCCATCGTCAGGCAGAGATCTCCCTCGCCCAGATCGGCCACGAGACGGGCCACCAGGTCCTCCCTGCGCGGCACGTAGTGCACGGCCTTGTCGGGCCTCGAGCCCAGCACCGCCTCCGCGATCAGCCGGCCCGACACCCCGGGCCTGGGCCGCTCGCCGGATGCGTAGACGTCGGTCACGTACAGCACGTCCGCGTCGTCGAAGCACTCCGAGAAGCTCTGCCAGAGGGCCTCGGTCCTGCTGTAGCGGTGCGGCTGGAACACGGCCACCAGGCGACGCCAGTCACCTGATCGCCCCGCCCTGATGGCCGCGGCCACCTCGGTAGGCAGGTGCGCATAGTCGTCGACGAAGGTGACTCCTCCCGCCCGGCCGCGGTGCTCGAAGCGGCGGGCCACGCCACCGAACCTGGCGAGGGCGGCAGCCACCGCCGGCGCCTCGGCCCCGAGCAGGATCCCAACAACGGCCGCGGTGGCCGCATTGCGTGCGTTGTGCAGCCCAGGCACCGGAAGGGTCAGGGTCAGGGGCTCGCAGTCGGGTCCCACGAGGTTGAAGGCCACGCCGCCCCATGTCTCCTCCAGGTCGGCTATCCGCCAGGCAGCGTCAGGGTCGGTCCCCACCGACACCGCCCCGGTCGCCTCCGCCAGGCGCCTGCCCTCCTCGTCGTCAATCCCGACGACGACCGGCCCGTCAGTTCCCGCCACGAAGCGCTCGAATGCAGCCACCAGCTGCCCGAAGCCCCCGTGGTGCTCAAGGTGGTCGGCCTCCAGGTTGGTGACCACCCCGAATCTCCTCGGCAGCATCAGAAAGGAGCCGTCGCTCTCGTCAGCCTCCACCACGAAGTGCTCACCGTCGTCCCAGGCCGCACCGGTGCCGATCTCGTTCACGTCGCCGCCGATGATGAAGGAGGGTCTGAGGCCAGCCTCCCTCAGCACCAACGCCAACATCGACGCGGTCGTGGTCTTGCCGTGGGTTCCCGCCACGGCGATCGCCCTGCGTTGTCGGCAGATGGCGGCCAGGATCCGAGCTCGGCTAACCACCTCCACGCCATCCTCCAGCGCCGCCCGGCACTCAGGGTTGGAGTCGGGCACCGCCGTTGAGCGCGTCACAAGGTCGGCTCCCGCGACGTTGTCGGGATCATGGCCGACGGTTACCCCCACCCCCAGGGCTGCGAGGCGTTCCAGGCCTGCGGAGGCCTTCATGTCGGAGCCGGTAACCGTGTGTCCCATGGCCGACAGCACCTCCGCGATGGCGCTCATTCCCGCTCCCCCCACCCCGACCACGTGGATCTGGCGCGGTGCCTCTAGGTCGGGCAGCCGTTCAGACACGGCTGCCACCGGGCCCCCCGGCCGCCCCGACCAGCAGGTCCGCGACCCTGTCTGCTGCGTCCGGCCTCCCCAAGCGCCTGGCCGACTCGGCCATGGCGGCCAGGCTGGTCCTGTCGGCCAGGAGCGAGCCGACCTCCGAGAGCAGCCTGGCAGCGTCGAACTCGCCGTCGGGCACCGCTACGGCCGCGCCGGCCCTGACCAGCCTCGCTGCGTTCTGCCCCTGGTGGTCGCCCGGGGCACCCGGCAGCGGCACCAGCACCGACGGCCTGCCGATGGCCGTCAACTCGGCCACAGTCGTGGCTCCCGCCCGGGAGACGACGAGGTCGGCTGCCGCCATCAGGGTGGGCATGGAGGCCTCGAACTCGACCGGTCGGTAGTCGACCCCGGGGGCCACCTCATGGACTTCTCCCACGAAGGCCGGCCAGTCCCGCCTTCCCACAACGTGGTGCACGATCACCTCGCCGGCCCTCCATCCGGTCAGCGCTCCTACCACCGCCCGGTTGATCCGCCGGGCTCCCAGCGACCCACCGAACACCAGGAGCAGGGGCCGGTCGTCCACTCCCAGCCGCTCCCGGGCCTCCACGTAGGAATCCCGATCGCGTAGGGCCCGCACCTCGGTCCTGACCGGGTTCCCCGTCAGGACCTCCCGGGGAAGGCCCGTGGAGGGGAACGAGACCGCTGAGGCCGCTGCAAACCGGGCCAGCAGCCTGTTGGCCGCCCCGGGAACGGCGTTCTGTTCGGCCAAGACCATCGGCACCCGCAGGACCGCCGCAGCCAGTCCGCAGGCCACGCTGGCATAGCCGCCGGTGGCCAGCAGCACCCGTGGCCGGCGCCTCGCCATCAGCCACAGGGCCCGCCAGAAGGCCGCCAACAGCCCGACTACGGCAACCACGTTGGCCGGGGTGACGCGCCGCTGGATCCCCCTGCCGGGCAGCATCGTCAGGCCGAAGCCGGCAGCCGGCACCATCTCCGCCTCGACCCCGCGCCGGCTGCCGACCAGGTGCACCTCCGAAGCCGTGTCCACCAGCGAGCGTTCAAGCAACGCCCGGGCTACCGCCAGGCCGGGCAGGAGGTGGCCTGCCGTGCCACCGCCGGCCACCAGCACGCCGCCCTGCACGGGTGTCGCGCATGGGCCGACTGCTTCGGGATCCGACCTGCTCATGGAGCCTGCCGTGCGATGTTCAGGAGGATTCCGTAGGCGGCCATCGTCACGACCAGGGCGCTGCCGCCGAAGGAGACGAACGGGAGGGGCACGCCGGTGATCGGCAGGACCCCCAGCACCGCTCCGATGTTCACGAAGGCCTGCACAACCACCCAGCAGGTCACCCCGGCCGCCAGCAGCTGGCCGAACGGATCCGGGGCCCGCAGCGAGGTCGACAGGCCCACCAACCCGATGACCAGGAAGGCGGTGATCACGAGGCAGGCCCCCACCAGGCCCCACTCCTCTGCGACGATGGCGAAGATGAAGTCGGTGTGGGCGTAGGGCAGGAAGCCCCACTTGGCCCGGCTGGCGCCGAGGCCTATCCCCGTGATGCCGCCGCTGGATACCGCCACACCCGCCTGGATGGTCTGCCAGCCCGAGTTGAGGGGGTCGGTCCAGGGATCCAGCACGCCGAGCAGCCGCTGACGCCTGTAGTCGGCGCTGAGGCTGAGGCCAGCCAGGCCCACCGCACCCGCCAGGCCCAACAGGGACAGCACCCTGAGGCGCATACCCGAGAAGAGGAGCAGCGAACCGACGATCGAGACCGTTATGACGACGGTTCCCAGGTCCGGCTCCAGCATCAGGAGGCCGCCGACGGTCACCGTGACCAGGAGCACAGGCTGCAACGTGAGCCTCAACTGCGTGGCGGGCCTGCCGGGTCGGGACAGGACGTCCGCGCAGTAGAGCAGCACGGCCAGCTTCGCCACCTCCGATGGCTGGAAGGTGACCGGGCCCAGCCCGATCCACCTCGCCGACCCGTTGGCGCTGATCCCGATTCCTGGCACCAGGACCACCGCCAGCAGGCCGACGGCGATGATCGCCGCAGGTTGTGCCAGCACCCGGAGGCGGTGGTAGTCGATCCTCATCGTGGTGGCGAGCGCCACCAGTCCCAGGGCGAACCAGACCACCTGGCGCTTGAGGTGGTACCAGGCGTCCCCGTACTGGCGCAGGTCGTTCACCGAGGAGGAGGAGACGACCATCACCACCCCGAGCAGGCCCAGCAGCATCGCCATGGCCCCGAGCACCATGAAGCGCGCTGAGCGGCGCCCGGGTGGCCTATGTGCCGGGGCTCCCCTGCGGTCCGCCACCTTGCCGGTGCTCGCCGCGCTCACCGCCCGGACTCCAGCGCCAGCACCGCAGTGGCGAAGTCCCTGCCCCGCTCCGCATACGACCCGTACCAGTCGAAGGAGGTGCACCCGGGGGACAGCAGGACGGTCCCAGACCCGGCCGCGCACTCCCCCGCCACGGCCACGGCCTCAGCCATGGAACCGGCAGTCCGGACCTCCACCAGGCCGGCGAAGGCCTCAGCCACCTCCGGGGCGGCCTCGCCGATGGCAACGACGCAGCGCGGGTGGGCCTGCCGCAGGATCGACAGGTCGAGTCCCTTGTTTCGCCCCCCGGCGATGAGGACCGGGGAGGCCAGGCCGGCCAGGGCCGCCAGCGTGGCGTGGGGTGTGGTCGCCTTGCTGTCGTCCACGTAGCTGACGCCGTCCACCTCGGCCACCACCTCGAGGCGGTGGGTGAGCCCCGTGAAGCCCGTCAGGGCCTCGGCGCAGCCGTCCAGGTCGGCTCCCGCCCGCAGGGCCAGGGCCGTGGCTGCCTGGGCATTCAGCAGGTCGTGGGGCAGCCGGCGGGGCATGGATGCCACGTCGACAACCGGGGTGTCGCCGTATAGGAGGCGACCGTCGGCCACGCGACAGGTCGAATCAGGAGTCCCGAAGCCAGTCGAGCCGACCGGGGCGTGGGCCGACACGACGGGATCGGCCAGGTTCGCCACGGCGTCCGCCGGCTCGCCCAGGTTCTCCCAGATGCGGGCCTTGGCGGCCTCGTATGAGGACAGGTTGGAGTGGACGTCGAGGTGGTCCGGGCTGAAGTTGAGCCAGGCTGCGGGCATTCCGGGGAAGCTCCGCACGTGCGCCAGCCGGAACGAGGAGGCCTCCACCACGAAGACCTGAGGCCCGGGGTCGTCTATGGCGGCCACGACCGGGGTCTCGGTGTTGCCCACCCCGGCCGCCCTGATCCCGGAGGCCTCCAGCATCGCCACGACGAGGGTCACGACGGTCGTCTTGCCGTTGGTTCCAGTGACCGCGCAGCAGGGCCTGTCGTCCCACATCGAGGCCAGGTCCAGCTCGTCCAGTACCTGTGTGCCCACCGCCCCGGCCGCGCCGAAGACGGGATGGCCGTCCGGGACCCCGGGGCTGACGATGACCGCGCGGCTTCCCGAGAGCAGGCCGTTCCAGCCGCCGGAGTCCGCCGGCTGGATGAGCTGGATTCCCAACAGAGCCGCCGAATCGGAGGCTCCCCGGTCGGGCCGGTCGTCTACCACAAGCACCTCGTGGCCACGCTCCAGCAGCGATCGGGCCACCGCCGTCCCGGTCACACCGAGGCCCAGCACGACGTAGGACCCGTGCTCTCCCTCAGCCCGGGCGGCGGCGTCAGGTCCGGTCACGGTGCCGCTCCGACCACCTGGTCGGTCAGGCCGGCGTTGATGGAGTCTGCGTAGAAGAGGCCCAGGCCCACCGCCGTGCAGAGGCCGGCCAGGATCCAGAACCTGACTATCACCGTCGTCTCGGGCCAACCCTTCAACTCGAAGTGGTGGTGGACGGGCGCCATCCGCAGGACCCGTCGGCCGTCGAACAGGCGGAAGCCGACCACCTGCACGATGACCGAGACGGTTTCCAGGACGAACAGGCCGGCCACGATCGGCAACAGCAGGTGGGTGCTGGTGGCCAGGGCCAGCGCTGCCAGGCCGCTCCCAATGGCCAGCGACCCGGTGTCACCCATGAAGATCCTGGCTGGTGCCGCGTTCCACCATAGGAAGCCGAGGCAGCCGCCGGCCATGGCCGCCGCCACCACGGCCAGATCCAGGGCGTGCCGGATCTCGTAGATGTCCGGGTACCGGAACTGCCAGAAGGCGATGACGGTGAACGCCCCGAAGCAGAAGACCCCGGCCCCGGCGGCCAGGCCGTCGAGGCCGTCTGTCAGGTTCACGGCGTTGGCCGACCCGACTATGAGGAGAACGGCCCAGAAGGTCCAGAGCACGCTCCCCAACTGGATCCCGGGCTGGGTGAAGCGGGCGAAGGCCAGCTCGGTGTGGACCGGGGCGTGCTCGATCATGAGCACGGCGAAGACGACGCCGACCGTCAGGAGGCCCAGCATCTTGGCGCGCTTGTTCAGGCCCAGATTCCGCTCGCGTACCACCTTGATCCAGTCGTCGAAGAGGCCGACCGTCCCGCCGCCGACAATCGCCAGCATCACGAAGATCCCGGAGCGGGTGTAGATCCCGTTGTAGAAGTCGCTGACGATGTAACCGAGGACGGCACCGCTGACCACAGCCAGCCCACCCATGGTCGGCGTGCCGGCCTTGGTGCTGTGCCCCTCGGGGCCGTCGTCCCTGATGGGCTGGCCGATCCTGTAGCGGGTCAGGGACTTGATGAGGAGGCGCGTACCGAGCAGCGAGACGGCCATCGCCACGGTTGCGGCTATCAGGATCCTGATCACGCCCCTACACCCCCGCTGCCCCCTGCGGACGGCCCCGCGTGAACGGCTGCCTCCTCCAGCACCACCGACCGGTCGAGGAACGGAAGCTCTCCGCCGGCCAGTGCCTGCACGCGCTCGTGTCCCCGACCGGCCACCAGGACCACGTCCCCCGGCTCGGCGAGTTCCAGCGCGGCGCGGATGGCCCTCCTCCTGTCCAGCTCGACGACCTGGGGAGCACGTTCCATCCCCGACAGGATGTCCTCTGCGATACCCGCGGGTGGTTCACCCCTCGGATTGTCCGAGGTGACCACCACCAGGTCGGCACCCGCCTCTGCCGCCCGGCCCATGAGGGGCCGCTTCCCGGCGTCCCTCTCGCCGCCACACCCGAAGACCACTATCACCCTGCCATCGGCCGCGCTGCGCAGCGACGACAGGGCAACGCCCAACGCGTCAGGTGAGTGGGCGTAGTCCACGACCACCCTGACCCCACCGCCCGCGTCCAGCAACTCGAAGCGTCCCGGCACCGGGGTGGCCGAGGCCAGGCCCTCGGCCACGCGGGCTGGCTCAGCGCCCAGGAACACGGCCAGTTCGGCCGCCACGAGCGAGTTGGCGACGCTGAAGGTCCCACCCACGGGAACCGAAAGGTCGATCCCCCGCCAGCTGTAGGCCACGTGGTCGAGATGCACCTCCGAGTCGATCTCCGAGGGTGAGACCTCCACCACCACCAGGCCCTCACCGGCGGCCCTGGCAGCCAGGTCCCTCCCGAAGGGGGTGTCTACGGCTATGACCGCCCGGTCTGCGAACCCGGTCGTGAAGAGCCTGGCCTTGGCGGCACCGTAGGCCTCCATGCTGCCGTGGTGGTCCAGGTGGTCTCGGGAGAGGTTGGTGAAGCCCACGGCGGCGAACCTGGTGGCATCCACGCGCCCCTGCTCGAGTGCGTGCGATGAGACCTCCATCGCAACCGCCTCACACCCCTCGTCGGCCCAGCCGGCGAGGCGTCGCTGGAGTGTGGGGGCCTCCGGAGTGGTCAGCTCGCCGGAGAGGGTCCCGATCGTCTCGGTCCTGCGCCCCACCCCCCGGAGGATCCCTGCCAGCAGGTGCACGACGCTGGTCTTGCCGTTGGTTCCCGTTACCCCGACCACCTCGAGGCGTCGCGAGGGATGCCCGGACACGGAGGCTGCGAGCAGGGGCATCGCCCGCCGGGTCGACTCCACGACGGCCACCGGCACATCCAGGTCCAGGCCCCTCTCGGCCACTACGGCGACCGCTCCGGCCTCGACGGCTTCGGCCGCGTACCGGTGCCCGTCGGCCCGGCTGCCCGGCACACAGCAGAAGAGGTCTCCTGGAGCAGCCAGGCGCGAGTCCTGGACGACCCTGTGGACCTCGGGGTCGGCTACCGACCCTCCGAGCAGCCTCGGTACCCGGCCCAGCGCCTCCAGCAGTTCCGAGAGCCGCATGTCAGCCGGTGGCTGCCAGGGCGGCCTCCGCCGCCGCCTGCATCTCCATCACCTGTGCCGGTGTGACCGCCATGACCCTGCCAGCCTCGACGAGGCTGGTGCGCTCGAACTCCGACGGGATCCGCAGTTGCCTGACGGCGAACTGGGAGAACTCGGCGAAGACGGGCGCTGCAGCCCGGCCTCCCGAGTAGGAGGCCCTGGCCGGCTCGTCGACGACGACCAGGACCACCAGCTCCGGGGACTCCGCGGGCAGGAAGCCGGCGAAGCTGGCCACGTAGCGGACCTCGTCCTCGTCCTCGCCGTACCCTCCACCCTCGAGGGGCTTCCAGGCGGTACCGGTCTTGCCGGCCACCCTGTAACCGGGCACCCGGCCGCGGGTGCCGGTGCCGTTCTCCACGACCGACTCGAGCATGGCGACCACATCGCGTGCAACCGTCTCCGGAACGATCTCGGAAGGTGTGGGTCTGGCGGCAGGCGAGAACACCCCTGCATCGTCCCTCGAACCCAGCACCAGGGTGGGCGCGGGCCTGCGGCCGCCGTTGGCCAGGGTGGCAAACGCCGTGATCATCTGGATGGGCGTGGTCGAGACTCCCTGGCCTATGGCGATCGTGGGGAGCGAGGTCCCGGACCAGCGCCCCACGGCGGGCAGGATCCCCCTCGCCTCTCCCGGAAAGGACAGCTCCGAGACCGAGCCCAGGCCGAAGTCCACCAGCTGGTCGTAGAGGGGGACGTCGCCCAGGTCCTGGGCCCACAGGATCGTGCCGACGTTGGACGACTGCCTCAGGATGTCGGAGACGGACCACTCCTCCTCGTCGTGGGGGAAGGAGTCCTTGAAGTCGGCGTCGTGGACGAAGACCCTTCCCGGAACCTCCCTGACCGTGTCGGGTGAGGCCGTCTGCGTCTCGAGGACGGCGGAGATCGTTATGGGCTTCACGATCGAGCCGGGTTCGAATGTCCAGGTAGCCATCCGGTTCTCGGTCGACGGCCGCACCCTGCCGTCGTCGCCGCGGACGACCGTGGCCGAGGCCAGGACCTCGCCGCTGCCAGGGTGCATCGCCACGAGGACCCCGCTCTGACCTCCGGCCGCCTCGACGCCCTCGACCAGCAGGCGTTCGGCCTCGAACTGCAGCGCCCGGTCGATGCTCAGGACGAGGGTCCTGCCCTGCTGGGCCGGCTCCACCCGGTACTCGCCTCCGGGGATCGTCGAACCGCGGAGCCCCGCCTCGACGATCTTCTCGCCGTCGGTCCCCGAGAGCAGGTCGTCGTAGAGCAGCTCCAGGCCGCTGATGCCGTTGTTGTCAATATCGGTCCGTCCCAGCAGGGAGAGCGCCGCTCCATCGCCCGGCCGCAGCCTGGCCAGCTCCTGGCGGGTGCCCACCCCTGCGATGTCCAGCGACATGGCTGCGTCGGCCACCCCGTCCTCGACCTGTCGCTCCAGGTAGACGAACTCCCTGTCGCTCCCGAGGCGCCCCTCCAGGAGGCCCATGTCGGTCTCCAGCACGCTGGCAAGGGCCATCGCCGCACCAGCAGGGTCGTCGACCAACCTCGGGTTGGCCACCACCGAGCGACGAGGCGCGGAGAGCACCAGGTCGACGCCGTTACGGTCCACGATCGCTCCGCGGCCGGCGTGCAGGGTCTCCGTGCGGATCCTCTGGGCCAGGCCGCGGGCCAGGTAGCGCTCCGGCTCCAGGATCTGGAGGCTCGCCAGCCTCCAGCCGAGGAGGCCTGCGAGCAGCAGGAACACGAGGCCGACCGCCACGAGCCTTCTCCTGAGGCGCCTCACGGAGTCCCGCCGCAGGAGGTCGCGGCCCGTGCCGCGACCCGAACCGGCCTCCGGATCCGGGCTCCTGCTCAAGGGCTGCCGGCTGCGAACGGATTCCCGAGCGGGGCGGGGACCGGGTTCAGCGGGTCGCCTGGGTCCACCGGCCGCAGGTAGAGCCTGCGTGGTGGCGAGACCATACCGAGGCGCCCCTGGGCGACCTCCAGGATCCTGGAGGGGCTTTCCAGGCGGGCCACCTCCTCCCTCAGCACCTGCGACCTCTCCCTGCCCCTGTCGAGGCGGTCCTGCAGGCGGTCGTGGTCGAACTGACCGTCGACTATGACGCTGTGGAAGGCCGCCAGCATCAGGAGGGCCACGAAGAAACCGAAGATGCCAAGTGCACCCATGGCCCCCAGCGCCGGCCGCGACGCGGCGGCGGTTCCGGCCTCGGCGCCTGCTCCGGTTCCTGCGCCGGCTCCTGCGCCATCGCGTCCCCTGAGCAGCCGCCCCGGAAGGGAGGGGCCTACAACGGCTGTCATGCCCTCTCCATGGTCCTGAGCCGGGCGCTGGCGGCACGCGGGTTGGATGCAACCTCGTCGGGCTGTGGGCGGCGGGCCCTCCTCGGTCTGGGAACCGCCGTCGACAGCGCCCCGCATGCGCATGGAAGGCGGGGCGGACAGGTGCAGCCACCGCTGACGGCCTGGTCGAAGCAGGCCTTGACCAGCCTGTCCTCCCCGGAGTGGTAGGACAGGACGGCGCCGCGACCACCTCGGCAGAGCCTGTCGATGGCGGCATCAAGGGCCATCGGGATCTGCTGGAGTTCCCCATTCACCTCCATGCGTATCGCTTGGAAGGTGCGCTTGGCGGGGTGCCCTCCCCTGCGGCGGGCGGCGGCGGGTATGGCCGACCTGACCAGCTCGGCCAGTTGGGCTGTGTCCCGAACGGGCCTGGCTTCAACGATCCGGGCCGCGATCCTGCGGGCAAACCGCTCGTCGGCGTTCTGCCTGAGGAGACGCTCCAGTTCCTGACCGCCGTAGCCGTTCACGACCTCATCGGCGGTCAGGCCCTGGCTGGTGTCCATCCTCATGTCGAGGGGCCCCGCCTCCCTGTAGCTGAAGCCCCGCTCGGGGCGGTCAAGTTGGGGGGATGAGACGCCCAGGTCGAACAGGAAGGCCGAGAGGCATCCCGCTCCGTGCCCGTCCAGGACCGCTCCGAGGTCGCTGAAGGAGGCCTGCGCCAGGCTGACCCTGTCACCGAAGGCCTCAAGCCTTCTGCCGGCCGCCTCAAGGGCCGACTGGTCGCGGTCGATCCCCACGAGGCTGCAGTCCGGCCGGGCCACCAGGAGGGCAGCGGCATGCCCACCCCCGCCGACCGTGGCATCCAGGATCGGACCGGCCGGAATGCCGGCCAGTGCCTCCTGCACCTCGTCCAGCATGACCGGCCTGTGTTCGAAGCCGCCAGCGTGGCTGGCCCCTCGGCCGCTCACGGCCTTCCCTCGCGAGGGCCTGGGTGGAGGAGGCACGGGACCGGGTGACCGACGGCAGGGTCTGGACGGCCTGTCGTGCCGCCTGCCGACCTCAGTCGCATAACCCATCCCCTCCGCTCTCGCCGACCTCAAATGCCGCTCCCCCGGCGGAAGGCGTCGGCCACGGACCGGTCCAGCTCGTCGGCCATGCCCGCCCAGTCCGGGGCGTTCCAGATCTCGATCCAGTCGATGGCGCCGCAGACGACCACCTCGCGCTCCAGCGCAGCGAACTCCCTCAGGCGGGGCGGGACGATGATCCTTCCCTGGGGGTCGGGGCGGACCTCCTCCGAGCGGGCTGCCAGACCCCTCAGGACTGCAGGATCCGTCTCGCCGGAGCGGACCTCGGCTTCGAGCCGGCGGACCATCTCCTCGAAGCGTTCCGAGGTCCACAGGGCCACGCACCCGGCCCACGGCGACAGGTAGGCGGATCCGGTGAAGTGGTTCCTGAACTTGGCCGGCAGGACAAGGCGGCCCTTGTCGTCGAGGGTGTGGTCGTGGGCACCGACGAATGGCATCGACACCCCTCCCCTCTTCCGGTCCGTCCGCAGATCGCCTTGGCTCTTCGGGGGTGGTGGGTGACCGATCGGGTGCTGTGCCCCGACCTGCCCCCTACCACTCCATATCGACCCACATTATGGGCTTTTCCCCCACTTCGCAAGCCAAACGGCCCATCAAGGCTCATGGCCGGCCACCCGCGGACGACCGGCGACGGATCTGGAGTGGAACGTCCAGGGCGCCCCTACGGGCGGAGCTACCCGCGGGGCTCAGGGAAGCGCCCGCAGGAAGGCGCCGGTGAGGTCTTCAGCCGCCACCGGCAGGCCGATGGCCACTGCGCCAAGGTGCTCCTCAGCCTCCTGTGCCGGTTCCAGCCCGAAGGCCTCGACCATGGTGGCTGGGTCCCACGCCAGCAGGGCCGCGCACTGGAAGCGGGCCCCCAGCCTGTTCCTCCGTTGGCTGATCCCCACGACCTTGTGCCCGCCGACCAGCACCTCGCCCGGCCCGGTTCCTGCAAAGCAGACCTGTTCGGACCAACGGCCCACCCGCATCGGCCCCTCGTAGACAACCCCCCCCACCCCCAGGTCGGCCAGGGCGGTCCTCCAGGCTCCACCCAGCCACAGGGCCGAGAGCCCGAGGTCATCCTCCCAGAGCGGGTCCCCGCGGGGAACAAGCACGTCGACCCAGAGCAGCTCTCCGGGCCGCATCAGCACCCCACCTCCGCCTGACCTGCGCCTGACGACCTCGACCTTTCCGGTGCCAGCGATCGGCTCCTGGGCGCTACCCAGGACCAGCACCGAGGCATCGACCTCCTGCAGCAGGACCAGCCTGCGGGCCGGGTCGGGGGCGGACCCGAGCCTTTCGGCGATGCTCCCCCCCGGCTTCTCCACCGGCCAGCCGGCCGCAGACACGGTCGTCCCAGTCAGGCTGGCTGTGTCGCCATCAGCGCCGACACCCCCTGGCTGTGTGGGTCCAGGTAGGGCTCCCATGTGGAGGGAACACTCCCAGCCATCACCGCGAACCAGGTCGAAAGGTGGGGGATGCGGGGCTGGGTCCTGAGGCTGAGACCGGTCTCCTCCAGGAGCCGATCGCGCTTGGCCGTGTTGCAGGGCCTGCATGCCGCCACCACGTTCTCCCACTCGTGGTGGCCGCCACGGCTGCGCGGCACCACGTGGTCGATGCTCTCGGCCCGCGACCCGCAGTACTGGCACCTGTGGCCGTCCCTGTGGAGTACTCCCCTCCTCGAGAAGCCGCGCCGCCTCTGGTGTGGCACCAGCACGAACCGGGACAACCGGACGACCGAGGGCTCGGGAACCTCCAACCGCTCCGATCGGAACGACCTCCCCGTCGCCTGCACCAGTTCGGCTCGCCGATCCAGCACCAGGACAGCGGCTCGCCGGGTTGACACGACCGACAGCGGCTCGTACGTAGCGTTCAGCACAAGCGACTTGGCCACGGCCGGAAACCTAGTTGGGTTCTCCGGGAGGACCCGTGGTCGCAACGGCCCCGACGTCCTCCGACTCCCGGCGCAACTCCCGGCGCAACCCCCGGCACCACTCCAGCCAGATGAGCACGTCGGCCACGCTGGGTTGGTGATCGCAGCTCCCGTACTGGGTGGTCAGGCGGAAACGCTCGTAGTCGGCGTCAGGCAGAGGCAGGAAGGGTGGACGGCGCCACCAACCCCGACCCGACAGCCTCCGGGCCTGGCCGGCGGCCACCGCCCACAGCCGAGGACTGAGGGCCACCGCCAGCGCCGTGCGAGCTGCGAACCCCGGAGACATCAGGCCAGGACCTCCCGGCCCAGCAGCGAGAGCCCGACGGCGGCAGCCCCCACCAGGGGGCCGTCAGGCCCCAGGCCGGCCGGCAGGATCCGGGCGTCGCGGGTGAAATCCAGGCCGCAGTGCGCCTCCAACTCCTCCTGTGCCGATGCGAAGAACGGCTCGCCGAAGCCCAACGCCACCGACCCGGCCACGACCGCCAGCTGCAGGTCCAACAGGTTGACCACCGAGGCCACCGCCCTGCCCACCAACCGCCCGGTCCGTCGCCGCACCTCCAAGGGAGCCTCGGAGGCCGGACAGCCCAACTCCCGCTCGAGGGACAGCCCCGAGGCCATCGCCTCCAGGCATCCCCGCCCACCGCACGCACATGCTGGACCTGCGTCATCCACGACCACGTGACCGATGTGGCCGGCGTTGCCCGCCTTCCCGTCGAGCAGGCGTCCGTCCAGGACGATGCCCCCTCCCACCCCCGTGGACACGACCATGGCAATGAAGTTCTGCTCCCCCACGGCGGCGCCCAGCCATCCCTCGCCGAGCGCCAGGGCCTTGGCGTCGTTGTCCACCGCCACAGGCAGCCCGAGCAGGTCGGCCAGCCGCCGGCGCAGGGGGAAGCCCCTCCACTGGGGGATGTTCAGGGGAGAGACCTCCTCGCCACCGCGTGCCATCGGCCCTCCACAGCCGACCCCGCAGACCTGCACCTCCCCTGGTCCCCGGAGGGGCTCCAGGATGGCGGCCAGCCGCCCGAAGAGGGCCTCGCCGTCGGGGGCATCGGTGGCGGTCCGTCGCCGTTCGAGGATGTTGCCGCCGGAGTCCAGCCGGGCGGCTTCCATCTTGGTCCCGCCGATGTCGACGGCGATGAGGTCCGACACTTCCTGCAACCGGAGGGTCGGATCAGATGTCGCTGTGGCGGCCGTGTTCGCCGCGGCGGAACCTCTCGCGCATTCGCTGCCGGCTGCCGCCGACCGCCGCCTTGAGCGCCGCGCCGCGTCCCGACTGCGTTGCCTGCTGGATCCCGGTCCTGCCCAACTGGCGGGCGTTGCGCTCCAGGGCCAGGGCCGAGGCCAGCATCACGAGGAAGCCCAGGAAGGACAGGAGGAAGGAGGTCGACAGGCTCAGCACCATTATCACCACGCCCAGGACGAACCCGATGACTGACCACTTCAGGTGCTGGAGGGGCTGCGTGTAGACGGTCGTCTCCGAGACCTCGCGCGCCAGGTCGGGATCGGTCTCGTAGAGCTGTTCCTCTATCTCGCTGAGGATCCGTTCCTCTTCGTCTGACAGCGGCACCGGCTCCTCACCTCTCCTCTGCCTGTTGCGTCTGCCTGTTGCGTCTGGCTGCTTCCGACCCGGGACCCCCGACCGGTTCGGCACCCCATCCAGCATCGCACAGCATCGGCCGGGCAACAACGCAGGCCGTGGTGGCCTGCCGACCGTCCCCGGGGCCAGCGGGCCCCCCGCTACCCGCGTGCGGGGTCGCGTCCGATGGCGGCCTCGCCGAAGCGGTCCCTGATCATGTCCACCGCCCTCTCGGCCTCACGCCACCTGGAGCGGCCTCCTGGCGACCACGAGGCTCCCGGCACCTCGTCCAGGCGCAACTGCCTGGCCGAACCGTCGGCCAGGCTGCTGAGGGACACGCCCAGCAACCTCACACCGCGGGCCAGGTCGAGGCGTGCCAGCAACCCGGCAGCCACCTCGGCCACCTCGGCTCCGCTGTCGGTCGGGTCAACCAGGGTGAGGGACCTGGTGACGGTCTCGAAGTCCGAGAAGCGCACCTTCAGCGTGACCGTCCTCCCGACGACCCCGGCCTCGCGCAGCCTCGAGGCGACTGCATCGGCCATTCTCACCAACTCCGCCCTCAACCGGACCGCGTCGGCCAGGTCCGTGGCAAAGGTCTCCTCATGGCCGATGGACCGGGCACGCTGGTCGGGCTCCACGGGACGGTCGTCGACACCCCTGGCCAGGCGCCACAGGTGCCGCCCGGCGGCCTCCCCCAGGAGCGTCACCAGGGTCGCCTCGGGAACGGCGACCAGGTCACCAACGCTCGACACGCCGAGCCCCCGCAGGCGCTGAAGGGTGCGGGGGGCCACACCCCAAACTGCGCCAACTGGCAGTGGGGCCAGGAACTCCTCCACGGCGTCGGCCCCGACCACGCAGACCCCTTGTCCCGGTTCCGGGCCGGTCGGACCGACCCTCGGCTTGGCCTGGCCGCTGGCCAACTTTGCCAGGAACTTGTTCGGCGCCACGCCCACCGAGCAGTCGAGGTGCTCACGTTCGGCGACGATCGCCCTGATCTCGCCCGCTATCTCCGTCGGCGTCCCGGCCGTCCGCTCGGCTCCGCCCACGTCCAGGAAGGCCTCGTCCAGGGAGACCGGCTCCACGAGGGGCGTGATGTCCCTGAACACCTCCATGACCCGTCGGCTCACCTCCCGGTAGAGGGTGTGGTCGCCCGGAAGGAAGACAGCATCCGGACACAGCCGCCTGGCCCTCGTCGAGGGCATGGCCGAGTGGATGCCGAACGCCCGCGCCTCATAGGAGGCGGCGGCCACCACCCCCCTCGCCCCGCCGCCGCCGACGACCACCGGCAGCCCCCTCAACTCGGGGCGCCTCACCACCTCGACGGACGCATAGAAGGCGTCCATGTCGACGTGCAGGATCGGGGTGGCGACGCTCACAAGCGCTCCACCCTCATGTCGTCGGGCCGCGTACCGTGCGCCCGGTAGGCGAAGCACTGCCCGGGGCCCACCTCCCCCGAGAGCCATGTCCCCACCGGCTCACTCACCCATGTCGGAGCGGTGGCCAGGAGTTCCCTCCCCTCGCCAGCAGCCACGAAGCGGCCATCCTCGACTATCCCGTCGGGGTCCTGGAAGGACATGGAGCCCAGCCACTCCTCAGCCATGAAGACCTCAACCCCCAGGTGCATCCCGCGGTCCACGAAGTCGACGGAGACCGCGTAGACGGTCGGCGACCAGGAGGCGACTGTCAGCCCGGTCTCCTCCCTGACCTCGCGGCCCAGGGCCCCGAGGGTGGTCTCACCGCGGTCCACCACTCCACCCGGCGGAGTCCACTCGAGACGACCACCGCGTCGTCGGTTGGCGACCAGGAGCAACAGGCCGTCACTCTGGATCAGGCCTGCCGCAACCCTCCACTCCGGCCCGCTGCGTCCCGACATCGGGCCAGTCTGGCACCCCGCCCCACTCAGGGTCGGCGGTAGCCTTCCCGGGCGTGGCAGACACCGACCCAGGGGGGACCGTTCCCCAGCCCGCCTCCGCCGCGCCGTCGCTGGCGGCGCGGATCCTGGGCTTCGGCGCAGTCCTGGTCGGAGGCGCCGCCGGTGGCATCGTCGGCTACACGGTGACCGAACTGCAATGCCGGCCGGGTTGTCAGTTGCTTGCGGGATCGGTCGGGGTGGCCTCGGCGGCCCTGGCGGCTGCCGGTGTCGGCGTGGTCGTGGTCCTTGCCCTGAGGGCGATGGCGGAGTGGCGGGTCGGCCAGCTGCAGCAGGCTGCCAGGGACCACCACCCGGTCGACTGAGAGGGCACCCGGGAGAACGTGGACGAGCCGTCCGACCTGAGGGACCTGGCCCTGCTGGCTGCCAGGGAGGTCGTGCCCGAGTTGAGACGCCGGGCGGGAGGACGGCTCCGCTCCGTGGTCAAGTCCTCGCCGACCGACCTGGTCACCGACGCCGACCTCTGGGCCGAGCGCCACATCGTGGACCTGATCAACCGAGCTCGCCCTGACGACACGATCCAGAGCGAGGAGGGCACAACCGTCACCGGCGACAGCGGTGTCCGGTGGGTCGTCGACCCGATCGACGGAACCACCAACTTCGTCTACGGGCACCCGGGCTTCTCGGTCTCCATCGGCGCCGAGGTGGAAGGCAGGCCGGTGGCAGGCGTCGTGGCGGATCCCCTCTCTGGCGACGAGTTCGCCGCCGCCGAAGGCTCAGGGGCCACCCGCAACGGCGCTCCCATCTCCGTGGCAGCCACGTCGGACCTCTCGGTGGCCCTGGTGGCGACCGGCTTCGGTTACAGGCCCGACCAGCGCTTCCGGCAGGCGGAGTGCCTGGTGGGGTTGTTGCCCAGGGTCCGCGACATCAGGAGGATGGGCGGAGCCGCGCTGGACCTGGCGTCGGTCGCCTGCGGCAGGGTTGACGCCTACTTCGAACAGGGTCTCTCAGCCTGGGATGTGTGTGCGGGCACGGTGATCGTCAGGGAGGCGGGTGGGCACGTGTGCGACCTGGACGGCGAGCCGGTCGGTGGCGACACGGTCGTAGCGGCTCCAGAGCCCATCCTCGAGGACCTGCTGGAACTGCTCCGGGAGGTCGGCGTCGGGCGTCCCTGACCGGAGGGAGCAGGCGCAGGCCCGGGCCGGTTCCTAGTATCGGGGTACGAGCCCCGACAGATCGGCCACGATTCCACCATGGGCACCAGAATCCTCATAGTCGAGGACGACGAACGAATCCGCACCGCCGTGAGGCTGGTCCTCGAGGAGGAGGGCTACGAGGTCGAGGAGACCGACAGTGGCGAGGCGGCCCTGGAGGCCTTCACGGTGACGCCCAGCGACGTGGTGCTGATCGACATCATGCTCCCGGGCATCGACGGCTTCGAGGTGTGCAGGCGGATCCGCCGCGTCAGCGACGTGCCCATCGTGATGGTCACAGCCAGGGCCGACAGCCACGACGTCGTGGCCGGCCTCGAGGCCGGGGCAGACGACTACCTGCGCAAGCCATTCGATCCCAAGGAGCTGTCCGCCCGGATTAGGGCCCTGCTGCGCAGGGCCAGGCCGTCGGAGGCCGCCCAGTCGCACCTCGTGATCGAACAGCTGGAGCTGGTCCCCGACGAGGGCCTGGTGAGGGTGGCGGGCGAGGAGGTCCACCTGACCCACACCGAGTTCCGGCTCCTCGTGGAGCTTGCCTCCAGCGCCGGGAAGGTGTTCAGCAGGGAGGACCTGCTCGAGGCCGTCTGGGACTACGACTACCTGGGCGACGGACGCCTGGTTGACGTCCACATACGCCGGCTGCGCACCAAGATCGAGGCTGACCCGGCCAACCCCAGGTACGTGGTGACCGTGCGCGGCATGGGCTACAAGCTCCAGGCCTGATGGTCCAGCCGGCTGAGGAGGCCGTACCGGCCAGGGCACTCGAGGTCGACGAGCACCGGCCAGCACCCCTGGGCCTCAGGTCCAGGATCTCGCTCTCCTTCGCAATCGGAGGCCTGCTGGTCTCGATCGTCCTCACGGGGGCCACCCTCGTGATGACGCGCCGCCAACTGATCGACAGCCGCGAGGATGCCGCCGCCGCCGTAGCCGTCAGCAACGCCACCCGCCTCAGCAATCAGCTCACCCACGACGCATCCATCGAGGACGTACCTCCCATCGCCGACTCCCTCACGAAGGTCGAGGGCACCCAGCGCCTCATCCGCCTGGGCGACTCATGGCTGCCCGCCCCTGAACTGGACCGCGACGACCTCCCGCCGATGCTCGTCGACCGGATGGCCGACCGCCAGGCCGGCCAGGTCAGGAGCTCCCTCTCGGGCCGCACCCAGCTCGTCGTGGGCATTCCGCTGGCGGCCTTCGACGCCGACTACTTCGCTGTCGTGGACCTGGCTGACGTGGAGGACACGCTCGGCAACCTGCGGATCGTCCTCTTCGGCGCAAGCGTCGTGGCCACGCTCATCGCCGCCCTGTTCGGTGCATGGGTCAGCCAACGGACCCTCAGCCCGCTGCGCCGGGTGCGCGGAGCCGCTGAGGCGATCGCCGGCGGCCGGCTGGACACCCGGATGGACCCGCAGTCCGACCCCGACCTCGACCGCCTGGCCGACACCTTCAACGAGATGGCCCAGGCCCTCGAGGAGCGCATCCTGCGGGACGCCCGCTTCGCCTCGGACGTCAGCCACGAGCTGCGCAGCCCGCTCACCACGCTGCAGGCCAGCGTGGGCGTCCTGGAGGCCAGGAGGGAGGAGTTGTCGGAGCGCTCGCAGACCGCCCTCACCCTGCTCTCCGACGACCTGGAACGCTTCAGCCGTCTCGTGACCGACCTGCTGGAGATCTCCGGGTACGACGCCGGCGAGGCCGCCCTGGACCTGTCCGAGGTGCAGGTGGCCCAGTTCCTGTCGGCCACCACGGGAGCCACGGGGGCGGTCCCGCTCCACCTCCCCCTCGACGCCGAGGCGATGGTCGTCACCGCCGACAAGCGCAGGCTGGCCCGCCTCGTCTCCAACCTGTTGGACAACGCTGCCAAGTACGGCGGCGGCCCGACCGCGGTGGTCGTGGAGAGTGACGGGGAGATGCTCAGGCTGGCCGTCGAGGACAACGGTCCGGGGGTTCCCGAGGAGGAGCGTATGGCCATCTTCGAGCGCTTCTCACGCGGGTCGGCGGGAGGTCGCCGTGGCGGTGACAGCGGAACCGGCCTGGGGCTCAGCCTCGTGATAGAGGACGTTCGGCTGCACGGCGGTCGGGTCTGGGTGGAGGACCGTCCCGACGGGATGCCGGGCGCCAGGTTCGTCATCGAGTTGCCCATCAGCGGGAAGGAGGACCTGTGAGCACGACCACAGGACCGATCGCCCGGCTTGCAACCCTGCTGGCGGCAGCGGCCCTCCTGGGGGCGTGTGGCATCCCGTTGGACGAGACACCACGCGACCTTTCGGCAGAGCTGTCCGACGCCCTCCTCCCGCCGGCATCGACGACGACGGAGGCACCAGCCCCCACCGAGTCCGTCGAGATCTACCTGGCGAGGGCGGCAGCCGACGACCGGATGGTCCTCGAGGCGGTCCAGCGGGAGATCGCCGCTGACGGATCCGTGAACGTGATCCTGGACCGGGTCTTTGCCGGACCCACGACAGCGGAGCAGGAGGCCGAGCTGGTCTCCCCCTTCGCGGAGGGGAGCACGGTCATAGGAACCGTCCTGACCGACACACTCCTGGAGGTACACCTGGACAGCCTCGACGGGTTCCCGCAGGACGACTCGATCACCAACCGCCTCGCCTACGCCATGCTGGTCTGCACTGCCTCGGAGCTGATCGTCGGCGCCGACATCGACACCGTGCGAATCCTGGTCGAGAGCGAGGGGGAACTTGAACCCATCAGCATCCCGGTCAGCGACGGTGACCCGCCAACCGCCGGCGAGCCGGTCGGCTGCGCCAGCTACAGGAGCTTCCTGCCGGAGAACTCCTGACGGCCGGCGAACCACGGACCGGCTGGGGCGCCACGCGGCTGCGACCCGACAGGACCCCCAGGCAAGGAAAGCCCTGGCCTGCTCAGGCCAGCGGGACTCCGATGCGGCCGCGACCCGGCGTGCCCCTCAGGCGAAGAAGACCTTGGCCGTCGCCAGCAGGTCCGGGTCCAGTTGCTTCAGCTTCCCGACGGCGTCGGCCAGGGGGACCCGCTGCATGGATCCAGCATGGAGCGCCATCATCTTGCCGAAGTCGCCCTCGTGGACCGCGTCCACCGCCTCCACCCCGAACCTCGAGGCCAGGACCCGATCGAAGGCCGTGGGTGTACCGCCCCGCTGGACATGGCCGAGGATGGTGACCCGGGTCTCGAAGCCGGTACGGCGCCCGATCTCGGCGGCGATCACGTGCGAGATTCCGCCCAGCTTCACGTGCCCGAACGGGTCGATCTCGTCCTCAGGCACCTCCAGGGTCCCCGGGACTGGCCGGGCACCCTCAGCCACCACGACCACCGAGGCGTACCGTCCCCGGTCATGTCGCCTCCGGACCACGCTGCACACCTCGGCGATGTCGAACTGCTCCTCGGGAACCAGGGTGACGGTGGCCCCTCCGGCCATCCCGGCCCAGGCGGCGATGTGGCCTACGTGGCGGCCCATCACCTCTACCACCATCACCCGGTCGTGCGACTCCGCGGTGGTGTGCAGCCGGTCGATGGCCTCTGTGGCGATCTCGACGGCTGTCTCGAAGCCGAAGGTCATCTCCGTGGCGCTTATGTCGTTGTCGATGGTCTTCGGCACGCCCACCAGGGGGAAGCCCAGGCCGTGCAGGCTCTCCGCACAGGAGAGCGTGCCCTCTCCCCCCACGACGACCATTCCCCCGAGGCCATGGCGCTCGAAGGTCCGCCGGGCCCGCTCTACACCGTCCTCCAGCCCGAACGGCTGGAGGCGGGAGGTGCCCAGGACCGTGCCTCCCCGGGGCAGCAGGCCCCGACAGGCCTCGACGTCCAGGGCGACCCAGTCGTCCTCGACCACGCCGCGCCAGCCGTCCATGAAGCCGACCACCTCGTGACCGTGGTGCCGTTCGGCCCTCCGGACCACCGCCCTGATTACCGCGTTCAGGCCGGGGCAGTCGCCCCCGCCGGTGAGCACACCGATTCGCATCCCTACTCCTCGATCTTCCTGCTGCTCCCCCGGAGTGAACGTAACCTCTCCTGATGGCAGTCGTGCTCGCAATAGATGCAGGAACCACCAGCGTCAGGACGCTGGCCGTCGATGACGCCGGGCTGCTGGTCGGATCGGCACAGCGAGACTTCACCCAGCACTTCCCCCGGCCGGGCCTGGTCGAGCACGACCCTGACGAGATCTGGCAGGCGGCGGCAGCGACCCTGGCCGAGGTGGCAGCCGGCCTGGCAGCCTCGGGCACGCCCATAGCGGCCATCGGGCTCACGGACCAGCGTGAGACCGTCGTCGCCTGGGACGCCGCATCGGGCCGACCCCGGCACCGCGCCATCGTCTGGCAGGACCGCCGCACGACCGCCAGGTGTGAGGCCCTCGAGGCCGCTGGCCACCTGGACCGGATTCGCCGGCTGACCGGCCTGGTGCTGGACCCCTACTTCTCGGCCAGCAAGCTGGAGTGGCTGCTGACCGAGGGTGGGGTGGCGGCTGATCCGGACCTGCGCCTCGGGACCGTCGACTCATGGCTGCTCTGGAACCTGACCGGCGGGGCCGTCCACGCCACCGAGCCCTCCAACGCCAGCCGCACGATGCTCTTCGACCTGGCCTCAGGCAGGTGGTCGGATGACCTGTGCGACCTGTTCGGCGTGCCCATGGGCGCTCTCCCCGAGGTCCTCCCCTCCTCCGGGCGCTTCGGTGTGACCTGTCATGACGGTCCGGTTCCAGCGGGGATCCCGGTCAGCGGAGTGGCCGGCGACCAGCAGGCGGCCCTGTTCGGCCAGGCCTGCTTCTCACCCGGTCAGGCCAAGAACACCTACGGCACGGGCTCCTTCCTCCTCGCCAACCTGGGCACGAGCCCTCCTCCTCCCGTCGACGGCCTCCTGACCACGGTGGCGTGGCAGCTCGCCGCCGACGGTCCGACCACCTACGCCGTAGAGGGATCCGTCTTCTCGACGGGGGCGACGATCCAGTGGCTGCGGGACGGCCTCGGCATCATCAGGGAGGCCGCAGAGGTGGGCCCGCTGGCCGAATCGGTCTCCGACAGCGGCGGGGTGTTCCTGGTACCGGCCTTCACGGGCCTTGGAAGCCCCTGGTGGGACCCGCGGGCCCGCGGGACCCTGGTGGGTCTGACCAGGGGCTCAGGCCGCGCCCACATAGCCCGGGCGGCCGTCGAGTCCATGGCCCTGCGAACGAGGGACGTGGTGGAGGCGATCCGCCAGGCCGGGCTCCCGTTCACGGGGATGCGCGTCGACGGTGGCGCTTCGGTGATGGACCTGCTGCTGGAGCTGCAGGCCGACCAGTTGGGCGTCGAGGTGACCCGGTCCGCCGCTGCCGAGGCCACCGCCATCGGTGCAGCCTGGCTGGCCGGGCTCGGTGAGGGCTTCTGGTCCTCAACCGATGAGCTGGCTGAGCTGTGGCGGGCCGACCGGACCTTCAGCCCGTCCGGCGGGCGGGAGGCCGCCGACTCGGCCTACGGACGCTGGTTGGAGGCGGTGGGCCGCAGCCGCTCCTGGGAGTCCTGACCCGACCCGGGCCTGTTCCCGGGCGGAGCGTCCTCCCTGGTGGAACCACCCGGGATGCCTCTCAGGGCTCCAGGCGGTCCAGCGACTCCCTCAGGTTGCGGACGGCCTGGGAGATCCTCTGCTCGTTCTCTATGAGGGCGAAACGGACATGGTCCTCGCCACCGGGGCCGAACCCCACCCCGGGTGAGACGGCCACGTTCGCCTCGCGGACGAGCATGCTGGCGAACTCGATCGAGCCCATCTCCCGGTAGGGCTCGGGGATCGGGGCCCAGGCGAACATGGTCCCTCTCGGGGGCTGGATGGTCCAGCCGATGCGGTTCAGGCCGCTGCACAGGGCGTCCCGTCGGCTCTGGTAGGTGCCGCGGACCTCGACAGGGTGGTCGGGGGCCTCGTTGAGGGTGACGGTCGCTGCGATCTGGATCGGCTGGAAGCTCCCGTAGTCGAGGTACGACTTGATCTTGGTGAGGGCGGCAATCACCTCGGCGTTGCCGACCATGAAGGCGACACGCCAGCCGGCCATCGAGAAGCTCTTGGTCATCGAGTAGAACTCGACCGCCACCTCGTCGGCGCCGGGAACCTGGAGGATGGACGGTGGTCTGTACCCGTCGAAGCCGACGTCGGCGTACGCGAAGTCGTGCACGAGCACCACCTCCCGCTCCCTGGCGAAGGCCACGACCTCCTGCATGAACTCCAGGTCGACACAGGCCGTGGTCGGGTTGTGCGGGAAGGACAGGACTATCACCCGGGGCCTGGGCCACGAGTACTCCCATCCCTCCCTCAGCATCCCGATGAAGTCACCGTCGAGCGTGAAGGGCATCTCCCTGACCTCGGCGCCGGCGAAGAGGGGTGAGTAGCGGTGGATCGGGTACGACGGCGAGGGAACCAGGGCCGCGTCGCCGGGTTGGAGCAGCACCCACATGAGGTGGGCGAAGCCCTCCTTGGCGCCGATCGTGTTCAGGACCTGCGTCTCGGGATCGAGGGTCACGCCGAACTGGCGCTGGTAATGGGCGGCCAGGGCCTCCCGCAGCCTCGGCAGGCCCCTGCTCGAGGAGTAGCGGTGGTTCCTCGGGTTCCTGACCGCCTCGGACAGCTTCTCGACCGTGACCGGAGGTGAGGGCAGGTCCGGGTTCCCGAAGCCCAGGTCGATGACGTCGGCCCCAGCCCGGCGCGCCTCCACCTTCAGCGTGTCGATGATGGTGAAGACGTACGGCGGCAGCGACGGTATTCGCCTGAACTCCATCGTCGGATCGTACCGCCGCCCCGCAACGGGCCGGGATGGGTTGTGGTACGGCCAGCCGGGCCGTCAGGGCGTCCGGCTGCCCGCCTCTATCCGGGTCCTCAGGTCGTCGATGGCGGCGTGCACGACCCTGGCCTCGAGGCGCCTCTTGACGAAGCCCGGCAGCCTCACCAGCAGGTCGACGTCAAGGTCGTAGACGAGCAGGGTCGAGTCGGGCTCACCGTCTACTGGAAGGAACTCGTAGTCACCCGTCATCCGCTCTATCACGTCGCTCTCGATGAGGCGCCACGAGACCCGGAGCGGGTTCGAGCCGTAGGTGTACCTGAGGGTGTAGGAGGTGCTGCGACCCATGGCGGCCGCCCGGAAGGCCACGTCCCCGGGACGGCCCTCGTCGTCGCGGGCCAGCACCCTGGCCTCCTTGATGTCGGGCGCCCACTCCGGGAAGCGCTCTACGTCGACCACGGTGTCGAAGCAGCGCTGCGGCGGTGCCTGGATCGTGATCCGCTGGCTGGCGTGGTCTGTCATGGTCGCTCTCCTCGCCTCCCGACCATACCGGAGACAGGGCCGACCGTGAGGGAGCGGCGGTGGCCTGAAGCTGTCCGGGCTGCGGCCGGGGAGGCGTCACCCGGCGCTGGGGCGGAGGCGGCCCACAGGCCGGTCAGCCGACTGGCCCGGCAGCCTCGATCGCCTCCTCGAGGTTTCGGGCCAGCACGTCATAGGAGAACTCCCCCACGGCCCGGCGCCGGGCGGCCCGACCCATTGCGACACGGCCCGCGTCGTCATCCAGGAGTTGCGCCACGGCCTCGGCGACAGCTGCGTCCGACCCCGGCTCGGACACCACGAGGCCGGTCCTGCCGTGTTCGACCGCCTCGGCCGCCCCGCCGCTGTCGCCCGCCACCTGGGGCACCCCTGCGGCCGCAGCCTCCACGAACACGATGCCGAAACCCTCCTGCTCGAGGCCACCCCACCTGGAACGGCATGGCATGGCGAAGACGTCGCCGGCGCCGTAGAGCCCGGGCAGCAACTCGTCCGGCACTCGGCCCAGCATCCTCACCGGCGCCCCGGTCCGCTCGACCAGTGCGTCAAGGCGGCGGCGGTCACGGCCATTGCCGGCTACGGCCACGACCAGGTCAGGGAACCTGGACCTGAGCCGCCCGGCAGCGCGCACCAGGGTGTCCATGCCCTTCCGCGGGACCAGCCTGCTCACCCCCACCACGACCGGGGCATCAACCGGCAGGCCCAGCTGTTCCCGGACCGAGTCCCGCTCGGCCGGATCGAGTGGTCGGAACCTCTCCGTGTCAACGCCTGGAGGGACCACCACGGTGGGCAGCGGCCGGCCGGCGGCCAGCTCGGCCTCGGCTTCCACGTAGCGCCCGGCGCAGACGACGAGCTCGGCGCCGCGCAGCACCCGCCCCAGGAGCGACCTCGTGACCGGCAGCCTTCCCGGAACCGTGACCTCGGCTCCGTGCAGCACCACCGCGTAGGGGAGGCCGGTACTGGCTGCTGCCAGCCCGACCGGGACCGCCGGGTCCCAGACAACCAGCTCCGATCCCGTCCTGTCGGCCAGCGCCGCCACGCGGCGGCCCAGCCACGGGTAGGGCAGCAGCACGGGCTCGGGTGACCGGAGCACCTCGAACTCCTGGTCGGCGTCGAAGGCCGCCGAACCCCGGTAGGGGGTCGTGTAGACGGTCGTGTCGGCAGCGGGGAGGCGCCGCCAGAGCTCCCAGAGGTATGACTGGATGCCCCCGACCTTGGGCGGGAAGTCGTTGGTGACGAGGAGGTGGCGCCTCACGCAGGGCCTCCTGGCACTCCGACGGCGCCTCCCTCGGTGCCGCTACCGAGGAGGTCGTGGCGACCGAGGGCGGTCGCTGCCCAGCCGGCGTGCTCGGCCAACATGGGGTCGTCGCCCCGTATGTGTTCCAGTAGTGCCTCCTCGACACCCTCTGCGCTGCCGTCAGCCGTGTTGCCCAGGACCACCAGCGCGTTGCGGCGGAGGTGGCGTGGGGCCCGCTCTGCGATGTACCAGTGCCCGTACCGTTCCAGCAGTTCCGTGTCGGTGGAGCGCAGGAGCCCCAACGCCTCGGTGTCGGCCGCGTCGTCCGGTCCCCTGCTCCGGTCCGGGAGGCCGACGGGGCATACCTCCTGGCAGTCATCGCAGCCGTAGAGACGCCAGCCCACTGCCTCGCGGTAGGCGGGCGGTATCGGGCCGGGGGCCTGGACCAGCCAGGCCAGGCAGCGGCGGGCATCCACCACGCCGTCGGCCAGGATCGCCCCGGTGGGGCACGAGTCGACGCACCGCCTGCAGTTCCCGCACCCGTCCTGATCGACCGGTTCGTCGGGGACCAGGGGTGCGTCGGTGACGACAGAGCCGAACACGAACCAGCTGCCGCGGCCCGGGAGGAGCACATTGCCATTCCGCCCCTGCCATCCGATCCCGGCGCGCACGGCCGCGGCCCGGTCGACCAGGGCGTTGTCGTCGGCCACGACCCTGGCCTTCCAGGAGCCGGCCTCCAGGCGACGGGCGATCCCGGAGAGGGCGGCCCTCAGGTCGGAGTAGAGGTCCCGCCTGGCGTAGGCGGCCACCCGGGCCCGGCCCGGGCGGGACGGTGGAAGGCGCGGCGCCGGCACCGCCAGGGCCCCGACCACAAGCGAGCAGGCACCCTCCAGGATCCGACCCGGGTCGGTGGAGCGCTCCGGGTTCCTGAACGTGAACTGCATTTCAGCATGCAGGCCCTCCCGGCGCCGGCGCAGGATCTCGCCGCGTGCCGAGAGGAACGGCTCGGCCGAGGCCACACCAACGGCGTGCAATCCGGCCCGTTGGCCGAGTTCCCTCAGCTCAGCGGCGTCAGGGAGGGCATCGCCTACCAGGACCGGGGCGACAGCCGTGACACCGCCGTCAGCGGCGGTCGGGTGGGAGGCTGGCCTGTCGGACACCGGGACATGCTGGCACGCCCTGGTGGCGGTCCGTAGGCTCAGGGGGTTCCCGTGTGCCTCAGCGGCGGGACCAGCCCGGAATCGGCCAGAACCGAGAGGGCACGGCGTTCGGCCAGGTCGATCACAACGGCGTCGCCCTCCTCGCGCCTGCACAGGAAGGTGACCAGGCAGTCGGAGCATGTGTCGGTGCCCCGCATGCCGCAGTTGTTGCAGTCGATGACGAGCGGTACCGCCACCCGGGGCGTACGGCCGGGATCGTGCCCCGGGTGGTGGTCTATGGCATTTCCCATGTGTTCCATGGGGCACATCATGAAGGGAGCCTGTGACAGCCGGCCCCCGCCTCAGCCCCCGGCGGCCTCCAGGGCCCCCATGGCGGCTCCCGAGTCGATCGACTCCCCCGCCGCCTCCACCGCCGCGGCCAGGTCGGGTGAGGCGCCTGCCACCACCAGGCCGGCGGCTGCATTCAGCACGACGATGTCCCGCCGAGGTCCCACCTCCTCGCCGGAGAGGATGGCCCTGGTTATCGCTGCGTTCTCCGCCGGGCCTCCTCCAACCAGGTCCTCGGGGGTGGCGACCGCGATGCCCACCGTGGTGGGGTCGAGCTGCCACGTGGTCACCGTGCCGTCGTCGAGCTCGACGACCCTGGTTGGTCCGGTCGTGGCGACCTCGTCGAGGCCACCGTGGCCGGTCACCACCCACGAACGGATCGACCCCCGGGCTCGCAGCACCTCGACCATGCGGTCGGCCAGCCCCTCCTCGACCGTTCCGATGACCTGACGCCTCACCCCTCCCGGATGCGACAGCGGGCCCAGCACGTTGAAGACGGTCGGCACGCCTATGCCGGCGCGGACCGGCCCGGCGAAGCGCATGGCCGGGTGGAAGGTACGTGCGTAGGCGAAGCCGATTCCGTGTTCTGCAACCTGTGCCTCGAGGCGTTCCGGTGGGACGTCAATGTCGATGCCCAACTCGTCGAGGAGGTCGAACGCCCCCGACGACGAGGAGGCCCGCCGGTTGCCGTGCTTGCACACGATCGCCCCGGCGCCAGCTGCGACGAAGCAGGCCATGGTCGAGACGTTGAGGGTGCCGCTCCGCCGAGCCGTCGCGCCGCCGGTGCCGACTATGTCGATCGTCCCCTCGGGCAGGTTGAGGGGTTCCGAGGCCGCCACCATGGCCCTCACCAGGCCGGTGGTCTCCTCGGCCGTTTCCCCCTTGATCTTGAGGGCCACCAGGAACGCCGCTATCTGTGCGGGGTCGGCCTCACCGGCCAGGATCTCCGCAAGGACCGACTCCGCCTCGTCAGCGGTCAGGTCGCTGCCGTCGCAGAGGCGGCCCAGCAGGCCCGGCCATCCGCCGATTACCTCGAGGGACAAGGAGCCCTCCCTCAGGCCGTCCGGCGCCGTCGCCTGGCTATGCGGCGCCGCTCGAGCTCAGTCGTGCCGCCCCACACCCCGGTGTGCTCCCGCCAGGTGAGAGCGTGCTCGAGGCATGCCTCCCGGACCTCGCAGCCGGCGCAGATGGCCTTTGCCCTGGCCTCCTGGAACTCGTCATCGGGGTCCGGATAGAAGATCGACGCGTCCAGGCCCTTGCACGCACCCCTCAGGTGCCAGGCGACCGCAGTGGTTCCTGCCTCGGTTGTCGTCCCCATGTCCGGCAAGTGCTACCTCCCCCCACGGCCTTTCGCAAGCCCAATTCCCCCGGAGGACCGGTTCCGACGGGATCGGCGGGACAAGCGGGTGGCTGGACGGGAGCGCCACACGGCAGACTGGGTGCGACGGTGAGCCGGCCGGGTGGCCGCGGCGTGGTCCGCCACGCTGAGGAAGGTCGGGGCTCCGCAGGACAGGATGCTGGCTAACGGCCAGTCGGGGCGACCCGCAGGAAAGTGCCACAGAGAACAGACCGCCGATGGCCAGGTCCCGCCCGAGGGTGGGTCCTGGCACAGGCAAGGGTGAAACGGTGCGGTAAGGGCGCACCAGCGGCCGGAGTGATCCGGTCGGCTAGGCAAACCCCATCCGGAGCAAGGCCGAACAGGGAGAGGGCTGTCCGCCCGTCGACACTCCCAGGTGGGCCGCAGAGATGGATGGCCACACAGCCGGATCCCCGCAAGGGGCCGGTGGACAGAACCCCGCCTACAGGCCGGCTCACCGTCGCCCCGGACCGACAGGACGGGCGGTCGGCAACGCGACCCCGGCGACGCCCCTATTGTCTCGCCGATGGGGGTCGACGTTCACGAGATCGGGGTGGGGGCCGACCTGGCCGGAGCCGACCTGGCCGGTAGCGACCTCAGGGGTGTGGAGTTGAGCGGTGCCTGGTTGGGCGGAGCGGTCCTGAGCGGTTCCGACCTGTCCGACGCACGGCTGGTCGGGGCCGACCTGCGCCACGCCATCTGCCGCCGGGCGGTCTGCGCCGACGCCGACTTCCACCACGCCAACCTGTGGCACGTGGACTTCACTGAGGCCCGCCTCGGCGGTGCCGTGCTGAGCCGCGCCTGGCTGGGCAGCGCCCACCTGGCGGGTGCCGACCTGCGCAGCGCCGACCTGAGCGGTGCCTGGCTCACGGCGGCCGACCTGACTGGCGCCCGCCTCGGGGCGGCGACCCTGGCGGGGGCTTCCCTCACCCGGACCTGCATGCGCGAAGCGGACCTCACCGGTGCCTTTGCCGGCGGCTGCGACATGCGGGGGGCCATCCTGAACGGCGCCGTGCTGCGTGCCGCCAACCTGACGGGGGTCGTCCTGAGGGGCGCTTCGTTGATCTCCGCAGACCTCAGCCTCTCCGACATGGCGGGCGCCGACATGGCGGGCGCCCAGCTTGACGGAGCGGACCTGACGGGTGTCCGGCACGACGAGACGACCATCTGGCCCGATGGATTCTCCCCACCCCCGTCCGGGGGCGTCAGCGACCACGACTAGCGGCCTGACGGGCCCGCCCTGGGCCGGACCTCCCGGTGGCCCCGCTCAGGGGCCGATGCCTGAAAGGTGCGAGACGTCGTTGAAGGACCTCACCGACGGGCCCAGCCGTCCGCCGGCGATGCGCATCACCGCTGCGGGCATCACGTGGCAACGCCAGGCGATCTCATCGCCCACCCCCAGGGACCACGCAAGTGCCGCCTTTATCGGGGAGACATGCGTCACGACCACCACCTCGCAGGTCGCTGCCGCCTCGAAGGCCTCGACACAGGCAGACCTGACCCTCATTCCCATGGTTGCGTGCGACTCACCACCCTCCGGCGCCCAGTCCAGGTCGCTGCGCCACCGCGACCAGACCTCTGCCGGCACATCCGACACGGGTACCCCGTCCAGCTCGCCGTAGTCCATCTCGACCCAGCGCTCGTCGACCTCCACGGTGAGCCCGAACGCCTCGGCCGTTCTCCGGGCCCTCAGGAGCGGGCTGGACAGGACCCGATCGACACGGCCCATTGCCCCGGCCACAGCCGCCGCCTGGAGCTCACCCAGCTCATCCAGGTCGGGGTCGCTGCGTCCGAGCATGAGGCCCTCCGCGTTTGCGGCGGTACGGCCGTGGCGGACTATGTGGAGCATCGTTCGGGCAACCTCCCCTCCGACCACAGACGTCCCCTCCGCTCAGGGTCGGAAAGTCCGTAGCGACGCCATGTCCACATGCCGGCCACCATCCCGACCGCCTCGAGGGCCAGCGACCGCTGCAGGTGCTCGAACTCGGGAACCGCCGCTCCACCCAGGCCCCCCGATGCCAGCGGCCACCAGAACAGGTCCGTCCTGGCCCATGTCCCGTCCAGCAGGAGGTGGACGAACAGGCCGATCGGCACCCCCAGCCAGCGCTGGCGGCGGTCCCGATGACCCCTGGTTGCGACCATGACCGCCAGCAGGGCGGCCGCGCTTGCGGCGAGCGTGTGAAGCAGCCACGGTCCCCCAAGGGGGCCCTCCAGCACCGGCAGCACCGCCGCCCCCACGACGATCCTCATGTCCAGGTTCGGTCCGTCGAACAGCGTCGCCACGATCAGGAGCGAGCCTGCCGCGAACCAGACCAGCACCGCTCAGCGCACCACCAGGCGGCCGCACTCACTGCACTCGGCGAGGGTGCCCTCGGGAAGGCCGCGGACCCTGTCGGCCTCGACGGCCGGCATCGAGTACGGACAGCCCTTGCAGTCGGACCCCGAGAAGTGGACGACCGTGCTGGCGCCAAAGGACCTGGTCGCCCTCTCGTAGCGGTCCAGCACCTCCGGCTGGACCTCCCCTGCCGCCTGCTGCCGCCTCGCGCGCGCCTCCCCGATCTCGGCCTCGACCACTGCCTCGGCCGCGCGCAATTCGGCGAGGCGCTCCTCGGTGGCCCCGGCCTCCACCAGGGCGCGCTGGCCGAGCTCCGAAAGAAGTTGCTCCACGGGCTCCAGTTCCTCCATCACCTCGAGGAGGGTCCCCTCGAGGCTGTCCAGGCGCTGCCTCAGGTGGCCGATCTCGGTCTGGATGCTCACGGCCTCCTTGGGCGAGGTGACGCTCCCCCCGTAGAGCAGGCCGTCCAGCTCGGCCAACCGGCTCTCGACCGCGGCCACCTCCCCCTCGTAGCGGCGTTGGCGGCGGAACAGGTCGAGGTGTGCCAGCTTGCTCTCCTCCACCTCGGCGGCCGTGGCTTCCTCCGCCGCCTCGGCCCGGGTGAGGGCGTCCCTCTCCGGGAGGTTCTCGTGCCTGTGCCTCAACTGGCGGACGGTCGTGTCCTCGTCCTGGACGGCGAAGAGGGAGTCCATCCGGCTCATGCTAGGGCTCATGCTAGGTCCGCCCCGCCGTCGCTCCGCCGGCCCACCAGTGGAACCGCTCCGGGCCGACCGGGCTCCCTGTCCGACGTCGACCCACCCGGCGGCGAGCCCCTCAGTGGACCCCACCCAGCTTGGTGTGGTCCCAGGACACCACCTTGTCGGGCTCCACGACCACCGCTGTCCGCTTGGAGGCCAACTGGGCTGCCGCTGCGTCGACAGCCTCGGCCGGCAGCCCGTCGTTGTTGCGGACGACGACCGCCCTGGCCACCTCAATGAGCTCAGGGCCGCTTTCGTGGAGCATGGCCCTCCCCTTGACCATCACGCCCCTGAGGCTGCCGTACTCGGTTCCGTCCTCCAGCAGGACGGTGATGCGCGGGTCCCGGTGCAGGTTCACGACCTTCTGGGACCGCGTGTAGGTGATGAAGGCCAGCCGGCCGTCCACCAGCGCGAACCAGAGGGTCGACAGGTGGGGCGAGCCGTCGGCGTCCAGACAGGCCACTTGGAGGCTCTTCTGCTCCTCGATGAACGCCGTCACCTCGTCGTCGTCCATGCGGATCTGGTCACGCCTGTTCGTCGCCACCCGGTCCCTCCTCCGGCGTCCTCCACCTGGTCGGCCGGCCGGGAGCCTAGGTGCGTGGGGCACGGCAGGGCCACGTGGCCGATCCCACAGGGCCGGCCTGATCCTGCCAGCCATACCCGGTCGATCACAGCACCCCAAAACGTCGCATGTCCCACCTGGGGGGAGGCGGGACATGCGGTTTCTCTCGGCCCGGACCGGGTTGGTCCCGACCGGAGTCCGGCGGCCCACCGGAGGGGGGAACCGGTGCCGCCGTGACCCCAACAATACAGAGAGGCCGTCTCTCCGAGGGGTCGGACCGGGTGGTTTTGGGGTGACATCGGACACCTGTGACCGGTGTCCCCGCTGCGGTCGGCGGCTAGGGTCACCCGGGTCCAGCAGCAGTGCCGGGCCGGCGGGGCACAGCCGGACCATCCCAGGGGAGTGGCAGTGAGCGCAGCGTCCGACGTCCGGCCCGACGGCCAGGCAAGGGGGGACCATGGCGATCCCCTCTGACGCCCGACTCCGCGACATCTACGTCGACATGCTCACCGCCCGCGTCCAGGCGGGCAGGCTGTGGAACCTCCAGCGGCAGGGCCAGGTCGGCACGGTCGCTCCCATCGACGGCCATGAGGCCACCATCGTCGCCGCCGTCCACGCCCTCGACACCAACCACGACTGGGTGGTACCCCAGTACAGGGAGCCGCTGGCCCTGCGCAGGTACGGACCCGAGATCCTGGAGCGGTTCATGCTCTACAACCTCGGGCACCCCGCCGGAGGCCACATACCGGCACCCATCAGGGTCCTTCCCAGCCAGATCTCGCTCGGCACCCAGATCCCCCACGCCGTTGGAATCGCCTGGGGGATGACCCTGCGGAGCGAGCCCGGCGTGGCCCTGGTCTTCTTCGGCGACGGCTCCAGTTCCGAGGGAGACTTCTACGAGGCCGGCAACCTGGCCGGCGTGCTGAGGGCCCCGGTGGTGATGGTCTGCGTGAACAACCAGTGGGCCATCTCCACACCGGTGCACCTCCAGACGGCTGCGGAGACCTTCGCCGACAAGGCCGCCGCCTTCGGTATCCCAGGCATAAGGGTCGACGGCAACGACGCCGCAGCCGTGTACGACGCCGTGGACGAGGCCCGGAAGCGGGCACTGGAGGGCGGCGGACCCACCCTCATAGAGGCGGTCATATACCGCCTGGGGGCACACACCACAGCCGACGACCCGACCCGCTACGTGCCCCCCGAGGACCTCGAGGCGGCACGGAGGGACGACCCTGTGCTCCGGCTGCGCTCCCACCTCGAGGAGAACGGCCTCTGGGACGACGAGGCCCAGGCCGCCACCGAGGCCGAGGCCCTGGAGTTGCTGGACAGGGCCGTCGAAGCGGCCAAGGCCGCACCGCTGGCTCCCGACGCCCTGATCAACCACTGCTTCGCGGAGGACACCACCCGTCTGGCCAGGCAGAGGGCTGAGCTGCTCGGGACGGAGGGATCGTGAACAGCACGGATTTCGCTGCTGGAACCGCCCGGGGCCTCAGCGACCTGACGATCCTCCAGGCCATCAACGAGACCCTCCACGCCGAGATGGAGCGCGACGAGCGCGTGGTGGTCCTTGGCGAGGACGTGGCCAGGAACGGCGGTGTGTTCCGGGCGACCGAGGGGCTGTTCGAGAAGTTCGGTGAGCACCGGGTCGTGGACACGCCGATCTCGGAGGCTGTCATTGCGGGATCGGCCGTGGGCCTTGCGATAGCGGGTCTGGTCCCGGTCGCCGAGATCCAGTTCCTGGGGTTCTCCTACCAGGCCATGCACCAGCTGGCCGGCCAGGTGGCGAGGCTCAGGTACCGCACGCAGGGCCGCTTCGAGCCGTCGATCACGATCCGCTCCCCCTTCGGTGGCGGCGTGCGCACCCCGGAGCTTCACTCCGACTCCCTCGAGGCCCAGTTCGCCAACATCCCGGGCCTCAAGATCGCCATGCCGGCCACGGCGGCCGACGCCAAGGGCCTCCTGGCATCCTCCATACGCGATCCCGACCCCGTCCTGTTCCTGGAACCGCTCAGGGGCTACCGGGGAATTCGTGGCGACGTGCCCGACGGTGAGCACCTGGTCCCGCTGGGCCGGGCGCGAACGGCGAGGGACGGCGACGACGTGGTCCTCATCGCCTGGAGCTATCAGGTCGAGTTGGCGTGCAGGGCGTCAGACACGCTCAGGGAAGAGGGCATATCGGCGTCGGTGCTGGACCTGCGGTCCCTCGTGCCCCTGGACATAGAAGCCATCACCGCTGCGGTCGCACGCTGCGGGAGGGCCGTTGTGGTCCAGGAGTCGCCTGAGACGGCCGGCTTCGCCTCGGAGGTGATCGCCACCATCAACGACGAGTGCTTCTGGTCGCTGGAGGCCCCCGTGGCCAGGGTCTCCGGCTACGACGTCCCCTACCCGGTGGGCATGGTCGAGGACCGCTACGTGCCCGACGAGGCCCGGATCATCGCAGCCGTACGCCGCACGCTCGCTGCGGGCTGACCGGGATGGCGTTCCAGTTCCTACTGCCCGACATCGGCGAGGGCCTGGAGGAGGCCGAGATCGTCGAGTGGCTGGTGGCCCCCGGCGACCTGGTCGTGAGGGACCAGCCGCTGGTCGAGGTACTCACCGACAAGGCCAGCTCCGAGCTTCCCTCCCCGGTCGCGGGAACGGTCGTGCGGCTGGGTGCGGCCGAGGGCGAGCGCCTGACCGTGGGCCAGGTGCTGATCGAGCTGGACGACGGGTCTTCGGTGGATCCCGCTGCCGAGGTGGCGGAGGCCCAGCCTCATATTGGGCTCCAGACCACGGCGGAGGGGGAAGCCCCCGCAACCGACCCGCCTGTGCAGCAGACGCCGGCCGGCCGCGCCAAGGCCGCGCCGGCTACGCGCCGCCTGGCCCTGGAACTGGGTGTGGACCTCGGGGCGGTGACAGGTTCGGGCCCCGGGGGGAGGATCACCGCTGACGACGTCCGTGCCGCCGCCGGGGGCACCCCGCAGCCACCTGAGGCAGGTCCTGCGCCTGCTGCACCGGCACCCGCTCCTGTCCCGGCGGCTCCCGTTCCCGACGGTGGCCTGGGCCAGATGCCCCCCGGACGTCACGCCCTCCGCGGCGTCCGCGGCGTCGTGTCGCGGAACATGGAGCGGGCGTGGGGAGAGATCCCCCACATCCACTCGATGGACGAGGTGGACGCCACGCTCCTCGTCGACTTCCGGAACCGGATCAGGGCCATGGACAGGCCCGGAGCGGGATCGGTCACGCCGCTGACCGTGGCCGCCGCGGCCGCCGCCAGGGCGCTGCGCAGGTACCCGATGGTGAACGCCTGCATCGAGGGCAGCCCCGGCGAGGCCATCCTGGTCCACCCCGAGGTGAACCTCGGCATAGCGGTCGCCTCGGACTCCGGCCTGGTGGTCCCCGTGGTGAGGGACGCCGACCGCCTCGACCTCTTCCAGCTGGCCGTGGCCATCGCCGACCTGGCCAACCGTGCCAGGGAGGGCTCGCTGACCGCGGCCGACCTGTCGGGCGCCACCTTCACGATCACCAACTACGGCTCCTTCGGCGGCCGCTGGGCCATGCCGATCATCCCGCCGGGCCAGGCTGCCATTTTGGGCCTGGGCGCCATCGCCGACAGGCCGGCCGCCGCCGACGGCGAGGTGGTGGTCAGGCCGATGCTGCCGGTCGTCCTGGGAGCGGACCACCGGCTCATCGACGGTGACCTGTCCGCCGCCTTCAGGGCCTCGGTGGCAGCCGACCTGCTGGAACCCCTCAACCTGCTCGTCGGGGGCTGACCGGCCTGTGGTAGTCGGAGAGATCGCCTCCTCTGCCGACCTGCTCGTCATCGGTGGTGGCCCGGGCGGATATGCGGCGGCGCTCAATGCCGCCCGGCTGGGCAGGCAGGTGACGCTGGTCGAGAGGGCGGCGCTCGGGGGAACCTGCCTGAACGTGGGCTGCATCCCGTCGAAGGCCCTCATCGAGGTGGCCGAGGCGGTGGCCCTGGCCGACCGGGCGTCGGCGTGGGGGGTCTCGATGGACGCGACCGTCGACATGGCCGCCGTGAAGGGCCACCTCGCCTCGGTCGTGGAGGGGCTCGCCAGCGGGGTGGGCCTCCTGCTGGACGGTGCCGGAGTCAGGGTCGTCGGTGGTGAGGCCAGGTTCAGCCGGCCCAACAGGGTCGCCGTCGAGCACGGATCGAGCGTCGAGCACATCGAGTTCAGGCACGCAGTCGTGGCCACCGGCTCGCGGCCGATCGGCCTCCCCGACCTGCCGGTCGACGGCGACAGGGTCGTGGGCTCGGCCGACCTGCTCTTCCTCGACACCCTTCCTGATCAGCTGGTCCTGGTGGGCGGCGGATATGTGGGCGTCGAGCTGGGCTGTGCGTTCGCCAAGTTGGGGAGCCGGGTCACGATCGTCGAGGCCAAGGAGCGGGTACTACCGGGCTTCGACATCCGGATCGGTCGGGAGGTGACCCGGGGGTTGAGGAGGCTTGGGGTCGGCCTCTGCTGCGGCCACCGGGCACTCGGCCTCGAGGAGGAGGGCCTCCGGGTCGAGGGACCCGACGGCGAGGCCGTGCTTCCCGCCGACCGTGTCGGGGTGCTGGTGGGGCGGCGACCAAACAGCGACCTGGTGGGCATGTCCGAGTCGGGTGCCACGGTCGGAGCCACCGGCCTGGTCCAGGTCGACCCGGGGAGGCGGGCCACCGACACGGTCTTTGCCATCGGAGACCTGACTGCCGGGCCGGCCCTGGCCCACAAGGCCACCGCGGAGGCCGAGGTTGCGGCGGACGTGGCCTGCGGCAGGCCCAACGCCTTCAATCCCACCTGCGTGCCGGCCATCGTGTTCGGCGACCCGCAGGTCGTGACCGTCGGGCTGTCCCGCGGGGAGGCAGAGGCGGCCGGGGTCGAGGTGGCCGAGTTCCGCTTCCCGCTCACGGCCTCGGGCCGGGCCCGCACCCTCGGCGAGGCCGGCGGCTTCGTGGGTGTCGTGGCCGACGGCGACGGAACAGTCGTGGGGGTCCAGGCGGTCGGCTCGCACGTGGCCGAGTTGGCGGGCGAGGCCGCCCTGGCCGTGGAGATGGCGGCCACGGTCGAGGACCTGGCCGGAACAATCCACGCCCATCCGACCCTGGGCGAGGCCATTGCCGAGGCTGCCCTGGGCCTGGCCGGGAGGCCCCTCCACACTGCCTGACAGGTGGCCGCCCGGAGCCAGCGTAGGCCGGTCGGGTCGTTGCGGCCAGCTGTCAGGCCGAGCTGCCCGCCATGAGCAGGCCCAACTCCTCGACCGTCACGCCCTCCCTGTCGAGGATGCCCATGAGGCGGCCCTCGAACATGACCGCTATCCGGTCGGCGAGGGCCATCACCTCGTCGAGGTCCTCCGAGATGACCAGCACGGCAGTGCCCCTGCCCCTCTCGGCAACGAGCTGCCTGTGGATGTACTCGGCCGCGCCGATGTCCACACCCCGGGTCGGCTGTGACGCCAGGAGGACGCCGGGCTCCCCCGAGAGCTCCCTCGCCAGGATGAGCTTCTGGATGTTGCCACCGGAGAGGTTCCGTGTGGGGGTGGAGAGCGACGGCGTCTTGACCGTGAAGCGGTCAACCAGGCCACGGCAGCGGTCGGCGATCACGCCCAGCCGCAACATCCCCCGCCTGCAGTACGGCTCCCTGTCGTGGTCGACCAGCATCAGGTTCTCCGAAACCGTGAATTCGCCCACGACGCCGTCGCGCATGCGCTCCTCGGGCACGTAGGCCAGGCCGGCCTCACGTACGCGGCTCGGGTGCATGCCCGTCACGTCGGCGCCGTCGATGGCCACGGCTCCCGCTGTTACTGGCCGCAGGCCGGCCACGGCCTCGGCCAACTCCCGCTGTCCGTTGCCTGAGACACCGGCTATTCCCACGATCTCCCCGGAGCACACCTCGATGCTGAAGTCGTCAACGGCCTCGGTGCCCCGGTCGCTGTCGACCCGCAGGCTGTCCACTGCCAGGCGCACCCCACCGGTCTCGGAAGCCGGCTTGTCCGGCGCCAGCTGGACCGGCCGGCCCACCATCATCCTGGCCAGCTCCTCCTTGGTGGTGGCATCGGCCGTGGTCTCGCCGCTGACCCTCCCGTCGCGCATCACCGTGATCCGGTCGGAGAGGCGCAGGACCTCGTCCAGCTTGTGCGAGATGAAGATGAGGCCGCGACCGTCCTGGGCCATCTGCCGCAGGATCACGAACAGCTCGTCGACCTCCGCCGGGGTGAGGACGGCCGTGGGTTCGTCCAGGATCAACAGGCGGCAGTCGCGGTAGAGGGCCTTGAGGATCTCGACCCGCTGGCGCTCCCCCACGGCCAGCTGCCAGACCAGGGCGTCGGGGTCGACGGCCAGGCCGTACCGCGCCGAGAGTTCGGAGATCCGCTCGGCCACGCCGGAGGTGTCCAGCACGACGCCGTTGGAGGAGAGGCCCAGGGCCACGTTCTCGGCCACGGTCAGGGTGGGCACCAGCATGAAGTGCTGGTGGATCATGGCCACGCCGGCTTCGATGGCGTCGGCCGGCGAGGCGATGCCCCGGTCCACGCCGTCCAGCCTGACCTCGCCGGAGTCAGGCCGGTAGAGGCCGTAGAGGACGTTCATGAGGGTGCTCTTGCCGGCGCCGTTCTCGCCGAGCAGGGCGTGGACCTCGCCTCCCTTCACGTCGAAGTCCACCTCGGCGTTGGCCACCACCCCCGGGAAGACCTTGGTGATCCCCCTCAACTCCAGCAGTGGTGCCCTGTCATCCATGTGCGTCCTCGTCGGTGCCCGTTCCGCCGCCACACCCCTGCATGGCCGACCGGCACACCGCCGGCCGGCCACACGGGGTGACGTCCTCTTGTCGTCGTCTCCTGGTCGTCAAACGCCTGATCGGATCTGGGTCAGTTGCCAGTGGAGATGGCGCCTGAGGCGATGCCGGCAATGGCAGCCTCACCGACAGCCCTGGCGGCACCCGCATCGACGGCGTCGTTGAACTCGACCACCAGGCCACCGTTGGCCAGGTTGATCTCATGGGCCTCACCACCAAGATCACCGGAGCGGACACCGTTCACGATGTCTTGCAACACCACCTCCCATTTGTAGACCTGGGAAGCCACCACGATGTCCTCACCCAGAGCCGTCTGGTTGGCCTGGGTCCCGAACCACTTCGCCCCATGCTCACCAGCCACACCAGTGGCACCAACGACCATCTGCGCCGTCCCGGTCAACACATCAGCCCCGTTGGCCACATGACCCTGAGCAGCCTCAGCAGCCAAAGCCACATCACTGAACGACTGGATGTAGTTCACGTTCACAGTCACACCCGGATCCTGGGACGCAGCACCAGCCACGAACCCATCCACGTACAACTTGGCGTCACCCACCTCGATCGGGCCGATCACACCCACAACACCGCTCTCAGTCATCGCCGCAGCCATCGCACCCATCGCATAGCCGCCCTCATCAGAAGCAGCCGTATACGCCGACACATTCGCCAACCCGAACGTGTCACCAGAAGTCCCCCACGCAAACGCCGTATCCGGGAAGTCAGGAGCAATCTCCTGCAACGACCCCCCGTACTGCGAACCATGGGCGATCACCAGGTCATAGCCATCCTCGGCATAACCCCGAACCGCAGCCGCCGCATCATCAACGATGAACGTCCCATCAGTCACATCCACCTCAGACACACCCGACAAAGCAGCAACCCCATCCACGATGCTCTGCGTAAACGCCAAGTCATTGCTCGCACTCGGCGCCACAATCGCCACCCGGATC
>CAYFOV010000005.1:46605-89772 GCA_964344855.1 uncultured Candidatus Nemicrothrix sp.
CTGCGTAAACGCCAAGTCATTGCTCGCACTCGGCGCCACAATCGCCACCCGGATCTCGGGTGCGTCGGGGGCCGGCTCGGGCGCTGCGGTGGTCGCAGCCGCAGCAGTGGTCGCCGCGGGCGCAGCTGTCGTGGCCGTCGGCGCGACCGTGGTGGCCGGCGAACCGCCGTCGTCCGAGTCGCTGCCGCAGGCCCCGCCCACGAGGGCGAATGCCGTCAGCAGCGCAATGAGTGCCGTCCTGCGGGCGGCTCGGGTGATGTTCATGGTTCCCTCCTTGGCGGGTTCCTGGTGGCTCTGCAAGGGGCCGTCATGAGCCCCGGTCGAATGGCCTGGTCAGTGCGGAAGGCTGGCCGATGGTCCTGCTGATGACGACCAGGGCCACGATCGTGAGTACGGCCGGCGCCATCGCCGTGATGCTGGACGCCGCTCCGGACACGATGCCGAGGGTGCGCCACTGCAGGACGGTCGCCGAGACCAGCCCGAAGAGGAGGGCCCCGCCCATGACACCGGTGGACCGCCAGGCGCCGAAGTAGACGAGGGCTATCGCTATGAACCCCTGTCCGTTGGTGAGGTTCTGCTGGAAGATCCCCAGCTCGATCGCCAGCACAGCCCCCGCCAGGCCGGCGAGCGTGTTGGCGATGACAATCGTGGAGTAGCGGACCCTGGCGACGCTCACCCCGAGGCTGTCGGCGGCCGCCGGGTTCTCACCAACCGCCCTCACGTTGAGGCCGAAGGTGGTCCGGTTGATCAGGAACGCCACGGCGGGCACGAGCAGGAATGCCACATAGATGAGCACCGAGTGCTGGAAGAACATCTCTCCGACCTCGGGGATGTCGGCCAGGAGCGGGATGTGCAGGTCGGAGAAGCCCCTGATCGGCAGCGGGGTTCCGACCTGCTTCTGGAACAACAGGTCGCTGAGGCCCAGCCCAAAGAGGAAGATGCCGATTCCGCTGATGCCCTGCTCGGCACGCAGCGACACCGTGATGACCGCGTAGACCAGCCCCATGAGCACACCGACGCCGATGCCGACCACCAGGCCCGCCACGGGGCTCTTGGTCTCGAGGATCGTGTAGTAGGCGCCGAACGCCCCGAGCAGCATCACCCCGTCCACCCCGAGGTTGAGCACGCCGCTGCGCTGGCCGATGGTCTCGCCCAGCCCGGCCAGCAGGAACGGCGTGGCCAGACGGATACCCGAACCGACGACGAACACCAGCGAGGCGACCGTGAAGAAGTCGCTCATGTGACTGCCCCCGGTGCCTCGCCAACCGGCGCGGACGGGTCGTCTGTGGCTGTCCGGCGGGCTGCGGTCCTGCGGCCCTCGGAAAGGACCCTGCGCAGGCGGTCGCTGCTCACCACGAAGACCACGACCAGGCCGTTCAGCGCCACGATCAGGGCAGCTGGCACCTGCACGGCCCGCTGCATGGCGTTGGCACCGACCAGCAGGCCGCCGAAGAAGTAGGAGGACGGGATCGTCCAGAGGGGGTGCAGCCCGCCGAAGAGGGCCGTGACTATGCCGTTGAAGCCCGCCGAGCCGGTGAAGCCCACGCTGGAGCCGTCGGTCACGAACCTGTGGGACTCGCTGCCGAACACCAGGATGGCCCCGGCTATGCCGCACATGGCCCCGCTAAAGGTGAGCGCCGCCACGATGGTCCTCTTCACCGGCATGCCCGCATATCGGGCTGCGGCCGAGCTGTGGCCGACCGCCCGCAGCCGGTAGCCCAGGGCCGTCCGCCACAACAGGACGTAGGCCACGCCGGCCATCCCGATGGCTATGAGCACCCCCAGGTGCAGGCGGGTGCCACCGGGCAGCAGCGGCATGTCGGCGTTGTGTGAGAGGCGCTGTGTCTGGGGTATCCGCCCGCTCACCTTCTCCGCCGGGTCCATCAGCGGATCCCTCAGCAGGAAGTTCATCAGCTGGACGGCGACGATGTTCAACATGATCGTCGAGAGGATCTCGTTGACCCCGCTGTAGGCCTTGAGGGCCCCCGGGATGGCACCCCAGATGGCACCCCCGACGGCTCCGGCAACGAGAACAAGGGGCACGAGGAGCGGCCGCGGCAGGTCACCGGCAGCCAGGGCTGTGAGCGTTGCGAGGATCGCCCCGGCGACCATCTGGCCCTCACCGCCGATGTTGATGACCGAGGCCCTGAAGGCGATGCAGATGCCGACCCCTACGAGGAGGAGTGGCATTGCCTTCACCGCCGTGTCTGCGAGGGCGTCGGCATCGCCGAACGCTCCGTCGAGCAGGGCCTTGTAGCCCTCCCAGGGGTTGGCTCCCAGCACGAGCAGCATGAGGGCACCGACCAGGAAGGCAGCCAGCACGGCAACCACGGGAACGAGGGGGCTGGCCAGGCGCGATGCGGAGACGCTGATCGCCCGCTTCAGGATCCCATCTCCCATCGGGGTCACAGCATTCACGATTCACCGGCCTACGTCAACAGTTTGTTGAAGCGGCCGGGTGGCTCGGACCGCCGGGCCACCCGGCCGCTCAGCTAGCGTCCCGGCGTGCCCGAGCCCACACCGATCCCCGACCGGCCCGGACCTGTCGATCCCGGCGAGCGTCGCCGCTCGGGCGTGGTCAAGTGGACCCGCTATCCCGACGGCGTCATCCCCGCCTGGGTCGCCGAGCATGACCTGGGGCCTCCCCCTTCGGTCACCGAGCGCCTCCGCCAGCTGGTCGACCTCCGGGCATTCGGCTACCACACCGCCGGCGACGAGGTGGGTCCGGCCTTCTCCCGGTGGGCAACCAAGAGGCACGACTGGACGCCCGAGCCGGAACTGGTCGCCACCACGGCGAACGTGCTGCAGGGGATCTGGGCGAGCGTGGAGGCCTTCACCGAGCCCGATTCCGGGATTGTCTACACCCCTCCCGTCTACCCGCCGTTCCTGGACGTCCCCCCGACGACGGGCAGGAGGGCGGTGCACTGGCCAATGCTCAGGACCGACGACGGCTGGCGCTACGACATGGACGGCCTGCCGGGCCTCCTGGAGGCGGACCCCGGAATCCGCGTACTGCTGCTGTGCCACCCGCACAACCCGACCGGTCGCACCCTGGACGAGGCCGAACTCCGGACGATCGTGGACCTGGCCCACGAACACGACCTCATCGTCGTGTCGGACGAGATCCACAGCGACCTGGTGTACCCGGGAGCGGCGCACATCCCGATGCTGACCGTCCCCGGCGCCTCGTCGCGCACGGTCACGGTCACATCCGGCGTGAAGACCTTCGCCCTGGGCGGGATGCGCTGCGCGGTGGCGGTCTTCGGCGACGAGGAGTTGTACGGACGCTTCACCTCCATCCCCTCAGAGCTCCTCGGCGCCCCCAACCGCATGGGCTGCGAAGCCACCGTCACCGCCTGGGAGACGGGTGCCGACTGGACCGACGACCTGCTGGCCCTCCTCGACGCCAACCGGAGGCACCTCCACGCCAGGATTACCGCCGAGCTGCCGGACGTGGGCATGTTCCTCCCCGAGTCGACCTTCGTGGCCTGGCTGGACCTGTCGGCCCTCCAGCCCGGCGACCACCCCTCACGCTGGCTGAGGCACAGGACGGCGGTGGCCGCCGGCAACGGACCGGAGTTCGGACCCGGGGGTGAGGGCCACGTCCGGCTCACCTTCGGCACCTCGACCGAGCTCCTGGACGAGATGGTCGACCGGATCGTCGACGGGCTCAGCAGGTCACAACCCCCGGCAACCTGACCCCTCTACGCAAGGAAGCCCGGAGACATGCCTGCCGACAGCCGCAACACCGACGACATGGTCCACGTGGCCACGTGGCACTGGGGCGAGAAGCAGTGGTCGCCGTTCTCTAACGCCGAGATGGACAGGCGCCAGGAGGCGCTTCGCTCCCACATGGATGCAGAGGGAATCGACGCCTGCCTGCTGACGTCGGTGCACAACATCTGCTACTACTCAGGCTGGGTCTACTGCTACTTCGGCCGGAAGTACGGAATGGTGGTGGATTCGGACCGGGCCACGACGATCTCGGCGGGCATCGACGGCGGCCAGCCGTGGCGCAGGTCCCACGGCGACAACCTGGTCTACTCAGACTGGCGCCGCACGAACTACTACGAGGCCGTCCGCTCCCTGACTGGTGGCGTGAGGCGACTCGGCGTGGAGTTCGACCACCTCAGCGTCGAGAGGTACCGGGAGCTGGAGGACGCCCTGCCGGGCGTCGAGCTGGTGGACGTGGGGCAGGCCACCATGTGGATGCGGACCGTCAAGTCGGCTGAGGAGCACGCCCTGATCCGCGAGGGGGCACGGATCTGCGACGTGGGCGGAGCGGCCTGCGTAGGGGCCGTGGCTGCCGGCGTTCCGGAACACGAGGTGGCACTCGCCACGACCCGGGCCATGGTGGAGGAGATCGCAGCGGGCTTCCCCTTCGTGGAGCTGATGGACACTTGGACCTGGTTCCAGTCGGGCATCAACACCGATGGGGCCCACAACCCGGTCACCAACAGGGTCGTCGAGGCTGGTGACATCCTCTCACTGAACGCCTTCCCGATGATCTTCGGCTACTACACGGCCCTCGAGCGGACGCTCTTCTGCGGGTACATCCCGTCGGACGAGCACCTCCGGCTCTGGGAGGCCAACGTCGAGGTCCACGAGCGCGGCCTGGAGCTGATCCGGCCGGGGGCCAGGTGCTGTGACATCGCCGCCGAGCTGAACGACGTGTACCGCTCCCACGACCTGCTCAGGTTCAGGTCCTTCGGCTACGGCCACAGTTTCGGCGTGCTCAGCCACTACTACGGCCGGGAGGCGGGCGTAGAGCTACGGGAGGACGTGGAGACGGTCCTGGAACCGGGGATGGTCGTGTCGATGGAGCCCATGATCGCCATCCCCGACGGGCTGCCCGGTGCGGGCGGCTACCGGGAGCACGACATCCTGGTCGTCACCGAGGACGGTGCCGACAACATCACCGGCTTCCCCTACGGACCCGAGCACAACGTCGTGGGCGCCTGAGGCAGGCCGCCCGGGTAGCGCCTCCGGCCAGGCCCCCGGCACGGGGCCTAGGGAAACCTCGCGGGGCGGACCCCGACAGGTGGCTCGTGTCCCCCACCGGCCGGCCGGCGCCCTCCGACGCCTGCTGACCGTCGGGCCTACGGAGCCGCCGTGGTCGTGGTGGTCGTGGCCGCAGTGGTGGTCGTAGCGGCCACGGTGGTCGTTGTGGCCTCAGCCGCCGTGGTCGTGGTGGCCTCTCCGTCGACCGCAGTCGTCGTGGTCGCCTCACCGTCGGCCGCAGTCGTCGTGGTCGCCTCTCCGTCGGCCGCAGTCGTCGTGGTGGCCGACTCGGGCGGCGACGGCACGCCCTCTGTCGGAAGGCCCAGGTCGTCCAGTGCGGCCAGGTGGGCGGCACGGGTGTTGTTGCCGTACCAGCCGTCGGCCGTCACGCCCAGGACCTGCTGGAGGGCCACGGCCTCGTCGCTCGGACCCCAGACGTAGGTGCCCACCAGGACCTCCTCCTCGTCCAGCGTGGACAGGTCAACCGTGGTCGTCGGGGCAGGAGGCGGGGTGGCCGGCGTTCCGCGGGCCTTGGTGGTCGTTGTCACGGCGGCGGCCGTGGCCGGCGCCGTGGTGGTCGTGGCCGGTGCTGCGGCTGCCGTGGTGGGCGGAACTGCCGCCAGCAGTGAGACCTCTGTCTGGAGGTCGAGCACGTCCTCGCGCAGCTGGATGATCTCGGCCCGCATCGTGTCCATCTCGTCGGTGTTGGTCTCAAGCAGGCCACACGAGGTGGCGCCGACGGTGACGGCGAGTGCCAGGGCGAGGGTTGGGAAGAGCGTGCGCATCTGCATCCGGGCAGTATTCCAGAGGATCGCCTCTGTTACGAGTCACCTCGGTGAGTTCCCCGGGAGGCGCACCCCGTTGGACCCTGGGACCGCACTTCCGGACCGGACTCCCGGGCCGGGCCCGCAGGCCGACCCTTCAGACGCCGACCGGGTAGCGGCCGTACTCCTCGACGGCATCGACCATGGCCAGCACGTTCTCGGCGGGCACGTCGTCCATGATCGTGTGCACGGCCCCGGCCATGTAACCACCGCCCGTACCGAGCAGGTCTACAACGCGGCGCACCTCGGCCCGGACCCCCTCGGGGTCGGCGAACGGGAGCACACGGTGGGTGTCGATGCCGCCGCAGAGCACCAGGTCGCCGCCGTGGCTGGCCTTCAGGGCCGCCAGGTCCGACATCCTCCCCGAGGAGGTCTGGACGGGGTTCAGGATGTCGACCCCTATCTCCACGAAGTCGTCCACCAGCAGGGCCACGTCCCCGCAACTGTGGAACATGACCCTGGCGTCGGTCCGCTCCCTGATGAAGGCGATGAAGTCGGCATGGATGGGCTTCAGCAGGTCGCGGTACATCTGCGGTGAGATCATCAAGTTGTCCTGGGTGCCCAGGTCGTCGCCGATCTTGATGATGTCCACGTGGTCGCCCAACTCTGCGAGGAAGCGCCCCATGAGGTCCCGACATCGCTCGGCGATCCGCTCGAGGATCTCCCTGGCGAAGTCGGGTCTAAGGGCCATGTTCATGAGGAAGGCCTCCATTCCCTGCATGGCGTGGGCCCTCTCGAACGGGAAGAGCAGCCACGGCGTGGCCAGGATGGCGTGGGTGCCCTCCTCCGCCAGCCTCTGTGCCTCACCCCTGACGTGGGCGATCCGGGTGGGGTCGGACATGTCGGGCCAGCCGGCGTAGGCGTCCAGGTCCTCGCTGGTCGTGGCGTCCAGCAGCGGGTGCACCCCCGGGAACCAGTAGCCGGGGGTGACCTCGACCTGGCCGCTCCCCCACGAGTCGATGCAGTCGCTGTGCGGGGGGCGTTCCCGGTTGCGCTCCCTGACGGCGGCCGGCTCCAGGTCGGTCACGCCGCGTACGTCGCAGTGCAGCCGCTGCATCGTGGCCTCGTCGACCCGCGCCGTTCCCAACTCGGGCCACTCGTACAGGTACTCGTCGGGGGCCTGGATTCCGGCCAGCCTCTTGACCTCGCGGTAGGGCTTCATCTTGATGCCCGTGGCGTTGCTGACGCCGATCACGATCGGCACCCGGTCGGGCACCTCTCCAGCCAGGGTCGCCAGCACACGCTCGCGCTGCGTCATGGGCACCGGACGTGTCCCCTGCTCCGGGCCGGGGCCCTGTCCAGGTCCCGACTACCCCTGAGTCCGCGCACCCTCCTCACCGCGCCGAACCTAGGCAGGCGACCCTGCTCCGGGTCAGGGACCAAGGTCCCCGGATGACCTCGGGCTTCTCCTGGACGCCTGCCCTGATGCGCTCAGCCGGGTTCTCGTCGTGTCTAATCACGGGTGGAATCACGTGTGTAACCGCATGTGCGATCACGGGACCGGATCCGTTCCCCCGGGACAGGAGGCAGGCGTGGGCGAGTTGGACGGCAGGGTGGCGATCGTGACCGGATCGACCAGCGGAATCGGCGAGGCCACCGCCAGGAGCCTGGCGACAGCGGGCGCGAGTGTGGTGGTCAACTCCTCGTCGTCGGTGGAGGCCGGGGAGGCCCTGGCAGCCGAGCTGGGTGACTCGGCCTGCTACCACCGTGCCGATGTGAGCAGCGAGGCCGAGTGCACGGGTCTCGTGGATGCGGCCCTCGATGCCTTTGGCCGACTGGACATCCTCGTCAACAACGCCGGCTACACCCAGGTCATCCCACACCACGACCTGGACGCCGTGTCAGACGAGGTGTTCAGGAGGATCCTCGACGTGAACGTCCTCGGCACCTGGTACCTCAGCCGGGCCGCCGTACCGGCCCTGAGGGAAAGCGGCGACGGCAACATCGTCAACATCACATCGATCGCCGGCCTGATCGCCGGCGGCAGCTGCATCCCCTACGCGGTCTCCAAGGCTGGGCTGAACCACCTCACCCGGCTGATGGCCGCCGTGCTGGGGCCCGAGGTCAGGGTCAACGCCGTGGCACCGGGCCTCATAGAGACGCCGTGGACGGAGGACTGGGACGCTGTGCACTCCGCCGTGGCCGAGCAGGCCCCGCTGGGCCGCTCAGGCACGTCGCAGGACTGCGCCGACGCGGTGATGGGAATCCTGCGGGCCGGCTACCAGACCGGCGACGTGGTCGTGGTCGATGGTGGCCTCACCCTGGGCGGCATCGGCTGAGGCCCGGGCCGGCTCCCCTGCCCCCACTGGTGTCCGCAATCCCGCTCACGGGTCGATCAGGACACCCGGGTTCAGGATCCCGTTCGGGTCCAGTTGCCTCTTGACCTCCCGGATGGAGTCGGCGAACAGGTCGGGTCGCTGAACGTCGTACGCGTTCGGCCGGTGCATACGGCCGACGGCGTGGTGGTGGGTGCAGGTTCCTCCGGCCGCCACGACGGCCTCGTTGGCGGCGTCCTTCACCGCCTGCCACATCGCCACCTCGCTGCCCTGTCGGCCCATGCCGGACCAGGTGTAATAGGGGGCGGGGCCGTCGGTATAGACGTGAGTGAAGCGGCATGACAATGAATGGTGCTCGCCGAAGGTGTCGGCGAGGGCAGCCCCTACCCTCTCCCGGACGGTTGCGTCGAACTCGGGCCAGCGGTCCCAGGTGATGGCCGTCTCGAAGGTGTCCGCCACGAGGCCCAGCGAGGTCTCAACTCCGTTGCCCACCCCGATGAAGGCGTCACGCCATGCGCCGACGGCACCGCCCCGCCCCGTCGGCGCCCCCGTGCCGTCGTCAACCCTGACCTCGTCGTCGGGGACGTGCCCGCCGGCGTCACGTGCGATCTGGACGGCCTGGGCGATGTTGTGGGCCTGGGTCAGCTCGGAACTCTCGAAGGACACGATCACCAGCGACCTGTCCCCGTCCATTCCCGCCGCCCTCGCCGCCTCGTCTGGGTCGAGGATCCGGAGGTTGGCCGGCCACAGCTTGGCCTGCACGAGCCTCCGCACCGCCTCGTAGCCGGCCTCCCACGACGGGAACGTGACCCCCGCAGTTGCCCGGAAGGTGGGCCTCCTCTGCAGGCGCATCCAGGCCTCGGTGATGATGCCGAAGATGCCCTCGGAGCCGATCACCATGCGGTCCGGACTGGGACCCGCACCCGAGCCGGGGAGCCGCCTCGACTCCCACCAGCCCGACGGCGTGATCATGCGGGTTGACTCCACGAAGTCGTCTATGTGGGTGTGGTTGGTGGCGTAGTGGCCGCCGGACCGGGTGGCGATCCAGCCTCCGAGCGTGGAGAAGCGGAACGACTGCGGGAAGTGCCGCAGCGTGTAGCCGTGGGGCCTCAACTGGTCCTCAAGGTGCGGCCCGAACACCCCCGCCTGGATCCTGGCGGCCCTTGACACCTCGTCGATCTCGAGCACCTGGTCGAGGCGGTCGAGGGAGATGACCACGGTCGGGCCCCGGTCCTCGGGCGGCGCCAGGCCCCAGACCACCGAGGACCCGCCGCCGAACGGCACAGCGACATGGCCGTTCGCGTCGCACCAGTCGAGGGTGGCGACGACCTCGTCCTCGTTCCGGGGGTGTGCCACCACGTCCGGCGGGTTGGGGAAGTCCAGGTTGAAGGCCCTGACCCGCTCGGTGAAGTGGGCCCCGTAGGCGTGGCTGGCCCGCTCGTAGGTGGAGGTGGAGCACCACCCGGCCAGGGCATCGGGCGGTTGGATCCGGGGCGGTCGCAGGTCGGCGTCCTCGGCCCTTGGCACGGGGCCGGCCGTGACGGCCGTGCCGTACTTCTCGGAGAGCCTGGCCGCCAGGGCCGCCCGGTCGGCGTCGGTCGGCTCCTCGGACTCCATGCACCAGGCCCAGAACGACCTGCGATCGCCGCTACCCATGGCTGCTTCCCATGGCCGGATCGTAGGAAAGGCCACGGACCGCCGCCACCGCGGCGGCCCGCTAGCCAGTCAGGCGGCCGCCCGGGAATCCCTAGGCCGCACCTGGCACCCGACTACTGGTCAGCCACTGCCACCAGTCGCCAGTTGGCCCCTTCGGGAGCCTCGACCGTGACCGTGATTGTCCCGCCGCCCATCCAGCCTGTCTCATAGGTGCGTATCTCGCTGCCCGGTGGGCCACCGTAGATCTGCCTGGGGCCTTCGCCCTCGTCTATCAGGAGGCCGACAGGCCCAGCGTCGGCACTGATGACGAGCAGGAACTGTCCAACCGCCTCGAATGCCTCAGGCGTGTGGGTACCCGACGCGCCGAACTCCGCAATGACAGGCCGACCTGCCGCCAGATCTGAGAACTCAGGCAGGGCTGCGACCACTTCGGCTGCAGGTGTGGCCGGCTCAGGCCCGTCGACCACCGCTGCACCCCCCTCAGCCGTGGCAGAGCCACCCTGGAGACGCACATAGGTCTCGGGATCTTCAAGGATTCCCTCCTCGACGAACGAATCTCCGTCCACTTCCAGTGGATTCGCTTCGCGCTCCTCAGCCGGAACCATGAACGCATGACGCGAGAGACCTGCCAACTCCGTGTATTCGGCAAACACCTCGTCCGTCATGAACTCGAAGATGGAATGAAGTTGGCGTGTGGCCACGCAACCGGGCATGCCTCCCCACTGTTCACGGGCACTGGCCGAGTTGCACGGTGAGGGAACCCCTGATCCATCCAGATGACGGGCAACCGCAATCTCGCCGAGACCATGTCCGATCAGGTCTCCGGCTGCTACCCGGTAGCCAGATGGCGCAGGACGCGCGGCTCCGAACATCATCGCCTGACCACTCGCTACGGGAACCGCTTCGACTATCTCCGCCAGCGGGTTCACGTGCATCTGGCGTATCCACACGTTTGGCGCATCGTCGGGTCTGATATAGATGTCAAGATCCCTGTAGTCCGCGGGTACCTCATTACCAGTGCTTTCGACGAACTCGATCTTCCACTCCTCGGTTCTTCCGGTCAGATACAGGACCACGCCGTCCACCGGTGAGTAGACGGGCTGGGTGAAGCGGACCTCGTGGTAGTCCAGGGGCCGGTAGTAGTGCTTCATCGAGCTGGGCCCCTCGAACGAGGCCGTGTAGTCATGGCCAGCTGCCGACCTGAACCTCGACACGTATTCCACGTCGGCCACGTCGACATGGGATGCGGTTATGAAGTGGGGCAGGTCCACGTCGGCCCACCCCTCGAGGTCGGCGATGAGCCCGCCGGGCCCGTAGAGGCTCTCGGGTGCAGCGGTGGTGGGTGGCGCGGCCGTCGGCGGGGTCACCGTGGCGGTCGGTGGGGCTGTCACGGCCGGTGCGGCGGTGCTGTCCGGTGGGGCGGTCGCTGGCGCTGTCACGGCTGGTGCCTGACCTGTTCCAACGGGCGCCACGCTGGTGGATGCGGGTGCCGTGGTCGAGGCGACATCCGTCCCGGCGATGGTTGCTGTAGCCAAGCCCGGGGTGCCGGGATCGTCGACCCCGCCCGAGCACGAGACCAGCACAAACGCCCCCGCCAGGACCGCCACGGCTCTCATCAGGGGCCGATGATTCCACATGGCGCCCAGTTGGTCAAAGCATTGACGACCTGGCGGACCGCCGGTGGGCGCGGACGGACTTGAACCGCCGACCCCCTCCTTGTAAGGGAGGTGCTCTAGCCAACTGAGCTACGCGCCCGGAGCGGCCACCCTACCGGTGGGTGTTGAATCTGCTGGAGGGGTGCCGGGTGACACCTGCACCCAACTCAGAAGCCCTGCCGCGCCTCCCTGAGGGCCTCGGCCAGGGCCGGGCCGGCCCCGGCCACCGGCGTCCTCCTGGCATCGGGCTCCAGCACGCAGAGGTCCCTGCCGCGGGCGTCCAGCACGACGGCGCCGGCCTCCTCACACACCAGCGCCGCCGCCAGGTAGTCCCACACGCCGTGGGCGTCGGTCGAGCAGTCCACGTAGCCGTCAACCCGGCCGTCGGCCACGGCGCAGAGGTCCAGGGATGCGCAGCCCAGGGAACGGAACTGCCCCCATCCAAGGTTGCGCGGCGGCAGGCCCGAGATGGCTACCAGGGAGTCGGCCAGGGGCGGGGTGCTCTCCCTCCTCAGCCTGACCCCGTCCCTACGCGCACCCCAGCCGCGGACCGCGTCGTAGCGTGACCCGCCCACCAGGTCCGCGACCACGGCCACCCAGGGACCGTCGGCGTCGACCACGCAGAGGCAGGTGGCGTACCAGCCGATGCCGCGTGAGGCGTTGGTGGAGCCGTCGAGTGGATCGACCACGACCGTGAGGCCCCGGCCGCCGCCGGCGGGCCGTGACAGGCCGGACTCCTCGCTGAGGATGCCGTAGCCCAGTGGGTCGAGGAGCTCGTGCAGGGCCCGGTCTGCCAGGACGTCGCTGGCGTACTGGCCGGGAGGGCCGCCGGACGGCCCCCAGTCGTCGTTGGCCTCCAGAACCGAGACCACCGCGTCCGCTGCGTCGTGAAGGTCGCTCAGCACCACCGTGGGATCGGGCTCGGATTCGCCCCCGGAGACTCCGGCCTCAGACGCCCCCTCTTCAGGGGCTCCATCTCCTGCAGGCCCCCCTGCGACTCCCCCTGCGACCACCCCACTGGTCTAGCAGCCCGTTGGCCGGGCCGGACGGGGACGTCCTCGCCCCGCCACCCCTACGATGTCCTGGGTTGCGGGGCTCACCCACCCGGACCAACCAGTACCAGCCGAAGGGACGCTACGTGGCAGTAGTCGACATTGCGGGCTTCATAGCGGACCTGAAGGACCACGCGGCCGAGCACGGCTTCCACGTGCACGACGAGCGCCACTTCGTCGAGACCTACTCGATGCGCCAGGCCTTCGAGGTTGACCTGCACCCTGAGGCTGCCTGCGGTGGGCCGCTGGACCTTCACCTCTCCCTGGACCTGGAGCCCCGCACGCTGCTGGCCTTCGAGGACGAGGTCATGTCCATTCACGAGGACGAGGACCCGAGCGACGACCTTGTGGTGCAGCTCATGTTCACCTGGGCCCTGCCGCCCCTGGAGAACGGGCCAGACCTGCTGGTCCTGGCGACCGAGTTGGCTGGAATCGGCGGCCAGGACCTTCCAACCGAGGTGTCAGCCATCGACTCCTTCGCCGCAGTCACCGACGCCCCGCAGCGCTCACTTGGGGTGACCGCACGGCTGGAAACCCCCCTGGCTGCCCTGTTCCGCGGCGAGAACAGCACCTCCATGTGCGACGCCCTGGACCGTTCGCGAAAGATCAGCGAGTACCTGCTGGACCGCGCCCCGGCCTGGTTGGGCGAGGCCTGACCCGGGTTGGCCTCGACCCGGCCCAGGCACGGTCCCGGCGTCCGGGAGCAGCTCAGCTCCTCTGCCGGCTCCCAGCCCACTTCCTCAGTCGGCCCCACCGGCCCTACCGCGATGACCACGCACCCCTAACAAGGTCGTAATCAGACCTGTCGAGGCTGTGCCGATGGAGATGACCCGACCGACCCGCCGCCTTCGCCTGTCAGCCACCATTCCCACGCTCGCCGCAGTACTCCTGCTGGCCCAGGCCTGTTCCGGCGCCACGAGCACCGGCGCTGGGCCAACCGGACCGGAGACAGGCTCCTGGAGCGGCAGGCAGGATGCGGCCAGCCCGGCCACGACGCCCCCCGCTGCCCCGACCACGGCCAAGCCAGCACCCGCGCCCGCCTCCACCACCCCACCGCCCTCCAGCACCACGCCTACTTCCACCACCACACCCGTTCCCGCACCAGCCACCCCCGGCACGACACCCACTTCCACCACCCGTTCCACCCCTACCACCCCTTCCACCCCTTCCACCCCTCCTCCACAGACCACTCGCCCACACAGCCGACCGACCTCTCAGCCGCCCAGGCCCTCGCAGGGGCCTGGCTCGTGAACCCCGACCAGGCCCCTGCACCGGTCATCCGCGACGGCTACGGCGTCTCCGATTCCGGCAACTCCATACCCACCGACATCCAGGCCGTGGACCTGGCCGAGGTCAACGGCGTCAGGTACCTGCGGGTCTGGGCCAGCGGGATTCCCAGCTACGTGACGACGCTCGACACGGCGGACATCGCCGGCCTCGAGGCCAGGCCGAGGCAGGCCCACGACTTCACGGCGGGGCACCACACGGGTGAGGTCGGCGACCAGGTCGCCTTCGGCGAGGACATCGGCTACCGCAGCACCGGCTGTTCAGATGTTCCCGGCTCGGGCTACGGCTACTGGCCTCCGGGCCCCGCCTGCCCCACGCCCCAGGACTGGGAGGCCTGGTTCCCGCTGGAGCCCGTCGAGGCCGACGAGCCGGTGGCCACCGGGCTGGGGGCAATCGGACTCTGGGTGAACGGCGTGGCCGTCTTCAACTGGAGCGACGGGCAGTCCTGGCAGGGAGAGCGCGTCTGGTGGAACCTGGCTCCGGCGGCCGAGGCCTACGACCTGGACATCTGCCCGGGCCACTCGGCTCAGGGCATCTACCACCACCACTCGCACCCGACCTGCCTGGCAGAGCAGCTCGGCGACGACGGCAGCGGCCACTCCCCCATCTACGGCTTCGCTTCCGACGGCGTGCCGATCGCCGGCCCCTGGGTGTCAGACGGCACCCTGGCGAGGTCCTCCTGGCGGGTGCGGGACTACGCGGACCCCGACTCGGCCACCGGCTGTGGCGCCTCCGGGAAGCGGACCTGCCTGCTGGTCGACCAGACGGACCCGACCCTCGGCACCACCCCGACAGCCCTGCCCGGCCCGGACACCGGCGCCAGGGTCACGTCGCAGTCCGGCAACGCCTTCTACGCCGACGCCGGCTGGTTCATGCAGGACTGGTACTTCGACAGCTCCCTCGACGACGGCAGCCACGCCGCCCTCGACGAGCACAACGGCCACGTGGGCCCGCTCCCGGGCCTCGCCGAGCCGACCTACCACTACCACGTCACCCGAGCGGCTGACTCCGGGAACTCCTCCAACACCCAGGGCGTCACCTACACCGACGCCTTCCCCTACTACGTGGGCCCGACCTTCTGGGGCGAGCTCCACGACAACGCCCTACGCGGCAGGGGTGACGGGGCTGGGCCAGGCCAGGGGGACGGGCAGGCACCTCCCGAGGGCCACCTGCAGGCGGCCGCTGATGCCCTGGGGGTGACAGTGCCGGAACTCCAGGAGGCCCTCGGGCCGCCTCCGCCTGACCTGGAGCAGGCAGCCGAGGTCCTGGGCGTGTCCCTCGATCTGCTGCGTTCGCTGCTGCCGCCGCCGCAGGGCCCCTGAGCCACGCGCCCCGTGGCCACGGGACAGCCGAGCCCTGAGGAGCGCCTCTGAGGAACGCCTCTGAAGAACGCCTCTGAAGAACGCCTCTGAAGAACGCCTCTGAGGCATGCCGCTGGCCCGCGCCACCCTCGGGACAACCCGACCCGGGCTCAGCGCCTCTGGACCACCCGCTTCCGAGCCGGCAGCAGCTGACCCTGCTCGTGGACCTCCACACCGGCACTCCCGCCTCCGCTGGCAGAAACGCCCAGCCCGCGGACCTCCAGCTCACTGTTCCCACCCCCGCCCGCAGAACCGCCCAGCCCGGGGACCTCCACACCGGCGTGCCCACCCCGGCTGGCACGATCACCCTTCCGGTAGGCAACATCCCCACCGTGCCCACCCCCGCCTCTGGTCAAGTCCTGAAGCACAGTGGGGCCCGGCCACTCGGCATCGCCCACGGGACCACTACCTGACCGCCGGCGCCCTGCCGCCGGTGGGTCCGGCCGCTGGCTGCGGCCGTAGGGGTCGGTGAACACCAGGCGACCGGATTCGAGGTCGGATTCGTCCAGGTGCTCCAGCCTCCAGCCGCCTTCGTGGACGGCCACATGGTGGGCCGAGCACAAGAGCACCAGGTTCCAGAGGTCGCTCGGCCCCAGGTCCAGCCAGTGGATGACATGGTGGGTGTCGCACCATGAGGGCGGCCGGTCACAGCCCGGGAACACGCAGCCGCCGTCGCGCACAGTGAGCGCCGTCCGCTGGGCCGGGGTGACCGTGCGGCTGCGGCGACCAAGGTCGAGCACCCGGCAGTGGCCGCCCATGACGGCCGGGATGACGCCGGCCTCGCACGCCAGGCGTCGCGCTGCCGCCGCCGTCAGCGGGGTGCCGTCGGAGCTCTCGCAGCGACCGGTGGAGACGACCCGGTCGGCAAGCATGCCGTGGTCGACGACGACCACCAGGTCGACCCCGGGCCGACCGGGGGAACTGCCGACACCGCCGCTCCGGAAGATGTTGGCCAGCGCATCGGCATTGCGCTGCAGCGCACTGCGCCCGGCGAGCGCGTCCGCCGGGTCGGAGGCACCCTCGCCCTCCTCCCGCCAGAGGCGCTCGGCCTCGGCTCTGATGGCACCGGCGACCACGGACCCCACGTCGGGTGCCAGGTCGGCCCGCAGGTGCACCATGCCGTCAACAGCGGTGGTGACGCTGGCCCTACGGTTTGCGTGCTGGCGGGCGGCGAGGCGCGTTCCGTCGAGGTCGCCGTGGTGGTGCGCCTTCCAGGCGCGCATGTCGGCCCTGAAGGCGTCGACGCCGCTGCCCGTGGCCGCGGCCAGTACCGCCGGATCGGCCACAGCGTCCCGGCGGTCGGTGGCGGCCAGGCCGCGAACGAGGACATCCACGTGGCCGGTGGTGATGGCGCCGGTCGCCAGCGCCTCCGCTACCTCTGGTGCACCATCGAGGGTGTCGGCGACCTTCACGTGTGCGGCCGCCTCGCTACCGGACATGCCCGTGGCCCGGACCAACTCCGCCGCACGCTCGGCCGCACCCAGGCTGTCGGCTCCCGCAGACAGGGCAGCGGCCCGGCTGGCCGATATGGCCCCCTCGGCGTCGGACAGGGCCGACAGCCACTCGACCCGCAGGCCTGCGGGCATCGTCTCCCAGCGCAGCCCGCCCACAGCCGCGGCCACCCCGGCTGAGAACGACGAGGCCCCCTGCCCGCTGAACGCTCCGCTCTCATCCATGTCCGCACCATACGCAGGGGGTGTGACAGTGCCTGAGACGACTTGATCACCACCTGCGTGCATCGACAGGAACAGCTGCGTGTCGTACATGGCCGGTCATCCTCCAGGCACGCACGCCCTTCCGACCACCCCACCCGACAGCCCCACCCGACAGGGCGAACACCCCACCCGACGCCCTCGCGAGCGGCCGCCTAGCCAGCAGCGCCGAACCGGTGCCATGCTCGGCCCGTCGCCCCGCCGGAAGGCACCAGCGCCGATCGGCAGACACACCATCGACACCGGGACCGGAGGAGTCGGCATGGTATTCCCCCTGGAGGAGACCGACAGGCTGCTCTCGACCACCAGGTCCGTGCGCCGGCGCCTTGACCTGGAACGCCCCGTGCCCGAGGAGCTCATCCTGGACTGCATCGACCTGGCCGAGCAGGCACCCACGGGCGGCAACCAGGCCAGCAGGCGCTGGCTGGTTGTACGCGACCCCAGGGTGAAGGAAGGGCTGGCCAAGCTCTACAGGAAGGCCGGCGGTACCTGGCTCTCGGAACGGGCCCAGGCCCTGGCCGGTACAGGAGACCCCAGGGAGCGCGCCGCCCGCTCGGGCGGATACCTGGCCGACCACCTCCACGAGGTACCCGCCCTCGTGCTGGTGACCATCTACGGCGAACATGACGGGAGCGGCCGGCCCGGCCTGTTCGACTCGGTCATCCAGGCGGCGTGGAGCTTCTGTCTGGCTGCCCGGTCCCGCGGACTCGGAACCGCCTGGACGACCCTCCACCTGGGCGAGGCCGATGCGGTCGCCGAGTTCCTCGACATCCCCGACCACGTGACCCAGGTGGTCCTCCTGCCCGTCGCCTACACGATCGGCGACGACTTCGCCCTCGCCCCACGGCGCCCGGCCAGGGAGATCACCTGGTTCGACAGGTGGGGCCGCACCCTCGAGCACCCGACGGACGGCCGCCCGGTCGTTCACGCCGACGGGGCGGGCGTCACCGCGGAGGTCGACGTCGACGCCAAGCCGGCCGACATCTGGCCGCTGGTGTCAGACATCAACCTGCCGGCCCGCTTCAGCGACGAGTTCCAGGGGGCCGAGTGGATCGACCCGATGCCTGCCGTGGGCGCCACGTTCAAGGGCCGCAACAGGCGGGAGGACCTGGGCGAGTGGGAGGTCACCTGCACGCTCGTCGACTACGAGCCCGAACAGGTATTCGCCTGGCACGCCGGCGATCCCGACAGCCCGGCCGCCCAATGGCGCTTCGAGGTCGAGCCCCTCCTCGGAGGCTCCCGACTTCGGTTCTCGATGGTCCTGGGCCCCGGAGCGTCCGGCCTCACCGCCGTCATCGAGGCCATGCCCGACAAGGAGGCGGCGATCATCGCCAACCGGCAGAAGGGCCAGGCCGCCAACATGCGCCGCACGATCGAGGGCATCCGCGACCTGGCCGAAGCGGCGCTACCTGACCAATGACCCGGTTCCAGACCATGGCCAAGGAGGCCCCATGACCACCCTCGGACTCAGCGCCGACCAACTCCTCTCGACCACACGAGCCGTACGGAAGCGCATCGACTTCGACCGCCCGCTCGACCCGGCCCTGATCGAGGAGTGCCTGGAGTTCGCCGTCCAGGCGCCGACCGGCTCCAACAGGCAGGGGTGGCGGTTCCTCGTCGTGACCGACGACGACAAGAAGGCCGCCATTGCCGACCTCTACCGACGCGGCTGGGACGCCTACTCCAAGATGGGCTCCAGCGCCGGGGCACTGGCCACGACGGCCACTGACGACAAGCGCGCCGCCCAGCAGATGCGGGTACTGGATTCGGCCTCGTACCTGGCCGAGAACATGCACCGTGTTCCGGCGATGCTCATACCGTGCCTTCCCGGCCGGATCGAGAAGGCCCCCGGAATGGGCGCAGCCTCGATGCTGGCCTCGATCATCCCCAGCACCTGGAGCTTCATGCTGGCGGCACGTGAGCGGGGCCTCGGAACCTGCTGGACGACCATCCACCTCATGTTCGAGGAGGAGGCAGCGGGGCTGCTCGGAATCCCCTTCGACAAGGTCAGCCAGATTGCCCTCATCACTGTCGGGCACACTGAGGGAACCGACTTCCGGCCCGCCGCCAGGCCGTCGGCAGCCACCGTGACCGACTGGAACACCTGGTCCTCCTGACCCGGGATCGACATGGCGGCGGGCGCCACGAGCCGGCCGTACAGGCCGCTGCAACAGGCCCCGGGGTGTCCCCGACCGGCCGGGGACCCGGACCTATGCTGCGCCCATGACCGCCCGCTCGACCCTCATCGGTGTCGCCGTCCTGGCCCTGGCCGCCTCGGCCTGCGGGAGCAGCGACGACTCCACCCCGGTGACGGTGACCCCCACCACCGCCGCCGACGCCTACTCGACGACCGTTCCACCGACAACGACCGCCCAGGCCTCATACAGCACCACCACCAGGGCCGCTGCACCGGCCACGACCCCACCGGCCACGACCGCCGCACCCGTGGCCACGACCATCCCACCCACCACAACTGCTCCGGCCGACACAGGGCCCCGGACCGTCACCGTCGAGGCCGGCGACTCGCTGTCCCAGATCGCCAAGGACAACGGCATGACCCTGGAGGAACTTGTGGCCCTGAACGCCATCTGCGACGTCAACCAGCTCTACGTGGGCCAGGTTCTCCTGCTGGCGGCCGAGGACGACGACACCGACGCAGAACCCAGCGAGGCGACCATCACGGTCCAGGCGGGCGACTCCCTCTCCAAGATCGCCAAGCGCCACGACACGACCGTCGAGGACCTCATGGCCCTCAACGACATCGACGACCCCAACACCATCCTCGTCGGCCAGTCCCTCGTGGTCGTCACCTCGGCAACGCCGACCCCCGCAGCCGACCCCTGCGACTGACCCCCCCTCGGGCGCCTCCCCCACCCGCCCACTCCGCAGCCGCGGCCGCGCCCGTGAGCGCCTAGCCTCCCCGGCATGGGGACGGCGGCAGGCCCGGAGACCGGACCACTCCCGGAGGAGGTCACGGCTGACGAGTTGTGGCGGACCTCCCCCGACGCCCTCCTCGTGGTCGAGCGGGGCGGACGGATCCTGGCAGCCAACATGGCCGCCCGGCTGCTGTTCGGCCACGAGCCGGGCTCCCTCGTGGGAATGACCGTCGACGACCTGCTCCCAGCCGACGTGCGCGTCAGGCACCGAAGCCAGCGTGAGGAGTTCGAGAAGGCCCCGAGCCCCCGACCCATGAGCGCCAGGCAGCGCCTGGAGGGCATGAAGGCCGACGGCACGTGCTTCCCGGTGCACGTGAGCCTCGCCCCCCTCTCAGACGGCACTGGCCTCGTGATCGCCGCCGTGCGCGACATGAGCCAGTGGGTCGAGGCCGAGGAGGAGCTGATCAGGGCCCGCTGGAGACGCGACAGGGCCGAGGACCACGAGCGGATCGCCAGGGAACTTCACGACACGGTGATCCAGGAGCTGTACGCGGCCGGCATGGCCCTGCAGGGGCTGCAGGCCACAAGCGACACCGAGCCGGCATCACGCCTGGCGGAGATCGTGAACGGCCTCGACGCCACCGCCCGCACCATCAGGGCGGTCATCTTCGACCTGGCCTCCCCTGTACACAGCGCACAGGGGTTGCGCACGCGCACCACCGAGGTGGTGTCCGACATGGTCGAGATGCTGGGGGCGGAGCCGCGCTGCCAGTTCGTGGGACCGCTCGACACGGCGGTCCCCGACGACCTCGTAGAGGAGGCCCTGGCTGTCGTGCGAGAGGCCCTCACCAACGTCGCCAGACACGCCGAGGCCTCCACCGTCGACCTGCGCATCCAGGTGGACCGGGAGCTGTCCATCGAGGTCGTCGACGACGGTGTCGGCATCTCCGAGGATGAGGGACGCCGGAGCGGGCTGGCCAACCTGGCCCGCAGGGCCGAGAAGCGCGACGGTACGTTCGCCGCCTACCGGGCACCAACGGGTGGCACAGCCGTCGAGTGGGTCGTGCCGCTCGCCAAGGAGGAAGAAACCCCCTGAGGCTCAGCCCCCCTTGCGGCGCTCGTCCAGCCTGGCCGCGAAGGCCGCCGCCTCGGTCCGACGCTGCATGCCCAGCTTCTGGAGGAGGCTGGTCACGTAGTTCTTGATGGTCTTCTCGGCCAGGAACATCTCGTCGGCTATCTCCCGGTTGGAGAGCCCGTCGCCGATGAGCTCGAACACCCGCCGCTCCTGCGGGGGCAGTTCGCCGACCGTCGCCTCACCCGACTCGCGCAGGCGTCGCAGCGCCAAGCGGATGGTGGCCCGGTCGAGCAGCACCCTTCCGTCGGCCACCATCCGGATGGCCTCGAGCAGGTCGCCACCCTGCACCTGCTTGAGCACGTAGCCGGCAGCCCCGGCGAGGCTGGCCTCGACCAGTGCCTGGTCGTCCTCGAAGGAGGTGAGCATGAGGCAGCTCACCTCCGGCATGCGCGACCGGATGTCGCGGCAGACCTCCACCCCCGAGCCCTCGCCCAGGCGGATGTCCAACACCGCCACGTCGGGCCGGCACTCCTCGATCACCTCAAGTGCCTCGACGGCCGTGCCGGCCTCGCCGACCACCTCCATGTCGGGCTCGGCGTCAATGACAGATACCACGCCGCGCCGGACGATCTCGTGGTCGTCCAGGAGGAATACCCGAACCGGGGAGGCCATGCTCAGGCTCTACCACATGGAAGGCTTCGATGCACCACGGTGACACCGTCGCTGATCGACGGTGTTCCGGGTCCCATCGTCAACCGACGTGGCGTTCGTGGCGGATCTCGTAGATCCCGTTGCCGGCCACGCCCGCCATGAGGATGCTCACCCAGAAGCCGACCAGGGCCCCGACGCCAAGCGACGGAATCCAGCCATGCTGCGGCTCGATCGTGTGGTGGGTAAGGGTCACCAACCCTGTCAGGATCACCAGTGACCAGATCCCCGCATAGAGGACTGTCTTGAGGCGCCTGTGCTCAGCATCGTCCACCAGGCGCTGCTCGAAGTTGCCTTCCATTGCCGAATCCTCCCGTTCCTTAGGGTCCCCGTAGCCACACTTCTCCCGGTAGACGCTAAGCAACCCACACCTGGCCAAGCAGGGCCTAAGGTCCCGATAGTCGCTGCCGAGGATCCGGAAGAGGGGCCCGCACCGGGAGGACTCGGGCGGCAGGCCCGACAGGACATAGGTCCCTTGGTGGTGCCTCCATCCGTCCCTAGCGTCGCCCCATGCCCCGGGCCAGGAGCCGTGCCGAACAGCGCCGCCGACAACGTGCAGGGCGACCCGCCTATGGCCGGCTCGTCGGTTACGGACCGATCGTGGCCGTTGTCGCTCTGGCCCTTGCGGTTGGCCTGACCATCTTCCTGGCCGTTCGCTCGGGAATTGGAGCGGGCGACGCACTTCCCGAGGAGCTGCCGGGAACCACGACGATCACGGCCGACGAGTTCACCTACGACCCCCAGCTCGTCGAGGCGGCCGAAGGCGCGACCCTCCGCCTGCGCAACGAGGGTGCCATCTACCACGACCTGCGCATAGACGGGGTCGACGGGTTCGCCCTGGAGGCCCTTCCCGGCGCGGACGACATGGCCGAGATAGACCTGGCACCGGGCCGGTACGTCTTCTACTGCAGCGTTCCGGGCCACCTGGAGGCCGGCATGGTGGGCGAACTCCAGGTGGGCTGAGCCGAAAGGCCACCTGACCGGGCCTGTTCCCCGCAGACTGCCCCACCGGGCAGTGAACCGACTCAGGGACCTTCGTCCCTACCTGCCAGACCTGTGAATCCCGATGATCGTGCCCGACAAGGGAAACTGCCGTGGGACTACTGAAGAACGCTGAGACCAACCCTCCCGAGTTCTCCGAGGAGCACCTGCGTCCGCGCGTGCTCGTCGAGGAGGAGGACGCCGCTGTGCGGGCTGCCATCGTCGACATGCTCGCCGAGGCTGGCTTCGAGGCCGTCGGCTGCGGTGGACCCGACTGCCAGTCCTCGGGTCACTGCCCCCTCGAGACCCTGGACGACTGTGGGGCCGCAGCCGACACCGACGTGGTCTTCTGTTCCCTGCGCATGAGCGATTCCCGCAGCCGCTCCATCCTGAGAAACCTCAAGCGCCTCCACCGGAACACGCCGATCGTCGTGGAGGTGCCCAAGCCACAGGCCGCCGGCCTGCACGGCGTGCTGGTGGGAACCCACGTCCTCTACACGCCCATTACCCGCAGGAGCCTGACCAAGGCGGTGCTCGACGCCTGGAAGGCCCCCGACCCGATACTCGCAACCCTGCGCTGACAGGAGGCTGACAGGAGCAGGAACAACAGGTCTCCCGGGGCCCCGGCGGCCGGTCCCCACCACTCTGGGGCCCCGGGATCAAACGCCAAGACCAACAGAACGCACGAACAACAGATCTCCCGGGGCCCCGGCGGCCGGTCCCCACCACTCTGGGGCCCCGGGATCACAAACTCGGAAACACCGTGCCTTCGGGAGCCCCGGCGGACATCCCGGTCAACTGCTGAGGGGCACCACCTCGAAGGACCCGTCGCCGGCGACGGTCACCAGCACCTCCTCAGCCCCCGCCTCCCTGACGGCCTCGGCCAACTCGTCCACCGGCGGGGCCGTGAAGAGAACTACGTCGGTGCGCACCCGCTTCACCACGTTGGCACCGGCCGCCTCGGCCAAATCCCCGACAAAGGCCTCGTCGGCGGCAGCCACGAGCGTGATCCTGAGCTGTCGGGGCCTCATCGCCTCGGGCACCGAGCGCAGCCCCTGCCTGAGGACCCGACCGTGGTAGACGGCCACGCCGGCCGTGGATCCGATGAGGGCCAGGGGGATCCTGAACCAGGCGACCTGGTCGGCACCCAGGTCGCGCTCCAGCAGGCCGTAGATGACCATGAACACCATCACCAGCAGGCTGACCAGAACTGTCAGGGCCGTGGAACCGAACACCGTGAGCAGGTAGACGCGCCGGACGGGCGAGGCCTGCTCGGCCGGTTCGGAGTCGTGGGCCAGGATTCGCGACCAGTTGCGCCACCAGACGGTGCCACCGACCGCAAGCAGCGTGATCACCCCGGCCAGAGGTTCTCCAAGGGCCTGGTCCCACCCCTCCGGGTTGGGCAGCAATTGGTGGAGGATCACGCCACCGAGCAGAACCCCCAACCCGGCCGTGGCGGCCACGAGGCCCACCCACGCCGCCAGGTGGTCGTAGGAGCGTTCCACGTCGCTCCGGTCGGTGCTCTGTGGGAGCTCCGAGCGGTGGTAGGACCACACAGCCAGACCGACCAGGCACACCGTCAGGAAGACAGGGGTGGTATCGAAGTGCTCCGTGGCCGATGTGCCCTCCTGGTCCGCCAGGAACCAGAGCAGCACCGTGAAGAGCAGGCCGCTACCCGCTGCCACCGCCGCCCCGAGGCCCCCGAGCACACCACCGACCAGCACGTACGCATGGCGGGGGGTGGTGGCCGCCGTGAGCCGGGCCTGGCGCCACCAGTACCAGTACCAGACCGCGCCGAACGTGATCATCGCCGGGACCGAGTCGAGCGCCCCGTCGACCGCTGAGTCCCAGGTGGCCGAGTCGGGGCCGAACCCGTAGTCGGGGATGTAGTCGGGCATCGCACCGTCGTAGGCCCAGTTGAGCAGGTGCCCCACGACGAACGATGTGCTGACCGCCAGGCCCACCATCCCCGCAGCGGCCCCGGCCAGCAGCTGCACCTGCCACCGCACTACGCCCCCCTGAGCGGTCCGACAGCCCAGCTGCCAGTGGATGGCCCAGACCCCCGACCAGACGATGAGGTGCGCGATCCAGAAGTCGCGGAAGCTGCCGCCGGCGATCAGCCAGGACAGGGTGCCGATCGACGCGACGACCACGGCGGCCATCGAACCCAGCTCGGCCACGGCCACGTACAGGGACCAACCCGGGGCCGCCTCCTCGGCCGGGTCCCGGGAGAAGCGCCGCCGGATCCAGTACACGAGGCCAGCCAGGCTGGCCCCCCCGACCAGGACGAAGGTCAACCACAGGGCCATCGTCTCGGTGCCGCCCGAGGACTCGGGGCCGATCTCACCGACGATCCTGGCCAGCACTCCGGCCACCCCGAGGCCCGTGATCACGACCAGGGCCAGGAGGAACCCGAACTCCATGAAGCGGCGGACCATGCCGCCCACATCGACACGGCCGCCGCTGCGCCGGTAGACGATCGCCCCCGCTATGAGAAGCACGGCCAACCAGAAGATCAGAGCGTCTGCCACCTGTACCTCCCAGGTCCGTCAACGGACACATCCAGCCTGTCACACAGACGCCGCCCGAGGGGGCCGAGGCAGGAAGCGGGACAGGCCCCGGGGCTACGGTGCACCCATGAGGTGGCTGGGTGCAACAGTCGCCGCCGTGCTCCTGGCCGCTGCCTGTGGCAGTGGGGGCGGCGGGACCACCGGGGGAGAGGAGGCCCGACCTGTCGCCCCTGCGTCCACGGAGGCTTCCTCCCAGCCCACCGCGACAGCTGAGCCACCCGCTACGAGCGCCGCCAGCCAGGTGGAAGACCGGGAGCAGGGCCAGGAGCAGCCCACCTCCGACCCCGCAGAGTCGGCGACGCCGGCCGATCCGGACGAGGGGCCGGCCACGGAGGCACCAGCAGCGGTGGAGGACGAGGCCACCGAACCGCCCGACCACGACGGAGACAGGGGCGCCGACGGCGATGACGCCGCCACGACGGAGGAGGAGGCCCGACCGGTCAGTCTCGCCAGCGGCATCACCCCCGTCTACGACATGTTCCTCGCCCCCGAGGAGCAGGTGAACGACCGTGACGCCGTTCCCCTGGCCGACCTGATCTCCGTCTCACAGCCGGACTCCTCGGGGACGGTGACCGTCAGCGGCTCTCCTGGCGCCGTACCACTGGGCCAGCCCCACCGGCCCTGGGGTGCGGTCGCCGTCATCGCCGTCGAGTGGGGAAGCCAGGAGTGCGTGGACCGCCGGACAGACGGTTCCTTCGAGGCGCGGGTGGAGGCGCCGACAGGCTCGACCATCTACGTGCTGCCCATCGGCCGACAGCACTGCGAGGGCCAGGGGATCCAGACCGGCCCCGCGGCCGTGCTCCAGGTTCCCGGGGATGCTCCAGCCCCGGGGACCTTCACGGCCCTGGGACGCGTGGGTCACGAGGACCCGACCAGATGGTCCGCATCGGGAACCCTCACGGGGCCGGCCAGAACAGTCGAGTTCAGCCTCGACGGAGATCCCGGGGGCTGCATAGTCCCACGGGTCGACCTCTACCGGCTCTTCGACGCCGAAGGCAGCTACGTGACCCAGCTGAACGTGAACGTCCACGGCCCGGCGCTCACGCCGACCGGGCTGCCGATCGAGTCGGACTCCGTTTCGGGCAGCTATGCCTCCCTCGACTTCCCGGAGGTCACCGGTTGCCTCGACTCCGGCCTGGCCCTCACCCCCGCCGGCCTTCCTGACTCCCTCGAGCCCGGCTGGTACCTGCCACGGATCCTCTTCGGCCAGCGTGGCCCCGACGGCATGCCCGACTTCGATAACGCCGGAATCAACATGCCGCACGCAGGTGGGATCGACTTCGAGGGGAACACCGGCTTCGGCTTCCTCCCAATGTTCGCCGTGGGCACCGACTCCACACCAAGGCTCCCTGCGACCCTCCTGAACGAGGCCCCCAGTTGGGGATCCGCCGGAATCAGGGGCGTCGTGGCGGCTGGGGACGCCGGCCGCTTCGCCCTGGGTAGCCGGCGCTCGGCCGAAGCACCGTTCATCGCCTCCCCCACCGACCCCCTCTCAGGCCAGGCGGTCCACTACACGCTCGAGCCCTACCTGCCGACGGTCGGCTACACCGGCTTCGCCGCCTCCCTTCCTGAGGCGCTGTTCGCCCTCGACCCCTACGACCCGGGAAGGGTCAGCGTCGACCTGACCACCCCCGACGGAACCACCCGGACCCTCGCCGAGGAGGCCGCCGTCGACATGTACGTGGCGGCGGCCTGGTACGCGGGCTACCCGGTGATGCTGCCCTTCTCCGGGCCATCCCACACGGTCGGGCTGACCACGGGTCTGGACACCCTCGACCTGCACTTCGACCAGTTCGGGCCGCACACGGTGCACCTCGACGGCACGCTCAGGTCCGCCCGCGGCGACGAGTTCATCCTGGAGGGCACCTACGACTTCTGGGTAGCCGAACCCCTCGACCTGTCGCTCGGCACCTTCGAGGGGACTCCGCTGGAGGTGGGCGACGGGTGGAATCCCGTGGTCACCGTGGAGCCGGGGGTGCCGGCCGACATCACCATCGAGGTCTCCCACTACGTGGACGGTGACCCCGGCAGGCTCGAGAGGCATGTGGTGAGCGGCACCGCCAACCAGTTCGGGTACTTCGCCTCCGACCAGGTCTGGGCCCCTGAGGCGCACGGCGAGTACATCGTGGAGGTCACGGCCTCCTACCTGGACCCGGTGGACGGCACGCTCTGGATGGGATCGAGGACCTCGGCATCGATCGTGGCCACGCCCGACACCCCTGTGATCACCCACGCCGAGCGCAACAGCGACCTGGCACGCGGGGCCGGCGACATGACCCTGCGGACCTGGTTCTTCAACCGGACCGTGGATCCGGCCTGTGGCGAGGCGGCCTGCGACCCGATTGTCGCACCGGGCGCCCGTGGCATCGGCTACCCGTTCTTCTCGGGTGACGTCGTCTGGGTCGCCGACATGACGCCCCTCACCCCGGCAGTGACGATCGAGGCTCCTTCCGACCTTCTCGGCAACATCGCACCTCAGCTGGCGCCGACCAGCTACTGCTTCGAACATGACTGCGTGGAGGCCGAGGACAGCATCCGCCTGCACTCCGAAACCTCCAGCGGTACCAGGCCGCACCACCGACCCGACGAGGTGTCCTCGTGGGCCTACTGGTACTCGACCAGCATGCGACCGGAGGTGAGCGTCTTCTCGGCTGTCGGCGAGGGGCGGGGCGGCGTGCACAACACGTGGTACGGGCACGACACATACTCCTGCCAGATCGGTCTCACGTGTCGCGACTTCTACTTCCAGCCCGGTTCCGGAGGGCGCGGTGGGACCGACACCAAGGGGGACGAGGAGGGCGACGTCAAGCTGCTCTTCGGTGGAGCAGTGATCAAGAACGGCGACCAGCAGCACTTCTCTCCCTATGCCTCGATGGCGGTGATCGTTGCCGAGGCCGAGGCTGATGACTCGGGAGCGTTCATCCTGCGCGACGAGAAGGGCAACCGCATCTGTCCGCCCTACCAGGGAGCGGCCGGTGGACTCGGCACGTGCGGTCCACTGCTAACCCACAGGGGTCGCGAGGTCGACCTGTTCATAACCCCGCTTGGTACGAGGCTCGGGAGCATCCTGGAGGTGGGCGACCTCTTCACATTCAGCGGCCAGGCCTGGCCGACGCTGGATGTGGGAGTGGAGGTAACCGTCACCACCCCGGGCGGCGACATCCACGAGTTCTCCAACCGGGCCAACGTGGTCGGGTACGTGGACCCGGCTGGCATGTCGTTCGTGGTCGACGAGCCCGGCGTGTACGAGGTGCACGTGGCCGCCACCCAGGACCGTGTGGTTCCCTCCACGGGCCTGGCGCCTGATCCGGCGATCGTGGCCGATGGCCGCACGAGCATGGACGCCTACGGATACCAGCACCCCCTGTCAGCTGTGCTGGGATCAACGGACTCCACCTACCGGTTCTACGTCGTCGAGTCGATGGCAACCTCGCCGATCATGTCCCGGACCTCGCTCGCCTACGGGCCGGAGTCCTCGTATGTCGAGGGGATCACCTTTGGCTACGAGCTGCCCCAGGGTGTCGACACAGCCCACTACAGCCTCACCACCCCGGGCCTCCTCGTCCACCAGGACACGGTCTCGGGCGGCTCTGTAGGCATAGCCCTGGGGCAGCAGTACCTCTACGACCAGGGCTTCACCGAGATCATCCTCGGTGCGGACACCCTGCAGCTCTCCATCGCCTACGAGACCGCCGACGGCTGGGAGGCCCAGGTACTCAACCAGCGCGGCTTCTCGCCACTCGGCGGCGGGTAGTGGCTGCCGGAGGGGGCGCACGGAGACTCTCGCTCATTCCGGCCCTCCTCGTGGCCACCTTCGTCGTGGCATGCTCGGACAAGCCGACGGACGAGGTGCCCGCTCCAACCCTGACCTCTCCACCGCTGACTTCTCCCCCCGCCACGACTACGGAGGTGGGACCACCAGACACAGCGGCGGCGGGCACGACACGGGCCTCTACGCCAACCACCACAGAAGGCTCGGCCAACCCTTCCCCGGAATCAGCGCTTCCGGCCCGGTGGTCGTCGACCATCGCTGCCTCTTTGGACGGCTCCCGCCTGTACGTGGCCAACCCCGACTCGGGTTCGGTAACAGCCGTCGACCCGGCGGCCGCCACCGTGCTCTGGGAGACGGCGGTAGGCGACGACCCGACGACGCTGGCGACCGATCCAGCGGGCGACCGGCTGTTCGTAGCAGTCACTGGCGCCGGCGCCGTGGTCGTGCTGGACGCCCTGTCGGGTGACCGGCGGGCTGAGATCAAGACCCACCGGAGGCCGAGGGGGGTGGTGGTCACCCCCGACGGAAGCACGGTCGCTGTCTCCTCTGAGGCGGAGGACGTGGTCGTCCTCTTCGACGCCTCAACCCTCACACCGCTCGGACCAGTTCCGGTGGGTGCCCGGCCGTGGGGCCTCGCGGTCGCCGGAGACGAGACCCTCTACGTGACGCACCTGCTGAGCGGCGACCTGAGCATCATCGACGTGGCCGACCGGGCGCTGGTGGGCGTCGTCCCCACCGGACCGGAGAACAACGCCTCGCGCCACATAGCCGTGCATCCGGACGGCAGGCGGGCCTACATGCCGCTGATCCGGTCACGCACGTCCAACCCCGACCTGACCTTCGAGACCACGGTCATGCCCCGGGTCGCAGTGGTGGACCTGGAACACCTGCGGGTCGTACCACGTGAGTTGCTGGGCCTCGACGCGGTGGACCAGCCGGTGAACATGCCGAGTGCGGTGGCCTTCTCCCCCGACGGTTCGCTGGCCTACGTGGTGAATGCCGGCAGCAACGACATCTCAGTGGTCGACCTGGAGGTGGGCTTCGGCGTCGGCCACATCGAGGTCGGCACCAACCCTCGGGGCATGGTCGTGAGCGCCGACGGCTCCACCGGCTATGTCCACAACGCCCTGTCGGGCGACCTCTCCGTGGTGGACCTGGACGCCCGGGAGGAGATCCGCCGGATACCCGTCACCACCATCCCGCTGCCCCCGGACGTGCTGGCCGGCCAGGTGCTCTTCAACGACTCCTCCCGCACCGAGATGGCCCGGGACCAGTGGATCACATGCGCCAGCTGCCACCTGGACGGGGACATCGACGGCCGCACCTGGCCCTTCGACGACGGCCCCCGCAACACCCCCCCGGTCCGAGGTCTCACGGCCACGTTCCCGTTCCACTGGTCCGGCGACCGGGTGGACCTGTTCGACTTCCAGAAGACAATCAGGGACATCCAGGCTGGAACCGGCCTGTCCGACGAGGAGAACGAGCAGTTGGCTGCGTTCCTGGGATTCCGGGAGGTCCCGCCGAGCCCGTTTGCGCCGACCCCGGCATCCGACCGCGGCCACCGTGTGTTCCAGTCGGCGGGCTGCGCCGGATGCCACCTGGGAACCGTGTTCACCGACGGACTGCGACACGACGTGGGCACCGCCGACGGCCCGGCTGAGACCAAGGGGCCCACCATCGACACGCCGTCGCTCCTGGGCCTCTACGACACGGCCCCCTACCTGCACGACGGCAGCGCCGCCACGCTTGACGACCTGTTCACGTCGGCGCCGACTGGCAGCCCCCACGACCTGACCGGGCTCTACGACGATGGGGGGGTCGAGGACCTGGTGGCCTACCTGCTCACACTCCCACAGGGCTAGGAACACCGGCCACAGTCGCCACCGGGGACCCTTCCGGTGGAGGCGGCAGCGCTACGCCAACGGTCCGGGCTCTACGACCGGTCCGGGCCCGGCTCCCGAACCCGGCTCGGGTCCGTAGTCGTTGTCGCCGCTCGTTCCTGCGCTCGCCAGGAACACAAGCATCACGATGAACCCGATGAACGGGACCAACGTGATGAGCATCCACCAGCCGCTGCGGTTGGTGTCGTGGAGCCGCCTCACACCGACCGCGATCGACGGGACGAGCGTGCCGAGGGCGTAGACGATGTAGAGGGAACTGGACAGCCAGCTCACCACGATGACGATCGCCATGTGCCAGACGAAGAACAGCCAGTATTCCCTGCGGTCGGCACGTCCGGAGAAGACCGAGTACTTGCGAAGCGGTCCCAGGTACCACTCGAGCGCCGACATGGGGCCTCCCTTCGGCGGGATGGTGTCACGCCCAACGGTAGTGGCCTCACCTGCTGCCTCCACCGGGAAGCCCGAACCGTGTCCGGTAGCCCGCCTCGGGCAGGCATGGTGGGCCGGGCGGGGATCGAACCCGCGACCGAGCGATTATGAGTCGCCTGCTCTGACCACTGAGCTACCGGCCCGCCAGCATTCTGGCAGGCAACCGCTCCAAGCAGACTCCAACGGCCGATCAGTCACAGTCGTTGTGGAGTTTGAACAGGGCCTCGTCGTGGCCCTCGGGGATGTTCTCACACGGGTCATCGCCGCTCAGGTAGCCGCGCAGGTCGTTGTACTGGCCAATCTGTTCAGCCGTCAGGATCCCCGGTGTCACCAGGTGGGTGCCCAGGTGCAGGACCCGCAGATCAGCGAGGGTCTGTGAGATCTCCCCGACCATCCGGGCAAGGGACTCCTCGGTCACCTCGCCGTTCAGGAAGGCCTGGTTCAGGGCCCACTCCTGGTCGATCATCCTCTCGCCGAGAACCCTCGCCTCAGCGTTCATCTCGTCGAATACCGCCTGCACCTCGGCCTCCTGTTCAGGGGTGAGGCCGATCTCGGCCTTCATCTCGAGGATGTGGGCGGGCCCCGGAACACCGTTCAACTCGGCGGCCTTGGCGAGGCCCCAGCCGCGGCCGTTGCGCAACTCGTCGATATCGCTGTCGGACAGGGTCTTGATGGCACGGGACTCCTGGCCCACATAGGCCGACGTGTGGTCGGCCGTGGTTGCAGGGCCCGCCTCGACGACCTGGTCGTCAGCGCAGCCGGCCAGGGCAACCAGCGCCAGCCCGAGTAGCGCGAGGCGTAGTGGAACACGCATGGGACTCTCCTTCAGTTCACTGGCTGGCCAAGGCTCGATGCACATTCCGACCAGCAATGGGGCCTTCCCACCCCGTCAATGCTAGGTACGACAGGCAGTCTCCAATCCGGCACGGGCGCACCCCTCACAGGGCCCTAACAGGACCGGTGAACTGCACCTGTGGTGTGCCCCGCTCAGGACATCAGGCACAGCCGGGCTCAGGAGAAGCACTCCTCGGTCTCACGCCACCAGCGCTCAGCTGTAGGTCGCCAGAGGGAGCGGAGCCGGGTGAAGGAGGCCGCCGCGTCGGCAGCCGGCCAGGCGTCCGGCAGGAGTTCCTCGGGCAGCCCAGGGTCCAGGATGGGGAAGCGCCTCCAGGCGTGGACCAGCGCCAGGAGTTCCCGTGCTGTGGAAGGCCCATCCGCCGCGGAGCGTCCCTCCAGGTCGCCGAGGAAGCCTTCGTACTGGCAGCGCAAGCCTGCGAGGTCCCAGGAGCGTCCGACGATCTCCGCCGGATCGGCTGCCCCCTCCGCGTCGGTCCGAAACAACACGGCACCCTCGATTCCGAGATCGCCGATGAGGCGCAGGGCCTCGGCCTCCCGCTCTGGCCACGGCGAGATCCAAACTCCCTTGGCCAGTGATCCGAAGCCGGCCCAGCCCAGCCTCACCGCCATCACCGACCGGAGCCGCCTCTGGCGCTCAGGGATGCTCACGACGAGAAGCAGCCAGCGACCGTCCCACGGGCCTACGTCGGCCCCGAAGCCGTAGATCCGTGCAGCCCCCTCCTCCAGCAGCCCTGCAAGGGCAGGTGTGAACTCCCAGCGCGTCCGGCGTCCTGACCTGGTTCCCGCCAGCCAGCCCCGGTCAGCCAGGCGGCTGATTGCCAGCCTTGCGGCCTGGGGCCCGACACCCATCAGGGACAGGCCCTCGATCATCGACTGGGTCCAGGCCGCTCCCCCGGCCGGCCTCACGAACTCGCCGAGGAGGGTGAGTAGGAGGGACCTTGCGCTGTCGGCCTGCTCGCCGCCATCCCTGCGGACCCCGAGGAAGCCGGCCAGGGCCGGATGCCCGACCTCCTCAGGTTCCGAACTACGTAATACAGATTCCATGTCGCCCGTGATCCAATCATGGTATATCATTCCGACAACACGGGGAAGGCCGGCCAGCATGGAAGACGTCGCCACGGAGACCGGTGCGGGAATGGAACCGATCGCCTTCAGGTCCACCCCTGGGCGCTACCGGCACTGGCAACTCCGAATCGAACCGCCGCTGGCCCACCTCTCAATGGCGGTGGACCCTGACGGGGCCGCCATCGGCGACTACGAGCTGAAGCTGAACAGCTACGACATCGGTGTCGACATCGAGTTGGCCGACGCCATCCGCATGATCCGGATGGAGCACCCGGAGGTCGCATGCGTGGTCGTCTCAAGCGCGCTTGAGGGCACCTTCTGCGCCGGAGCCAACATCCGAATGCTGGCCTCGGCCAGCCACGCCCACAAGGTCAACTTCTGCCGCTTCACCAATGAGACCCGCCTCGAGATGGAGGAGGCCTCGGCCAGGTCGGGCCTGCACTTCCTGGCAGCGGTCAACGGGCCCTGCTCGGGTGGCGGCTACGAACTGGCCATGGCCTGCGACCACATCCTCCTGGTCGACGACGCTGCCAGCGCCGTCTCCCTTCCCGAACTGCCCCTCCTCGGCGTGCTGCCCGGAACCGGAGGCCTGACCAGGTTGACCGACAAGCGCCACGTACGGCGCGACCGGGCCGACATGTTCGCCACCAGGGCCGAGGGGGTCCGTGGCGAGGAGGCGCTGGAATGGGGCCTCGTGGACGAGCTCTCCCCACAGTCCGGTTTCGCCGATGCGGTTCGCCAACGGGCCCTGGCCCTGGCCGCCACCTCCGACCGCGACCCGGCGGCCGAGCCGATCACCCTCCCCGACCTGGACCCGGCCGACGACGGCGACCGCCGCTCCTACCGGTACGTGTCGGCTGAACACGACCGGGGAAAACGGTCGGTGGTTGTGACCGTGGCCTCCTCCGCCGATCCGGGCTGGCCGCTGCGGACCGCACTGGAGTTTGACGACCTCCTCTGCCACCTGCGCTTCAACGAGGCCGACACCGCCACTCTCCTGCTCCGCACCACCGGATCCGTCGACGAGGTCCTGGCCCACGACCGGGCCCTTGCGGAGCCAGCCAGCCACGTCGAGCGGGAGACCTCGCTGCTGTGGTCGAGGGTTCTCTCCCGCCTGGACCTAACGGCCCGTAGCCTCATCGCCACCGTCGAACCGGGTTCATGCTTCGCCGGGGTCCTGGCCGAGCTGGCACTGGCGGCAGACCGCTCCTACATGCTTGACGGCACGTTCCTGGACGACCCCGATCCCCTTCCCGCAGCCGAGATTCTTCTGACCGGCGTCAACGACGGGCCGATGCCCATGGCCAACGGCCTCACGAGGCTGCAATCCAGGTTCTGGGGCCACGACGACGCCCATGCAACCGCCGTGGCCGCCGTCGGGAAGCGGCTGGATGCGGCTGCCGCCGGCTCGCTGGGCCTCGTCAGCGCCACCCCCGACGACCTGGACTGGCACGACGAGGTCCGCCTGGCCGTGGAGGAGCGTTCCACCTTCTCCCCCGACGCCCTGACCGGCATGGAGGCCAACCACCGCTTCTGTGGTCCCGAGACGATGGCCACCAAGATCTTCGGCCGGCTCTCGGCCTGGCAGAACTGGATCTTCACCAGGCCCAACGCCAGCGGACCCGAGGGGGCCCTCGCCCGCTACGGCACCGGCAGCCGGCCGGCCTTCGACCCGGAGAGGACCTGACATGGCCGCACCCGGCCGGGACCAGCCGGCGACCAGACAGCACCACACCGTGCCGAGGACCTGACATGGCCGACATCGACTACAGCGAACGCATTCCCAACAACGTCGGGCTGGCCGACGACCGGCGGCTGCAGCGGGCCCTGGAATCCTGGCAGCCGGGCTTCGACCGCTGGTGGGCCGAGTTGGGCCCGACCGACTTCGCCGACAACGACGTCTACCTGAGGACCGCCGTGGACGTCGGACAGGACGGATGGGCCCACTACGGACACGTGAAGATGCCCGACTACCGATGGGGGATCTTCCTCTCCGAACCCGAGGCCGACCGCAGGATCGGCTTCGGTGACCTGGCCGGACAGCCCGTCTGGCAGGAGGTGCCCGGTGAGTTCCGCGCCGACCTACGGCGCCTGATTGTCGTCCAGGGCGACACCGAGCCTGCCTCGGTCGAACAGCAGCGCCACCTGGGGCGCACGGCGCCCAGCCTCTACGACCTGCGCAACCTGCTGCAGGTGAACGTGGAGGAGGCCAGGCACCTCTGGGCCATGGTCTACCTGCTGCACGCCCACTTCGGCCGGGACGGCCGCGACGAGGCCGACGCCATGCTCGAACGGCACTCCGGGGACCCCGACCGGCCCCGCATCCTCGGCGCCTTCAACGAGCCCACCCCCGACTGGCTGAGCTTCTTCATGTTCACCTACTTCACCGACAGGGACGGCAAGTACCAGCTCGGAGCGCTACGCGAGTCGGCCTTCGATCCGCTCAGCCGGACCTGCAACTTCATGCTCAAGGAGGAGGCCCACCACATGTTCGTCGGTGCCAGCGGCGTCGGCCGGGCCGTGCAGCGCACCACCGAGCTGATGGAGCTGCACGACACCGACGACGTCGAACCCCACGGCGGCATCAACCTGGGCACGCTCCAGCGCTACATCAACTTCCACTTCTCGGTGTCGCTGGACCTTTTCGGTTCCGAGCGGTCCACAAACGCCGCCAACTACTTCGCCAGCGGCCTGAAGGGCAGGTTCGCCGAGCAGGAGGCCTACGACGACCACGACCTGTCAGGCGCCGACCGCACCTACCTGACCGTGGGCGAGGGCGGGCTGGTTGAGGAGACCTCAGCGGCCCGGAGCGTCGTCAACGCCGACCTGCGGGACGACTACATCGCAGACTGCGCAAAGGGTGTGCGCCGCTGGAACAGGATCCTCGAGGAGCGGTCGGTCGACGTCCGATTCGAGCTCCCCCACGTGGGCTTCAACCGGGCGGTAGGCGACTTCAGGTCCCACCACGTCTCCCCCGACGGACGGCTGCTCTCCGACTCCGAGTGGGAGGCCTCGGTGGCCTCATGGCTACCGTCCGACGAGGAGCGGGACCATGTCGGCTCCCTCATGGCCCCCCAGACCCGGCCGGGGGCCATGGCCGGCTGGATCGCGCCGCCGTCACGGGGCATCAACACCAGGCCGGTCGACTACGAGTACGTCAGGCTCTGAGCCCGACCGCCCGGCATCTCAGGCGAAGACCACGCCCCCGTCGACTGCTATGGACTGTCCGTTGATCCCGTCGGACGCCGCGGACGAGAGGAACACGGCCAGCCCTGCGATCTCCTCCAGGCTGACCGTCCTGCCGATCGACGAGGCAGCCTCCACCGACGCCCAGAACTCGTCGGCCGTGGTCCCTCGGATTCGTGCCAACTCGTCCAGGTCCAGCAGTTCCGTGCGGGTGAACCCCGGACAGATGGCGTTGACCCGCAGCCCGCTCTCCCCGGTCTCGAGGGCCAGGCAGCGGACCAGGCCCACCTGGGCGTGCTTGGTGGCGTTGTAGGCCGACTGGGCGTAGGTGCCCTTCCTGCCTGCGATCGACGCAACCACGATGATCCGGGAACGCTCGTGCCCGACCAGGTCGGGAAGGAATGCCTGCGTTACCTGCACGGTTCCGAAGACGTTCACCTCGAACAGGTGCCTCCACGCATCCAGGTCCTGTTCCTCGAAGCGGCCCGCCAGGTAGGCGCCGGCGTTGTTGACGAGCGTGTCGACCGGGCCTCCCAGGAGGTCCCGGCTGCCCTCAGCGAGGTGCTCCACGTCGCGGGCGTCGGTGATGTCACAGGTCACCGGATGGGCCGTGCCACCACGGTCCCGGATCCCGTCGGCCACGGCAGACACCTCGGCGCCGGTCCGAGCCGCCGCCACGACGGCCGCCCCCTCGGCGGCCATGGCCTCCGCTATGGCCCGCCCGATCCCGCGGCCGGCCCCGGTCACCACGGCCCGTCGACCGTCAAGGACACCCATGGCCTCATCTTCCCACGCCGGTGGGGTGCCACGAACCTGACGGCGTGGCAGGCGTGTCAGCCGCCCCGTTCGGCAACCAGCTCCCGGTAGTCGGTTCGGAACGCCCCGAGTCCCCTGGTCGCCGTGGGCCACGGAACGGTGCCGAGCAGTGACGACGCTCCATACGCCCAGTCGCTCCGGGTCGCATACTCCCTGCCGGCAAGGGTCAGGTAGGTGACCTCGGCCTCGGTGTGTACCCGGTCGCTCACGTAGAGGGCTCCCCAGTCGAAGGTGGTCTTGGCCTCGCCGTAGGCGGGTACCCGGGGCCCGAAGTGCTCGATGAACGAGGCCGTCGAGTAGGGGATCCACTCCTCGACGGTGATGGGGACACTGGACCCGTCGCAGACGGTCCGCCACTCGTCGTACACGCAGGCCTCCGGTAGGCCCATTCCCAGGATCTTCCAGTAGGCGTCGTCGACCTCAGCAGGGTCGAGCAGGCCGAACATGTAGAGGAAGATGTCGTCCCAGACGAGCCAGCCCGGGAAGGCCTCCAGACGGAAGCCATCTGTCGGGTTGCCGGTGATCCTCGAGGACCAAACCTTGTCCTCCTCGTCAAGCATGGCGATGGAAACCGGGAAGCCGTGCACCGGGTCCCAGACCGGGCCCGAGAGGTCGCCGCTGGCCGTGTTGTCCCACTCCAGGTGCATCCCGTCGCCCGAGTTCCAGCCGGCCCCCTCACGGGGGAAGTCCCGGTCGGGCGGGCCGAGACCCAGCCAGTGGCCGAACTCGTGGGTCAGGCCTGAGAAGGCCAGGTTGGGCACCGAGATCAGCCCCTGGAGCCTGTGGTGGGGCTGGCCGTCTATGAGAGACCCTTCGATCCGCCTACCGTTCTCGACCCCGATCCCGAGCACCCCGTCGTTAATCCGCCAGTAGCCGGCACCACCGATGTCCTCGCGCGTCTGGACCACCAGGAAGTCGAAGGCGTCGCCGGCAAGCTCCCACGCCATCGCACATGCCACGCAGGTGCGCGGCGCCGCCAGTGAGGCCCCGGCGCGAGCCCCCGAGTAGTCGTCTCCCAACGCCATGAAGAAGCCGGCATCGGTCATCGAGACACCAGGGGCCACCTCGGTCACGTCCACGCTGCCCCGCAGTGAGGCGTGCAGTATGCGGGGCTCGCCGTAGTCTCCGATGGCTGCCGGCCAGCCGTCCCCTGCCAGCGGCGTGTCGGCGACAACGCCGAGGCAGGCCGCCGTGTACACACCGTCGCCGGCCACGTGGTCGCCACCCAGGCCGTCGTCGCGTGCCGTCACGGAGTCGGAATCGGTGACGAGGTGCAGCCCCCGCCGGTCGACGTCCACCGTGCCCCCGACCTGGTCGGGAGAGCGGTAGAGGAACGTGGTGGCCTCGTCGGAGAAGATCACCTGGGGACCAAAGAGGTGGTCGTCCTCACCCAGGCTGGCGACCATGGCCTCGCTGATGGTGGCAGCCGCCAGGCCGGGGTCGCAGGCGTCAGCCAACTGGGCGACCGCCCTGTCGGGCGGCACGAAGGCCAGGTTCAGCATCGACCTGATGCTCTTCACGTTCTTGGTGGTGGTCAGCATCCCCGGATCCAGCAGGCCGAACGGGGAGGCTTCGGCGGCGGCCTCCGCGAGGCCGGTGTGGAAGCCGTCAAAGGAGCCCTCCGGCACCGAGGGCGGGCCCGGGAGGCCGTAGACGGCCCAGCTCAGCGCTGCAAGGGCCAGGTCGGCCTGGCGGTCGTCGAGTTCACCGCCCACCAGGTCCGCCAGAGCGGTGGAGGCGTTGGCCAGGCGCACGTCCTCAGCCGTCGCCACCCGTACGACCTGGCTCATGAGGGGAACCTCGACCATGGTCAGGCCACTGCCCCACAGGAGGCGGTTTGCCGGAGACCCGTGGGCGGCCTGTACCCACTTGGCCACCCACTCCCACTCGACCTCCGCATCGATGAAGCCGAAGTGCCAACCGAGCCGTTCGCCGATCACGACGGCGCGGCCGCCGTCGGCGATGCGGCCCCGCACGGCAGCAGCTTCAGCACAGGTCAGGCTCTTCACGTCGACCTCCTCCACCACGGTCCCGTCAGGGGCGTCTTCCAACAGCCAGGTCTCGACGTTGGCGGCAAACCGGTCCACGAGGTCGCCATTGGCCCACCTCCAGGAGCCGACCGGTGTGTAGACGATGCGTCCCAGACCCACCCGTGCGGCAACGGCTCCCACACCGGCGACGGCACGCCAGGGGGTGGAGTGGTCCTCGGGACTGGGGTCGTCTCCGACGAAGATCGGGACCGCGCCATCGCCCCAGACGACCAGCGGGTTCGTGGCGACCCAGCCGGGGGGCTCCTCACCCTCGGGCAGCACCAGCCCCGAGGTCAGCGCCGCGTGGTCGGCCTCCGGGTCCAGCGGACCTACCGGTGTGAGGTCCACGGCCAGGATGGCCTCCCTCTCCTCCGTGGTGCAGTCCGGAAACCAGACGCCCTCCACCGGTTCCGGGACCAAATCGTTCTCGTGGGCCAGCGGCGACCAGATGGTCCGTGGGTCGGAGCGGGCCAGGTCGGGCACGCGGGCCGCCACGGTCGGCCCGGGCAGGGTAGACGTGGACGCAGGCGGCGCCCCTGAGGTCGACGGCGGTGCCCCGGTCGTGGTCGAGGCCACCGGGGGCGTCGTCGTGGTGGTATCCACAGCAGGGCCCGCCGTGGTTGTGGGCTGCCCGGCCGGGTCCTGCGTCGTAGTCGGCGGAGGCGTGGTCGACACGGACGACTGCGAGGAGGGCGGGTAGGTCGGGTCTGACACGGTGCCCTGGCCCGGATCGACCGCACACGCCGACAGCAGCGCTGAGCAGGCCAGCACCACCAGCCCCCGGGCCCCCACCACACGAGTTATAGCAGAACAGGCCGCCGGGAATGGACGGCACTGTGCCTGACCTGCATGTTCGTGGCTCCGGGGGTGGGGCTCGAACCCACGACCTGCGGATTAACAGTCCGATGCTCTGCCAACTGAGCTACCCCGGATGGAGAGCCGCAGGATACCAGCGCGCCCCGCCGGCCGGTCCGACCAATCGGGGCCGACCGGGGCCCTGCTCAGGCCTCGTCCAGGTAGTCACGCAGCTTCGAGGACCGCAGCGGATGCCGCAGCTTGGCCATGGTCCTGGCCTCGATCTGGCGCACCCGTTCCCGGGTCACGCCGAAGTGCCTGCCGACCTCCTCGAGCGTGCGCGGCTGTCCGTCGTCGAGGCCGAAGCGCATCCTGACCACGTCCTTCTCGCGGTCATCCAGCTCGTCCAGCGCCTCCAGGACGGCGTCGCCCAGCAGGCGCCTGGCGGCCACGTGGGCCGGCATCTCGGCGTCCATGTCCGGCAGCAGGTCGCCAAGGCTGGAGTCCTGCTCCTCCCCCATCGGGGAGTCCAGCGACAGGGGGTTGTCCTGGTCCCGGGCCAGCTTCAGCAGTTCGTCCACCTTCTCGGCGTCGACCACGGCCCGGTCCGCTATCTCGTGGACCGAGGGCTGGCGCTCCAGTTCCTGTTGCAGGTCACGCTGGGAGCGCAGCACCCGGTTCATGGCGTCGACCATGTGGACCGGTATCCGGATCGTCCTGGACTGGTCTGCGATCGCCCGGGTGATCGCCTGCCGTATCCACCAGGTGGCATAGGTCGAGAACTTGAAGCCCTTCGAGGCGTCGAACTTCTCGACCGCCCTCATGAGGCCCAGGTTGCCCTCCTGGAAGAGGTCCAGCAGGGGGAGACCCCGCCCGTTGTAGCGCTTGGCCACCGACACGACGAGGCGCAGGTTGGCCCTGGTGAGGCGGTCCCGGGCCATCTCCCCCCGCCTCTGCCGTCTGCGGAGGCTCACCAACTCCAGCCTCTCGAGGGCCTTCAGCCTGCCCGAGACGGCCAGGTCGGCCAGCTTGGTCTCAGCGTCCAGGCCGTCGGCAATGGCGTTCGCCAGCTCCACCTCGTCGACTGCGGTCAGCAGGGCCACCTTCCCGATCTCGCGCAGGTAGAGCCTGGTCGAGTCGCCACCCGTGCCAATGTCCCCCGACCCGCTGTCGGTCACCCCCTCCCGGAGGGCAGGCAGCCGGGCCCGCGCCAGGCGCAGCACCTCGTCGTCGTCAGCCTCGATGGTGACCGTCTCGTCGAACTCGATGCCCTCGGCCTCCAGGGCCGTGCGGATTCCGAGGATCAGGTCGGGCGTCAGCTCGGCGTCCCTGACGACGTCGATCACCTCGTCGAGGCTGAGGCGTCCGGCAGCGCGTCCGTGCCTCAGGAGGCGGGCGAACTCGAACTCCGATACCCCCACCCACTCACGCGGGGCGGGGGCGGCCTCAGCCATCGGACCTCCCCTCTGAGTACTCGACCAGCCACCGTAGCAACGGCTCCAGGTCTGCGATATCCCGGCCGGGTTCCCGCATCTCCATCACCTGGGTCCTGAGGTAGGAGATGGAGGGCTGGTAGGTGGCCAGGTCGTCGCTGTGGCGTGCGGCGGCCTCCAGCTCCACGGCAGCCCTCTCGGCTGCCAGGGCCAGTAGGCGGCTCACGACACCGACGGGGTCGTCATCGGTGGCGTCCTCGACCACCAGCCTGGCCAGCAGGGCGGAAGCGGCCTCGCCGCCGGGCTCGCCGTGGAGGGCCGATACCGCCGAATGGACGTCGCCGTGCCCTGCCAGCGCCCGGTGGACTGCCAGGGAGGCAGGATCGGCGAAGAGGACCTCGGGCAGGCTCTCCTCCACCTCGTCGGGCCGGTGCAGCAGGAGCCTCAGCCCCTGGTGCTCGGGCGTCGGCCTGACCGATACCGGCCCGGCCACGGAGCGCGGGGCACCTGCTCGCCCGCCGACCGGCCCGGCGGCCGTCCGGCCCGAAACCCTCTGCCGAAGCTGGTCGGCATCCAGCCTGCACCTGTCGGCGATCCCAACCAGGTACTGGTCCCTCACGAGGGGGTTGGGGTGCTGGGCCACGAGTGCCGCTGCCTCCTCTGCAGCGTGGGCACGACCTTCGACGGTGCCCATGTCGCCCCGCTCCATGACCCTGTCGATCCTGAACTCGAGGAACGGCCGGGCATCCTCGACCATCCGCCTCAGTCCGTCAGGGTCCGACCGGAACAGGTCCCCAGGGTCGGAGCCGGCAGGAAGGTCGGCAACGGCGAACTGCAGGCCGAACTCCTCCTCCCACTCGTAGACCCGCTCGGCGGCTGCCCTGCCTGCCCCGTCGGCGTCGAAGGCCAGCACGACCCTCGGGGCGAAGCGCGCCAGCTTCCTGGCGTGCTCGGGGGTCATGGCCGTGCCGCAGGTGGCGACGGCCCTCTCCACCCCGGCAAGGTGGAAGCCGATCACGTCGGTATATCCCTCGCAGACCACGATCTCGTCCATGCGGCTGGCCTCGGCCTTGGCCCAGTTGAGCCCGTAGAGCACCCTGCCCTTGGAGTAGGTCTCGGCGGCATCAGAGGTGTTCCTGTACTTGGGCCCCTCGGCGTCGGGCAGCTGGCGCCCGCCGAAGCCAACCGGATCACCCCGCTCGTCGAACACCGGGAACATGATCCGGGCCCTGAAGGCGTCGTACTGGCCGCCCCTGCTGTTGACGCCGCCGAGGCCCGAGGCCTTCAGGTCGGCGTCGCTGAGGCGCAGGTGCCTCGCCAACTTCGACCAGTCGTCGGGTGCCCAGCCGATCGAGAAGCGCCTGGCGACCTCGCCGTCGAAGCCCCTCGACCTCAGGTACTCCCTCGCCGGCCTGGCCTCCGGGTCCTCCAGGAGCCGCTCGTGGTAGAAGGCCACGGCCTTCCCGACCGCCTCGACCAGTTGCCGGCGGCGGCTGTGGGCCTTCCCCTCGTTGCGGTCCGTATAGCGGAGCCTGATGCCGGCCCTGCCCGCCAGGTACTCGACGGCCCCGGCGAAGTCCAGGTGCTCCATCTCCCTGACGAAGTCGATGGCGTCGCCGCTGACCTGGCAGCCGAAGCAGTAGTAGACGCCCTTCTCGTGGTTCACCGAGAACGACGGCGTCTTCTCCCCGTGGAAGGGGCACAGGCCCATCCACTGGCGCCCGCTCTTCTTGAGTTGCGTGTGCTGGGTGATGAGCCGGACGATGTCGGTCTCCTCGCGGACCCTGACAACGTCCTCGTCCACGATGCCCATTTCCGGAACCTAGCGCGGCCCGGTTTTCGGCACCG
>CAYFOV010000005.1:89872-147941 GCA_964344855.1 uncultured Candidatus Nemicrothrix sp.
CGGCACCGCCGACGCCCGCCTCTCCGAAAGGGACCCCCAGCGACCATGCACGCCTCCTCCACCACACCGATCGGGCTAGTCGAGGGCGTCTACTCGACCCTCGGGGAGCGGGCTGCCCTCGCAAGGGAGCGCCTCGGCCGGCCTGTGACCCTGGCCGAGAAGATCCTCTTCAACCACCTCGACGACCCGACCGGGTCGGGCCTCGAGCGTGGGGCCTCCTACGTCGACCTGAGGCCCGACAGGGTGGCCATGCAGGACGCCACCGCCCAGATGGCATGGCTGCAGTTCATGACGGCGGGCCTCGACGAGGTGCAGGTGCCGACCACCACCCACTGCGACCACCTCATCCAGGCCCGCCACGACGCCACGAGCGACCTGCTGGCAGCCGTTTCCGACAACTCCGAGGTCTACGACTTCCTGGAGTCGGTGTGCGCCAGGTACGGAGCCGGATTCTGGAAGCCCGGATCGGGGATCATCCACCAGGTCGTGCTGGAGCAGTACGCCTTCCCGGGCGGGATGATGATCGGCACCGACAGCCACACCCCCAACGCGGGCGGCCTCGGCATGGTGGCCGTCGGTGTCGGCGGGGCCGACGCCGTCGACGTCATGACGGGGTTCCCGTGGAACGTGCGCTGGCCGATGCTGATCGGGGTGCACCTGACGGGCGAGCTGGACGGCTGGGCCTCCCCCAAGGACATCATCCTGAAGGTGGCAGACATCCTCACCGTCAAGGGTGGCACAGGCGCCATCGTGGAGTACTTCGGTCCCGGCGCCCGGAGCCTGTCCGCCACGGGCAAGGCCACCATCTGCAACATGGGGGCCGAGATAGGGGCTACCACCTCCCTGTTCGCCTACGACGACGCCGTAGCCCGCTACCTGGAGGCCACCGGGCGCGGTGCGGTCGCCAGCGCCGCCGGTGCTGTGGCCGACGACCTCAGGGCCGACGACGTCGTGGAGGCCGACCCCGGCGCCTACTTCGACCGGGTAGTCGAGATCGACCTGTCCACCCTCTCGCCGCACATCAACGGCCCCCACACGCCGGACCTGGCCCGACCCGTGGCCGACCTGGGGGCCGAGGCCGGGGCCAACGGCTGGCCGCTGGAGGTCAGCGCCGGGCTGATCGGCTCGTGCACCAACTCCAGCTACGAGGACATCACCCGGGCCGCCGGCATCGCCCGCGACGCCGCAGCCAAGGGCCTCACCACGAGGGCGCCGCTGCTGATAACCCCCGGCTCCGAGCAGGTCCGGGCCACGATCGAGCGCGACGGCCTGCTGGCCGACTTCGAGGCCCTGGGCGCCACCGTGCTGGCCAACGCCTGCGGACCCTGCATAGGCCAGTGGGACCGCCAGGACCTCGAGGACGGGGTGCCCAACTCCATCGTCACCAGCTACAACCGGAACTTCCCGAAGCGCAACGACGGCTACGCCAGCACCCACGCCTTCGTGACCTCACCCGAGACGGTCATGGCCCTCACCCTGGCAGGAAGGCTGGACTTCGACCCGGCGTCCGACACCCTCGTCAACGACGCCGGTGAGGAGGTCAGCCTCAGCGTGGGTCCGGGCGAGGAGCTGCCGGCGGGGGGCTTCGACCCCGGTGAGGCCACCTTCCAGGCCCCGCCCGAGGACGGCAGCGCCGTCGAGGTCGCCGTCTCCCCCACCAGCGACCGCCTCCAGGTGCTGGCTCCCTTCCCCGCATGGGACGGCGCCGACTTCAGCGACCTGCCGGTGCTGGTCAAGGCCCAGGGCAAGTGCACCACCGACCACATCTCGATGGCCGGTCCGTGGCTGCGGTACCGGGGCCACCTCGAGAACATCTCGGGCAACCTCTACATGGGGGCCGTAAACGCCTTCACCGGCGAGGTCGGCACCGGGCTAGACGTCACCGACGGCGCCACCCGCCCCTATCCCGAGATCGCCAGGCGCTACCACGAGGCTGGCATCGCCTGGGTCGCCGTTGGCGACGAGAACATGGGTGAGGGATCCTCCCGTGAGCACGCGGCCATGGAGCCCCGCTTCAGGGGGGCCAGGGCGGTCATCGCCCGTTCCTTCGCACGGATCCACGAGACCAACCTAAAGAAGCAGGGCGTACTACCGCTGACCTTCGCCGACCCGTCCGACTACGACCGCATCGGCGAGCGGGACCGGATCTCGGTCGTGGGCCTTGCAGACCTCTCGCCCGGCCAGCCGGTCGCCGTCGTCGTCTCACACGAGGACGGAACCACCACCTCGGTGGAGACTGGCCACACAATGTCGGCAGACCAGATCGGTTGGTTCAGGGCCGGCAGTGCCCTCAACCTGATCCGCCACCGCACCGCCGGCGAACGGGGCTAGACGCGCCGTAGGCGGTAGCCGCGGTTGCGGGCCTCGGCCAGGCTGTCGGGCCCGAAGCAGATGAACGCCTCACTGGACATCAACTCGTCCAGCACGACGGCCATGGAGTCCTCGTCGGCCACGTCGTCCAGGTCGTAGACCTGCTGGGTTCGCTTGTCACCGAGGAAGCGGTGGTCCGAGAAGGCAGACGGCCTGTCCATGGGGCCAGAGGCTAGCCAGCACGCAGGCCGCGGACGCGCTGGAGGGCGTGGCAGACCGCCGCTCAGCCCGGAACGTCGAGGATCAGCCCCAGGACCTCCCGGATGCCCATCAGCGCCTCCGGCCCGACATTGCCGTGGACGTCCTCAATTCGGGTCGCCGCCACGGCACGGACGTGCTGACACTGTGCCGCCGACGCCTTCTCCAGGCCGTTCGCAGGGTCCGGCTCGAGCTCGACGTCCGAGGCGAAGCCCCGCATGGTGGACGTCAGGGGCACCACCTGCACCACGCTCGGCGAGGCGTCCAGCACCCGCTGTGCGGTCACCAGCACGGCCGGGTGCCTGAATCCCGCCTCCCGCCCCGTCGGCGCACCAAGGTCCAGGTAGACCACGTCACCCGAGGTCAGCATCCGGCCCTCCAGCCTCCCCAGGTGGCCGTCCGAACACCGACCAGGTGCTCACCCGAGGTCGGCATCCAGCCACCCGACCTCCTCCGGCACGAGGGAGGCGGCCAGGTCGGATCCGATCCGCTCCTGGCGGAGGCCCCTCACCGCAAGGGCCACCGTGTCGCCAACCGTCGTTCCCAGGGTGGCGGCCAGGTCCTTCAGGTCACGATGGGTGGCCACGTCGATACGGACGCTCGTACTCTGCATGCAGAAATGCTAACAGAGTTGCATGCGTCCGCACAGGCTTCGGACGCGGCGGAGGGCGTGCCGGAGCACGCCCTCGCGCCATCAACACTTGTCTGGAATGCCCGAACCCGGTCGTCGTAGCCGGCGGGGACTGGAGCCGGCAACCGGTGTCCGGGGGTGGTCGGCGTGGATTCGCCGGGTGGTCCAGCGCCGCCTAGCGGCCGCCCACCTCCGAAGTCCCACTACGTCTGCTACTGATCTGGACCACCTCCCTTCCTCGGTGCCCAGACCTTACGCCCCCCGGAGCCGGCAGTGCAGTCAATTGCCGGCCGCGCCTAGCCCCGCAGCTCGACCTGGAGGGTGGCCGCCTCGACGGCCAGGCGGTCGGCCTCGTCATTCCAGGGGTCACCGGAGTGCCCCTTAACCCACCTGAAGTCCACGTCGCCCCTCTCCCTGTAGAGCTCAATCAGCGGCTCCCAGAGGTCCCTGTTGGCAACGGCCCTGCGCTGGCTGTTCAGCCAACCACGCCGGAGCCAACCCTCCCACCAGCGGTCCCTGAAGCAGTGCACTACGTAGGTGGAGTCGCTCACAACCAGGAGGGGCCCCTCGAATGCCCGCACCGCCTCCAGCGTCGCCGTGAGCTCCATGCGCTGGTTCGTGGTTGAGGGGGCGAAGCCTGCGGCGTAGGGGCCGTCGGGCACCACCCAGGCCCAGCCCCCCGGGCCCGGGTTCCCCGAACAGGCGCCGTCGGTGTACACGGTGGTGGGCTGGCCGGGCATCGGCGGCGACCCTAACCCCCCACCCCGCCGGGAAGGGCCACCGTTGGTCCCCGGAGTCCGGGCATGGTGTGCCCGGGTCCGGCCGCTGGCATGATCAATGCCGTGATCGACGGCTTCACCCACCAACTCCCCGACGGCGACCCGGAGGAGACGAGGGAGTGGATCGACTCCTTCGACGCCCTCGTCGACCGGGCCGGACGCGGCCGGGCCAGATTCATGCTGGCCAGGCTGCTGGAGAGGGCCAGCGAGCTGAACGTGGGCAACGCACCCCCGACCTGGACCCCCTACGTGAACACCATCGCCGCCGAGGACCAGCCCTGGTTCCCCGGCGACGAACACATCGAGCGGCGCATCAGGGCCTTCATCAGGTGGAACGCCGCCGCCATGGTCATCAACGCCAACAAGACCTCCGACGGCATCGGGGGGCACCTCTCCACCTACGCCTCGTCAGCCTCGCTCTACGAGGTCGGCTTCAACTGGTTCTTCCGCGGCAAGGACGACGGGCGCCCCGGCGACCACGTCTACTTCCAGGGCCACGCAGCCCCGGGGGTGTACGCCCGCTCCTACCTGGAGCGGCGGCTGCACGAACACCACCTCGATGGCTTCCGCATGGAGATCGACGGCCGGGGCCTGTCCAGCTACCCCCACCCGCGGCTCATGCCCGACTTCTGGGAGTACCCGACGGTCTCGATGGGGCTGGGCCCGATCAACTCCATCTACCACGCACGCTTCAACCGCTACCTCGAGCACCGCCGCATCGACGACACGGAGCAGTCCCGGGTCTTCTGCTTCCTCGGCGACGGCGAGTGCGACGAGCCGGAGACCCTCGGGGCCATCTCGCTGGCCGGACGATCGGGCCTCGGCAACCTGATCTGGGTGGTGAACTGCAACCTCCAGCGCCTCGACGGTCCCGTCCGCGGCAACGGGCAGATCATCCAGGAGCTGGAGGGTGTGTTCAGGGGTGCCGGCTGGAACGTCATCAAGGTGATCTGGGGCTCCCGCTGGGACGACCTCATCCACAGCGACGTCGACGGGGTGCTGTTGAAGAAGTTCAACAGCACGGTTGATGGCGAGTACCAGCGCCTGGCCGTGGAGGGCGGCGACTACGTGCGCGAGCACTTCTTCGGACCCGACCCCCGCCTGCGGGCCATGGTCGACCACCTCAGCGACGACGACCTCCGCGACCTTCCCCGCGGCGGTCACGACTACCAGAAGCTCTATGCGGCATACCGTGCCGCCACCGAGGCCAACGAGGCCCCCACGGTGATCCTGGCCAAAACCATCAAGGGCTGGACCCTGGGTGAGGGCTTCGAGGCCCGCAACGCCACCCACCAGATCAAGAAGATGACCCAGGAGCAGATCCTGGGCCTGCGGGAGCGGCTGCACCTCGAGGAGGAGATCCCCGAGGCCAACCTCCAGGGCGACCGGGCCCCCTACTTCAGGCCCGCCGAGGACAGCCCCGAGTACGAGTACATGATGCAGCGGCGCCTGGCCCTGGGGGGCTGTGTCCCGAAGCGCCGGATCCGCGACAGGAGGCCCATCACCCTGCCGGACCCGTCGGTGTTCACGGGCCTGGTCAAGGGCTCCGAGGGCCGCGAGGTCTCGACCACCATGGCCATGACCAGCCTCCTCCGCGACCTGATGCGGGACGGCTCCTTTGGCCCAAGGGTGGTGCCGATCGTCCCCGACGAGGCCCGGACCTTCGGCATGGACTCACTCTTCAGGGAGTTCGGCATCTACGCCCCCTTCGGCCAGCTCTACGAGCCTGTCGACCACGAGCTGTTGCTCTCCTACAGCGAGGACCAGGACGGCCAGCTGCTGGAGGAGGGGATCACCGAGGCCGGCTCGCTGTCCAGCTTCATCGCCGCAGGAACCAGCTACGCCAACCTCGGCGTGCCGATGGTGCCCTTCTTCACCTTCTACTCGATGTTCGGGTTCCAGCGGGTGGGTGACCTGATCTGGTCAGCCGCCGACTCCCGGGCCCGGGGGTTCCTGCTGGGGGCCACGGCGGGCCGCACCACCCTGGCTGGCGAGGGCCTCCAGCACCTGGACGGGCACAGCCACGTGCTGGCCTCGACGGTGCCCGCCTGCCGGGCATACGACCCGGCCTTCGCCTACGAGCTGGCCGCCGTGATCGACGACGGCCTGGAGCGGATGTACGGGCACGAGGACCCCGAGGCCAACGAGGACGTCTTCTACTACGTGACCCTCTACAACGAGCCCCACGCCATGCCACCGAGGCCCGACCACGTCAGCGACGCCGACATCGTCGCCGGCCTCTACCAGATGTACGACGCCCCCGAGCGGCCGGTCAGGGCCACGCTGTTGTTCTCGGGCCCGGCCCACCTGGCCGCCACAGCGGCCGCCGAAGAGCTGGCCGAACGATGGGGCGTGGGCGTCGACCTCTGGAGCGCCACCTCCTACAAGCTGCTCCGCGAGGAGGCCCTCGAGGCCGAGCGCCACAACCGGCTCCACCCGGAGGAGGAGCGGTCGCTGCCCCTCGTGACCCGGCTCCTGGCCGGAGGCGACGGGCCCGTTGTGGCGGTGACCGACTTCATGAAGGCCGTCCCCGACCAGGTGGCCCGCTGGGTGCCGAGGCCCTTCCACGTGCTCGGAACCGACGGCTTCGGGCGCAGCGACACCCGTGAGGCACTGCGCCGCTTCTTCGAGGTGGACGTCGGCCACGTGGTCGTGGCAGTACTGTCGGCCCTGGCCGAGACCGGTGCCGTGGACGCCTCGACGGTCGCAGAGGCCATAGCCCACCACGGCATCGACGCCGGGACACCCGACCCGGGGCGCCACGACTCGGTGCCGGCCACCGGGCACGGCATCGGACGCTCCGGGAGCTAGGTTCCCGACATGGCAGCCACCAAGACAGGAACCCTGGCAGTTACGGGCGACCCGGAGGCCGACGCCCTCCTGAACAGCGACCCCCTGGCCCTGCTCATCGGGATGCTGCTCGACCAGCAGGTCCCCATGGAATGGGCCTTCCGGGGCCCGGCAACCCTCCAGGGCCGGCTGGGCGGCCTCGATGCTGCAGCGGTCGCCTCCATGGACCCGGAGGACCTGGACGAGGCCTGCCGCACCAAGCCGGCGGTCCACCGCTTCCCGGGATCGATGGCCAAGCGCATTCAGGCCCTCTGCCAGCACATCGTCGACGAGTACGGCGGCGACGCCGGCCGGGTCTGGAGCACGGCCTCCTCAGGGGCAGACCTGAGATCACGCCTGGTGGCTCTCCCCGGCTACGGCGACGAAAAGGCACGAATCTTCACGGCCATCCTGGGTAAGCGCATGGGGGTCACCCCAGACGGCTGGAGGGAGGCCGCCGGCCCCTTCGGAGACGACACACCCCGATCGGTGGCCGACATTGACGGCCCGGAGGCTCTGGCCACTGTCAGGGAGTGGAAGAGGGCCCAGAAGGCCGCCGGCAAGACCAAGCAGCAGTAGCCCCGGCCCGGCTGAGGTCAGCTCAGAGCCGGGCGGTGCCCTCTGCCAGGGCCCCCCTGAACCACTCGTAGGTGCTCCGAAGGCCCCCCTCCAGGGGGATGCCGGCCCTCCAACCCAGGTTGGTCAGCCTCGACACATCCAGCACCTTGCGGGGCATTCCGTCAGGCTTGGAGGCGTCGAAGACCAGCTCGGCGCGCGGGTGGACCACGTCCCTGAGCATCTCGGCCAACTCCCGGATGGACACGTCGACGCCCGTGCCGACGTTCAGGTGGCCGGCGTCGGAGTAGTTGTCCATAATGTGCAGGCAGGCATCGGCCAGGTCGTCCACGTGCAGGAACTCCCGGCGTGCCGAACCTGTTCCCCACACCTCGACCCTGGTGGACCCGGCCTCGCGCGCCTCGTGGAATCGGCGCATCAGGGCCGGCAGGACGTGACCCCCCTCCAGGTCGAAGTTGTCGCCCGGGCCGTAGAGGTTGGTCGGCATCGCCGAGACGAAGTCGTCGCCGTACTGGCGTCGGTACCCTTCGCACAGCTTGATGCCGGCGATCTTGGCCAGGGCGTAGCCCTCGTTGGTCGGCTCGAGGGGTCCACCCAGAAGGGCCTCCTCCACGATCGGCTGCTCGGCCATCCGCGGGTAGATGCACGAACTGCCGAGGTAGAGGAGCTTCTCGACGCCGACCCGGTGGCTGGCGTGTACCACTGTGCCGTGGATCATGAGGTTGTCGTAGAGGAACTCGGCCGGCCGTGTGCTGTTGGCCAGGATTCCGCCGACCGTACCCGCCACGAGGAACACGTACCTGGGCCGCTCGGCGTCGAACCAGGCGTCCACGGCCGCCTGGTGGCGCAGGTCCAGTCCCTCCCGGCCGACCGTGCGCAGGTCCGTGAAGCCCTCCGCCTCCAGACGTCGCAGGATGGCCGAGCCCACCAGGCCCCTGTGTCCGGCCACGAACACCGGCGCCCCTCGTTCGATCATGGCCGGACGCTAGTCCCCTGCAGGCGCCTGCCCGGGCCCGCCGAACGCCCCCATCTCGGCCATGTACACCCCTAGCAGATCGACCACGACGGCCACCGCAACGGCGTCGAGGGGCTCGGGCAACTCCAGACCCCGGGCTACAACAGCGTCAAGGGCGTCGTCCAGGCGGGCCACGACACGGTCGGTCCCGTCGGAGAGGGCGGCGTCTCCCAGCTCCTGGCCGTGCTCGGTGGCCAGGCCGACCGACGAGAAGTAGTCGAGGTACCAGCCCACCACCGCCTCGACGTCGTCCAGGCTGAGCTGTCCAGCTGCCTCCTCGGGGAGCCGCTCGGCCAGCCAGGCCACGACGTCCTCCACCTCGAGGACCGCCGGGGCAGCGACGCTCCCCGTCCGGGCGACCGCGGATCCGACCGCGAACAGACCGATGCACACGACCAGCAACGCTCCGCCAACGAGGAAGGCCCATGTCACGCCAGCATCATGCCAGTCCAGCCCTCCAGATCAGCGGGGGGCTTGGCAGGCCGGCACCTCCTCGGGGAGGCCCCGGGGAACCCCGGGCTGTCAGATGCCTATGCGCTGGGCCAGCAGCTCCCGGTGGTAGGTCGGGTCCCCGAAGAGCAACTCGGAGCTCTTGGCCCGCTTGAAGTAGAGGTGGGCCGGGTGCTCCCAGGTGAAGCCGATGCCGCCGTGGATCTGGATGTTCTCGGCGGTGGTGTGGAAGTAGGCCTCCGAGCAGTAGGCCTTGGCCAGGGAGGCGACCGATGGCAGCTCGTCGTTCAGCTCGGCTGCACACCAGGCGGCGTAGTAGGCGGCCGACTTGGCCGACTCGACCTCGAGGAGCATGTCGGCACACTTGTGCTTGATGGCCTGGAAACTGCCGATGGGCCTCCCGAACTGCACCCTGTCCTTGGCGTACTGGACGGAGGTGTCCAGGCACACCTGGGCGCCGCCGACCTGCTCCGCGGCGAGGGCGACGGCGGCCAGGTCCAACACCCGCTCCAGCACGCCCCATCCACCGCCATCGACGCCGATGAGGCCTGCGGCCACGTTGTCGAAGTCCAGGCGGGCCTGCTTGCGGGTGGTGTCCATGGTGGCCAGGGCCGTGCGGGTGAGGCCCGGATCGTCCGGGTCGACCCTGAACAGGGACACGCCGGCGCCGGTCCGCGCCGCCACGAGGACCAGGTTGGCCGTGTGGCCGTCCAGCACGTACATCTTGGTTCCGGTGAGGCGCCACGAGTCTCCGTCGGGCGTGGCCTCCATCTCGATGCCGTCCTCGCCCCAGCGGCCGCTTTCCTCGGTGAAGGCCAGGGTGCCGATGGTCTCGCCGCTGGCTATTCCGGGCAGCAACTCGGCTGCAGCCTCCTCGTCGCCGCAGTGGATCAGCGTGTTGGCGGCCAGCACGACGGTCGAGAAGAAGGGTGCGCAGAGAAGGGCCCGGCCCATCTCCTCCAGCACCACGACCAGCTCCACGTAGCCGAAGCCCTGCCCGCCGTGCTCCTCGGGGATGATGAGGCTCTGGAGGCCCAGCTGCTCGGCCATCATCGACCACGTCTCGGGGTCGTAGCCGGCCTCCGTCTCCATGAGCTCCCGGACGGTCGTCTCGGGCGAGTAGTTCTCGAGGAACTGGCGCACGAACTCGCGCAGTTGCTCCTGTTCCTCACTGAAGGCGAAGTTCACCTGTTGCTCCTTGGTCGTACCGTCCAGGGGTCACGCCGTTCTACCAGCCGCTCGGCCGCCCGGCCACATCCGGGAGCACGTCGCAGGCTCGGTCCGATCGGGCCAGAATGGACCGATGGGCGCAAGCCTCCACTACAGCGACGAGCAGGCCGAGATCCACAAGCTGGTCGTGGGCCCCTACGACAACAACGTCTTCGTGCTCCGCTGCCGGCAGACCGGCGAGTCGGTGATGCTGGATGCGGCCAACGAGCACGAGAAGTTGCTGGACCTGTGCAGGTCGCTCGACGTGCGCACGGTGCTCGAGACCCACGGCCACTGGGACCACATCCAGGCCGTGCCTGCGGTGCGGGAGGCAGGCTTCGAGGTTGGGGTGACCGCCGCCGACGCCGCAATGCTCCCCAGCTACGACTACCTGCTGGAGGACGAGTCGGCCATCGACGTCGGGAGGCTGCGCCTGCACACGATCTGCACCCCGGGACACACCCCGGGCTCAATCTGCTTCCGGCTGGAGGGCTCACCGGTGCTGTTCTCGGGCGACACCCTGTTCCCCGGGGGTCCGGGCGCCACCACATTCGAGGGAGGCGACTTCGGGCAGATCATCGAGTCCATCGACCGGCGCCTATTCGCCACTCTGGACCCTGCCACCATCGTCATGCCGGGCCACGGCGACGACACCACGATCGGAGCCGAGCAGCCCAGCCTTGACGAGTGGGTGGCCAGGGGCTGGTAGGCCGGGGTGCATTACCACTACCTGCATAGTGCTAATCCGTTCCGCTTCGTAGGCTGGTGCAGGTGAACACGGGTCCAGAGACCGGGCGGACCAACCCGGCCGCACCCCTATTCGAGGTCGAGGACCTCCACGCCTCGACCACCGACGGCGTCCAGATCCTGTGTGGGGTGGACCTGGTGGTGGGCGCCGGCGAGGTGCACGCCCTCATGGGCCCCAACGGCTCGGGCAAGTCCACCCTCGCCTCGGTCCTGCTCGGCAGCCCCGAGTACGTGGTCACGGCAGGGTCGGTGCGCTTCAGGGGCGACGACATCACCGACTGGTCGACCGACGTGCGGGGCAAGGCCGGGATCTTCCTGGCCTTCCAGTACCCGCTGGAGGTCTCGGGCGTGTCCGTCATCAACTTCCTGCGCCAGGCCCTGTCGGCCCGCAAGGGAATCGACCTCTCGGTCCTTGAGCTGAGGCTGGCCATCATGGAGTGGATGGAGCGCCTCGGCATGGATGCCTCCTTCGCCGACAGGTACGTGAACGAGGGCTTCTCCGGCGGCGAGAAGAAGCGCAACGAAATACTCCAGATGGCCATCCTGGAACCCGAGGTGGCGATACTGGACGAGACCGACTCGGGTCTCGACATCGACGCCCTGGAGGTGGTGGCCGACGGCGTGGCCGAGGTCAGGCGCGACCGCCCCGAACTGGGGGTGCTGGCCATCACCCACTACCAGCGGCTGCTGCGCCACCTGGTCCCCGACGTGGTCCACATCCTCATCGACGGGAGGATCGTGCAGCGCGGCGGTATGGAAGTTGCCGAGACACTGGAACGCGACGGCTACGAGGCATTCCGGTGAACTCGACAGCCGCCGAGCTGGGGGCACCGTCCCTCGACGCCGCGGCCATCAAGGCCGACTTCCCGCTCCTGCACCGCTCAGTGAACGGTTCCCCGATCGTCTACCTGGACTCGGCGGCGACCTCACAGAAGCCGAGGCAGGTCCTCGACTGCATGGACCGCTACTACGAGGAGATCAACGCCAACGTCCACCGCGGCGCCTACCACATCGCAGAGAGGGCGACCACGGCCATGGAGGACGCCAGGGCCAGGGTCCGGGCGTTCATCGGAGCTCCCGAGGCCCGTGAGGTCGTGTTCGCCAAGAACGCCACCGAGGCCATCAACCTGGTCGCCCATTCGTGGGGCAGGGCCAACCTGTCAGAGGGCGACGCCGTTCTCGTGACCGACCTGGAGCACCACGCCAACATCGTCCCCTGGCACCAGCTCTCAGCCGAGCGTGGGGTGGAGGTTCGCTGGCTGCCCCTGGACGACGACGGCCAACTGGACCTGACCGACCTCGACCGCCTCCTCGACGGCGTGTCCCTGCTGGCGGTGTCGGCCGCATCCAACGTCCTGGGAACCCTCCCGCCCGTGCGGCGGCTGGCCGATGCCGCCCATGCGGCAGGTGCCCTGTGCCTGGTCGACGCCAGCCAGCATGTGCCGCACATGCCCACCGACGTGACCGCATGGGACTGCGACTTCATGGCCTTCACCGGCCACAAGATGTCCGGGCCCACCGGTGTCGGCGTGCTGTGGGGGCGCTCCGAGCTGCTGGACGCAATGCCGCCCTTCCTGGGCGGCGGCGAGATGATCGTGAACGTCACCCGCGAGGGTTTCACCCCCAACGAACTGCCATGGAAGTTCGAGGCGGGCACGCCGCCGATCGCCGAGATCATCGCCCTGGGCGCCGCCGTCGACTACCTCGAGGGCCTGGGCATGGACAACGTGAGGGCCCACGAGGTGGCGCTCACCGACTACGCACTACGCACGCTGGCCGATCGCCACGGCGAGGACCTCGTGGTGCACGGCCCCACCGACCCCACAGCCAGGGGCGGGGTCCTGTCCATGTGCTACCGGGACGTCCACCCCCACGACCTCAGCCAGGTGCTGGACCAGCGCGGCGTCTGCGTGAGGGCCGGGCACCACTGCGCCAAGCCGCTCATGAGGCTGCTGGGCGTGGGCGCCACCGCACGGGCCTCTCTCTACGTGTACAACGACGAGGCCGACATCGACGCCCTGTCAGACGCCCTGGCCGAGGCCGGCGAGTTCTTCTCGCACGACACGGCCTGACCCCTAGGACGGAGGAGAACCGTGGCCGGACTTGAGGACCTCTACAGGGAGATAATCCTCGACCACTACCGAAACCCCAGGAACCGGGGTGAGCTGGAGGTGCCGCCGGCCCGCATGGCCGAGGGCTTCAACCCCCTGTGCGGAGACGAGGTCAAGGTCTTCCTCCAGGTCGACGACGGCACCATCACCGACGTGGCCGTGTCGGGTCAGGGCTGTTCGATCAGCCAGTCGTCGGCCTCGATGATGACCACCGCGGTCAAGGGCCGCTCCCTGGCCGAGGCCGACCGGGTCCTGGTCTCGTTCAAGAAGATGATGTCTGTCCACGGTGACGACCTGGAGGGTGACGCCGGGGACGGACCGGCGGCCACAGAGGACCCTGACTGCCCGGTCGGCCTCGGCGACCTGGAGGCCCTGAGGGGCGTCGTCAAGTTCCCGGTCAGGATCAAGTGCGCCACCCTCGCCTGGAACACCTTCGACCAGGCCCTCCAGCAGGGTTGACGGCGGCCCCCAGGCGGGCCGGCCAGGGGCTATCCGAGCGGATCCGCGAACGGGTCCTCGGGTTCCCCCGACCCTGAGGAAGCACCCTCCGGTTCGTCCACAACACCGGCGTAGCCCTCGTCCTCGAGGCGCCGGGCCAGTTCGGGCCCACCCGAGGCACTGATCCGGCCGCCGTGGAGCACGTGCACCACGTCGGGTTCCAGGACCTCCAGCAGGCGGCTGAAGTGGGTGATTGCCAGGACCCCGAGGCCGGTCTCCTCGGTGGCGTCCTGGACCCGCCTGGCCACTGCCGCCAGGGCGTCCACGTCGAGGCCCGAGTCGATCTCGTCCAGCACGGCATACCGGGGCCCTATGACCGACATCTGCAGGGCCTCGTTGCGCTTCTTCTCACCGCCGGAGAGGTCCACGTTGACGGGCCGGTCCACGAAGCGCTTGTCGAAGCCGAGCCTTCCGGCCTCAACCAGCAGTGCATCCCGTACGCCCACGACGTCGCGGCCGCCTGCCCGGGCCGCCTCCACGAGCATCGACTCGAGGCTCACCCCGGGCACCTCCGTGGGGTGCTGCAGGGCCAGGAAGAGTCCGGCCTGGGCCCGCTCCCACGGCTCCAGGGAGAGGAGGTCGACGCCGTCGAGGGTGACCGAGCCGCCCGTCACCTCGTAGCCGGGCCTCCCCATGAGCACGTGGGAGAGCGTCGACTTGCCCGAGCCGTTGGGCCCCATCACGGCGTGCACCTCGCCCGGTTCGATCCTGAGGTCAACCCCGGCCAGGATGTCCACTCCGGCCACGCTGGCCCTCAGGTCCTCGATGACCAGGGCCCGTCCGCTCCCCGCCACCCTGCTCACCGCTCCCCCATCACGACGTCGTCGCCCTCGATCCTGACAGGGAACACCGGCACCCCGGCCGTGGCCGGGAGGGTCAGGGCATCGCCCGTCTCCAGCGAGAAGAGGCTCCCGTGCCTCCAGCACTCGATGGTGCACTCCTCGGCGTCCACGGCCCCCTCGGACAGCGGGACCTCCTCGTGGCTGCACGTGTCACCGATGGCGAACACCCGCTCCCCCACCCTCACGAGGACCGCCGGCTCGCCGGCGACGACCGTGCGCACGGCGGTGCCCTCCGGCAGCTCGGCAATCCCGCATATGCGCAGACCGCTCACGCCGCGGCCCCCTCTCCGGCAGCCCGGAAGCGCCTGTCCAGCCTCTCGACCAGGGCCGACCTGAGGAGGCGCCCCACGGCCTCGAGGGGTGCGGCAGCCACCACCTCGTCGAAGAAGCCCTCCACGAGGAGCCTCTCGGCGACCGGAGTCGGCACCCCGCGGCTCTCCAGGTAGAAGAGCTGCTCCTCGTCGACCGGCGCGACAGTCGAGGCGTGGCTGCAGGCGACGTCGTCGGTCTGGATCTCCAGGTTGGGCACGCTCTGGGCCCAGGCGTCGGCAGAGAGCTTCAGGTTGCGGTTGGTCTGGTGCGCCCTGGTCCGGACGGCCTCGGGCCTGACCCGGATGAGCCCCGAGTAGACGGACCTGGAGCGGCCGTCGACGGCCCCCTTGAAGAGGAGTTGGCTGGTCGTGTCGGGGGCTGCGTGGTCCTGGAAGGTACGGAAGTCGTGTGTCTGGTCGTCCTCGCCGAAGTAGGCGGCCGTGAGGCGGGCGCCGGCCCCCCGGCCGACCAGGTGGCAGTCGGTCCTGGTCCTGGCGTACTCGCCTCCGAGGCCTGCAGCGAAGGCCTCGAGGGTGGCGTTCCTTCCGACCCTGAAGGCCTGGTGGGCCAGCTGCCACGAGCGCCTGCCCAGGTCCTGCACCAGGGCGTGCCGCAGCGTCCCGTCGTCGCCCACGCCGGCCTCCAGCACCGGCACGACGAGCAGGTCGGCGCCGGTCGAGGTGTGGTGCTCCACCACCGTCGCGGCCGCATCGGCCCCGCAGGACACGACCACCCGGGGGAACAGGGCAGCCGATCCGGAGTCGGAGTGCACGTGGACTGACACCGGCGCCTCCAGCCTGAGCCCGTCCGGCACGACCACCGCCACGGGCTCAGGCGTGAAGGCGTCGTTCATGTGCCCGAACAGGTCGGCCGGCGCTCCTGCCGTGGAGCCCAGCAGGCCCTGCCCCTCGTCCATCTCAGCCAGGCGGCCCACCCGGAGGCCCCGGGCCGCTGCCTCCGCAGAGACGGTCGCCTCGACCAGCCAGCCGTTGCGTAGGAACAGCGCTGCAGAGCACCCACCCATCCAGCCGGCCGGATCCTCCGGCCCTGCGCCGGGCACCTGTCCGGCGAGCGGGGCGTACGCGCTGAGGTCCAGGTCACCTATCCGCGAGTAGCGCCACACCTCCTCGTCGATGCTGGGACCGGGTACCCCACTCAGGCCCTCGGCAGCCCGGACCCTGGTGTCGACCAGCCACCGCGGGCCGGGCAGCTCCGACGCGGCGGCGGGGGTGAAGGCGTTGTCCATGGACCTCGGGGCGGGTTGGCCTGGATCGTGGGCGGTGCGGCCTGGTCCCGACGGGGACCGGGCTCAGGCAAATAACCCTATCGACGTAGGGGTAATCCCGGGCACCCGGGATGGTCGCCTCCCCGCCGGGAACGGGGATGTGGCTACTCCTGCACCAGGTGGCTGAGGGTCCCCGGCTGGATGCGGCAGGCCTCCTCGAAGGAGGCCACGTCGGAGGCCTTGAGGCGGATCACCCGGCCGAACCGGTAGGCCTTCAGGTCGCCGTCGTTGATGAACGTGTAGATGGTCCGGGGGTTGACGCCGAGACGCCGGGCGGCCGCCTCGGTGTTGAGCCATTCGGTGTCGGTGGTGTCAGCATTGTCATGTGCCATGTCGGTGATGGTAGACGAGTTTCGTATCGTCTGCAGTGTGCCCGCCGCCCCAGCCTCCGCCGCCGCCCACCGTGCGCTTCGGGCTCCTCCGGCCGCTGGAGGATCCGGCCTCCCTCCGGTATGGTCGCCGCGGTGAACGGGCAGCGCTTCGTGCTCCTCGGCCTGGCCTCGGGAGCGCCCGCATGGACGTCCACGATCGTGCGGCGCCTCGAGGGCCTGGGCAGGGCCTCCGAGTTCATCGCCTGCGAGGACGCCGCCGACCTCTTCAACAGGCTCGGAACGGGAAGGCCCTTCTCGGCCCTGCTGGTGGACCACAGGGCCGTGGGCCTGGACCGCGAGCTCATCAGCCGGGCGGCGGACCGGGGCTGCCCCGTGGTCGTGGTCGGTGGAAGCCCAGCGGTGGCGCGCTGGAGGTCCCTGGGGGCGTCTGCGGTCATCTCCGACGACCTCCCAGCGGAGCACCTGGCCGAGTTACTACAGCGACACGCAAGGCCGATCCGACCCACCGACCGTCTGAGCCTGGGGGTCGCACCACCAGCCGGGCCCCAGCGGGGATGGTCGGGACGCATGGTGGCGGTCACCGGTCCCGGCGGCACAGGCGCCTCCAGCCTGGCACGCTCCCTTGCCGCGGGGCTCGGCCGGGATCCCCGGATGCGGGGGTCGGTGCTCCTCGTGGACGCCTGCCTCGAGGCGGACCAGGCCCACCTCCACGGCCTTGACGAGGACGACAACGGGCCGGACCTGCAGGCTGCCACCCAGGCCCACCGCGGCGGCGACCCAGAACGCCCGGCCCTGGAACGGCTGCTGACCAGGCCGGCCGGGCGCCCCTACCGGCTCCTGCCCGGCCTGAGGCGCCGCCGGGACTGGCCGGCGATCGGTGGACCCAGCCTCCGCGCAACCCTCGTGAACCTGAGGCGCCACCACCTGGTGACGGTCGTGGACGTCGAGCCGCTGGTCGACCTGACGCCACCGGGCCAGGCTGTCGGGCCGGCCACCCCGGGCGAGCCCTGCCGGATCGTGATGTCGCTGGCCGACCTGGTGCTCGTGGCGGGGCGTCCCGGTGAACGGGGAGCGCGCTCGACCGAACGCGTCCTGGCGAACCTGGCCGACGCCGGCGTGCCACGCGATCGCCTGCTGCCCGTCGTCCTGACGGAGCACTCTGGGAGCCGGCGCAGGGCGAGGCGGGCCGCCCGCCTGCTGGAGCATTCCGACGCCTCCGACACCGGTAGGGCCCTGGTGGTGTCCGACCCCGACGACGGTGATGCTGGCCTGGCCACCCTGCTGGCGACCGAGGTGCTCTCGACCCTGGACCTGCTTCCGGCCAGGGAGGACGACGGGGGCGTGGTGCCGGTGGCTGTCGGCTCGCTCGGATCCACCGGGCCATGAGGTTCTGAGCCGTGCCGGCCGACCACGAGACCGTCCGCAGGGCCGTCGACCCGGGGGCGGCCGACGAGTTGGAGGTGGAGGCGCGCATCCTTGCCGACGTGCAGTTGCCCGGCGTGGTCGTGCTGCTGGGCTTCAGGCGTCGCGGCGACAGCGCTGAGTTGCGCCTTGGCGACGCCGACCATCCCGACCTGGCCGCCAGGCCCGCCCAGGATGCCGCCTCCCTGTGCCGGCTGGGTTCGGCCCTGGCGAGAACCGTCGCCGAGGTCCACCGGGCCGGCGTGGCCCACAACGCCCTTGGGCCAGAGGTGGTCCTGGTCGACGAGTCAGGACTCCCGGTACTGAGCGGCTTCTCCAGCGCCGGGAGCATCGCCCCGGGCGGGCAACCCGACGCAGACCTGAGGGACCTCGGCAACCTGCTGCTCGAGGCGCACGGCCGGCTGCGACCCTCCGATGACGGTCCGGAGTTGCGGCGACGCAGGAGGCTGAACAGGGCCTTCCGGCCGGAACGCGGCGACACCGCCGGCGGGATGGCCGCACGCCTGGCGGGCCTGAGCGCCGCCTTCGAGGCGGAGCTGGAGGAGTCCGACGACCCGGAGACCTCCCCCGCGGCCCTTGACCGCGGCATCAGGGCCAGGGTTGCCCGCACCCGGCGCCCCGCCGGGCGGAGTGTCCTGGTGGCGGCTGCTGCAGCGGCGCTGCTGACCCTTGCCGGCGTGACCACCATGGGCGGCCAGGACAGGCCCTCGGTCCTGCCGGCTGTGGCCGACGACGCCCCGGTCGTGGAGCACGACGGGCAGCGCTACCAGATGGGAGCGGCCGGCGACGTCGTCCTGGTAGGCGACTGGGGCGACGTCGACGGCGGTTGTGACGGCCTGCAGACCGCGGCCCTGCTGCGACCCTCGACCGGGGCCGTCTACGTGTTCGGGTCCTGGGCCGACTCCGGGGTGCTACCTGTCGAGGCGGCGGCCGTGGTGGATGGCGCCGACTCCCTGGTCGCAGACGACACACCCGGGTGCGCGGTCCTGCATGCGGTGGGCCCCGGGGTGGACGAGGTGGTGACCACCGGCTGAGGGGACCGCCGTCAGCGGTCAAGGTACCAGATGCCGTGGGGGGCCTTCGGGTAGTGCGCAAAGGTCCGCTCCTCGAGGAGGGCGAAGCCCAGCCGCTGTGCCACCGCCTGGGACCGACGGTTGGACGGCAGGATGCACGAGAAGAGCCGCTCGGCGCCCACCTCAGCGAAGCCGTACTCGACCGAACGCCTTCCGGCCTCGGTTGCGAGGCCCCTCCCCCAGTGGTCGGGATGCAGCGTCCAGCCGACCTCCACGCCCGGCCAGTCGTGCCTCTCCGGCAGGTAGAGGCCGGCCCGGCCCACGAGGCGCCCGGTTGCCTTCTCCTCGAGTGCCCACTGGCCGGTTCCACGCAGCTCCCACTCGCCCAGGAAGGCGGCCATCTGGCGCCAGGCACCCTCCCGGTCGAAGCCCTCGGGTAGGTCCAGGGCTGCCCTGACCTCAGAGGTGTCCATGACGGCGAAGTAGTCGTCCAGGTCGTCGTCGCTGAACGCCCGCATCACCAGCCGTTCGGTCTCGACCGTGGGGCACGCACCCATCCGACCATCATGGCCTCCGCTGCCCAACCATCGGTAGTCCAACCCCGCCGCCCCGGTTCGGCTGCCGCCACGGGGGTGTGTTGGAATCCGCCGATGGCGCGAGTCGAGGTGGAGACCCCCGTGACCGGGGTCGTGTGGAAGGTGGTCGCTGAGGTCGGTGCCAGCGTCGGCGTCGGCGACACGGTGCTGGTCCTGGAGTCCATGAAGATGGAGATACCGGTGGAGGCCCCGGTCGCCGGGACCGTCGCAGACGTGCTGGTGGCCGAGGGCGACCAGGTGGGCGAGTACGACGTGGTCGCCCTGGTGGAGCAGGGTCAGGGCCGGTAGGGCGAGGTGGCCGGACCGGCCCTCCTGAGGGGGGCGGCCAGGTTGGCGAACTCGCAGAGCAGCGGCCGGGTACGGGCCGGATCGATGATCTCCTCCACGAGGTAGGCCTCGGCTGTGCGGAACGGCGAGCGGACGGCATTCAGCCGTTCTGTGATCTCGGCCAGGAGCTCCTCGGGGCGGTCCGACGCCTCCAGCTCGGACCGGTAGGCGGCCTCCACTCCACCCTCCACCGGCAGGGACCCCCAGTCGCCGGACGGCCACGCGTACCGGTACAGGAACCTGTTGCCGGCCATGTGGCCGGCCCCGGCCACACCGAACACCTTCCGGATGATCACCGTGCACCAGGGCACGGTCGCCTGGTGGATGGCCGCCAGGGTCCTCGCCCCGTGGCGGATGGTGGCCGCCCGCTCCGCCTCGCTCCCGATCACGAACCCCGGGTTGTCTACGAGGTGCACGACCGGCAGGTGGAAGGTCTCGGCCAGGTCCACGAAGCGCGTCACCTTCTGGGCGGCGTCGGCGGTCCAGCCGCCGCCGTAGTGGAAGGGGTCGTTGGAGAGCACGGCCACCGGCCAGCCGTCGAGGCGGGCGAGGCCGCAGATGGCTGAGCGGCCCCAGCCCCTTCCGATCTCGAAGAACGTGCCGGAGTCGACCACCGACGCTATGGCCGTACGCATCCTGTAGACCTTGCGCCGGTCGCGGGGCACGAGGTCGGCCAGAGACCTGTCGGTCCGGTCGGGGTCGTCGGTGACGGGGCCTCGTTCGGGAAGGTCGTGGACGGACTGGGGCAGGTATGAGAGGAAGCGGCGGGCTGCTTCGAAGGCCTCGTCCTCTGAGGCCACCTCGTCGTCCACGGCCCCGTTGCGGGTATGGACCCGGCTGCTGCCCAGGCTCTCCTTGTCGACCTGCTCGCCTCCCATGCGGTTCACGACCGGCGGGCCGGCCACGAACAGCTGTGAGAGTCCGCGCACCATCACTGAGTAGTGGCTGGACACGGCCCTGGCCGCCCCCAGGCCGGCTACCGGCCCGAGGCAGAGTGAAACCGTCGGGACCGTGGCCAGGTTTGCCACCACGTGGTCCCACGCAGGGTTCAGCGGCACGTAGGTACGCGCACCCCTCCCTACGGCGCCATCAATGTTGGTGGCCTCGGCGCGGGAGTCAAGGGTCTTGACCGACCCTCCCCCGCCGGTGCCGTCTATCAGCCGGATGATCGGCAACCGCAGCTCGCTGGCCATCTGCTCGGCTGCCACCTGCTTGGCCACGATGGAGGCGTCGGCCGCCCCTCCCCGGACGGTGAAGTCGTCGCCGGCCAACACCACGGCCCGCCCTTCGATGCGGCCCCTTCCGAACACGAAGTTGGAGGGCGACAGGTCGACGAGGGAGCCGTCCGGGTCGTAGGTGGCCGTGCCTGCGATCTTGCCGATCTCGTGGAACGAGCCCGGGTCGAGCAGCTTGTCGATGCGCTGGCGGACGTCCAACTTCCCCCGGTCGTGCTGGCGGGCCACCTTCTCGTCGCCGCCCATGCGCTCGGCGAGGGCCTCGCGCTGGCGCAACTCCTCCAGTTCCGGATCCCACTCGGCACGGTCTGCCACCGGGCCGACGGTAGCGGTTGGCCCGGCAGCGGGCCGAACGGGGGTCAGGTCATGTGCATCCGCCCGTCGCCCTCGACCACCTCGCCGATGACAGCCGCCGTGTGGCCGGTGGCACCGAGGCTCGCCACCGCCTCCGTGGCGGCCTCGGGTGGCGCCGCGAACACGAGCCCGCCGGAGGTCTGGGCATCGGCCAGGAGCAGCACGTCCAGGTCCGGGAGCCCTCCGCGGTCGAGGCGGTCCTCGACCCACTCCAGGTTCCGCCTGCTGCCGCCCGGTACCATTCCCGCCCCGGCCAGCTCCCTCGTACCGGGTAGCAGGGGTACCGAACCGTGGCGCACCACCATGTCCACCGACGACTCCTCGGCGCAGCGGGCGAGGTGCCCGAGCAACCCGAAGCCGGTCACGTCGGTGGCTCCCGAGGCACCGGCGTCGAGTGCGGCTGAGGCTGCCTCTGCATTCAGGCGCAGCATCGACGCCATTGCGGCGTCCTGCGATACGGCGGGAGCCTCACCTGCCTTGATCGCCGTTGTGACCACCCCCACACCCAGCGGCTTGGTGAGCACCAGGGCGTCACCGGGCCTGAAGCCGGCGTTGGTGAGGATCCTCCCCGGGTGGACCTCGCCGACCACCGCCAGCCCGAACTTGGGCTCGGGGTCGTCGACGGTGTGGCCTCCGGCCAGCGCGAAGCCTGCGGCGGAGGCGATGTCCTGCGCGCCCAGCAGCACCTCGCCCAGCAGGTCGGTGGAGAGCTCCTCGTTGTTCCAGCAGACCAGGTTGATCGCCAGCAGCGGCGTCCCGCCCATGGCGTAGACGTCGGAGACTGCGTTGGCCGCCGCCACGCCTCCCCAGGTGCGCGCGTCGTCGACCACCGGCGTGATGAAGTCGGCGGTCAGCACCAGGGCCCGCTCGTCGGACAGGCGCCAGACTGCGGCGTCGTCGCCGGTCTGCATTCCCACGAGGAGGTCGGGGGTGTCAGGTGGGGTCAGGTGGCGCACGACGTGCGCCAGCTCGCCGGGGGCGAGCTTGCAGCCTCAACCGGCGCCGTGGCTGAACTGTGTCAACCGCCTCATGACCCACCCCCTCTCCTCGTTGCCGCAGGTGTCCACGAAGGGTAGGTGCTGGGCCGGTCCCGGTGGCGCCCAGCGGGCGGGTACACAGCCTCACCCGCGCCGCAGCGAGGCCACCGCCTCCAGCAGCCTGTCGACGTCGCCGTCGTCCATGTAGACGCAAACTCCCGCCCTGACGCCGCCCTCCTCGGGATCCATTCCCAGCGGGGCCATGGCCTCCACGGCGTAGTTGTGGCCGTCCCACACGGCTATTCCCTCCGCCGCCAGGCGGGAGGCAACCTCGGACGGCCGCAGCCCCTCGACGAGGAACATCGTGGTGGGGGCCCTGTCGGCTGCGTCCTGGGGGCCCACGACCCGCACGCCAGACGAGTCGTGCAGCCCGGACAGGAGGCGCCCGAACACGGTGGCCTCGTGTTCGACGATGCTCTCCATGGTCGTCTCCAGCAGGAACCGGGCCGCCGCCCCCATTCCTGCCATCGCCTCCCACGAGGGGGTCCCGTACTGCAGCCGGCCCGGACCGCTCTCGGGTGCGGGCCTGACCTTGTAAGCCCGGAGGTCGTCGAGTAGCCCGGGTTCCACCCACATGACCCCGGCGTGGGGCCCGTACCACTTGTACGACGAGGTGGTCAGGACGTCGCAGCCAACCTCCCCCACGTCGACGCGTCGGTGGGGCGTCAGGTGGACGGCATCGACGACGACCTTGGCTCCCGCCTCGTGGGCGGCGGCCGTGATGGCCACCGTGTCGGGAATGGTCCCCACGGCGTTGGATGCGCCCGTCACGGCGACCCACCTGGTGGCCGGGCCGATGAGGTCCACCACCGCCTCGGTGTGCAGGCGCCCGGTGGCGGAGTCGAGTTCTGCCATCCTCACCGTCGCCCCCGAGTCCCGGGCCGCCAGCAGCCAGGGCGCCACGTTGGAGTCGTGGTCAAGCGTCGTGCACAGGACCTCGTCGCCGGGTCCCAGCTCTGCGGCCACGGCACGGGTGAGGGCCATCATGTTGGCCGTGGTGCTGGGCCCGAAGACCATGCCGCCCGGGTCAGCCCCCAGGAGTTCCCCCATGGTCGAGCTGACCTCGTCGACGAGGGCGTCGCAGGCCATCGAGGCGGCAAAAGGACCGTGGCTGTTGGCGTTGTTGCCGCTGCGCTGCCAGGCCGCCATGGCCTCTATGGAGGTGTCCACGGCCTGCGTGCCGGCCGGTCCGTCGAAGCGGGCCCACCCGTCCGCCAGGCCCGGGAATCGGCTCCTGATGTCGGAAGGAAGCGGCATGGTCGGGCACGCTAGTGGTGTGCAGAACCTCGAAGGTCCCCCGGGGCACGCCGGATGAACGGCGGGGAGGCCGGAACGCCGCGCCGGATAGCCGACACGATCCACGCCGGCTTCGTTGACTACATCACCGGATTCCGGCTGATCTCGCGGCGGGCCGGCAGCCACTTCACCAGGCGGGAGTGGTCGCTCCAGGAGGCCGACGCTGTGGAGCGCCTGAACCTGCACAACGTGCGGGTCTGGGAGACCGTCCGGACCGTCATGGACCTGCTGGGTGACACGCCGGACCGGAGGGGTCAGTGGCGCTCGGCCCGCAACCACTTCAAGAAGCGCATAGCCGACAGGGCCGACATGGTTCTGGCCGAGACCTTCTTCAACTCGGTGACCCGCCGCATCTTCACCACGATCGGCGTGGACAACGACGTCGAGCTGCGCTGGTTCGGGGCCACGAGCGTTCCCCGCGGCGAGGCCAGGGCCGAGTTGTTCACGACGGTGGCGAGGACGGGCGACTCGGCGGCCCTGGTCAGGTCGATCCTGGAGTCGTACGAGTTCGAGGCGCCCTGGAACGACCTCGAGGGGGACGCCAAGCGCGTCGCCGCCAGGCTGGACTCCTTCCTGCTGGAAGCCTGGGACAACCTTGAGATCGACGGGATCGACATGCTCCGGCCCGTCTTCTACCGGAACAAGGGCGCCTACCTCATCGGCCGGCTGCGGCAACTGAACCGGATCACCCCGATCGTGCTGCCGGTGGTGCATGGCGAGGACGGCCTGGCCGTGGACTGCCTCCTCCTGACCGAGCTGCAGGTGAGCCGGTTGTTCAGTTTCACGCGGTCGTACTTCTTCGTCGAGTGGCCCAACCCCACTGAGCTGGTCGGGTTCCTCAAGTCGCTGCTCCCGATGAAGTCCCTGGCTGAGCTCCACACCGCCGTCGGCTTCCCGCAGCACGGCAAGACCAGCCTCTACCGGTCGCTCTACCGCCACCTGGAGAACTCGCACGACAAGTTCGTGGCGGCCCGGGGCGTGCCTGGAATGGTCATGTCGGTCTTCACGCTGGTGTCGTTCAACGTGGTCTTCAAGGTCATCAAGGACAGCTTCGACCCGCCCAAGAACACGACCCGCGACGCTGTCATGCGCCGCTACAAGCTCGTCTACAACCACGACCGGGTGGGGCGCATGGTCGACGCACAGGAGTTCGAGAACCTCTCGTTCGACCGCGACCGCTTCGACCCGGGCCTGCTCGAGCAGCTCCTGGCCGAGGCCGGCGACTCGGTACGCGTGGTCGGCGACCAGGTCGTGGTCAGGCACGTCTACACCGAACGTCAGGTCTACCCCCTGAACCTGTACCTGGCGGAGATGTCCCCCGACAAGGCTGAGGCAGCGGCCCTCGACTGGGGGGCCGCCATCAAGGACCTGGCAGTGGCCAACGTCTTCCCGGGGGACCTGTTCACCAAGAACTTCGGGGTCACGAGGCACGGCAGCGTCGTGTTCTACGACTACGACGAGCTGACCCTCCTTGAGGACTGCCGCTTCAGGGAGATCCCCGACTCCGACGACCACGAGCACGAGATGTCATCCCAGGTCTGGTTCGCGGTGGAGCCGGGCGACGTCTTCCCGGAACAGTTCCCGACCTTCATGAGGTTCCCGAAGGACGTGCCCGCCGCGATCTGGGAGCGCTTCTGCGAGGTACACGGCGACCTGTTCACCACCGGATACTGGAGCGGGGTGCAGGAGCAGTTGGCCGACGGACACCTTCCCGACTTCTACCCCTACCCGCGGGCCCTGCGCTTCCGCCGCCGGTCGGTAGGGGCAGCGGAGTAGGGTCGCCGCCGTGCCCAGACCGGTCGAGATCGCCCCCTCGGTCCTGCCAGCCGACTTCTCGCGCCTCGGTGAGGAGTGCGCGGCCCTCGAGAAGGCCGGTGTCGACAGGATCCAGTGGGACGTCATGGACGGCGTGTTCGTGCCGAACCTGACCTTCGGGCCCGATGTGATCGCCGCCGTGAGACCCGTGGTCGACGTCGAGTTCGAGGCACACCTGATGGTCGTGGAGCCCGACAGGCTCCTCGACCGCTACGTCGAGGCCGGCTGCGGGGTCGTGATAGTCCACGCCGAGGCCTGCACCCACCTGCACCGCACGCTCTCCCGCATCGCCGACCTGGGCGCCACCCCCGGCGTGGCCCTCAACCCCCACACCCCCGCCGCCGTGGTCGAGGGTGTGGCCGACCTGCTGGGCCTCGTGCTGGTCATGACCGTGAACCCGGGGTTCGGCGGCCAGGCCTACATAGCCGCCATGGAACCCAAGATCGCAGAGGTGGCCTCCATGCTCGAGGGTCGCGACTGCGACATCGAGGTGGACGGCGGGATCGGGCCGGAGACCGTGGCAGGGGCCGCAGCCGCCGGCGCCAACGTCCTGGTGTTGGGAAGCGCCCTCTTCCGGGACCCAGAAGGGCTGGAGCACGCCGTGTCCGACCTGCGCCGGCGGGCCGAGGCAGCCAGGTCCTGACGCAGGCGTCGGACCCTCCACGGGGCCGCCGGGCCATACCGGCCCGCCGCTACCCTGCCCTCCCATGAACCCACCCCTCCACACAGTTGCCGAGGCCGACGGCCCCGAGAGTCCCCGGTTCGATGTCTTCAACAGGCTCCTGAAGGACCGGGTCGTGTTCCTCGGAACCGAGGTGGACGACGAGGTCGCCAACTTCCTGATCGCCCAGATGCTGTTCCTCGAGGCCCAGGACCCCGAGAAGCCCATCTGGCTCTACATCAACTCCCCCGGCGGATCGGTCACAGCGGGAATGGCCATCTACGACACGATGCAGTTCGTTGGACCCGACGTGGGCACCATCTGCATGGGCCTGGGGGCGTCGATGGGCCAGTTCCTGCTGTGTGCCGGGGCGCCCGGGAAGCGCTACGCCCTGCCGCACGCCAGGATCATGATGCACCAGCCCCTCGGCGGGGTGCGCGGCGACGCCTCCGACATCGCCATCCAGGCCGAGCAGATGGCCTACACCAAGAAGCTGCTCCAGGAGCGGATCGCCCAGCACACCGGCCAGAGCGTCGAGACGGTCGAGCAGGACAGCGACAGGGACCGCTGGTTCACCGCCGAGGAGGCCCTCGAGTACGGGATCATCGACCAGGTGATCGCCCGCCGCGGGGAGATGCGCTGAGAACAGCCCTACAGGGCACAGTGTGGGGGCCGCCGGCAACGCGGGCCGTCGCCCCGGGGTGCCACCTAGGCTGGAACCCTGCGGACGTGGCGGAACTGGTAGACGCACCGGCTTTAGGTGCCGGCGCCGAGAGGCGTGGGGGTTCGAGTCCCTCCGTCCGCACGTGAACGAGGCCGACCCGACCCTCAGGGCCCTGATCGACGCCGCCCCGGTCGGGACGGCGCTGTTGGATGCCGACGCGCAGGCCATCTACGCCAACGCCTCCTGGGCGGCCATGACCGGCGGTGCCGTCGACGGCCCCGAGGGGGCCGGCTGGACCGCAGGGATCGACGAGGACGGACGCGAGGAGTTCCTCGCCGACCTCCGGCGCTCCCTGGTAGACCGCACGGCCCTCAGGGGCCGCCTACGGCTCAGCCCAGCGGGGGCGGCCACCCGGTGGGTCGACCTGACCACGACGCCAGTGGCTGACCCTGGCTCCCCGGGCGCCCTCATCGCGATCAGCGACATCACAGACGAGGTCGACGAGGCACGCCGTGCCAAGGAGCTGACCAGGGTGCTGGAGGCCAGCTCCGACCTGGTGGCGATCCTGGACCCCCTGGGTCGGACGCTGGTCTGGGCCAACGACGCCATGCGCCGGAACCTGGGACGGGCAGAGGTGCCGGGGGCCGTCCTCTTGGACCACCTCGACGGTTGGTCCCAGGCCCGCCTGGCCGCCACGGCCCTGCCCGAGGTCCGCACCTCGGGAACGTGGAGCGGCGAGCTGAGGCTGGACCTGCACAACGGCGGAACGCTGCCGATGTCGGCCCTGCTGGTGGCCCACAGGGGCCCCGACGGAACCGTCGACGCCATCTCCATGGTCGGGAGGGACCTGACGGACCTGCATGCGGCACAGCAGCGGGTGGAGGCGTCCGAGATCCGCCTGGCCGCCCTGGTGGAACACGCCTCCGACCTGGTCTGCGTGGTGGCCAGGAGCGGCCACATCGTCTACGCCAGCCCGGCCGTCGCACGGGTGCTCGGCCGGGAGGCCGTCGAGCTGGAGGGCGTGCCGGTGCTTGACCTGGTCCACCCCGACGACCACCAGGCCCTGAGCGAGCAGGCCGGGGGGATCCTGGCCACGCCGGGGATGTCCCCCGCCTTCGAGGCCCGTGTGGCCCACGCTGAGGGCGGCTGGCGCTACATGGAGATCGTCGCCACCAACCTGCTGGGAAACCCGGCCGTGGACGGCGTGGTGGTGAACGCACGCGACGTGACCGAACGGGTCGAGGTGGCTGCCCAGCTGGAGGAGAGGGCCTACCACGACGAGCTGACCGGGTTGCCCAACCGCGCCCTGCTGCTGGACCGGCTGGGCGACGCACTGCACAGGGCGGCCCGCCACAACCGGATGGTCGGCGTGCTGTTCCTGGACCTGGACCGCTTCAAGGTGGTGAACGACTCCCTCGGGCACGGCTCCGGAGACGACCTGCTGCGCGAGGCCGCCCACCGCCTGTCCCAGACCGTCAGGCCAGGTGACACGGTGGCGAGGCTGGGAGGCGACGAGTTCGTCGTGCTCATCGGCGACATGCTGCGAACCACCGACGCCCTGGTGGCGGCGGAGAGGGTGCGCTCCTCGCTGTCACGGCCCATGCAGCTGGGTTCCGAGTCGGCGGTGGTCACGACGAGCGTCGGCGTGGCCATCGGGCACGGCCACGAGGCCCCCGCTGACCTGCTCCGGGATGCCGACACGGCCATGTACCGGGCCAAGGACCAGGGGCGGGACCGGGCCGAGCTGTTCGACGACCACCTCAGGGAGCAGGCGGTCCGCCGCCACTCGGTGGAACAGGAGCTCAGGTCGGCGCTGGAGGAAGATCGCATAGAGGTCCACTTCCAACCCGTGGTGCGCATTTCAGACGGCTCGGTGACCGGCGCCGAGGCCCTGGCCAGGATCAGGGGCCTCGGCGGAGAACTCCTCATACCCGACCAGTTCATAGACATCGCCGAGGACAGCGGGCTCATCGCCGAGTTGGGCAGCAGGGTCCTGAGCACCGCCCTGGGCCGCCTGGCGGCCTGGGAGGAGCGCGGCGGCGACCGCTTGAGCATCGCCGTAAACGTGTCGGCCCGGCAACTCTCCGACCCGGCATTCCCTTCCATGGTCGAGGAGTCCCTGGCAGCCAACGGCCTCTCCGCCGGACAGGTCGCCCTGGAGTTCACCGAGTCGGCCCTCATCGCCGCCAACCCGGTCACAGAGACGGTCCTGGGGGACCTCACCTCCCTCGGCGTGCGAATCGGCCTCGACGACTTCGGCACCGGCTTCTCGTCGCTGGCCTACCTGAAGCGCTTCCCGATCGACTTCGTGAAGGTCGACAGGTCGTTCGTGGCCGGCCTGGGCACCGACGACGACGACACAGCCATCGTCACGGGCACCATCGCCCTCGCACAGGGGCTGGGCCTGCAGGTGGTGGCCGAGGGTGTCGAGACCCGGGAGCAGCTGGAGCGCCTCCAACAGCTGCGCTGCGAGCTGGCCCAGGGCTTCTACTTCTCGGAACCTGTAACCGACGCCGAGTTCGACCGGTTCCTGGCCAGGGCCTGGCAGAGGGCACCGGTCTCGCCCAACTAGGCGGGACCCTGTTGCCCGCCGTCCACGGCGGCCAGCATCGATGCCATGGAGCGCAATGCCCTCCCCCGGTGGGAGAAGCGGTGCTTCTCGTCGCCCATCTCGGCGAACGTCCGGCCGTCTCCCTCGACGGGCACGAACACAGGGTCGTAGCCGAAGCCCCCGTCTCCGGCCGGAACCCTGGCGATGTGACCCTCCACGGTCCCCGTCGCCACCAGCTCCCGTCCGTCGGGGTACCTGACCAGGGCAACCGTCCGGAACCGGGCCGACCTGCGACCCTCAGGCACGCCGGCCAGGTCGTGTAGCAGCTTGGCCAGGTTCTCCGCGTAGCCGGCGTCATCGCCCGCGTAGCGGGCCGACCTGACGCCGGGGGCCCCGCCGAGGGCGTCGACCTCGAGGCCGGTGTCGTCGGCCACGGCCGCACAACCCGTGGCCGCGCACACGGCAGCGGCCTTCAGACGGGCATTGGCCTCGAGGGTCTCCCCGTCCTCGACCACCTCGCCCAGGTCCGGCGGCCTCTCCGGAACCTCGGCCACCCCCTCCAGCAGCAGCCTCATCTCGGCCACCTTGTCGGGGTTGGCGCTGGCCAGGACCAGCCGGGGGCCTCCCACGGCTAGCCGGTCAGGCCGGGCGGGCGGAGGGGGGCTCGGCCAGCAGCGCCCGCTGGGCGTCGACGATCCGGGCTATGCCCCCGGCCGCAAGGTCGACCAGGGAGTCCAGCTGGTCCCTGTCGAAGGAGCGACCCTCGGCCGTGCCCTGCACCTCGACGAAGTCACCGGAGCCGGTCATGACCACGTTGAAGTCGACCTCTGCCGTGGAGTCCTCCACGTAGGGGAGGTCGAGGCGGGCCTCGCCGTCGACAATGCCGACCGAGATGGCCGCCAGCTCGTCGGTCAGCGGGTGCTCGGCCAGCTCACCGGCCGCCACGAGCCTCGTGAGGGCGTCGTGGAGGGCCAGGTAGCCGCCGCAGATTGAGGCCGTGCGGGTGCCTCCGTCGGCCTGGAGGACGTCGCAGTCGACGACCACCTCCCGCTCGCCAAGGAGGTCAAGGTCGGCCACGGCCCGCAGGGAGCGCCCGATGAGGCGCTGGATCTCCTGGTCGCGCCCCGAGACCCGGCGCCTGATCCGCTCGTTGCTGGACCCGGGGAGCATCGAGTACTCGGCGGTGACCCAGCCCCTTCCGGTGTTCCTCAGCCAGGGCGGCACACCGTCGCCGACCGAGGCGGTGCACAGCACCCTCGTGCGTCCGAAGCTGACGAGGCAGGCCCCGTCGGCCATCTCGGTGAAGTCCCGCTCGAAGCCGAGTGGGCGCAACTCGTCGTTGTGGCGTCCGTCTGGTCGCAATGGGCCTCCCGGTTAGCCGCCCGCGCTGCGGGCCCTGGTTGCTTGGAAGCCGACGCCTAGAAGTAGAGGGTCGACTCGGCGTTCGCCGCGGCCTCTTCGAGGTCGTCGGTCCACGCACCGGTGGAAAGGTACTTCCATCCGGCGTCGCTGACTATGAACACGATCACGGCCTTGTCGCCATCCTCGATCCGCTCCGCCACGCGCATGGCTCCTGCCAGCGCCGCTCCTGCCGACAGGCCGGCGAATATCCCGCACTCGTCGGCGAGGCGGCGGGCGCACTCGATCGACTCCCTGGGCCGCACGATGCGCTTGCCGTCGAGGAGGTCGTTTCCTCCCCACTTGTCGAAGATGGGGGGTATGTAGCCGTCGTCGAGGCTGCGCAGGCCCTGGACCTGCTCGCCCGCCGGGGGCTCCACGGCCAGCACCTGCACCTCGGGCCGGTTCTCCTTGAGGTAGGTGCCGACTCCCATGAGGGTTCCGCTGGTGCCCAGCCCGGCCACGAAGTGGGTGATGTCGGGTACGTCCCTCAGGATCTCGGGGCCGGTGGTGTCGTAGTGGGCGCGCGGGTTGGCCTCGTTGGCGTACTGGTAGAGGAACACCCAGTCGGGGTTCTCGTCGGCCAGTTGCTTGGCCAGGCGGACGGCGCCGTTGGACCCCTCCTCCCCCGGCGAGGGGATGATCTCGGCTCCGAAGATCTCAAGCATTGAGCGCCGTTCGGTCGACACGTTCTCCGGTAGGACCACCTTGAGCGGGTAGCCGCGGGTGCGGGCGATCATGGCCAGGGCGATGCCCGTGTTGCCCGACGAGGGCTCGATGATGGTGCGACCAGGCGTGAGGGTGCCGTCGGCCTCGGCGTCCTCGACCATGGCCCTGGCGATGCGGTCCTTGACCGAGCCGGCGGGGTTCTGGCCCTCCAGCTTGGCGAGCAGCCTCACCCCCGGGTTGGGGCTGAGGTTGCTCACGTCGACTATCGGCGTGTCGCCGATCAGGTCGACCACCGAGGGGTGGACTGCCATTGGGTGCCTTCGCTGTCTGGGGGAATCCTGCCCGGCCGCAATCACGACTAGTTCGGTCAGGATTCTAGCCGGGCTCGGCGGCCACGGATACCTCAGTGATCTCCTCGCCGCTGATCCGGAAGGCACGCAGGTAGGGCTCGGGGTTCTCCAGGGACACGATCACGAACACCCAGGCCCCGAAGGGGTCGAACCTGGCGGCGTCGGCTACGTCGGTCGGAGACGGGTAGGCGTGCGTGTGGGTGTGGCTGTGCATCACGCCCAGGACGGCCCGTCCGGCGGCGTCGGCGGCCCTTTCGACGTCGAGCATCCCCTGGCCGTCCAGCTCGTAGATGAACGGCCGCCGCTCCAGGGGGGCCGTGTTGGCCACGGGGTGGAAGCCGTCCACGAGGAGGCCCTCCGGGGGCCCCGAGAACAACCCGCAGGCCTCCTCCGGGTCGCACGCCAGGGCGTGGTCGACCATCTCCCGGAGTACGGCGGCGGTGAGGATGAGGGTCTCCATGGGCACGGCCGGGAGGCTAACTGCGGCGACCGGGTCCAACGCCACCGGTACGCTCACCGTGTGGGCGACGCACGCGACCGGGTGGTCACAAGCAACCGCCAGGCTCGGCGCAACTTCGACCTGCTCGACACCTGGGAGGCGGGCCTCGTGCTCAAGGGCAGCGAGGTCAAGTCTCTGCGCGAGTCGAAGGTCCAGATCACCGAGGCCTTCGCCAGGGAGGAGGACGGGGAGCTGTGGCTGCTGGGCCTGCACATTGCCCCCTACTCGATGAGCGGTGGTGGGGCGGAGGGCCACGACCCGGACCGGCCGAGGAAGCTGCTCCTGCACCGCCGGGAGATCCACCGGATCGTGGACCGCATGCAGCGGGAGGGACTTACGGTCGTCCCCCTCTCGCTCTACTTCAGCGGGGGGCGGGCAAAGGTCGAGATCGCCCTGGCACGGGGACGGCACCTCCACGACCACCGCCAGGCGCTCGCCCGGCGGGAGGCCGAGAGGGAGGCCGAGCGGGCCGTGGCCCGGGCCCGAAAGCGCTGAGGGGCTTCCGGCGGGAGGCCAAGCTGCTCAGTCGCCGCAGACGGCCGAGACGGCCTCCCCCACCACCTGCACGACGGTGTCCATCTCCTCATTGGTGATCGTGAACGGCGGTCCGATCAGCAGCGCATCGGGCGCCACGCCGTCGCCGGCCGGGTAGACCCACACCCCGCGGCGCATGGCCTCCGCCACGACCTTCCCGGCCATCCCCTCCTCGGGCCGGTAGGGATCGCCCGACCCCTTGTCGGCAACCAGCTCCACCCCGACCATGAGGCCCAGGCCCCTGACCTCGCGGATGTGGGGATGGTCGGCCAGTTGGCCGAGCCGGGCCAGCAGGTGGGAGCCCTTGGCTGCGCTGGCCGCCACCAGGTCCTCCCGCTCGAGGATTCCGAGGGCGGCCACGCCGGCCGCGCAGGCGGCAGGGTTGCCAGAGAAGGTGAAGAACATCATGCCGTCGCCCGACTCGGCGATGGGGGCCACGACTTCCTCGGTGGTGTAGATGCCCCCGAGCGGTGCGTAGCCCCCCGAGAGCCCCTTGCCGCCCACGGCAATGTCGGGCACCACACCCCAGTGGTCGATGCCGAGCCTCCGCCCGGTGCGCCCGAATCCCGTCATGACCTCGTCGGCGATGAGCAGGACCCCGTGCTGGTCGCAGGCGGTCCTGACGTCGGACCACCAGCCGTCCGGCGGGACCAGGGCCCCGGCAGCCGCCCCGATGACCGGCTCGGCTATGACGGCGGCGACCGTTGCCGGGTCCTCTGCCTCGATGACCTTCTCCAGGCCCTCGGCGTCGGCCACGGGCATCTTGGGGAAGTCCGTCAGGAAGCCTTCGAAGCCACGGCGACGTGAGGCGTGGCCGCCAACGGCCAGGGTGGTCATGGTGGTCCCGTGGTAGGAGGTCTCCCGGCCGATGACCTTCCAACGGCCGGGTTGTCCCACCGCGGCCTGGTGGCTGAGTGCCAGGCGGACAGCCGAGTCGACCGCCTCAGAGCCGCCGCTGACCAGTCCCACCCTGCTCAACTCCGGTGGCAGCCAGTGCTCCCTGAGGGCCTCGACCAGGGTCACCCTCTCCTCGGTCGCCCAGGGCGGGATGGCGTAGGAGACCCGTCGGGCGGCCTCGGCCATGGCGTCGGCCACCTCCGCCCGACCGTGGCCGATGTTGACGGCCACCGCCCCCGCACCGGCGTCGATCACCTCCCGACCGCCGCCCAGGTAGAGGGTGCAGCCCTCGGCCCGCTCCACGATCGTCGGTGGTCCGGAGCCGGGGATGAACTGGAAGGCGGCGGCCCTGCTCTCGTCCATCGGCGGATTCTTGCCGTTGCCGGGGGACGCTGCCCTACCCGGGACGGCCGTCACGGACCCCCGGTAGCCTTGGAGGGCGGACCTTGACAACGGAGCATCACCCGCACGCTGCGGCGGCCCCACAGGGCCGTCGCTCACACCACGGGGCTGATCGGTTTCGACGCCGATGGCAGTGGGCGTGTCGTGCGACCGGAGTTGCCCAGACTCCCTAAACGGGGCACCCAAAGAGACGCCAACACGGACGATCTCGCTCTCGCCGCCTGACCCTTCAGGTAGTTGAGAGTCACTGCGACCGGCAACGGCACGCGGGGTCGGTCCACCGCAACCCGGCAACAGAAGCGGTGGAGACAGCTGGGACAGACCGCTGGCGGCGTGGAAGAACGCTGACCCGGGGGAAAGACCCCGCGGCCGGGCCCTAGTGGCCCATCCGACCCGGCGGTGTGGCTGCCGTGAGCCGCAATCTCGGGAATGGTCGTAGCGCGCTCGGTCACACATCGACGGACGGGGGTTCGATTCCCCCCAGCTCCACAACCAGGTGCTCAGGATCGGCCTCGTTCTTCTACGGGCAACCGATCCGGGGGTGACTTAGGTCCCTGGGCGTTCGGGACCGACGGCACTGGTCGGCCGACCCGCCGTGGGCGGAGAATGGCGCCATGACCACGACCGCAACGGCAACAGCCCCTCCGACGACACCGTCGCCGAGCACCAGCGCCGAGCCGCTGGCCGGTGAAGCGGTCGCCCTCCTCGACAGGCGGCTGGCCGAGTGGGGGCATTCGGGACGCATGCTCGTCCCGGCAAGCGAGGTCGTGGACCTGGCCCTGGACCTACGCCAACTGCTCACCCGCCGGTCACGGTCCTAGGACCCTGCCGACCGGCCCCGACCCGCCTCTCTGAGGCCGCGGCCCCTGCCGACCGAACGGCGCGTGGAGATCAGAGGCGAGGGTCAGCCGTTGGGTTGGAAGGGCAGATGGGTGGAGTCCGTTCGACCTCCGGTACGGCTGTTCAGACCACCAGGTCGCCGACTGGACCGGTCTCTGGCATGTCGCCTACCTCATTGACCAGAAGGGCATCAAGGTGCCGGCCACCTCCACCAGCCAACCTGCGGCGCTCCCGACGGTGGCTACCCGGTCGGCGTCTGACCACAGCTCAGACCCTCGACGGCTGATCCCTCCGTGGGCGCATTGGCCACCGTCGCCACGAGCTCGTCGTAGACCGTCCGGATCATGGTTCTGGCCTCTTCGATCTCCCCGTCCCTGTAGACGTTCAAGGCCGCCAGAATCGGCGGTCCGGCCCACTCGGCGAACGCGTCCTCGCCGTTGCTCTCGTGGGCACTCCACCCGTACCGATGGACGGCGAGCATGTAGCAGGACTCGAACTCGAGGTCACCAACGACACCCTGAGCCACAGTCGCCGTTCCGCAGTCCGCAATCAGATGGTTTGCCAGGCCCTGGGACAGGGCGGACAGCTCCGGGTTGTCCGCGGACAGCTCCGGGGTGGTGTAGTCCCAGGAGTTGTCGGAGAGCGCATGGATCAACTCGACAATGGCCTCGTGGTACTCCCCCCAGGCCTCCCAAACTGTGAGTCGATCCAGATGCTCGGGCCAGTCACCATTGCCAACAGGTGTCTCCATGAAGGGCCCCGCGGCGGAAACTGACCGGATGTGGATCAGGTAGTGGTTCTGAGTCCCGAAGTACGTGTAGAGGTCCACGGGCTCGAGGGAGGACGGTCCCGGGGTGATGTAGTCCACCCAGTCGTTGGCGAGGGCGCAGTAGGTCTCCCAGTCGTATCCCCAGTCAGCGGCCCCATCCATCTGGGCCTGCAGCAGCGGCCCGATCGGATAGCCGTTCTCAGGGGTCCAGCCGCTTCCGCCGAGGAAGTGCTCCGGGTCGCTCCCCCAGTCCGTGATCTCGACCTCGCCCCCGCTCTCGAGCGTGATCGGGAGAGCGATGCTGGACGTGGGCGGTTCTTCCCCGGCCGCCCCAACCGCGGGGTCGGTCGTGGCCGGCGCCGTCGTGGCCGGTGTCGCAGACGTTGGCAGCGGTGGAGTTGCCAACGTGGTCGATGGGCCAGCGTCCCCCGATGAGGTGCAGCCGGCTGCGACGACAAACCCGATCGCCAACACCAGGGCTCTAGTGGAATACCCGACTGTGCGCACTGCTTCCCTCCACCTTCTGTGAACCGTCTCTGCGCCGTAGCCGACGCTGCCGGAGCCCCGCCGGTTGCCCCCACGGGCACGCAGGAGGACACCGTAGAGGCTGCACCGGGCAGTGGCGGGACTCCGGGATCGCTGGTCGACGGCCCCAAGGCCGATCGAATCCGCGGGATCTTCGCTCCGTCTCTCAGAGGCTGCGTCCCCGCAACCAACCCAGGACGGCCCCGGCCACCGCCTCAGGCTGTTCTGGCAGCAGGGCGTGGCCGGCGTCGGGGACGGTCACCAACGCCGCCCTCCCGCCGAGGCGCTCGACTATGTCGTGGGCATTGGCCGGCAGGGCGATCACGTCGTCCGCCGGCTGAACCACCAGCACCTCTGCTGATCCTGCCTCCCACCAGGACTCCAGGTCGGCGTCGGTGGCAGCCCGGCCCTGCGCCCGGGCCACCTCGGGGTGCCAGCCCCCCTCCCACACCGATGCATCGTTGCCCTGAGCGAAGAAGGCCGTGTCGACCGCTGCAAGGTGCTCCTCCGGGGATGCCTCGGTGTCGAACACCCGGCGCAGTGCGAGGCCGTGCTCGTGGGCCGGAGGGACCCTCCCGCCGCAGGCCAGCAGCACCACGCCATCCACCAGGTCCGGGTGGCGGGCGGCGACCAGCCGGGCGACCCGGTTGCCGAAGGCATGGCCAACCAGCGTGGCCGGAGCGGAACCCAGGGCCGTGACCACCGCCGCCACGTCGTCGGCCAGGTCGGCCATTGACACCTCGTCGAGCGGCCCCTCACTACCGCCGATCCCACGCGGCTCGGGGGCCACTGCCCTGTAGCCCTCCGCTGCCAGGCGGCCGCCCAGGTCGTAGAAGTCGGAAGCGGCTCGCCCCAGCGATGGGAGCATCACGACGGCGTGGCCCGAGCCTGTCGAGTGGACCTGGATCCGACCGGCCGGCCCGGCTACCTCCACAGCCGACCAGGCAGTCGGGGTATCGGAACGCCTGTCGGCCACATACCGAGGGTTGCACACACCCACCGCCACCGGGCCACCGGGTGCGGCGTTCCCTCCCACCTCCCCCCGTGCCAGACTCCCCCGCCATGGCAGGGGCTACGCCTGGGTGGCAGTTCTGGATAGACCGCGGCGGCACCTTCACCGACGTCGTGGCCAGGAGGCCCGACGGCGGCCTCGTCACCCACAAGTTGCTGTCGGAGAACCCCCGCCACTACAGCGACGCCGCCGTGGCGGGCATACGGCGGATGCTGGACCTGCCGCCCGGCGAGGCCGTCCCCTCCTCGCTGGTCGACAACGTGAAGATGGGCACGACCGTCGCCACCAACGCCCTCCTCGAACGGCAGGGCGAGCCGACCCTGCTTGTGGTGACGCAGGGCTTCGCCGACGCCCTGCGCATCGGCTACCAGGCCCGCCCCGACCTGTTCGCCCTCGACATCGTGCTGCCCGAGATGCTCTACACGGCGGTCGTGGAGGTGGACGAGCGCATGGGGGCCCGCGGCGAGGAGGTCAGGCCCCTCGACGAGGACCGTGCCCTGGCGGACCTCCGACGGGCCCACGACTCGGGGCTGCGCTCCGTGGCGATCGTGTTGACCCACGGCTACCGGCACACCGACCACGAGGAGCGCCTGGCCGAACTGGCGGCAGAGGTGGGCTTCACCCAGGTCTCGGCCAGTCACCGGGTGAGCCCGCTCATGAAGCTGGTCTCGAGGGGCGACACGACGGTGGTCGACGCCTACCTCTCGCCGGTCCTGCGGCGCTACGTCCGGAGTGTGGAGGAACGACTCTCTGCCGGCGGATCGGGCTCGCCGCCTCTCATGTTCATGCAGTCCAACGGCGGCCTCACCGACGCCCGCCACTTCCACGGCAAGGACGCCCTCCTGTCGGGCCCGGCCGGTGGCGTGGTCGGGATGGTCGCCGCGGCCCGGGCGGCGGGCTTCGACCGCCTGATCGGCTTCGACATGGGTGGCACCTCCACCGACGTGTCCCACTACGGCGGCGAGCTGGAGCGCACCTACGAGACAGAGGTGGCCGGGGTCAGGGTGCGCGCCCCGATGATGCTCATCCACACCGTGGCGGCCGGCGGCGGGTCGGTCGCCCACTTCGACGGGGCGCGGATGCGGGTCGGCCCTGACTCTGCGGGGGCCGACCCCGGGCCGGCCAGCTACGGAAACGGGGGCCCGCTGACCATCACCGACTGCAACGTGATGCTGGGGCGCCTTCGGCCGGAGTTCTTCCCCGCCGTCTTCGGCAGCGGGGGCGACCAGCCCCTCGACGTCGAGGTGGTGCACGGGCTCTTCGCCTCCCTCGCCGACGAGGTGTCCGAGGCCAGCGGGCGGCCCACCACCCCCGAGGACCTGGCCGCCGGCTTCCTCGAGATCGCCGTGGAGAACATGGCCAACGCCATCAAGAAGATCTCCGTCCAGCGGGGCCACGACGTGACCGGTTACGTGCTGGTCTGCTTCGGCGGCGCCGGGGGCCAGCACGCCTGCCTCGTGGCCGACCGGCTTGGAATAGAGCAGGTGCTCGTGCACCCTCACGCCGGCGTGCTCTCCGCCCTCGGGATCGGGCTGGCTGACCTCCGAACCGTCGGCGACGAGGCGGTGGAGGCTGCACTCAGCGCGGAGGCCCTTGAGGCGCTGACCGGGGTCGTGGAGCGCATCGAGTCTGAGGGTCGGTCCAAGGTGGCCGACCAGGGTGTGGCAGCCGGTCAGGTCGAGGCGTTCCCCCGGGTTGCCGTGCGATACGACGGGAGCGACACCGCCATCCACGTTCCGCTAGGGCCGGTCGGCGAGGTGGTGGCCTCGTTCGAGGCTGCCCACCGGGCCAGGTTCGGGTTCACGTCGGCCGGGAAGCCCATGATCGTGGAGTCGGTCCAGGTGGAGGTTGTGGGGCACTCCGACACGGTCGCCGCCACGACCGCCCACGGCGACGGCCAGGCCGCCGAGCCTCTCGGCGTGTTCCAGGCCGTGATGGACGGCGCCGCGCACGACACCGCTTTCGTGGACAGGGAGGCCCTCGCAGCCGGAGCCGTCGTGGACGGGCCTGCGGTCGTAGTGGAGGCCAACGCCACGACCGTGGTGGAGCCGGGCTGGCAGGCCGTGGTCCAGCCGTCCGGCGACCTGCTCGTCACCCGCGTGGCGCCCCGGCCAGACCAGGTCGAGCTGGGCACCGACCGGGCCGACCCGGTGCAGCTCGAGATCTTCAACAACCTCTTCATGAACGTGGCCGAGCAGATGGGCGTGGTGCTCGAGAACACCGCCGCCTCGGTCAACATAAAGGAGCGGCTGGACTTCTCGTGCGCCATCTTCGACCCGGGCGGTGACCTCATCGCCAACGCCCCCCACATGCCTGTGCACCTGGGGTCGATGAGCGAGACCATCAAGTCGGTCATCGCCCAGAACTCCGAACCGGGCGACACCCAGCCCAGCCGCATGTCGCCGGGCGACGTGTTCGTCCTGAACGCCCCCTACAACGGCGGCACCCACCTGCCCGACATAACGGTCGTCAAGCCGGTGTTCGACGGTGACGGGATCATCTTCTACGTGGCGTCCCGCGGCCACCACGCCGACGTGGGTGGCATGACCCCCGGATCGGCACCTCCCAACTCCACCTCGGTCGACCAGGAGGGCGTGCTGCTCAACGGCGAGAAGCTGGTCGAGGACGGGGTGTTCCTGGAGGACGACCTGAGGGACCTGCTGGCATCGGGACCGTGGCCCGCCCGCAGCCCGGACCAGAATGTGGCCGACCTGAAGGCCCAGGTGGCGGCCTGTGAGAAGGGCACGACCGAGCTGCTCGGGGTGGTCGACCACTACGGGCTGCCGGTGGTCCACGCCTACATGGCACACGTGAAGCGCAATGCCGAGGACTCAGTGCGCCGCCTGGTCGGGACCCTCGACGACTGCTCCTTCACCTACGGCACCGACGACGGCCACCAGGTTTCGGTGGCCATCACCGTCGACGGGGAGGCCGGCTCCGCCACCCTGGACTTCACCGGAACCAGCGGACCCCACCCGGGCAACTACAACGCACCCCGGGCCGTCTGCCAAGCCGCGGTGCTCTACGTGTTCCGGTGCATGGTCGACGACGACATCCCGCTGAACGCCGGCTGCATGGTCCCCCTCGAGCTGGTGCTGCCGTCGCCGTCCATGATCAGCCCCGAGTACCCGGCGGCGGTGATTGCAGGCAACGTGGAGACCTCGCAGCTGATCGTGGACACCCTCTTCGGCGCCATCGGGGTGATGGCCGCCCCGCAGGGAACCATGAACAACTTCATCTGGGGAAACGACCGCTACCAGTACTACGAGACGGTCTGCGGAGGAGCCGGGGCCACGGCCCAACACGACGGCTGCGATGCGGTGCACACCCACATGACCAACTCGCGCCTCACCGACCCCGAGGTACTCGAGTGGCGCTACCCGGTCCTGCTCGAGAGCTTCGCCATCCGGCGCGGCTCGGGTGGAGCAGGGAGGCACAGGGGCGGAGACGGCACGGTCAGGCGGATGCGCTTCGACGAGGCCATGACCGTGAGCCTGCTGTCATCGCACCGGGTGGTCCCCCCCTACGGGGTAGGCGGCGGGGAACCCGGCGCCGTGGGGGTGAACAGGGTCATACGGGCCGACGGCAGCGAGGAACTGCTGCCGGGAACCGCCGGCTGCGAGGTCGGCCCGGGCGACGTGGTGGAGATCTCGACGCCCGGAGGTGGCGGCTTCGGCCACCCCTGAGGGCGGGGACGCAGCGAAGCGGAGGTGCTGGTGGCACGGCCACCGGTGGCGTGCGACACTTCAGCCCGGCCAGGGAGGTCTGACCAGTGACGAGGCGTGCGACGATTACCGGGTGGGGCAGTTGCATCCCACCCGTGGAGCTCACCAACGCCGACCTTGAACGCCTCTGCGACACCGACGACGAATGGATCGTCGAGCGCACCGGCATCCACACCCGCCACATCTCCCACGTGGAGGGCACGGACCTGGCCGAGCTGGCCGCCCGCAGGGCCCTGACCTGTGCGGGCCTGGAACCGGAACAACTGGACCTCGTGGTCGTGGCCACGTGCACACCGGAACTGCTCTGCCCCAGCGTGGCTTCGATGCTCCAGGAGCGCCTGGGTGCGGTCAACGCCGCTGCCTTTGACCTGAACGCAGCCTGCTCCGGCTTCGTCTACGCCACGGCCAACGTGGCCGGCCTGGTCGAGTCCGGCTTCGCCGAGCGCGTGCTGGTGGTTGGCGTCGAGAAGCTGCACGTGGCTCTGGACTACCGCGACCGGTCGACCTGCATCCTCTTCGGCGACGGTGCGGGCGCCGCCGTCTACGAGGCCTCCGAGGGCGGCGCCGGGGTGTTGTCGGTCGACCTGGGCGCGGACGGCTCGAAGAGCGGCACGATGGTTGTCCAGGCCATGGGCACCAGGGGTGACCCCTACTGGGGCAAGTCGCCCGAGGAGACACGCCTGCACTTCGAGGGCCAGGCGGTCTTCAAGATCGCCGTCTCGAACCTGGCGGCCTCCAGCACACGTGCCCTGAAGCGGGCGGGCCTGACGGCCGACGACGTCGACGTGGTAATCCCCCACCAGGCCAACGCCCGGATCATCGACGCCGCCGCCCGACGCCTCGGCATCGACCCCGGGAAGGTCTTCGTGAACATCGGGCACACGGGCAACACGGCCGCCGCTTCCATCCCCACGGCCATAGCCGAGGCACTCGAGGCCGGGCGGGTGGAGCCAGGCGACGTGGTCCTGCTGACCGCCTTCGGGGGTGGCGTGACCTGGGGGTCCACGGTCATGCGCTGGGGCGACAGGGTGGATCCCCTGGGCGTACACGCCGGTGAGCTCCCCGGGACCGACGCCACCGTCTGGGACCTGCTGGCGTCGAACCTGAAGTTCTACGCGCCGCTGCACCTCGACGAGCCGCCGGTCGCCTGAACCGGGATCAGCGCCTCGGGAGCACCTCCCGGCCGGGTTCCTCAGATTCGTCGTCGACCATCTCCGCGGGGAACCCCGGCGCCCGCACGGTGGTGCCGGTGGCCTCCTCGAGGCGACGCACGATGTTGGGCGACCACTCCCGGGGGCCGTAGCGCTCCAGACCGTCGCGGAAGATCTGCACCAGCAGTGGTGACAGTTCCAGCGGTACCTCCAACCGCCGGGCCAGGTCGTCGAAAAGGCCCACGTCCTTGAGCACCAGGTCCATGGTGAAGTTGATGTCGCGGCTGCCGTTCAGGATCACCTGGCCCTCGGTCTCGTGCACGAACGAGTTGCCCGACGAGATGCGCACCGCCTCATAGGCGGTGCCCAGGTCCAGGCCTGCCACGGCGGCAGTGGTAAGGGCCTCGCAGAGCGAGACAAGGTTCGCCGAAGCCAGGTAGTTGGTGAGCACCTTCAGGACGGAAGCCGACCCCAGCGGGCCGGTGTGGAGGACCTGGCGTCCCATGGCCGTGAGGGCCGGCAGCACCCGCTCGAAGGCCGCCCTGTCGCCTCCGGCCAGGATGGAAATGTTGCCCGTGGCCGCCCGGTGGCAGCCCCCCGAGACGGGGCAGTCCACGGCGGAGGCCCCGGTGGCCTCGACCAGCGCACCCATCCGGCGCACCTCGGCCTCATCGGTGGTGCTCATCTCCATCCACGTCCTGCCCGCCCCACCGGCGGACCTGAGGCCAGCCAGGAGGCCGCCATCGGCCTCCACGACCTGCGAGCAGGCTGCCGGCGAGGGTAGGCAGGTGACCACTGCGTCACATGTGGAGGCCATCTCGGCCGGCGAATCCGACCAGGTGGCACCGCCCTCCAGCAGGGCGGCTGCCGCCCCACGGTCCAGGTCGTGGACGACCAGGTCGAAGCCGTTGCGCAGCAGGCTCCCCGCCAACTTCCCCCCGACGTTGCCAAGGCCTATGAACCCGATGCGCACGGCTTCCTCCCCTCGCCTGCCGATCCGGCCCGGCGGACGCTACTCCCCCGGCCGGCCCTCCTACGGCGGGCGGCCTGACGGCCCCCGTGGATACCCTGCGGGGATGTTCCGTCGGAACCGCCGGCCGGCACGCAGTCGGCTGGCCAACGCAGCCGGCCTGCTGCTCGCCGTCCTGGGAGCAGGCTCGACCGGCTACATCCTCCTGGGGCTGGGGCCCGTCGACGCCGTCTACCAGACGATCGTCACGGTCAGCACCGTCGGCTTCCGCGAGATCGCCGACGGGGTCCCGAGCACAACCTGGAAGGTCTTCACCTCGGCGCTGATCCTGGTCGGGACTGGTTCGATGCTCTACGGCGCCAGCATCGTCATCGAGAGCATCGTCGAGGGCCGGATCACCGGCCAGTACCGGAGGTACCGAATGCAGCACCACATCGACGACCTCAGCGGTCACCTGATCGTGTGCGGAATGGGCCGCGTAGGGCGCTCCATAACGTCGTTCGTCCAGTCGGTCGGCCAGGAGGTCGTGACCGTCGACGTCGAGGAGGGGCGCCTGATCGCCCACGGCGGCCTCTACGTGCTCGGTGACGCCACCAGCGACGACGTGCTGCGCCGGGCCGGAATAGCCAGGGCCGGCACGCTCGTCACCGCCCTCGGGTCGAGCGTCGACAACCTCTACGTGACCCTCAGCGCCAGGGAACTGAACCCCGACCTGTTCATCGTGTCCCGCGCCGACGAGGCCGAGAGCATCACGAAGCTGCACCAGGTGGGTGCCGACAGGGTGGTCAACCCCTACGAGATCGGCGGCTACCGGATGGCCAGCCTCGCCACCCAGCCCAACGTGGCCGACTTCGTGGACGTGGTCGTGCACGACGGCACCTTCGAGGCGACCCTCCGGGAGTTCAAGGTCCCCGACGGCTGCTCGTTCGAGGGCCGGACCATCGACGACCTTTCCATACGGTCCAGCACGGGTGCCGTGGTCCTGACCGTCCGCGACCAGCACGACACCTTCCACACCGACGACCTGGGCCAGAGGCCCTTCGCAGCCGGTGACGTGATCGTGGCAATCGGCTCGGGCGACAGCCTCGACAGGCTTAGCGACCTGGTCGCCTGCTGAGGCGACCCGCCCCCGGCCGATCCCCTAACCTCCACCCATGGTCGAACCGGAGTTCAGGCGCTTCGACACGCGCGCCCTGCACGCCGGCCAGCAGCCCGACCCCTCGACGGGATCGCGGGCCGTGCCCATCCACCAGACCACCTCGTACGTGTTCGACTCGGTGGACCACGCTGCCGGCCTCTTCAACCTGGAGGTCAGCGGCCACATCTACTCCCGCATTTCCAACCCGACGGTGGCGGTGCTGGAGGAGCGTCTGGCGGCCCTGGAGGGCGGCGTCGGGGCGGTATGCACGGCCAGCGGGCAGGCCGCCATGCACCTGGCGGTGGCGACCCTCATGGAGGCGGGCCACCACATCGTCGCCAGCCGCAACATCTACGGCGGCACCCACAACATGTTGAACCTGACCATGCCCCGGTTCGGAATCACGACCACGTTCGTGGATCCGCGCGACCCTCAGGCCTTCGCCGATGCCATCACCCCCGACACACGCCTGGTGTTTGCCGAGACGCTCGGCAACCCCGGCATCGAGGTGCTTGACGTCGCTGCCGTTGCCGAGGTGGCGCACGCCCACGGCCTGCCCCTGGCGGTGGACTCCACCTTCGCCACCCCCTTCCTCATGAGACCGATCGAGCACGGCGCCGACGTCGTCATACACTCGGCCACCAAGTTCCTCGGGGGCCACGGGATCGCCATCGGCGGCGTGGTGGTGGACGGCGGCCGGTTCGACTGGGAGTCCTCGGGCCTGTTCCCCACGCTGTCGGAGCCCTACGCGGGCTACCACGGCATCACCTTCACCGAGGAGTTCGGGCCACAGGCCATGTCAATGAGAGCCAGGGCCGAGGGGTTGAGGGACTTCGGGGCCTGCATGAGCCCGGCCAACGCCTTCTACATACTCCAGGGGGTCGAGACACTGCCGCTGCGCATGGCCCGCCACGTGGACAACACCCGGCAGGTGCTCGAGATGCTGGACGGACACGAGGCCGTCGAGTGGATCCGACACCCTGAGCACCCCAGCCACCCGGACCACGACCTGGCTGCCCGCCTCTACCCGGACGGCGCCGGAGCCATCCTGTCCTTCGGCGTCGTGGGCGGCCGTGAGGCCGGCCGGAGGTTCATCGAGTCGGTCCGCCTGGCCTCGCACCTGGCCAACGTGGGCGACGCCAAGACCCTCGTCATCCACCCCGGCTCCACGACACACCAGCAGATGAGCAGCCAGGACCTGGAGGAGGCCGGAATAGCCGAGAACCTGGTCAGGCTCTCCGTGGGCCTCGAGGACCCCGATGACATCTGCGAGGACCTGTCGCAGGCCCTACGGGCCTCGCAGCGCTGAGGACCCCATGCGCCTCACCGTCGACGGCCGCAGCGTCAACGCAGCCACGGGCGCCGTGCCCCTGGAGGCCCATCCGGGTGACCCGCTGGTCGTGCTGGTCCATGGGGCCGGCATGGACCGCTCTGTCTGGTCGCACCAGACCAGGTTCCTCGCCCACCACGGCTACCGGGCCCTTGCGGTGGACCTACCCGGCCACGGCGGCTCGGAGGGCCCGCCACCCGGCACCGTCGGGGAGATGGCGGCCTGGGTGGCGGCCCTCGTGGACGAACTGGGCGGACGGGCCCACGTGGTCGGGCACTCGATGGGGGCCCTGGTGTCCCTTGAGGCAGCCGCCTCGTACCCCGACCGGGTCGCCTCCGCCGTGCTGGTGGGGGTCGCCGCCGCCATGCCGGTGCACCCCGACCTGCAGGAAGCGGCCGATGACGACGACGTCAGGGCCGCCCAGCTCATCACCTCGTGGGCCCACGGCACCCGCCAGCACGTCGGGCAGAACCCAACTCCGGGCCTGTGGATGCTGGGTGGCACACAGGCCCTGCTGGAGAGGTCGGCACCGGGGGTGCTGGCCTCCGACCTGCGGGCCTGCGCCGCCTACGAGGGGGCAGAGGAGGCCGCCGCGCAGGTCACCTGCCCGGTGACCCTCATCCTGGCCGGAGGCGACCGCATGACCTCCCGCCGGGCCGCCCAGCCCCTTGTAGAGGCCTTCAGCGCGGAAGCAGGCCCCACCGTGGTCGACCTGGCCGGCACCGGCCACATGGCGATGCTTGAGGAACCGGCCGGCGTGCGCCTGGCCCTTGTCGACCACCTCGAGCGGGCCGGCCCCTGAACACGGGACCCGGCCGGCTCAGTTCTGTGGCAGGTCCCTGAACGGGGTCTCCTTGGGGTGGCCCGGCTCCTTTGGCAGGCCCAGCACCCGCTCGCCGATGATGTTGCGCTGCACCTGGTCGGTACCTCCGTAGATGGACGGGGCCGGGCTGAAGAGCGTGACCTCCTGAACCGCCCCACCCGTGGCGCTGGCCGAGGACGCCAGCATTCCGTCGGCCCCGACGACCAGGTTGCCCACCTCCCTGCTGCGCCTGACCAGCTCGCTCATGGCCAGTTTGGCCAGGTTGCCCTCGGCGCCGGTCCGGCTGCCGCCGGCCTTGGCCCGCAGGAGGTTCAGGCGATTCACCTCGCTCAGGATGTGGAGCCTGGCGATCTCCTGGCGCACCACCGGGTCACCGGAGCGACCCGCCTCCTCCGCCATGCCGATCAGGCGCCTGACGCTGATGCCCCTGCCTGCCTCCCCGTCCGGGCCCCTGGTGTCGCGCCTGGCCAGGGGGCCGACGGGCTGGTTGAGGCGCCCGGTCATGGGCCCTCCCGAGATCGAGGGCGGCTGCTTGCCTCCCGAGCCCAGGTTGGCCCGCTCGATCATGAGCGTGGTGTTGGCGACCCTCCAGCCGTTGCCCAGGCCGCCTATGACGTTGGCGTCGGCAACCTTGGCCTCGTCGATGAAGACCTCGTTGAAGAGGGCCTCGCCCGTCATCTCGCGGAGCGGCCGCACCTCGACCCCGTCCTGTTCCATGTCGAAGGCGAAGTAGGTGATGCCCTGGTGCTTGGGCAGGTCCGGGTCGGTCCGGGCTATGAGCATCCCCCACTTGGCCAGGTGGCCGCCGGAGGTCCACACCTTCTGCCCGGTCACGACCCATTCGTCGCCGTCCCTCACCGCCCTGCTCTGCAGCCCGGCCAGGTCGGAGCCGGCTCCCGGCTCGGAGAACAGCTGGCACCACGCGATCGAGCCGTCCAGGATCTCGGGCACGAACCGCTCCACCTGTTCGGGTGTGCCGTGGGCGACGATGGTCGGTGCGGCCAGCATCGGGCCCAGGCCTATCGGCGGGCCCACCACCCCGGCCTCAGCCATGCAGGTTGAGACCGCGGCGCAGAGAGCCCTGCCGTAGCCGCGCCCGCCGGCCTCCTCGGGGAGGGCAGGGTGCGACCACTTGCCCTCGGCGAGGCGCCCCCACCACTCGGCGAGGGTGATCTCGGGGTCCCAGTGCTCTTCCAGCCAGGTGGCCAGCTCTGCGGTGACGGCCTCGGGCGTGTCGATGCTCACGGTGGCGGTGCTCATGCGGGGATTGTCGCATGTCCTGCGCCCGATGGACACGCCGGGCCGGACTCCGACGGGGAGGGGTGTCGGTGGTTCCCCACGACACTGGGTCCTCACGACCCTCGATCCTCACGACAGTGGGGGTTCCGGCCTCGCTAGGGTGTCCCGACGCCCGACAGCCACCGAGGAGGCCCGGCCGGTGCGCTGGTCGAACCTGTTCATACCGACACTCCGCGAGGCCCCGGCCGAGGCCGAGTCTGCCAACCACAGGCTGCTCGTCCGCGGTGGCTTCATCCGCCAGCTCCAGTCCGGGCACTACTCGATGCTCCCCCTGGGCTGGCGCGTCCACCGCAAGGTGGCCGAGATGATCAGGCAGGAGATGGACGCCATCGGCGGCCAGGAGTTCCTGCTGCCCGCCATGCACCCGGCGGCCCTGTGGCAGCAGTCCGGGCGCTGGGAGTCGATGGGCGACGAGATGTTCCGCCTGACCGACCGCAAGGGGGCCGACCTGGCGCTTGGCATGACCCACGAGGAGGTCTTCGCCACGCTCTCCCTGGAGCTCTCCTCCTACCGCGACCTCCCCCAGATCTGGTACCAGATCCAGTGGAAGTTCAGGGACGAGCCCCGCCCCAAGTCAGGCCTGTTGCGTGTGAGGGAGTTCGCCATGAAGGACTCCTACTCCTTCGACGTCGACGACGCCGGGCTGGACCGCTCGTTCGACCTGCACCACGCCGCCTACTCAGCCATCTTCTCCCGCCTCGACCTAGACGCCGTGCCCGTGGAGGCCTCCTCGGGAGCCATGGGCGGAAGCGCCTCGGTGGAGTTCATGGTGGCCTCGCCGGCGGGCGAGGACGACGTGGTGCGCTGCGACGGCTGCGACTACGCCGCCAACGTGGAGCGCGCAACTGCCGCCCTGGCACCCGTGGCCGACCGACCCGGGGCCGACGCACCCGAACCGTTCCCGACGCCCGGCATACGCACGATCGCAGCGCTAGCCGACGCCGGCCACCCACCCGAGCACCAGGTCAAGACCCTCGTCTACAGGATGGACGGCGAGTTGGTGCTGGTCCTGCTGCGCGGGGACCACGCCTTCCTGGAGCAGAAGTTCGTGGACGCCACCGGCGCCGTCGAGCTAGCCCCTGCCGGTGGGGACGAGATCAGGTCCGCCCTGGGGGCCTCGCCGGGCAGCCTCGGCGCTGTCGGAGTGGTGGACATGCTCGTGTACGCCGACCCGGCTCTGCGCGGCCGCACTGGCATGACGACCGGAGCCAACCGGGACGACGTGCACCTGACCGGCGTGGAGGTTGACCGCGACATCGCGGTGGACCACTGGATCGACATGCGCAGCGTCGAGGAGGGAGAGGCCTGTGCCACCTGTGGGGGCACCCTGGGCGTCACCCGCTGTATAGAGGCCGGCCACATCTTCAAGCTGGGCCGCAGGTACAGCGAGGCCATGGGCGTCACGGTGCTGGGCGCCGACGGTGTGAGCAGGGTGCCCACCATGGGCTCCTACGGGATCGGCGTGGGTCGGGCCATGGCGGCCATCGTCGAGACCCACCACGACGACTCGGGCATCGTCTGGCCGATGTGCGTGGCCCCCTTCGAGGTGGTCCTGACGATCGTGAAGGCCGACCACGAGGAGTCCGTTGCGACGGCGGAGGCCGTGTACGGCGAGTTGCTGGAGGCCGGAGTGGACGCCCTTCTCGACGACCGCGACGGCAGGCCGGGGGTCAAGTTCGCTGACGCCGAGCTGATCGGCGTGCCCCTCCGGCTGACCATCGGACCCCGGGGAATAGAGGCAGGGAGCCTGGAACTGACCATCAGGTCCACCGGCGAGAGCACCGACGTTCCCGTGGGCGAGGTCGTGGAACGCGTCGTGGGCCTGGTGGCCGAGGGACGCGCCGCACGCCTCTGAGGCCGCTAGCGTCGACCCGTCGCAGAGCCGGCCAACAGGGTGACCATGACCAGGACCATCGACCGAAGCCTCCCGATCAGGCGCCACAGGAAGGTGGTCGCCACAGTCGACCTCCCCGGGGTGCCCGAGGGGACGACCGGCAGGGTCAGGGTGGCCAACGGCTTCGGCTGGTACCGCTACTGGGTCAGCTTCGACAACGGCGTCGACCTCGGACAGGTCGACCACGGGAGCATCGTCCACGCCGGCGACTGGAAGCGGTACCAGGTGGACCGCGCCGAGGCCGAGCGCCTGGCCGCCGAGGCCCCCGAGCAGGTCGTCGGCGATGCTGCAGACGACGAGGCTGACGCCGGGGCTGCGGCCTCCCACGGCGTACCGGAGCACCTGCTCGAGCGCAGCCGGCTCGCCCGCGAGCGGCTGGGCGCCTGACCACACGCCCACCCGGCACGGTCAGGGCGCCGCACCGGCGCGGTATCCTCTACCGTCCCCCAGAGGCCCCCGGAGGCTGCGTTGACGTTCAAGCCCGGCGACAAGGTCGTCTACCCGCACCACGGTGCGGCTGTCATCGAGAAGAAGGAGAAGCGCCAGGCCTTCGGCTCCACCACCGAGTACCTGGTGCTCCGGATGGCCCACGGAGAGATGACCCTGGCCGTTCCCGTGGACAAGGCCGAAGAGGTCGGCATGCGCTGGCCCATCAGCAAGGAGGACGTCGAGGACCTCTTCGAGGTGCTCCAGAAGCGCGACATCCGGGAGCCGGCCAACTGGTCGCGCCGCTTCAAGAACCACCAGGAGAAGCTGAAGAGCGGCGACGTCTACCAGGTGGCCGAGGTCGTGCGGAACCTGGCGCTGCGCGACGCTGCCAAGGGCCTCTCGGCAGGAGAGAAGTCGCTGTACACCAAGGCCCTGAGCGTGCTCGTCTCGGAGCTGGCCTTCGCCCTCAACACCCCCGAGGAGAAGGCCATGGCAAAGGTGCAGGACGCCCTCACCTGAGCCGCCGGCCCGTGGCCGGCTCGTCTCCCCATGCCACCGGGTGACCCCGCCCGGGACCGTGGCATAGAATCGCCACGAGGGCAGTAGGACAGCCTGCCGCCACCGACCACGGGAGGCCCTGGGGTGACGGAGCGACGGATCGTCGTGGGTGTCGAGGGTTCGGGCTACGCCCGCGCCGCCCTCATCTGGGCCATCGAGGAGGCCCACCACCGCGACGCCGTGGTCGACGTGGTCACCTGCTACTCCCCCACCTACGTGCCGGCCGCACCCGACCTGGGCTACGTGCCGCTCGACTCCTTCGACCTGCTGGCCGAGGTGGAGAAGATGCAGGCCGAGGTGATCGAGTCGGCGGTCGCCTGCGCTGCCCACCCCGATGTGGAGATCAGGCGCACCATCAAGAAGGGGCGGGCCGCCGACACGCTCATGAAGGCGGCCGAGGGGGCCGACATGCTGGTGGTGGGCAACCGGGGGCGGGGCGGCTTCGCCGGCCTGCGCCTCGGATCGGTCAGCCAGGCGATAGCCCACCACAGCCCCTGCCCGCTGGTGATCGTGCGGACCGGCCTCGAGGAGGAAGACGACGGCTGAGGTCCGTGTGCCCGGCGGGATCCACCGGATCCGACGGGGTCCGGGCGGGGTAGTGCGCCCCCCCGTCTTTTGCGCGAGAGTGTGGGGGTCACGACTACGGCACCAGGGGGTTGCATGAACGACGCCGGGATACCAGAGTCCGAGGGCGAGGCTGTCGACGAGATAGCCAAGGTGGCGGGTCCGATCGGGGGCATGTGGATCGCACACAACCCGCACGGCATCTGCGGAGCCGGATTCGCCAACCTGATCACCTTCGCCCGGTTCCGGGAGGAACTCCACGACCGAACCGGGAGGCCGGCCACCATGGCCGACGACATGCCCGAGGACCTCTTCGGCCGCATCGAGCGCTCGTTCAACACGGGCCGCCGCGATGAGCTGACCTTCGACCTGCGGGGAGCCACCCCCTTCCAGAAGGCGGTGTGGGAGGCCTGCCTGCGGATACCACCCGGCGAGACATGCACCTACGGCGAGTTGGCCAGGGAGATCCACCGACCCAACGCCGTGCGGGCCGTGGGCACAGCCCTGGGCTCCAACCCGATCCCGGTGCTGATCCCCTGCCACAGGGTCAAGCGCTCCGACGGCGACTTCGGTGGGTATGCCTTCGGCCTCCCGATCAAGGAGCGCCTGCTCGAGCGCGAGGAGGTCCGCTCGGTCGCCTGAGCCTCACGGGCGCAGGACGACAGGGGCACGCATGGGGGGCGACGCGTCCGCCGAGGGCGCCATCACGACCGAGGTCCGCGGCCCGGTCCTGCTCATGGGGATCGACCGCCCGGCCAAGATGAACGGCTTCACCCCGTCCATGATGGACATGCTCGTAGAGGCCTACACCCGCCTCGACGAGGACGACGACCTCTGGTGCGGGGTCCTCTTCGCCCATGGCGACCACTTCACCGCCGGCCTCGACCTGCCCAGGTGGCACGACCGCATGAAGTCGGGCGATCGGCGCCGTGGCACGGGATCCGTCGACCCGACCGCACTCGGGCGCAAGTGCCTCAAGCCGATCGTGACGGCGGTGCAGGGCGTCACCTACACGCTCGGGATCGAACTGATGCTGGCAGGGGACATCGTCGTGGCTGCCGACGACTGCCGCTTCTCCCAGCTGGAACCGCTGCGCGGCATCCACGCTGCAGGCGGCGCCACGATCAGGTTCGTGCAGCGTGGCGGGTGGGGCAACGCCATGTACCACCTGCTGACCTCGGACGTCTTCGGTCCCGACGAGGCGCTGCGCATCGGCCTGGTTCAGGAGGTGGTGCCGGCCGGAACCCAGTTGGACCGGGCGATTGAGCTGGCGGAGTTGATCTGCGAGGGGGCACCGCTGGCTGTGCAGGCCACCAAGGCATCGTCGATGCGCTACCTGGAGGAGGGCGAGGCGGCGGCCATCGCCGCCCTCGGCCCGACACAGGCGGAGTTGGCCTCCACCGACGACGCCGCAGAGGGAGTGGCCTCGTTCGTGGAGCGCCGGAAGGCCCGGTTCAGGGGCCACTGACCCCCAGGTGGCCGACCGTAGACTGGCCGCCGATCCGGGATGTGGCGCAGTCTGGCAGCGCACCTGCTTTGGGAGCAGGGGGTCGGCGGTTCAAATCCGCCCATCCCGACCACCCGGGTGATCGCCACCCGCCCACTACCCTGCCGGCGTGGCTGAACTCCCCGCCGACATGCGCGGCCGCCTGGACGGACTGTTCCGCTCTGATCCGATGGCCGGCTCCCTCGGAGCCGAGCTGGTGGGATGGGAGCCGGGACACGCCACGGTGAGGGCGACGATCGCCGACGGCCACGCCAACTTCCTGGGGGTGGGGCACGGCGGGATCCTCCTCACGCTGGCCGACATCGCCATGTCCTTCGCCTCTAACGGGTTCGGGCGGGTTGCCGTGGCCGTCAACCTGGACGTCTCCTACCACCGGAAGGTGGCGCCGGGCGACGAGGTCGTGGCGACGGCCACGCAGGTGGACCGCTCCCGGCGGATCGCCCACCACCGCCTCGAGGCACGGGTCGGCGACCTCCTGGTCTGCTCTGCCACGGGCATCACCTACAGCACCGCCGAGTGGCACTTCGGCGCCGACGCCTGGCCCGAGGGCTGGAGAGTCGAGCACGGGGGCTGAAGCACGGGAACCCTCCGGCGGGTTCCCCCTGTGCGACACTCGCACGGTGAGGTACCCGGTCGCGGCCCTGGCCGTCCTGGTCACAGCGGCGGCCTGCGGATCGGCCGGTGGTGGCGGCATTCCGGTCTCGGGTTCGGCGCTCGTCCGGCCGGCCACGACCACCACCGTGGCGGTGGACCCGGCCACGACGACCGTGGCACCGGCCACCACGACCGCCACCACCGCTCCCCCGGCGACAACCCCACCGCCGACCACCACGACAGCCCCTCCCCCGACCACACCTCCGCCCACCACCACGCTCAGCTTCCCCGAGCCGACACTGCCGATGGTGCCCGGCGCCTGCCTTGACGTGGTGGCCGTGGGAGTGTCCGGTGGAGCCGGTGACCCCACGCCGGTGTTCGGATGGGCCATTGCGCCGCTGGACCCGTCCGTACCAGCGGCGGTCACGGCCATTCCCTGCGAGGAGTCCACCAGCATCACCCTCGGAGCTGCGGGACCCGGCGTCGAGCTGCGCATTGCGGCCCCTGAGCCATGGGACGGCGGCCCCTACTCGGTCCACTGGGTGGACGGCAACGGAGGCGAGGAGCACATCGTCTCGTTCGCCCGCCTCTCCCCGGTGCTCACGGCCGCTGCCGGCGACACCCTGGTCGTCCGCCGCCATGACCGTGGGCTCGAGGTGGTTCCCGACTGTGACGACCCCGCTTCCAGGCGCCCCCTCGTCCACCAGCGGCTGGCTGTGTCCTACTGGGACGTCTACGTGGAGTGCCTCCTCCACGACACCCCCGGCACGCTGGACGGGATCATCGGGTACCTGGAGCAGCAGATGCACCTGGCCGCTTCGCTTCTGCCGCCAGCGTCGCTCGGGGCGCTGAGGCACACGCCCGTGTGGGTGGACCGCTCCTACGAGGATGCCACGACCATGGCCCTCTACATGGAGGACGTCCAGGAGCCCGGCTCCGAGGACCTCCCATACCTCAACGGCATCCGGGTCAGCGCCGAGGCCGTCGAGGACGAGCTGGCCTACGGGCCAGGGGAACGGGAGGAGTTCGCCGTGCACGAGCTTGCCCACGCCTGGCACTGCCTGGCGTTCGACCCGTGCTGGTCGGCACCCAAGGTGGCCGGTGCATACGCGTCGGCCATGCTCAGCGGCATCTACGCCGAGGTGGAGTACGTCCACGGTGGCACCGAACGGGCCTATGCCGCCACCGACGACGGCGAGTACTTCGCCGAGCTGACCGAGGCCTGGTTCTCCCGCAACGACTACTACCCGTTCGACAGGGACGACCTGCTGGCCCACGACCCGGTGGGGGCAGCCGCCGTGGAGGAAGCGTGGGGTCTGGAGCCCTGAACCCCGCCAACCAGCCTGGTCCGCGGATCTCGAGCGGATGGCCCGCGGGCAGACCCGATCAGCCCAGGGCGTCGCGCTGTCCGATCAACGACTCCAGGGGTGCCAGGTCGAACGGCGAGTTGAGGCCGACGATCACGTGTGAGGCACCGGCCTCCGCGTAGCGCCCCACGTCGTCCACATCGTCGGCGTCGATGGCGACCGTGCGCTCGATCTCGGCGGGATCCCTGCCGACCCTGGCACACCACTCGTCCAGCACCCCGCAGAGCCTCTGGTAGCTGTCGGGAGGTCCGAAGGAGTTCCATGCGTCGGCGTGCTCTGCGACCAGGCGCAGTGTGACCTTCTCGCCCTTGCCTCCGATCAGGAGCGGCAGGCCCCCCACCGGAGGCGGGTTCAGGCTCGACAGTCGCGACATCATGCGGGGCAGGTCGGCCTCAAGTCGACGCAGGCGGCCGCCGGCCGTGCCGAACTCGTAGCCGTACTCGTCATAGTCGCGCTCGAACCATCCGGCGCCCACCCCCAGGTACATGCGCCCTCCGGTCACGTGGTCGAGGGTGCGGGCCATGTCGGCCAGCAGTTCCGGGTTCCTGTAGCTGTTGCAGGTGACCAGCATCCCGACCATGGCCCGGCTGGTGTCGGCCGCCATGGTCGACAGCAGGGTCCAGCCCTCGAAGTGGGCGGCGTCGGGGTCGCCGAAGAGGGGGAAGAAGTGGTCCCAGGTCCAGATGGAGTCGGCGCCCATGTCGTCGGCCGCCCTCCACGCCTCCCTCATCTCGCCCACCGTCGTCGCCTGGGGGCGCAGCGACACACCTACCTTCAGCCCTGCCATGGCGGCAACCTAGTGCCGTCGGCGGGTGCGGCCCCGACCGGGGCGAGCGGGGTCTGGCAGACTCGCCGGATGCCCGGGAGCCGACACCTCCTCACGTCGACCCTCGTGGCGGGCCTCTGGCTGGTCGCCGTGGGATGCGCCGGCGGGGATGCCTCCGCCCCGGAGCCGACGACCCCGGCGCCCGCTACCGCGGTGGCGACCACAACCGCGGCCTCGGCCACGACCACTTCGGTCACACCACCCCCTACCACCGCAACCTCAACCACGCCCCCGGCTCCCACCCCTACCGCCACCCACCCCACGACGACCACGACCTACTCCGCACCCGATCCGTCGGTCCCGGGCTGCACCGACATCGCCCGCCGGGCCCCCGCCTTCGAGGAGGGCATCGCCGACCACGAGCTCTGGATTGGCCGCCTCGACGACGGCCTCATCACCGACCAGCACCTGCTGGGTGTCGGCTGGTCGGTCGGCGACGGGATGCTGGTCGACGGCGTCGCCCATGTCTGGGCCATGAACGCCCGCGACCACGTGCTTCACCACGCCACCTGGGAGGACGGGCAGTTCAGCGACCTGGGCCCGATCTCGGTCGACGGTCACGTGTTCCAGGGCCTGATCGACCCCGATGTGTTCCGGCTGCCCGACGGCAGCATCGGCCTGGCAGCCGTGAACGGGATGCGTGTCGAGGGATCTCCGCGCGATCCGGGGCCCATCTGCCTGATGGGCTCGGACGACGGCCAGGAGTTCCGCACGCTCCAGGTGCTGCTCGACGAGTCCGGAATCCTGGACCCGGCGGTGGTGGTGGGAGCCGAGTGGGTGCTGGCTGTGAAGGTCGCCGACAGGGAGGAGGTGCGGGTCTACGTCGGTACCCCGGATGACGGCTTCGAGCCCGTCGGATCCACGTCCGGACTGGACCCGGACCTCGTGGCCGATCCGGACGGTTCCATCCGCCTGATCGTCTGTGGCGAGCCGGGGCTGAGCACGTACACCTCGGCCGACGGACGCTCCTGGGAGCCGTCCGAGGCGATCCGCAGCCAGACCTGCGGGCCGGCTTCGATCACCGGCAGCGACTGGATGCTCCACCTCCCCAAGCCCGGCCAGGGCGGGGCCGTCCCGGTCGAGGACACTCCCGCAGGGGCCGCTTCGCCGGCACCGACCCAGCCGGTTCCGGCCCAGCCCTCCAACCCCTTCTCCAGCGGATCGCTGGCGCTGCGCGACTGCATCATCTCGAACCTGGGCGAGGCCACCTTCAACGAGCTGGCAGCAGGCCGCATGCCGGTAGGGGCTGAGATGATGGCCGTGGGGTTCTGCATGTCCCAGACGGGCCAGGGTGACCCGGGCACGGGAGGGCCTCCCGCGGCAGCCTGCACCCCGGCCCAGCCGGGCAGCTACTCCCGCCACGACCGGCCGTTCATGTTCGGGATCAAGGCCTTCCAGCTATACCCGCCCGGCGAGCAGTCGGTCGGCGACGCCGACGACATCAAGGCCCTGGGCATGAACACCGTGGGCCTCGTGTTCCAGGTTCCCTACGACGACGAGGGCCACGTCAGCTACCCGTTCTCGACCTTCGGGGTGACCCACTCCGACCTGGAGGCCAACCTCTGCTACGTCGGCAACCTGGTCCACCGGATGAAGTCGGCGGGGCTCAGCGTCTACCTGTCGGGCGAACCCGTGTACCACCGGATGTCCCCCGGTGTTGAACCGGGAGTACTGGACTCCGCGTCGGTACCCACCTTCGTCTCCAAGCTCCCCGAGGTGATGGCGGGGCTGGCCGACATGGCGGAGGCGTACCGGGTGGAGTGGTTGGCGCCGATCGGCGAACCCGACAAGTACTTCGGACCCGACGCGGCCAACTCATTCATGCAGGATGTGCTGCCCCGGATGGCCGGCTTCGACGGGAAGCTGGTCTGGCAGGTGTACGACAGCGTGCAGCGCCTGGACCTGCGCGGCTACGACGTGGCCGGCCTGGCCGTGCTGGGATGCGACTGGGACGCCGTCGGGGGCATGTTCGACACCACCATCCCACGGGTCCTCGAGTGGGCTGCGGCAGACGGCGTGGGCGAGGTCGCCCACGTGGAGTTCGGCTGTGTCAACAATGCTCGCGACCCCTCTTCGGCAGCGGCCAACTTCGAGCGCTGGCTCTCCGCCACATCCGGGATCTCGACCGGCCTCATCGTGCTCGACAGCCCCAGGTCAGCCCCGAACGGCCAGAGCGTGGTCGGCACCTGGCTGGAGGACTGGCTGGCGGGTCCGGCACGGGACCTGGGCTTCGTCCCGGACTGAGCCGGGGATCAGCCGGACAGCTCGCGCTCCACCTCGTCGATGAGGTCGCGTTCGGCGTCGTCGATGGCCCCGCCGATGTCGGACTCGACCTCGTCCAGGTACTCCTCGAGGTCGGCCCTGATCCCGTCGGAGGCATCCTTCACGGCGTCCACGACCGTGCCGGTAACGACCGTGAAGAGCAGCACGGCTCCCACGACCCCCATCACGATCGAGGCGGCCCCGAGGAACGCCCCCGTGCCGGCCATCCGCCGCCGCGGCCGCCCCCTTCCCATGCCCACGAACCCGAACACGAGCGCCAGCAGCCCCAGCACCCAGGCCAGGATGAAGAACGGTGGCAACAGGCCGAACAGCAGCCCGACGAGGCCGGTGGCAAGTGCCGCCACCGCCATTCCCTCTCCATGCACCGGCGTGGCTGGCTGGTCGTCCATGGTCCGATGCTCGCGCACGGGCCCGGACGGGTGGCTGACCGTATGGTGAAGGACGACAAGCCTGCGTCGGCTGGCAGGTACCGGCCGGCCGTTGGGGTGGTTTCACGGTGGGTTTGAGGTGTTTCCGGTCGTTGTCACACCCTGTCCTTAGGGTGTGGGCATGGTCGAGGTG
>CAYFOV010000006.1:0-32120 GCA_964344855.1 uncultured Candidatus Nemicrothrix sp.
CCTTTGAGTTTTAGCCTTGCGGCCGTACTCCCCAGGCGGGGCACTTAATGCGTTAACTGCGGCGCGGAATCTGTTAGCTAGACCCCACACCTAGTGCCCAACGTTTACGGCGTGGACTACCAGGGTATCTAATCCTGTTCGCTCCCCACGCTTTCGCTCCTCAGCGTCAGTACCGGCCCAGAGTGCTGCCTTCGCTGTTGGTGTTCCTCCTGATATCTGCGCATTTCACCGCTACACCAGGAATTCCACACTCCTCTACCGGACTCCAGTCACAGCAGTATCAGGTGGCCTCTCGAGGTTGAGCCTCGAGTTTTCACACCTGACTTACTGAACCGCCTACGAGCTCTTTACGCCCAATAAATCCGGACAACGCTCGCCCCCTACGTGTTACCGCGGCTGCTGGCACGTAGTTGGCCGGGGCTTCTTCTGCAGGTACCGTCATTTTCGTCCCTGCTGAAAGAGGTTTACAACCCGAGAGCCTTCATCCCTCACGCGGCGTGGCTGCGTCAGGCTTTCGCCCATTGCGCAATATTCCCTACTGCTGCCTCCCGTAGGAGTCTGGGCCGTGTCTCAGTCCCAGTGTGGCTGATCGTCCTCTCAGACCAGCTACCCGTCGATGCCTTGGTGAGCCGTTACCTCACCAACTAGCTGATAGGCCGTGAGACCCTCCCGAAGCGCCTGAGCATTTCCTCATCCGGCCATGCGACCAGATGGGGGTATCCGGTATTAGCTCGAGTTTCCTCGGGTTATTCCGGTCTTCGGGGCAGGTTCCTCACGTGTTACTCACCCGTTCGCCACTCACTCATGTGACCCGAAGGTCGAGTGCGTTCGACTTGCATGTATTAGGCACGCCGCCAGCGTTCGTCCTGAGCCAGGATCAAACTCTCCGTCAAAATCTCGGGCACACCCCGCCGAAGCGGCGCCTGCCGTCGAATCAATGGTGCGACGCCACCCGGGGGCGGCGCCGACGCGAGTTCGAGGTCGCCCGGGACACCAATCCCGGTCGACCTGGCACAGGGCAATGGTGGTCGGCCGGAGCCGGCCACCGTTGTCCGTCAGTGCATATTGAAATTGTTCAGGGTCTGCCCAGGGACGACTCGCGATCGTCGCTGGACAGCCCGCACTGGCTTTTTCGTCCTCTATTCCGATTTCAAGGAGCACCTGGCGGCCGCAGGCCGCCCGGCACGCGTCTCCACTGGGGAGGCGGTGGTGCCCTCAGGTCGCACCGTCGATTCGATCCGGAACCGGACCTGCCGTCGGGGCGACCACCCACGCTAAGGCTGGATGACCGGTTGGTCAAGCGCCGGTGGGCAGGGAAACACTAGCGCTCGCCCCACCCCTCCCCAACCCCCTGAGGGGCAATTCGGGGCCGTTTCAGGAGACGACCAGCAGGTGGCGGTTCCGCCTGCCCTTCTGGAGCAGCACGAAGCGCCCCCCGACGGCCGCGTCGGCCGGGAGGGCCGTGTCGTCGGCGGCGACCCTGACGCCGTTGACCGACACCCCGCCGCCGGCGATCGTGCGCCGGGCGTCACCCCTCGAGCCACAGAGGCCGCTCCCGACGAGGACGTCGACCAGGGCCTCGTCGGCCGCCAGGTCGGACCCGGCCACGGACGACTCCGGCACGATGCCGCGCAGGGCCTCCAGCACATCGGCCGTGGGGGGCTCGGACCCGAACAGGCCTCTGGCGGCCAGGCGGGCCCTGGCGGTCTCCTCGGCCCCGTGGACGAGGGTCGTGACCTCGTCGGCCAGGCGGTTCTGGGCGGTGCGCCCCTCGGGGGCTGTCAGGTGCCCCTCCATCACAGAAGCGACCTCGTCCACCGGAACGAGCGTCAACTGCATGAGAAGGCGTTCCACGTCGCGGTCGTCGACGTTCAGGAAGTACTGGTGCAGCTCGTAGGGCAGGGTCCTGGTCGGGGCCAGCCAGACCGTGCCGTCGGCCGTCTTGCCGAACTTGGCGCCGTCGGCCCTGGTGACCAGCGGAACCGTGAGGCCGTGGGCCGACGCAGCCGAGCGCCGGCGGATCAGGTCAATTCCGGCTGTGATGTTCCCCCACTGGTCCGAGCCGCCCACCTGCATCTCGCAGCCGTGGCGGGCGTGCAGCTCGTAGAAGTCGTTGGCCTGCAACAGCATGTAGCTGAACTCGGTGAAGGAGATCCCCTGGTCACCCGCCAGGCGTGCCCGCACGGACTCCTTACCCAGCATCGTTCCGACCGTCACGTGCTTGCCCACGTCCCGCAGGAAGTCCAGGACGTCGACCCCGACGGTCCACTCCCTGTTGTCGACCAGGACGGCCCCGGTGTCGGCGGGGCCCTCGTCGAACCGGAGGAAGGACCTGAGCTGCGCTGCCACCGCCTCTACGTTCCCAGTGAGCTCGTCGGCCTCGAGCAGGTTGCGCTCCTCGGAGCGCCCGCTCGGGTCGCCGACCATCCCGGTGGCGCCGCCGGCAAGGGCTATGGGCCGGTGGCCGGCGTCCTGGAACCTGCGCAGCAGCAGCAGGGGCACCAGGTGGCCGACGTGGAGGCTGTCGGCGGTGGGATCGAACCCGCAGTAGAGGGTCAGGGGACCCTCCTCCAGCCTGGCCCTGAGAGCGCCCAGGTCGGTGCTGTCCTGCACCAGCCCGCGTGCCGCCAGGTCGTCGAGGATCTGCGCTCCGGTCACGGGCCCCAGTATGCAGCCCCACCGGGCTCCCGACGGTCCATTGGGCACACCGGCTGACGCAAAACCGGGCCGCCGGGGGGCCAGACTGGGGGGATGCGGCCAGAGCACCACCCGGTCGTACGCGCCCTCGCCGCCGTCTTGGCCTCCACCCTCCTCGCCACCGGCTGCTACCGCTACGAGACCCCCCAGTTCGAGATCACCATCCCCGAGACCGCCGAGTCCTCGGTCATCGTGGCCGGTGACGGCACCTACATCACGACGATGGTGGCCCCCGAGAACCGCACCAGCGCCCGCCGCCTCGACGAGATACCCGAGGTGATCCGCCAGGCGGTCATCGCCATCGAGGACGAGCGCTTCTACATCCACGACGGGATCGACCTGAAGGCCATCATCAGGGCGGCCCGCACCAACTTCGAGGCCGGTGGGATCAGCCAGGGCGGGTCCACGATCACCCAGCAGTACGTGAAGCTGGCGATCATCCAGAACACCGAGAAGACGGCCAGCCGCAAGCTGGAGGAGATCTGGTACGCCACCCGCCTCGAGGACGAGTACGGCAAGGACTTCATCCTGCTGCAGTACCTGAACACCGTCTACTTCGGCCACGGGGCCTACGGCATCAGGGCCGCAGCCCAGACCTACTTCAACAAGGACCTCCACGAGGTCACGCTTCCCGAGGCGGCCATGCTGGCAGGCGTCATCCAGTTGCCCGGGCGCTACGACCCGCTGCTGAACTACGACAAGAGCCTCCGACGCAGCCACATGGTGCTCGACCGGATGCTCGCCAACGAGTACATCACCGAGGAGGAGCACGCCTCGGCCATGGCCTCTCCGCCCCAGACAGAGGAGTACACCGCCCGCCTGGAGACTCGGTACCCGGCGGGGCACTTCGTGGAGGAGGTGAGGCGCTGGTTCCTCGAGAACCCGGCGTTCGGGGCTACCCGGGGGGTGCGGGAGCAACTGCTCTACGAGGGCGGCGTGCGCATCGAGACCACCGTCGACCTGGGCCTGCAGGCGGCCGCGGAAAAGGCCGTCGAGGCCCACCTGCCGGCAGGCCAGGGCCACCCCGATGCTGCGATCGTGGTGACCGACCCCCAGAACGGGCACATCCTGGCGATGGTCGGTGGGAGGGACTTCTTCGCCGACGACCCGGACGCCAAGGTGAACCTGGCGATCGGTACGGGCCGCCAGGTGGGCTCTTCCATGAAGCCGATAGGCCTGGCCGCGGCCCTGGAGGCCGGCTGGAGCGCCACGGCCGTCTACGAGGCCCCCAACGTGATCGAGTTCGAGATCCCGGGAACCCTCGAGGAGAACAGGGTCTGGCGGGTCACCGGCGGGGTGAACGGCCACAAGGGCACCGAGGCCCGCTTCGACGAGGGCCTTGCGGCCCTCGAGAAGTACCAGCGCAGGGAGGAGCACCTCGACGTGCCCCCAGAGCATGTCGAGGACATCACGGTGTGGGCCCGCACGTCGGAGCGCAAGACACGCAGGGTCCAGGTGGAGCTGGCCTCATGGATCAACAACAGGCGCTACGAGTACGACCGGGGAGAGTTGTTCGACTTCAGGGTGGAGGCCCTCGAGGCCGTACCCGGCTGGACCTGGGAGCCACCGGAGGGCGAGGCCCTGCTGCCGCCCCCCGAGGCCGAGACGGTCACGCTCATACGCGGCGTACGCAGCTCCTACAACACGGTCTACGCCCAACTCAGCGTGGAGATGGGCGCCCACAGGGTGGTCAACATGGCCAGGCGGCTGGGCATGAGCTCACCGGTCCAGGAGGTCAACTCCAACATCCTCGGGACCTCCAACACGACCATGCTGGACATGGCCACCGCCTACAGCACCCTCGCCAACCGCGGCGTGCGCATCGACCCGACCTACGTGAAGCGGGTCACCCGCTCAGACGGCACCCAGCTGTGGTCCTGGCAGCGTGAGCAGGAACGGGTGCTGGACGCCCGCATTGCCGACCAGATGGCCTGGGTCCTGGAGGGCACCATCACCCAGGGCACGGGGCACAGGGCGGACATAGGGCGCCCCGCCGCCGGCAAGACCGGAACCACCCAGAACTACGCCGACGCGGTGTTCGTGGGCTACACGCCCCAGCGGACCGCTGCCGTCTGGGTGGGCTTCCCTGAGGCGCAGATACCGATGATCCCGCCCACGACCGACCGGAAGGTCTACGGCGGCACCTACCCGGCCCTCATCTGGAAGGACGTCATGGAGGCCGCCCACGCCGACCTGCCGGTGACGACCTTCCAGGCTCCACCACCGTCCTCCACCACCACGACAACGAGGCCGCCGCTGGACGCCGTTCCCACCCCAGAGCTGGTCGGCCTCACCCTCGGCAACGCGGAGCTCCTCCTGGCCGACTCGGGCACCGACATACGCATAGCCACCGTGGTGCACGTTGAGGTGGCCGGCACCGAGCCGGGCGTGGTGATCGGCCAGTCACCCGGCATCGGAACCGGAATAAGGCCGGACGGCACCATGCTCGTGGAGGTGGCCGTGGAACCCGCCCTCGTCGAGCTGCTCCTGATGCCCGACCTCGTGGGCATGACCGTCGAGGAGGCGTCCGAGACCCTCACGGCCGAGGGCCTCGGCTTTGAGACGACCGTGGTCGATGATCCGGACGACCCAAACGCCCCAGCCGGGGTGGTGTGGTGGCAGGAACCGGTGGCGGGCACCGAGGTTGGGCCGGGCGCCGTGGCGGCCATCAGGGTCTCAGAGTGAGGACCCGCCCCCCCGGTGCCCGCCGGATCCCCCTGGGGAGGCTGGCGCTGGGGCTCCTCGTGGGCCTGCTGGTGGCCATGTGGTTCTACGCCTTCTTCCTGGCGGCCTCGGGCAACCCCGACCGCATGGAGGACAGGTCCTGGCCGGAGGCAGCCGAGGCCCGCTGCACCGAGGCTGACGAGCTGCTGTCCGGCCTGAGGCCGGCCGCGGAAACTCCAACGCCGGCAGCCCGCGGCGACGACCTGGACGCCGCCACCGACATCTTGGACAGGATGCTCGCCGACCTGAAGCGCCTGGACGGCGGCACCCACGACGACCGCATCCTGCTCACCCACTGGTTCTCGGACTGGGACACCTACCTGGCCGACCGTCGCGCCCACGCCGAGCGGCTGCGCACGGAGGGCGACGTGAGGCCCCTCATGTCGGCGCTGCCGGGTGGCACTGGCAGCGTGCTGGAGCGCATGAACGGCTTCGCACGGGTCAACGACATGGAGGGCTGCCTGGATCCCGGCGACCTGTAGCCGCCGGGGCTAGAGGAGGCCCTCCGCCTCCAGTTCAGCCAGGCGGTCCATCGCCCGGCTGGCGAGGCGCAGGAGGCCCTCGTCGGCCCCGAGCGCTCCGAGGTCACCCCGTTCGACCCACCTCAGGACCACGGATTCGGCGTTGCCGACAGGGACCGCTCCGGGAGGCGATACGACCAGGTAGCGCACGTCGTGGTGCTCGTGGGCGTCCTCGGCAGGTGGTTCCACGATGTGCACGTCAAGGTCCACCGGTGGCTCACACACCCTGAGACCCGCTATGCCTGTCTCCTCGGTGGCCTCCCGCAGGGCCACACGGGCAAGGTCCCCGTCGCCGTCAGCGTGGCCACCGGGCTGCAACCAACGCTGCAGCTTGGTGTGGAGCATGAGAAGAATGCGTCGGTCAGCAGGATCCACGACGAGTGCTGAGCCGGTCAGGTGACCCGGACGGCAGGCGCGGACAAGTGCATCATCGTGGTCGGCCAGCAGGGCGAGAATGCGGTCGCGTTCCAGCCCCGGCGGACCCGAGGCGACCACGGTGGCCGGCTCAACACCGGAGCGCTCCAGCAGGTCTGAGAGCAGTTTTGGCCCTGCGGTCACGACAGGATGGCCAACCGTGCCCTCTGGGCATCCAGCAGTTCGGCGAACTGCTCCCTCTGCACGGCCACCGGTTCGGGGCCGGCTCCACCGGGTGTGGTCCTGCGCCGCACGGCCGCTCCGGGCTCCAGCAACGCAGCAGCATCGGGCCCCAGCCGCTCGTCGGCTGTCACCAGGTCAGCGAGGGGAGCCTCGCCGGCCAGCGCAGCACGCACGTGGGCGCCGACCACGCCGTGGGCCTCCCTGAAGGGCATGCCGGACACAACTAGAAACTCGGCCAGGTCGATCGCTGCGCCGAACGGGTTGTCGGCGGCCTCGGCCATCTTGTCGGTCCGCATCTCGAGCGTTGAGACGAGGCCGTCCATTGCCAACAACGTCAACCTCACCGTGTCACAGGAGTCGAACAGCGGCTCCTTGTCCTCCTGGAGGTCCTTGTCATATGCAAGCGGAAGTCCCTTCAGGGTGGCCAGCAGACCGGTCAGGTTGCCGATGAGCCGGCCGGCCTTACCCCTGGCGATCTCGGCGATGTCCGGGTTCTTCTTCTGGGGGAGCATCGACGAACCCGTGGAGAAGGCGTCGTCGAGACCCACGAAGCCGAACTCGTCTGTTGACCAGAGGATGATCTCCTCGCCAAGCCGTGACAGGTGTACGCCCAGCAGCGCCAGGGCGAACAGCGCCTCGGCCACGAAGTCCCTGTCGGACACGGCGTCCAGTGAGTTCTGGAACCGGGCCGAAAAGCCAAGGTCGGCGGCTACGCCGTCAGGGTCCAGCGGTAGCGACGAGCCGGCCAGGGCGCCGGCACCCAGCGGTGACACGTCGGTCCGACCAACCGCGTCCAACAACCTGTCCACGTCCCGTCCCAGAGCCCATCCATGGGCCAGCAGGTGGTGTGCCAACAGAACCGGCTGGGCCTGCTGCAGGTGGGTGTACCCGGGGAGGTAGGCATCGCCGGCCTCGTCGGCCCGCTTAGCCAGGGTCGCCTGGAACCGCCCGATCAGGGCTGCGATCTCCAGAAGCTCCCGCTTGGTCCAGAGCCGCACGTCTGTGGCCACCTGGTCGTTACGGCTCCGGCCCGTGTGCAGCCTGGCACCGGCGTCTCCAGCCAGCTCTGTGACCCTCCGCTCAACAGCGGTGTGGATGTCCTCATCTGACACGGCGAAGTCGAATGAGCCGTCGGCCAACTCGGCCTCGGTCGTATCAAGAGCCAGAGCCACGGCCGCAGCATCGGCGTCGCTGATGAGGCCGACCCGGGCCAGCATCGCCACGTGGGCCCGTGAGCCGGCGATGTCCTCACGAAACATCCGCCGGTCAAAGGGGAGGCTGTCGTTCAGGGCCTGCAGGGCCTCGGCGGGGCCGTCCTCGAACCGCCCGTGCCACAGAGTGGCCATCAGCCCTGTCCTCTCGAGTCAGCCCGCGCCTGCCTGCGCGCCAGGGTCCGCAACCGCAGAGCGTTCAGCTTGATGAAGCCCTCCGCATCAGCCTGGTCATACGCTCCGTCGTCCTCTTCGAATGTGGCGATTGCCTCGTCAAATAGCGTGTCCTCTGACTCCCGGCCGACGACCTCGACGTTGCCCTTGTAGAGCCGCAGCCTCACCCGACCGTTGACCCACTGCTGGGACTGGTCGATGGCGACCTGGAGCATCTCCCGCTCTGGGCTGAACCAGAAGCCGTTGTAGACCAGCTCCGCGTACCTGGGCATCAGGTCGTCCTTGAGATGTGCCACGCCCCTGTCGAGGGTGATGGACTCGATGGCCCTGTGGGCCTTGAGCAGGATCGTGCCGCCGGGCGTCTCGTAGGCACCCCGGGACTTCATGCCCACATACCGGTTCTCCACGATGTCGGTCCGGCCCACGCCGTTGGCCCCGCCGACCCGGTTCAACTCGGCCAGCACGGCCGCCGGCGTCATGGGCTCGCCGTCGATGGCCACCACGTCGCCCCGCTCGTAGGTGAGGTCCAGGTAGGTGGCCTCGTTGGGTGCGCGTTCCGGGCTCACCGTCCAGCGCCACATCTCCGTCGCCGGCTCGTTCCATGGATCCTCAAGGGGGCCGCCCTCGTAGGAGATGTGGAGCAGGTTGGCGTCCATGGAGTAGGGCGACTCGGTGCCCCGCTTCATCTCGACGGGGATCCCGTGCCGCTCGGCGTAGTCGAGCAGGCTCTGCCGGGAGCCCAGGTCCCACTCCCGCCACGGTGCGATGACCTTTATGTCAGGGTTCAGGGCGTAGGCGCCCAGCTCGAACCGGACCTGGTCGTTGCCCTTGCCCGTGGCGCCGTGGCTGATGGCGTCGGCGCCGGTCTCGGCGGCTATCTCCACGAGCCGCTTGGCTATGAGCGGCCTGGCGATCGACGTGCCAAGCAGGTACTCGCCCTCGTAGAGGGCGTTGGCCCGGAACATCGGGTACACGTAGTCGGCCACGAACTCCTCCCTGAGGTCCTCGATGAAGACCTCCCTGACCCCCATGGCCTCGGCCTTGGCCCGCGCCGGCTCGATCTCCTCGCCCTGGCCCAGGTCGGCTGTGAAGGTCACGACCTCGCAGCCGTAGTTCTCCTCCAGCCACCTCAGGATGATGGAGGTGTCGAGGCCCCCCGAGTAGGCCAGGACGACCTTCTCAACGGCCCTGTCCAGGACCTTGTCCACGTCGCTCACAGCTTGCTCCCGTCTCCTGCCCCTGGCTGCACCATCACAGGCCCGCCAACTCGCGGAGGCTACCTGCGAGGTCCGATCCGGTGACCCCCTCGGCGGCCACCACTAGCACCGTGTCGTCGCCGGCCACGGTGCCCACCGCCGTGGGCAGGCCGGTCCGGTCCAGGGCTGAGGCCACCACGTGGGCCGAGCCGGGCGGGGTCCGCAGGACCACGAGGTTGCCCGAGGAGGCCACCTCCACCACCCACTCGCCCATGACCCTCCTGAGCTGACCCTCGGGGGCCATCCGGTCGGACGGCAGCTCCGGGATGGCGTAGACGCTCTCGCCGCCGGGTACCCGAACCTTCACCGCCCCCAGGTCGTCCAGGTCGCGCGACACCGTGGCCTGTGTGGCGGCTATGCCGTCGGCGGCCAGCAGGTCGACCAGCTGGGGCTGGCTGGACACCGGGTGCTCCTCCAGCAACTGCGCCAACCGGTGCTGGCGCTGGACCTTCGTCACGACGCACCCCCCGAACCTGCCGCCCCGCCGAGCAGCCACGCCAGGAGCCCCCTCGCGGCGTGCATCCGGTTGGCCGCCTGGGGCCACACCCTGCTGGCGGGGCCATCGACCACCCCGTCGGTGACCTCCTCGCCCCGGTGGGCGGGCAGGCAGTGCAGGAAGACGGCGTCGGGGCCTGCGGCGTCCATGAGCGCCGAGTCCACCTGGAAGCCCTCGAAGGCCTTCAACCGCTGCTCCTTCTCGTCCTCCTGGCCCATCGAGGTCCAGACGTCGGAGTAGACGGCGTCGGCCCCCTCGACGGCCTCGTGGGGGCGGTCGAACTCCTCGAAGGACACCCCGGCCGATGCCAGCCTGTCCCGGTCGACGTCGCCCAGCCTGTAGCCGGGCGGACCGGTGAACCGGACCTCCATACCGAGCATGCCCGCCGCCAAGGCAAGCGACCTGAACACGTTGTTGCCGTCACCCACGTAGGTGAGCGTGCGGCCGGCCGTGCCCCCGAACTCCCGGCTGAGGGTCAACACGTCGGCCAGGGCCTGCAGGGGGTGGGCCGCGTCGGAGAGCATGTTCACGACCGGCACCTCGTCGAGGGAGGCCATCCTCTCTACGGTGCCGTGCTCGAACACCCGTGCCCCGATGCAGGCGTGGAAGCAGGCCAGGGTCCTTGTGACGTCCTCGACCGACTCCCTCACGCCGAGGCCCACCTCACCGGCCTGTATGTACATGGGGTGGCCGCCCAGCTGGACGACCGCCATCTCCATGGAGTTGCGGGTGCGCGCCGAGGGCTTCTCGAAGATGAGGGCCATGCCGGCACCGGCCAGCACCTGCGGCGGCGAGGGATCGGCGGCCATCTCCAGGACTCGTTCCAGCTCGGCCACGGTCAGGTCGTCGACCTCCAGCAGGTGCCTCACCTTCCGTCCTCCCCCTCAGTCCCTGCCGGAGCGGCTGCCAACACGCCGGCCAGCAGGGCCACGCCTTCCTCCAGCTCGGCGGCGCTCACGGTCAGTGGTGGGGCCATCCGAAGTGCCGTGGGGGTCACGCCGTTGAGCACCAGGCCGGCCTCGAGACAGGCGGAGGCCACCTCGCCGGCGGTCCGGCCGCCCAGTGTGCCGGGGTCCAGCTCGGCGGCCAGAAGCAGCCCCATCCCCCGCACCCCGGCCACGCCCGGGACGTCGGCGAGGAGGTCGGCCAGCTGGGCGCCCCTGTCCCTCGCCAGCCGGGGGGCGTCGATCTCCTCCATGACCCGCAGCACCTCGCGTGCCGCAGCCGCGGCCAGCGGCTGTCCGCCGAAGGTGGAGCCGTGGTCGCCCGGCCGGAACGCCGATGCAATCCGGGTCGGCGCCCAGACGGCGCCGATCGGGACCCCGTTTCCCAGGGCCTTCGCCATGGTCACTATGTCGGCCCTGACGCCGTGGTGGTGGAAGCCGAACCAGCGCCCGGTCCGAGCCAGCCCGGCCTGGACCTCGTCCATGATGAGCAGGATCCCCCGCTCGTCGCAGAGCCGCCGGATCCCCGCCATGAACCCGGGATCGGCGGCCACCACGCCGCTCTCCCCCTGGATTGGTTCCAACAGGATGGCGCCCACGGAGGGGTCCAGGGCCGACTCGAAGGCCTCCATGTCGTTCCAGGCTGCGTGCCGGAAGCCCTCCGGTAGTGGCTGGAAGGGCTCGTGCTTCTCGGGCTGGCCGGTGGCCGCCAGGGTCGCCAGGGTCCGGCCGTGGAAGGACCGGAAGGCGCTGAGAACGACATGGCGGCCCCTGCCCTGGTACTTCCTGGCCAGCTTGATGGCGGCCTCGTTGGCCTCTGCCCCCGAGTTCTGGAAGAGCACCTGGCCGGGTTCCTCCTCGCCCGTGCCCGACCTGATGAGGGCATCCAGCCGCGTGGCCACCTCCACCTGGGGCTCGGTACCGAACAGGTTGGAGACGTGCAGCAGCGTGGAGGCCTGCTCGGCTATCGCCGCCGCCACCCGGGGATGGCTGTGGCCCAGGCTGGTGACGGCTATCCCGCAGAGGAAGTCCAGGTAGCGCCGGCCGTCGGCGTCGAACAGCTCGGTTCCCAGTCCCCTCACGAACCTGACCGCCGGCTGGCCGTAGTTGGGCATTACCGGACAGTGCCCGGATTCGGTGGCCCCCATGGCCGCGGCGTGGCCGGTGGCGGTGGTCACGACGGGCCCTCCCCCGCTGGTAGCACCATGGTTCCCACGCCCTTGTCGGTGAACAGCTCCAGCAGCAGGACGTGCGGCAGGCGGCCGTCGACCATGTGGGCCGAGCCCACCCCGGCCCGTACGGCGTCCACGCAGGCCCGGGCCTTGGGGATCATCCCACCCGAGACGGCTCCGTCGGCGATGAGGGCGTCGAGGGCGTCGACGTCGAGCCTCGAGACCCTGCTTGCCGGGTCGTCCACGTCGGAGAGGAGGCCATCGACGTCGGTCAGGTACATGACCCGCTCGGCGCCGAGGGCTCCCGCCAGGGAGGCGGCGACGGTGTCGGAGTTGATGTTGTAGGCCTGTCCCTCGGGGTCGGTGCCGATGGTGGCGACCACCGGGATGAGGTCCTCGGCCAGGATCCTCTCCAGGATCCCGGTGTTGACGGCCTCCACGTCGCCTACGAAGCCCAGGTCAGGGTTCCTGGCCGACGCCCTGATCAGGGAGGCGTCCTCGCCGGATAGCCCGACGGCCAGCGCGCCGTGCACGTTGATGGCGGACACGACCTCACGGTTCACCTTGCCCACCAGCACCATCCTGGCCACGTCCAGGGTGTCGGCGTCCGTAACCCGCAGGCCGTCCCTGAACTCCTGCTCCAGGCCCAGCCTCTCCATCATGGAGCCGATCTGGGGGCCGCCTCCGTGGACCACCACCGGCCGGATGCCCACCGAGTGCATGAGCACGATGTCCTCGGCGAACCGGGCCGCCAGGTCGGCGTCGACCATGGCGTTGCCGCCGAATTTCACGACCACCACCGCCCCCGCGAACTTCTGGATGTAGGGCAGGGTCTCCGCGAGCACGGCGGCGCGCCGCTCCGGGGCGAAGTCCTCCGCCTGGCCTGTGTCCCGGGTTGCTTCCATGGTCGTGTTTCCCCTGTCGTGCGGCTCAGGAGGTCCGCATGTTCTCGTCGATGTAGGCGTGGCTGATGTCGGTGGTGACCACCCTGGCGGTGCCTGTGCCCTGGCCCAGGTCCACGGCCAGGTCCAGCCTCCGGCCGGCCATGTGCCCGGCCAGGTCCGCCGCCGCGGCGGTGCCCGGCTGGACCGGCTCGCCGGCTGCGTAGACCACGACCCCGCCGTAGGAGATGGTGAGCGTGGCCGGGTCGAAGGCCACCCCGGCCGCCCCCATCTCTGCTGCGATCCTCCCCCAGTAGGGGTCCTCGCCGTACCAGGAGCACTTGACCAGCTGGCAGTTGGCGGTGTCCCTGGCGGCCTTGAGCGCCTCGGCGTCCGTGGCGGCTCCGGTGACGGTCAGGAAGACCGTCTTGGTGGAGCCCTCGGCGTCGTCGGCCATCTGGACCGCCAGGTCTCCGCAGGCCCGGCTCAGGGCGTCCCCCAGGTCGGCGGCACCCACCGGGCCGGTCGAGCCGCCTGCCAGGAGCAGGACGGTGTCGTTGGTGGACTCCGCCCCGTCGACGGTCAGGCAGTTGAAGGAGCCGGCCACAGCCTCCTGCAGCAGGGCCGTGGCGGTGGCCGGGTCCACGGCGGCGTCCGTCGTGAGCACGGCCAGCATGGTCGCCATGTTGGGCTCCAGCATCGCCGCCCCCTTGGCGATGCCCCCGACACTGAAGCCGTCCCCCTCCACGAGGGTCGTCTTGGCGACGGTGTCGGTGGTCATGATGGCTGCCGCGGCGGCCTGGCCGCCGTCGGCGGCGAGGGCAGCGGCCGCCTCCGGGATTCCTGCGGTGACCCGGTCCATCGGCATGGGGTAGCCGATCCAACCCGTGGAGCAGACCAGCACCTCGTCGGCAGAGCAGCCCAGTTCGGCGGCCGTGAGGGCGCACATGGCCTCTGCGTCGGCCAGGCCCTGTGCACCGGTGGCGGCGTTGGCGTTGCCGCTGTTGAGCACCACGGCGGCGGCCCGGCCCCCGCTGGCCGCCAGGTGCTCCCTGCACACCAGCACCGGCGCCGCTGTCATCTTGTTGGAGGTGAACACGCCGGCCGCAGTGACCGCCGCTGCGTCGGAGGTGGCGACCATCGCCAGGTCGTCGGCACCGGAGGGCTTGACGCCACAGGCCACGCCGGCGGCCACGAAGCCCGGCACCCCGGTGACGCTCACGGGTACACCCCCACGGTCGGGAGGCCGGCGGCCTCGTCGATCCCCAGGGCCAGGTTGGCGCACTGGACGGCCTGTCCCGAGGCTCCCTTGACCAGGTTGTCGATGGCGCAGAACACGGTCAGCAGGCCGGTCCTGGGATCCACCCGAGCGCTCAGGTGGGCCGTGTTGGCGCCCAGGGTGGCCTTGGTCGAGGGGGACCTCCCGTCAACCACGATGAAGGCCTCCCCCCGGTAGGCGTCGGAGAGGACAGCCAGCGCCGAATCCGTGTCCAGGCCGGCAGTGGGCCTGGCGTGGCAGGTCGCCAGGATGCCCCTGTTCATGGGCGCCAGATGGGGGGTGAAGAGCACCGAGACCCCGCCGTCCAACCCGCCGGCGGCGGCCAGGGCCTGTTCGATCTCGGGGGTGTGCCGGTGCCCGGGGCCCGCGCCCGGTGTGCCGGCCAGCCCGTAGGCGGTGAAGTCCTCGTCGACCGAGCAGAAGGTGGTGTTGGCCTTCGGGGCACGGCCTGCACCCGACACCCCCGTTGCCGCGTCGACGACCAGGCCGGCGGGCTCGATCAGGCCCGCCCGCAGGAACGGCGCAATGGCGAGGGCTGCGGCGGTCGGGAAACAGCCCGGAACGGCCACCAGCCGGGCGCCCTCCAGGTCGGCCCTGAAGAGCTCCGGCAGGCCGTAGGCGGCCTCTGACAGGAGCTCCGGGGCCGTGTGGGCCTCGCCGTACCAGGCCGGGTAGAGGTCGGGGTCGGCCAGCCTGAAGTCGGCGGCCAGGTCGACGACGTGGCCCACCCTGCCGAGCAGGTCCGGTACCAGGGCCTGCGAGGCTCCGTGGGGCAGGCCCAGGAACACCAGGTCGCAGCCGTCCAGCAGGTCGGGGTCGGCCTGTGCGTACACCAGGTCGGGGTAGGCGGCGGCCAGGCTCGGGTAGAGGTCGGCCGCTGCGGTCCCGGCCTGGCTGTCGCCCGTGGCCACCGCCACCTGGAGGGCCGGATGGGCGGCACACAGCCTCAGCAGCTCGGCCCCGGTGAACCCCGAGGCCCCGACTATCCCGACGCTGGACATCCAGAGATCATACGGCTTCCTGCATGTTCATGCAACCAGATCGGCTGGACCCCTTCTGCGGGCCGGGGCGGGCGGGTCAGGAGGTCGCCACCACCACCTTGCCCGTGGCCTTCCTCTCGGCGATGTCCTGGAGGGCCCTGGCCGCCTCCCCGAAGCCGTAGACGGGGTGCAGGAGGGGGTCCACCCGTCCTTCCTCGGCCAGGGCCATGAGGGCCTCCATCTGGCGGCCCAGCGACGACGGGTCGCGGCCCAGCGACGCCCCCCAGTGGACGCCGACCACCGAGTAGTTCTTGAGCAGCACGTGGTTGGTGGCTATCTCGGGGATCCCCGCCACGAAGCCGATCACCAGCAGGCGGCCGTTCCACGCCATGCAGCGCCGCAGCTGCTGGAACACTTCGCCGCCGACGGGGTCGTAGGCAACGTCCACGCCGGCCCCGTCGGTCAGATCCCTGACCCGCTCGACCAGGTCGTCGACCTCCCTGTGGTCGATCACCTCGTGGGCACCCAGGGCCGCACAGGCCGCCGTCTTCTCCGGCCCGCCGGCGACAGCCAGCACCCTCGCACCCGCCGCCAGGCCCAACTGGATGGCCGCCGAGCCGGTCCCACCTGCGGCACCGGTGACCAGCAGCGTCTCACCCTCCTGCAGCCTGGCTCGGTCGTGGAGGGCGAACCAGGTCGTGCAGTAGTTGAGCGGCACCGCCACGGCCTTCTCGGGCGGGAGCACGTCCGGAACGGGGAACACCGTGCCCCCCGTGAGCGCCACCCTGTCGGACAGGCCACCACCAAGGCCCACCACGGCCTGTCCGGGTTCCAGGCCCTCCACGCCCTCGCCCAGGCCGGCCACCCTCCCGGCCACCTCGCCGCCGGGTGTGAACGGGAGGGCCGGCTTGACCTGGTAGCCGCCGCGGCACTGCAGCACGTCAGGGAACGAGAGGCCCACCGCCTCGACGTCGACCAGCACCTGGCCGGCACCGGCCTCGGGGGCCGGAACCTCGTCCAGGACCATCCTCTGGATGGGCTCACCGAGCTCGTGGACCTGCCATGCGCGCATGGCCGCCGAACCTAACCGCTGTGGCCGGGCGGCCTGAACGCGGGCCTCAACCCCTCAGGTCGGCCGGCAACGAGCCCTCAACGGCCTCGATGCAGGCCTGGCGCACCTCGGCCACCTCGGCGTCGGTCAAGGTGCGGTCGTCGGCCTGGAAGCGCAGTGTGAAGGCCAGGCTGCGGCGCCCCTCCCCCACCGGAGCCCCGCGGAACACGTCGAACAGGGCCAGGTCGGCCAGCAGGCCCCCCGCGGCTCCGCGCAGGCACTGTTCCACCTCGGCCGCCGGCACGCCGTCGTCCACCTCGAAGGCCAGGTCGATGTCCGACGATGGGAAGCGGCTGACGGGCCCGTAGGGCCTGTCACCGTGGGGCAGGCCCATCAGGGCTTCCAGGTCCACCTCCAGCCAGGCCACCCTCTCGGGCACCTCGAAGGCCTCCAGCACGCCGGGGTCGACCTCGCCCACGTGGCCCACGGCCACCCCGCCGACCTCGATCCTGGCCGTGCGGGTGGGGTGCAGGCCCGGACACTCCGAAGCGGTGAGCGTGTAGTCGCGTGCCGCCAGGGCGTCGGCCAGGGCCGACCAGACCCCCACCGCCTCGCCTGCCTCCCTCCCCGACAGGGCCACGGCCAGGTACTCGCGCTCGTCGGGCAGCGGTCCCGGATCGTCGGGCCGGCGGTAGACGTGGCCCACCTCGAACAAGCCGAGGCCCGTCAGCCTGTGGGAGGCGTTGTAGGCCAGGGTCTTGAGGAGGCCGGGGCGCAGGGACGCCCGCATCACCGACTCCTCTGCGACCAGCGGGTTGGTGACGGTGATGCCGTCCACCTCGAAGCCGGCCCGGGCCAGGTCGCCGGGTGCCAGGAACGGGACGGGCATCACCTCGTCCAGGCCCAGGCCCATCATGGCCGCCCTCACGGTCCTGCGGTCCGACTGCCGCTGGGTGAGGCCACCCGTGATGGTGGACCTGGGGAGGGTCCTGGTGATCTCCCCGTACCCGTGGAGCCTCGCCACCTCCTCGATGACGTCGATCTCGGTCGAGCTGTCGGGCCTGAAGCTCGGAATCGACACGTCCAGGTCCCCGTCGGCCTCCTGGGAGGCGAACCCGATGGGCCCTAGAAGGCCGGCTATGCGGTCGCGGTCGAGGTCGGTGCCGAGGATGGAGTTGACCCGGTCGACCCTTACCCTCACCACCTCGCGCTGCGGCGTGTTGCCCCGCTCGTCGACCATCCCGGGGGCCAACGTGGCCCCGGTCTCTGCCAGCAGCTCGGCGAAGCGGCACATGGCCAGGTCGGCGATCTCGGGGTCGGCGCCCCTTTCGAATCGGGCCGAGGCCTCGCTGCGGAGGCCCAGGCGGCGGGCGGTGGCGGCGATGGAAGGGGGGTCCCACCAGGCCATCTCCAGGGCCACGGCGCTGGTCCCCTCACCGATCTCGGTGGACTGGCCGCCCATCACGCCGGCTATGCCGATGGCCGTGTCGGCACCGTCGGCCACCACCCCGTCGGCGGCGGTGAGGGTGCGTGTGGCACCGTCGAGGGTGACCAGGCCCTCGCCCTCAACCGCCCGCCTCACCCTGAAGGCATGGCCCTCGACTGTGGCCATGTCGAAGGTGTGGCTGGGCTGGCCCAGCTCCAGCATCACGTAGTTGGAGACGTCCACGACGTTGTTGATGGGCCGCATCCCGAGGGCCGTGAGCCGGTTGGCCAGCCACCTGGGCGACGGACCGACGCTGATGCCGTCCAGCACCCGCACCGCGAAGCGGCCGCACAGGTCGGGGTCCAGGATCTCGACCGAGAGGCGCTCCGTGGTGTCAACGCCCGACTCGGTCACCTCGGGCTCAGGCAGCGAGAAGGGCACCCCCTGCCTGGCCGCCAGGTCGCGGGCGACCCCGGCCACCGACATGGCATCCGGCCGGTTCGGGTTGACCTCGAGGTCGTAGAGCACGTCGGCATGCAGGTCCAGGGCCTCGGCCAGCGGAGCCCCCAGGTCGAGGGGGCCGTCCAGGACGAGGATGCCGTCGTGGTCCTCGCCGAGGCCCAGCTCGACGGGCGAACAGAGCATCCCGTTGGACCACTCGCCCCGCAACTTCCGCCTGGCAATCTCGAGGCCGCCCGGCATGACGGTGCCGACCGTGGCCAACGGAACCAGGTCGCCGACCGACATGTTGAAGGCCCCACAGCAGACCTGGAGGGAGTCCCCGTCCCCCCACTCGACGTCAACCAGCTGGATGCGGTCGGCGTCGGGGTGGGGCCGCAGGTCGGCCACACGGGCCACGACCACGCCGTCGACCACCTCGCCCACCCGCTCCATCGACTCCACGGCAAGGCCCAGGCCGCTGAGCTGGTCGCCGATGGCCTCGGGGTCGCCGTCGACGGGAGCGAACTCCTGGAGCCACGAGAGCAGGACCTTCATGCCGGGCCCCCCGCCTGGATCGCCCGCGGGCATCCCCGGTGGGCTGCCGGCCAGGAGGCCTCAAAGGGGGTGTGACCTGCCATCAGAACTGCGAGAGGAACCTGTGGTCGTTGCGGAACAGCTCGCGGAGGTCGTCGATACCGTGGCGCATCAGCGCCAGCCTGTCGAGGCCGAAGCCGAAGGCGAAGCCGGACCACTCCTCCGGGTCGATGCCGCCGGCCCTGAGCACCTCCGGGTGGACCATGCCGCACCCGGCCAGCTCCAGCCAGCTCCCGTCAGGGCGCCTGATGTCGAACTCGGCTGACGGCTCGGTGAACGGGAAGTAGGACGGGCGCAGACGCGAGGTGAACTCCGACCCGAAGTAGGCGGCCGTGAAGGCCTCCAGGGTGCCTGCCAGGTCGCCGAAGGTGATGTTGCGGTCCACCACGAGGCCCTCGATCTGGTGGAAGACCGGCATGTGGGTGGCGTCGGCTGTGTCGGAGCGGAACACCCTGCCGGGCATGATCGAGTAGATGGGCGGCCCCTGGGTCTCCATCACCCGTATCTGCACGGGCGAGGTGTGGGTACGAAGGAGGGTGCTCTGGGGCTCTCCGTAGTCGACGTAGAGGGTGTCGTACATGTCCCTGGCGGGGTGGCCCGGCGGGAAGTTGAGGGCACCGAAGTTGTGCCACTCGTCCTCTATCTCGGGGCCCTCCGCGACCGTGTAGCCCATGCCCACGAAGAGGTCCTCGAGGCGGTCCCAGGTCTGGGTCACGACGTGCCTGTGCCCGAGGCGCCTACCCAGGTCCAGCTCGGTCAGGTCCAGGCGCTCGGCCTCGAGGCGCACGGCCCTCTCAGCCGCCTCCAACTCCAGCCGGCGCGCCGCTACGAGGCCCTCGATCTGTGTCCGGGCCTCGTTCAGCCTGGCCCCCACCTCCCTGCGTTCTTCCGGGTCGAGGCTCCCGAGGCCCCGCTTGGCCTCCGACACGACGGACTTCTTCCCCAGCAGGGCACTGTCGAGGACCCGGAGGGAGTCCAGGTCGGCGGCGGCGGCCAGCGAGGCCGCCGCGTCGGAGAGGTGCGCCTCGAGGTCCATCACGGGCGCACCGGGTGCCTGCCGGGCTCCATCACCGCGGCGATCGGGTGGCTGGCTGGGTCCATCACGGGAGGGTTCGGTGCCTACTCGGGTCCATCACGAGACAATCAGAGCCGCCCGGGGCGGTGTGGTGGCGGACCCACGGGGGCCGGCCCCCAGCAGACTACGGCACCTGCCCCGCGGCACGGGTGCCAATTGGTGGGCGGGGATCACCGGGTACCGCCCCCGCCGAGGGCGTAGAGGGCGACCGCTCCGGCCGCGGCCACGTTCAGGGACTCCACCGAACCGACCGTCGGGATGCTCAGCCTGCCGTGGCAGAGCCCGACCGTGGCTTCCGTCAGGCCCCTCGGCTCGCTCCCCAGCACCAGCGCCACGGGCCGGTCGCCTGGAACCTCCGCCGGAGGTGTTCCGCCGGCGGGCACCGCTGCCCAGCACGAGTACCCGGCCCCCGCCAGCTCGCCGACCACGGCCCCGGCCGGGTCGCCGCCGTCGGGAGGCCCGGCGGCTACGGCGAAGGGAAGACGGAAGGTGGAGCCGGCCGCAGCCCGGACCACCTTGGGGTTGTACGGGTCCACGCCGCCGGCGAACACGACGCCGGCGGCCCCGAACGCCTCGGCAGTGCGCACCAGCGTCCCTGCGTTTCCTGGGTCGGCCAACCCGGCCAGCACCAGGAGCGTGCCCCCCGAGGACGCCAGGTCCTTCAGCCCGACGTCGTGGAAGGCCACCTCGGCGATGGCCGGCTGCGCCGAGCGGGTGCTGGATATCCCCTCGAACACAGGGTCGTCGACCACGCCGCAGGGCACGCCGGCGGCCTCGGCCCGGATGACGGTCGGCTCCGACGCGGCCGAGGCAGGCACCAGCACCTGCTCGACGCCCAGGCCCGCCTCCAGGGCCTGGCACACGAGGAGCGGACCCTCGACCACGTAGCTGCCCTCGGACCGGCGCAGGTCACGTGTACGCGCCAGGCGTCGCATCCTCTGGACGCGCTGGTTGCGGCCGGACAGCTGTGCTGCCACCACCGGCACCCCCTGGTGGCCGGGCCGGATCGGACCGGTGTTCGTGGACGTCAGGCGGCCTGTGCCGAGCCGGCCACCTCGACCAGGGCCGTGAAGGCCGCCGGATCGTTCACGGCCAGGTCGGCCAGCACCTTGCGGTCCACCTCAACGCCCGCGGCCTTGAGCCCGGCGATGAAGTTGGAGTAGTTGGTGCCGTTCTGCCTGCAGGCGGCGTTGATGCGCTGGATCCAGAGGCGCCGGAACTGGCCCTTGCGGGCACGGCGGTCCCTGAAGGCGTAGTTGCCCGAGTGCATCAGCTGCTCGTTGGCCGAGCGGAAGGACCGGCTCTTGTTGCCGTAGTAGCCCCTGGCGGCCTTCAGGACCGCCTTGTGCCTCTTCTTGGTGTGGACGGCTCGCTTGATCCTGGCCATCGCCTGCTCCTTGGTTCTACGTGGGGGATGCGTGTTCAGCGGCCACCCGGCGGGTGGCCGGCCTTCCGCCCCTGTGGGCGGGTGTCTGGTGGGCCGGGCTCAGACGCCGAGCCTGCGCCGGACGGCCTTGCGGTCCGGTGCGGCCACGTCGCTCATGCCGGTGAGGCGGCGCTTGCGCTGCGAGGTCTTCTTGCCCAGCTCGTGGTTCAGGTTCGAGTTGCGGCGCTTGAGGCGACCGCTGCCGGTCACCTTGATGCGCTTGGCGAGGCCCCTGTGGGTCTTCATCTTCGGCATGTCGTCTCCTCTTCGTTTCCTCTCCGGGTCCGGGCCGTAGCCCCGTCGCCCGGTGGTCAGGAGGCCTCGGCGGCCTGGTCCTCAGGCTGTGCTCCGGCCTCCGGCTCGGCTGTGTCCTGTGCTGGTGCTTCCTCGTCCTGTTCGGCCGGCTGCTCGGCTGCCACCTCGGCAACTGCCGCTGCCGCCGCCTCCTCGGCCCGCCTGTCCTCGGCGGCCTGGCGCTGGCGTCGTGTCGCCTGGCCCGGCACCAGGACCATGATCATGTTGCGTCCGTCCTGCTTGGGGTAGACCTCGACCCGCCCGACGTGGGAGACCGTCTCGGCCACCCTGTCGAGGATGCGGCGACCCAGTTCGGGGTGCTGCATCTCGCGGCCCCTGAACATGATCGTGACCTTGACCTTGCTCCCCTCGGCCAGGAACGCCTCCACCTTGCGGGTCTTGGTGTCGAAGTCGCCGGGCCCGATCTTGGGCCGGTACTTCATCTCCTTGACAAGGATGTGGGTGGCCTTCTTCCGGGACTCCTTGGCCTTCTGGGACTGTTCGTACTTGAACTTCCCGTAGTCCATGATCCGGCAGACCGGTGGGTTGGCCATTTCGGCCACCTCAACCAGGTCCAGGCCAAGGTCACGGGCCATGTCGACGGCCTCCGGAAGGGGCCGGATCCCGACCTGTTCGCCTTCCGGCGAGACCAGCCGAACCTCGCGGGCCCGGATCCGCTCGTTGATCCGGGGTTCCTGGTTGGTGGGCGCCGCTATTGGTCCTGGCTCCTGTGCAGCACGCAGGCGTACCTCCTGTGTGGTCCTGTGGGTCGCCCGCCGCCGGCTTTGCGCGAAGCGGCGGGTGCCGGAGAGCCGACACCCGCCGAGGGGCCGTTGGAACCGGCACGCTGGCGTGCCGGCAGCCCCGCGAGATGGCGACCCGGGCGCACCTGCCTCCCCGTCGGGGTGGGCCGTGGCCGGGTGGGGGTGGACCCCCGCTTTCCGTTCAGTTGTGGGCCCCTAGAGTACCAGCCGGGCTCCGGTGCGGCACCGGCGAGGCCCCCGGCCCGTTCAGGCGGGACGACACGACGAGTAGGAGCCTCCCCGGCAGCGGCACGGGGGCGGACCCGGAAGGACACCCATGAGCAGCCTCTGGACACCGGGCGGGGAACACCCGGTCGACCCCTCCGACGCGGACGGGTCGCCCGGCAGCGGGGACGGCATGGCCGCCGGTGTTGCAGGCCTCTCGCCCGACGACATGACGCCAGCGGAGCGCCAGCGCGCCGAGGAACTGGCCAGGGAGATGGCGGCCGTCCAGGAGCAGTTGGCCTCCACCCCGGCGGCCGTGGTCGTGGCGAACCACGTGATGGGCTTCTACGAACTGGCGGCCATCCACCTCTCCCAGCAGCCGCCCAACCTGGACGAGGCGGCCGTCGCCATCGACGCCATGGGGGGCGTGGTCGAGAAACTCCCCGGACGCCTGGGGGAGGCCGAGACCACCCTGAAGGACGCCCTCCACCAGATCCGCATGGTCTACGTGAGGGTGGAGCAGGCCGCCCGGGCGGCCGACGACGAGGCCGGTGGGGGCACTGCCGAGGAGGGGTCGGAGGGGGACCCTCCCGACGAGGAGGGCTGATCCACCCCCGGGGTCAGTGGACGATCTTGGCCAGGGGAAGTTCCAGGATGTCGGTGGCGCCCTCGTCCCGCAGGGCAGGGATCAGCACGTTTATCTCGGACTTGGCCACGACGGTCTCGACGGCGTAGCCGCTCCCGCCGAACAGCTCGTTGACCGTCGGAGCCTTCATGGAGGGGATCAGCTCGATCACCGCGTCGAGGGACCCGGCGGGGACGTTCATCTTGACCAGCACCTTGCCCCGGGCCTCGAGGGTGCCCTGCAGCAGGGTGTGGATCTGCTGCATGGCGTGCCGCTTGTCGGGGTCGGCGAAGGAGCCGGGGTTGGCGACCAGCTCCGTGTAGCTGGTCAGGATGGTGTCGAGGATCCGGAGGCCGGCCGCCCGTAGCGCCCTACCGGTCTCGGTCAGGTCCACCACCACGTCGACGATGTCGGGAACCTTGGCCTCGGTGGCGCCGTAGGAGAGCCTGATGTCGGCCTCGACCGACCGCTCCTCGAAGAAGCGGCGGGTCAGGTCCGGGTACTCCGACGAGACCCTCACCCCATGGGGGAGGTCCGCCACCTCCTGGTACGGCGAGTCCTCGGGCACGGCAACGACGATGCGGACCGGTCGTGCGGTGGCCTTCGAGTAGTGGAGCTCACCCAGGGTCTCGACGTCGCTGTCAGTCTCGGCGATCCAGTCCCTCCCCGTGATGCCCAGGTCGAACGTGCCCTCGGCCACGTAGGCGGGGATCTCCTGGGGCCGCAGGATCCTGACCTCGTCGATGCGCGGGTCGTTCACGGTCGCCCTGTAGTCGACCGAGGAACTACGCCTAATGGCCAGGTCGGCGGACTCGAAGAGGTCCAGGGTGGCCTTCTCGAGGGATCCCTTCGGCAGCACGATCTTCAGCACGGCGACGAAACTACCGGGCGACCGGCCGGCATCCGCGGTGATTACCCGGTACCGGCAGGACGGACCCTCAGGCGTCGGGCACCATGTCGAGGCGCAGGTCCGCTCCGAGGGGAAGAAGACTCACAAACTCTGGGCTGCGAGAGCGTCGGGCACCATGTCGAGGCGCAGGTCCGCTCCGAGGGGCGTGACCGAGGTGAAGCGGCCGCGGCGCAGGTCGCCCATCGTTGGCGCCCCGGGGCCGGCCAGCAGGGGACGCCCGTCGTCGCCGCCCAGCAGGGCCGGTGCCACGTAGACCACATACCTGTCGACAAGACCGGCCCGGTGGAAGCGGCCGGCCACGTCGGCTCCCCCCTCGACCAGCAGTTGCAACACGCCCTCGCCCCCCAGCCGGTCCAGCAGGTCCCGTATGGGCCCGTCGTGGCCCTCGGCCGGAAGCACCCTCGATCCCTCCGGGATGGAGCCCAGCACCACCCGGCGGGGGTCGGTGGCGCCGAGGTCGGCGGCCCCACTCCAGTCGCGGACCGTCAGCCTCGGGTCGTCGGCCCGCACCGTGCCGGCTCCCACGCAGACGGCGTCGCTCTCCGCCCTGAGCCTGTGCACGTCCCGCCTGGCCTCGGTGCCGGTGATCCAGGCACTGGTGCCGTCCGGTGCCGCCGTCCGACCGTCAAGGGTGGCCGCCAGCTTGAGGACCACATAGGGCAGGCCCGTCCTCCGCTGGTGCAGGTAGGCGCAGAGTTGTTCCTCCACCGCATCGGCGCAGAGGCCGACCTCCACCTCGATCCCGGCGGCCTCGAGGGCGGCCACGCCCTCCCCTGACACCTCCGGGTCGGGGTCCTCGACGCCGATGACGACCCGCTCCACCCCTGCCTCCACGACGGCGTCGACGCACGCACCCGTCCGGCCCTGGTGACAGCAGGGCTCAAGCGTGGTGTAGAGGGTCGAACCCCGTGCGGCCTCCCCCGCCTCGGCCAGGGCCGACACCTCGGCGTGGGCTCCGCCGGGTGGCATCGTGGCGCCCGTGCCAACGACGCGGTCGGCGGCCACGACGACCGCCCCCACCCACGGGTTGGGCGAGGTCCGGTAGCGGGCGGTTGCGGCGGCCTCCATGGCCGCGGCCATGTAGGACGCCTGCTCCGCTCCCCCGGCCACCTGGTCGTAGCCCACGGCTCAGGCGGCGCCGGGCGCGTCGGTGGGGTGCGGGTCGGCGTTGTCTACCAGCAGGCCCACGGCGTGGGGCACCACGTCGATGACCGCCTCGAGGCACTCGATGCATCCGGCGGTGGAACCGGGCGTGTTCAGAACCAGGGTCGTGCCGACCGTGCCGGCCACACCCCGTGACAGGCGCCCCAGGGGATTGACCAGCCTCATGGCCTCGGCCAGCCCTGGGGCCTCCCGGTCGATTACCGCCCTGGTCCCCTCGGGTGTCCGGTCACGGGGGCCGAAGCCAGTTCCCCCCGTCGTGACCACCAGGCCGTGGAAGCCGTCGCAGAGGCCCCGTAGCGCCTCGGCCACCTCGTCAGTGCCGTCGGCGCATGTGGCCCGCCCGACCAACTCCCAGCCCTCCGCCTCTACCCGATCGGACAGCACGGAACCGGACCTGTCCCGGCGGCTGCCGTGCACCACGCCGTCGGAGACGGTGAGGACCTTGACCCTCAGGGGCTGTCCATCCATGGACGGGAGGGTACCGGAGCACCACCCGCCGGCCGGAAGGTGGAGGCTATGGTCGCCGCCATGTGCACCTGCGTCGGGCCCTTCCCCGGGGGTCCGGGGTGAGCGTTGACGCCCTCGAGGGCTTCCAGATCGGCCAGTTCTCCCACGGCGGAATCACCCGGACGGTGCTTCGGGGCGGCCGGGGGCCGGCCGTGGTGGTCATAGCCGAGATGCCCGGCATCACGCCCAGCGTCGCCGACTTCGGCCGCAGGGTCATGGACCTCGGCTGCACCGCCGTGCTGCCCTCCCTGTTCGGCACCCCGGGACGCCCACCGACCCCCGGCTACATAGTCCGCAGCCTGGCCGCCGGCTGTGTCTCACGGGAGTTCACGACGCTGATGCGCCGGCGCACCTCGCCGGTGACTGGCTGGCTGCGCGCCCTGGCAGCCTTCGAGCACGGCCGCTGCGGTGGCCCCGGAGTAGGTGCGGTGGGGATGTGCTTCACCGGAGGCTTCGCCCTCGGGATGATGCTGGACGAGCGCATGCTTGCACCGGTCCTGAGCCAGCCCAGCCTGCCGCTGCCAATCGGGAGGCGCCGCAAGCGGTCCCTGGGGATCTCCAACCGCGACCTGGAGGTGGCCAGGGAGCGGGTGGACGCCGGCACGTGCGTGCTGGGGCTGCGCTTCAGCAACGACTCGATGGCCCCGGCCGAGCGGTTCGAGCGCCTGGCCGAGGAGTTCGGCGACGGCTTCATCGGGGTGGAGATCGACTCCTCACCCGGGAACCCCCACGGGATCAGCCCGAGGGCCCACTCGGTGCTCACCGAGGACCTGGTGGACGAGCCCGGCCACCCGACCCGGGACGCTCTCGACACGGTCCTCGAACACCTGCGCTCCCGCCTGCTGCCTGCCTGACCCGCGGGGAGCGGAGCCGACCAGAAGCCGGGGATGAGTAGACGAGGCGTTGACGAGGTCGGCGTCGGTGTCGGGTTTCGACGAGCGAGCGCGGTTGGCGAGCGAGCGGAGCCCGGCGACGGCGACGGCCGGGGACGTCAACCGAGACAGCGACGAAGATGCAACCGAGCGCCGCGGGGAGGAACAGACCAGGCGTTGACGAGGTCGGCGTCGGTGTCGGGTTTCGACGAGCGAGCGCGGTTGGCGAGCGAGCGGAGCCCGGCGACGGCGACGGCCGGGGACGTCAACCGAGACAGCGACCAGAGCCCGGCCGGTACCGGAACACCGCCATGCCCTCGCTGTCGAGGTCCTGTGGCAGCAGCAGACCGCCCATGCCGTGTTCCCTCCACGGGGCCGGCAGCGGCCCGGCCGGCTCGGCTCCGGTCGCGGCCCGGAACGCCTCATCCACGCCCGTCGTCTCGGCGGCGGTGAGGGTGCAGACGCTGTAGACGAGGAGGCCACCGGGCCGCACCAGCGGCAGGGCAGCCGTGAGCAGGTCCAGCTGCAGGCGGGAGAGCTCGACCACATCCTGGGGGCCGACCCGCCAGCGGGCATCGGCCCGGCGGCGCAGGACCCCGAGGCCCGAGCAGGGGGCGTCCACGAGCACCCTGTCGAAGGTCGGGGCCCGGAACGGGGGCCGGGTTCCGTCTGCCACCACCAGGTGGAGCCCCAGTTCGAGGCGCTTCGCGTTGGACCGGACCAGGCCCAGCCGGGAGGGCCGGATGTCCGCCGCCACGACGGTGGCTCCCGAACCCGCCACGGCGGTTGCCTTGCCCCCAGGGGCGGAGCACAGGTCCAGCACCCGCCCACCCCCGTCCAGGCCCTCTGACACCAGCTGTGACACCAGCTGGGACGCCCGGTCCTGGTGGTAGCCGTCGTCCCTCCTTACGGCCGGTGCGGGCCGGTTCATGGCTTCCAGGGACGCCATGGCGTCGGCCTCGCCCAGGTCCTCGACCAGCCTGGCGACCAGCCAGTCCGGGTAGCTCAGCTCCACGGCCGGGTCGGTCCACTCGGGCTGGTGCCCGGCCACCCGGCGAAGCACGGCGTTGCAGAGCCCGCGTGCCCGTCGTGGCGCCAACGACACGGTTGCCGACACTGCGGCGTGTGCGGGGACCCCGGCCCAGTGGAGCTGGTATGTGCCGAGGCGCAGCACGGTCCGTACCACCGGCTCGACCTCGTCGTGCAGGTACCTGTCGACGAGGTCGTCGCAGGCCCGGCGCATGCGGGTGGTGCCGTAGACCAGGTCGGTTGCGAAGGCCCTGTCACGGGGGTCCAGGTCGGATGCGTCCAGGGCCGACGACAGGGCCAGGTTGGCGTAGGCACCCTCCCGCTCGACCCGGCCCAGCACGTCGGCGGCCAGGCGCCTGGCACCGTCGTCTGGACCCTCCGTCCGGGCCATCACCCCAGGCGTTCGCCCGGTTCCGGCCTGGCCCCCTGCAGCCAGGTTGACGCGGCCATGCGGGACCTGCTCTCGGGCTGGACCTCGACCAGCCTCAGGGCGCCGGACGCTGTCGTCGCCAGGTCTCCGTCGAGGATGCCCAGCGACCCTGCGAAGGGGTGGTCGTCCAGTGCCTCTGCCGCCCAGACCTTGAGCCGGGCCCCCCTGAAGGTGGTCCATGCCCCTCCCACCCGGACCACCCGCTCCAGGACCGCCGCCGGTTGGCTCCAGTCCAGCTCCAGGTCGGCGGACCCAAGCTTGTGGGCGTAGATGGGCTCCCCCACCTGGGGGACGGGTTCCTCCAGGCCGCCGCACAACACGTCGACCAGGAGGCTGGAGCCGGCGTCTGCCAGCCTCGACCGCAGGGAGGCGGCCGTCTCGTCGCCTCCCACCTCGACCCGGGTCGAGGCGTAGATTGGCCCGGTGTCGAGGCCCTCGTCCACGGCCATCACGCAGACTCCGGTGACCGCGTCGCCCGCCAGCACCGCCCTCTCGACCGGGGCGGCACCCCTCCACCGTGGCAGCAGGGAGAAGTGCAGGTTCACCATCGGGACCCGTTCCAACAGGTCGGCGGGAATGAGCTGTCCGAAGGCCACGACCACCCCCAGGTCGGCGCCGCTGTCGGACACCGCCGACAGGTCGTGGGCCACTGGCACCCCCAGGCCCAGGGCGGCCTCCTTCACGGGGCTGGGGGTGGTGCCCCCTCCCCTGCCGCGGCGCCTGTCCTCGCCCGTGACGACCGTCGCAATCTGGAAGCCGGCGGCGTGGAGCGCCAGCAAGGGCCTGACCGACACCGCCGGCGTGCCGAGGAAGGCCAGCCTCTCGGGGTGCGCCGGGGGCGGCGCTGTCAGAGCAATCGCAGCCCACCGCCGGAGGCCGAACGGTCGGGGGGAGTACCCCGCAGTGTCAACTGGCGCAGGGCCCGGCGGGCCTCGCGCTGCTGGTCCTCGTCGAGGTGGTCAACCAGCAGGATGCCGTCGAGGTGGTCCAGCTCGTGCTGGAAGAGCCTGGCCTCCAACTCGTCGGCCTCGATGGACACCTCGTTGCCGTCCAGGTCGACGCCGACCAGGTGGATGGTCTTGGGCCTCGTGATCTCCCAGGACAGCCCGGGAACCGACAGGCAACCCTCCTCGAACACCCACTCGCCGTCGGACTCCTCGATCCGGGGGTTCACGACCACACCCGACCGCTCGCCGTGGTCGTACACGAAGAAGCGCTTCTGGACGCCCACCTGGGGTGCCGCCAGGCCGATGCCGGGGGCCTCGTACATGGTCGTGAACATGTCGTCGGCCAGGCGCGCCAGGCTGCCGGTCAGCTCGGTCACCTCGTTGGCCGGCTTGCGCAGCACGGGGTCGCCGATGATGCGGATCTCTCGGCTGGACACGGGGCAAGGCTACCGTCGGTGCCGTGGACGCCAGAGGCGAGCTCCGGTGAGCGGCGACCAGCACTACTGGACCGGCAGCCCCGACGTCGAATCATCGCCGGGTCGGGTGGAGCTGCTGCTCCCGGACCTGGAGTTCTCGCTGGCCACCGACCGTGGGGTCTTCTCGGGCAACCAGGTGGACCGGGGAACCCGTTACCTGTTGATGGACGGCGCCCGGCCGCGCGGGGACGCCGCCGAGCTGTTGGACCTGGGCTGTGGCTACGGTCCCATTGCCTGCGCCCTGGCCCTGCGGAGCCCCGGGTCGCGGGTCTGGGCCGTTGACGTCAACGAGAGGGCGCTGGAGCTCTGCCGGCGCAACGCCGCCGAGGCAGGCCTCGGGAACGTCGTGGCCACCACACCCGACGGGGTTTCCGACGGGGTGGACCTGGATGGGATCTGGTCCAACCCGCCCATCCGGATCGGAAAGGTGGCCCTCCACGGCCTGCTGTCCCGCTGGCTGGGCCGCCTCGCACCCGGGGGGTCGGCGCACCTGGTCGTCCAGCGCCACCTGGGATCCGACTCCCTCGCCCGCTGGCTGACCGGTCAGGGCTGGCCGACCGTCCGGCGGGGGTCCCGCCGCGGCTACCGGCTGCTCGACGTAGAGGCCCGGCCGGACCGGCACGGTGGCGGGGGCGCGGCATGAGGAACCTGGACGGCACCGGCCAGAAGCGGCTGCACCGCGAATGGCGGAGGCGCACCGACGCCGAGGTGGCGCTGCTGCTGGACAGCGTGCAGACGCCGTTCAACGTGGGGGCCATACTGCGCACAGCTGCCGCCTACCGGGTGTCCCACCTCTGGCTGGCGGGCGCCACGGCTCCCCCGACACACCCCAAGGCGGCCAGGACGGCCCTCGGAACCGACCGCTACCTGACCTGGACCGCCTGCGGGACGGCCGAGGAGGCGGTGGCCGACCTGAGGGCTGCCGGCTGGGGCCTGGTGGGCGTCGAGCTGGCCGAGGGCGCCGTTCCAATCCACGAGGCGCACCTGCCTGAGCGGGCCTGCCTGGCCCTGGGGCACGAGGACCGCGGCCTCTCGGCGGCCGTGCTGGACGCCTGCGACTCCGTGGCGTTCATCCCACAGTTGGGAAGGGTCGGCAGCCTGAACGTGGCCGCAGCGGCAGCCATAGCCCTCTACGAGGTGCACCGCAGGCTGTGGTAGCGGGCCTCAGACCCTGAGCGGGTCCACCTCGATCCGGAGGCGGCCGGCCGGCCTCTGGACCCCCGCCAGGACCTCACCCAGCCTGTCGTGGTCAGGCGCCCTCACCAGGAACGCCCCGTCCCTCGGCCCCAGCACATCCACCCCCTCCGGCGAGCCCAGCAGTTCCACGAACTCGGTTGCGGGGGGACCCGAGATCCTCGCCAGGGCCGAGAAGGGCGGCAGGTCCAGCAACCGACGGCGGGCCGACTCGGCCTCGACAAGGCGCCCCGGGTCGGCGTGCAGCACGGCCTGGACCACCTCGTGGTCGGGCATCCGGGTCTGGACCACGATGCGCCCACCGTCGGACCTGGGACCCAGCAGCCTCGCCGCCCGGACGAGGAGCGCCATGGCCTGCTCGGCCGCCCTGTAGCGGGGGGCGAGGAGTTCCTGGTCGAGCTCCAGGAACACGACCCGGGATGCGCGCTCCAGGCGGTGCAGGACCGCCTCGGTGCCGACGTAGACGCCGAAGCCGGAGATGTCGCCCGGTGCGGTGTCACCGGTGACCTCCAGCACGGGCCGTCCCGCCAGGGCCTCCAGCTCCTCCCGCACCCGCGACACGCCGGCCCGCAGGTTCCTGAATGCGGTCGCGCCACAAGCTTCGCAGACCAGGGGCCGACGTGCGCCGTCCACGGGGCATGACAGCACGTCGTCGTCCTGGCGCATCGGAACCCGGTGCTCCTCACAGCGGACCAGGCCACCGCAGGCCCCGCAGGCCAGCAACCTGGACCTGCCCCTCCTGTTCAGGACGCAGACGACCGGATCCCCCTGCTCACCGCGCAGCATCGGGACCAGCGCCCCCCCGAGCAGCCCGGACCTGGCGGGATCCTCGCCACGGCGGTCGTGGACGTCGATGAGCGGCCAGCCCTCCCGCTCCTCCGACCTGGAGGGGACCTGCAGGTCGCCCCAGGCGAGGGCCTCAAGGGTCGGCGAAGGGGAGGTCAGTACGCAGGGCACACCGGCCCTGCGGGTCCGCTCCACGACGATGTCGCGTGCGTGCCAGGTCGGGGCCCGCTCCTCCTGGTAGGCCTCGTCGTGCTCGTCCAGCACCACGGCCGCCGCCAGGTCCGCCACGGGGGCGAGGGCTGCGGCCCTGGTCCCGACCACGACGCCGCCGGCCGCTGCCCTGGCCCACTCCTGTGGGGCCATGGCGACCGGCATTCCGGCCCTCTGCAGCCGCTCGGCGAGGCGCCGCGCGGACGCCACCGAGGGGGACAGAACGAGGGCGTCGCCGCGGCGGGCCGCCTCCACGACCAGCGGGAGTGGGTCTGCGCCCGGGGCGAGGCGCACGACGGCCGTACCCGACTCGAGGGCCCTCACGGCCCAGGTGGCCACCTCGGTGGGCAGGCCCCGGCGGGTGGGCGCCGGCGGCAGGCCCTCTACAACCCGCGGAGGGGAGGCCGTGGCCAGGAACCCCGGGAGGCGACCGGCCCACCTCCGGGCGGCCCACCTGCAGAGCTGGATGACCCCGGGGGACGGGCCCATCCCGCTGGACTTTGCCAGCGGGCGCAGGTCCACCCCCGGCGGGGGGAGCACCCCGTCCTCCAGCACCCAGCCGCCAACCCGGCGGCCCTTCAGCTGGATCCTCACCCTCGACCCCACTCCGATCCGCCCGGCACGACCGTCGGCCTCCCAGGCCTCAGGCACGAGGTAGTCGAAGGGGCGGTCGATGGCGGCTACGTCGGGTAGCACGCGCACCACCCTGCGGCCGTCGACAGGGGTGGGGTGGCCGCCAGGGGTGGGCTGACCGCCAGGGGTG
>CAYFOV010000006.1:32220-131417 GCA_964344855.1 uncultured Candidatus Nemicrothrix sp.
CCGCCAGGGGTGGGCTGACCGCCAGGGGTGAGCCGGTCAGCATCCGCGGCGGCAGACATGCCGGTGGGGACCCCGAGGTCCAGGCGGCCCTGCTCTGCTGCGTCGCCGGCCACCCGCGTGGCCCGCCTCAGGTGAGGCCCAGGCTGGACCTGATGTCGTCGACCCGGTCGATGGCCTCCCACGGGAAGCCCTCGCGGCCGAAGTGCCCGTAGGCGGCCGTCCGCCGGTAGATCGGCCGGCAGAGGTCCAGGGCGTCGATGATGGCCGCCGGCCTCAGGTCGAACACCTCGTCCACGCAGGCTGATATCCGGGAGGGGTCGACTGCCTCGGTGCCGAAGGTCTCAACCCGTACCGATACGGGGTGCGACATCCCGATGGCGTACGCCACCTGTACCTCGCAGCGCTCGGCCGCCCCGGCCGCCACCAGGTTCTTGGCCACCCAGCGGGTGGCGTAGGCGGCGGACCGGTCCACCTTGCTCGGGTCCTTGCCCGAGAAGGCCCCACCGCCGTGGCGGGCCATGCCGCCGTAGGTGTCGACGATGATCTTGCGGCCGGTCAGGCCTGCGTCGCCCACCGGACCGCCTACCACGAACCTGCCGGTCGGGTTCACCAGCACGGTGTAGTCGTCGTCGGCGAAGCGCTCCGGTATGCAGGGCCTGATGACGTGCTCGATCAGGTCGGGGCGGATCATGGCGTCGCGGTCTATGCCGTCGTTGTGCTGGGTGGACACCAGGACCGTGCGCAACCGCACCGGCCTGTCGTCCTCGTATTCGAAGGTGACCTGGGTCTTGGCGTCGGGCCGCAGGTAGGGGACGGTGCCGGCCTTGCGGATCTCGGCGTGCCTCTCGGCGATGCGGTGGGCCAGGTGGATCGGCAGCGGCATCAGGACGTCGGTGTCGCTGCAGGCGTAGCCGAACATCATCCCCTGGTCGCCGGCCCCCTGGGAGTCGAAGCGGTCGTCGGTCGCCGAGGCGCCCGAGCGCAGCTCCTCGGACCTGTCGACGCCCTGGGCGATGTCTGGCGACTGCTCGTCGATGGTCACCATGACGCCGCAGGTGTTGCCGTCGAAGCCGTAGTCCTCGCGGTCGTAGCCGATCTCGCAGATGGTCTGGCGGACGGTGCGGGGGATGTCCACGTAGGCCTTGGTGTGGATCTCGCCGGCCACCACGCACAGGCCCGTCGTGATGAGGGTCTCGCAGGCCACCCTGCTGTCAGGGTCCTGGGCCAGCAGCTGGTCCAGGATGGCGTCGGAGATCTGGTCGGCCATCTTGTCGGGATGGCCCTCCGAGACCGACTCGGATGTGAAGGTCCAGGCCTCGCCCATCAGGCCGCTCCCCCACTGCCGGCCGACCTGGCCGTGTCAAGGCAGCGCACCGCTGCATCAAGGACGGCCTCGGCAACCCCGTGCTTGTCCGTGAGGGGCACCTCGCCGACGCTGCCGTCGGCCCCGAGCAGCAAAACTGCGTTGGTGTCGTGCCCGAACCCGACCCCCGGCTCAGAGACGTCGTTGGCGACGATCATGTCGACCCCCTTGGATGAGAGCTTTGCGGCAGCATTCTGCCTGAGGTCGTGGGTCTCGGCCGCGAACCCCACCAGTACCTGGCCCGGGGCACGGCTGTCGCCCAACTGGGCCAGGATGTCGGTGGTCCTCTCCAGGCGGATCTCAGGGGTGCCGTCGGCCTTCTTGATCTTGGCCTCGGCGACCTCGACGGGCCTGAAGTCGGCCACCGCTGCAGCCATGACCACGATGTCGGCGGTCGGGGCGTGCCCCAGCACCGCCTTCTCCATCTCAGCGGCGGTCTCGACGGCCACCACCTCGATGCCGAGGCGGTCGGGAGCCGTTCCGGCCTGCGTCGTGACCAGGCGAACCTTGGCGCCTCGGACTGCTGCCGCAACGGCCAGGGCGTGGCCCTGCTTACCCGAGGACCGGTTGGCAATGAAGCGGACCGGGTCGATGCGTTCCCTCGTGCCGCCGGCGGTGACCAGCACCTCGAGGCCGGCCAGGTCGCCGCCCTCGGAAGCCCCTCCGTCCAGGATGTCGTGGACGGCGGCAACTATCTCGACCGGGTCGGCCAGGCGTCCGGGGCCCTCGTCGCCTCCTGCCAGGCGCCCGTCGTCGGGCCCGACCACGGTCACGCCCCGCTCTGCCAGCACCGCCACGTTCTCCTGTACGGCGGGCTGCTCCCACATCTCTGTGTGCATCGCCGGGCATACCACGACCGGTGCCTCGGTCGCCATCAGCGTCGCCGTGAGCAGGTCGCCGGAGCGTCCCGTGCGGTAGTCGGACAGCAGCCGGGCGGTGGCCGGGCAGACCACCACCAGGTCGGCCCCCTGCCCCAGCCGGGTATGGGGAACGGGGTGCTCACCCTCCCAGAGGGAGGTCTGGACGGGCTCCGAGGCCAGGGCGTCGAAGGTGGCACGGCCGACGAAGCGCATGGCTCCGGCGGTCATGACCGGCGCAACGTGTGCACCGGCGTCCACCAGGCGCCTGCAGACCTCAATGGCCTTGTAGGCGGCGATGCCCCCGGTGACCCCGAGGACTATCCGGCGGCCGTCCAGCGAGCCCATGGGAGGTGGCCGCCGCTCAGGCGCCTTCCCCCTCGTCGGCCTCGGTTTCGCCTTCGGCCGCCTCCACCGGTTCGCCGTCGGCGTCGGCCAGGAGCTCCCCCTCGACCTCCTCGGGCTCGTCAGGTGGCTCGATCGGGACGATCTTCCCGGCATCCATCTCCTCGAACGCGATCGAGAGCGGCTTGCGGGCCGTGGAGGTGACCTGCGGCGGGATGGACGACCCGAGGCCCTCACCCAGCTGCCCGAAGTAGGAGTTGATCTGACGTGCGCGCTTGGCGCTCACTGTGACCAGCCGGAACTTGGAATCGGCCGTGTCGAGGAGGCCCTCGATCGGCGGGTTGACCATGCTTTCGTGGCGCTGCACTGTGCTCCTAGGTGCTACTCGGCGTTCCCGGAGGCCCCCGGGCGGGTGCGGCCGGAGGATGGGCGGATCGCCCTGTGGACGGCCCACCACGGTACCAGAGGGCACCATGGTTGCCTCGGGCCGAGACGGGCCGTGGCGGGCCGCGACCGCCTGCGCTCCCCTCAGCCGCCCCTCCCCGCCAGAGCGTCCGCTACGAGCCCGCGGACCTGGTTGAACGTGCTCTCCAGGTCGTCGTTCACGACCATCGTGTAGCCCAGCTCTGACGCCTCCACACGCTCCCTCACCGCCTCGGCGATCCGCTCCTCGGCCCGGTCAGGGGCGTCGCCCCGTTCGAGCAGGCGCCTGCGCAGCTCCGCGTCGTCGGGGGCATCCACGAACAGGCACAGCGCCCCGGGGTCCCGTTCGAGGACCTGGCGGCCACCGGCCACGTCGATCTCCAGCAGCAGGACGCCGTGGTCGGAGGGGCCGGGCACGGGCGTCCCGTAGAGGTGCCCCAGGAACTCGTTCCACTCCAGGAACCCGCCGGCTGCCCTGTGCTCCTCGAAGGCCTCCCGGCCCACGAACACGTAGGCGTCCCCGGCGTCGTCCGGTCGCCTCTGGCGGGTGGTCCAGGAGATGCTCAGCCCGATCGAGGCGTCGGCCTCCACCAGCATCCGTGCGATGGTCCCCTTGCCGGCCCCCCCGGGACCGGAGAGGACCGCGACCAGCGGGGTGCGGTGGCCGGCCTCCCGGCCGGACTGGCCCACCGCCCCGACGTGTCAGCCGAAGCGGGCCAGCAGGTCGGCTCGCTGCTGCTTGCCCAGGCCCCTGAGGCGGCGGCTCTCGCTGATGCCGACCTCCTCCATCGTCCGCCTGGCCTTCACCTTCCCCAGTTTGGGTAGCGACTCGAGGGCGGCCAGCACCTTCATCTTGGCCACGATCGGGTCGGAGTCGGAACGGTCCAGCAGCTCGGCCATGGAGAGTGAGCCCATCTTCAGGAGCTCCTTCACCTCGGCGCGGACCCTACGGGCCTCGGCCGCCTTAGCCAGCGCTGCTCGTCGTTGTTCGTCTGTGAGTTGGGGTAGTCCAGCCATGGCCGGGACCCTAGTGGGCCGGGCTGCCCGGATCGTGCAAGGTCCGCGACCAGCCCGCTCAGCTCAGCAGCGACACCACCAGCGATTCGGCGGCTGCCACCGGGTCCTCAGCGGCCGTGACCATGCGGCCGATCACCAACAGGTCGGCGCCGGAAGCCAGCGCCCATCCGGGGTCGGCCACGCGGGCCTGGTCGTGGGCGTCGCCGCCGGGCAGGCGGATGCCCGGCACCACCCGCACCAGGCGGTCGGACCACGCCTCGGTGGCCGCCAGGTCGGGCGCCGCGCAGATGACCCCGCCACAGCCAGTCTCGACCGCCAGGTCACAGCGCTCCCCCAGCGTGGCCTCCGTGGCCGTCTCCTCGCTGGTGAGGACCGTCACGGCCAGCACGCCCGGCTCTGCCGTGCCAGCCCCCGAGGCGCCCTCGCGGAGGCCCTCGACGGCCGCCCCGAGCATGGCCCGGCCACCCTGGGTGTGCGCCGTCATCCAGCGCGCTCCCAGGGAGCCGACCACCCGGGCCGCCCTTGCGACGGTTGTGGGTATGTCGTGCAGCTTCAGGTCGCAGAACACGTCGAAGCCGGCCTCGGCGAAGTAGCCGACCGACGTGGGCCCGGCAGCCGTGTAGAGCTCGAGGCCCACCTTGACCGTGCCGAAGTAGGGGCTCAGCGACGAGGCCAGCCGCTTCGCCTCGATCAGGTCGTCCACGTCGAGGGCCAGGGCCAACCGGGACCTGATGTCTGACGGCACCCTGGCAGCCTCCACCCGGTCCTCGGCCTCGGGGTCGGCCAGGGCATCGCCGCCGCCGCCGGCCAGGCCATCCACCCCGGTCGCCTCCCCGTCAGCCATGTGCACCCCCGACCAGCTCGGTCACCTCAGACACGCCGTGATTGTCGCACCACCGGCCCAGGTCTGAGAGGATCCGCGCCGGAGCCGCCGGATCGGCGAAGGAGGCGGTGCCCACCTGAACGGCGGAGGCTCCCGCCAACAGGAACTGCACGGCGTCGACGGCCGCCGCTATCCCCCCGACGCCCACGATCGGCAGGTCGGGATGGGCCTCGTGCACGTCGAACACGGCGCGCACGGCGACGGGCCGGATGGCCGGCCCGGAGAGGCCGCCGCGCCCTGCGCCCAGCAGCGGGCGCCTGGCCTCAACGTCGATGACCATGCCGAGCAGGGTGTTGGCCACGGTGACGGCCTCGGCACCTGCGCCGGCGGCTGCGGCGGCCACGTCCACGATGTCGGGGGTGTTGGGGCTGAGCTTTGCCCACAGGGGACGGGCGGCCGCTCGGCTGGCTTCGACCACAGCCGCCGTTGCCTCGGGCGAGTGGGCGAACAGCTGGCTGCGGTCCTCCAGGTTGGGGCACGAGGCGTTCACCTCGACGGCCACGACCGTGCCGGGGGCGTCGGCCAGCAGGGTGGCGGCCCGGGCGTACTCCTCGACCGTGCGCCCCCAGATGCTGGCCACCACCCGGGCGCCCGCTGCGGCCAGGGCTGGCAGGTCCCCGGCCATCCAGGCGTCGAGGCCGGGACCCTGGAGGCCCACGCTGTTGATCATGCCCGCCGGCGTGGCGTGGACCCGGGGGGCGGGGTTGCCCGGCCACGGCCCGGCGTGCAGCGACTTGACGACCACCGCCCCGAGGGTCGCCAGGTCCAGGTGGGCCGCCAGCTCGGTCCCGTGGCCCGCCGTTCCGGAGGCGGTCATCACGGGGTTCGGCAGGGCGACCGACCCGACCCCGGTGGAGAGGTCCACGGAGGGTGGCCGGCGCCTCACCTCTCCTCCCCGTCCGGCTGTCCCGACAGGCCCCGGTGGTACTCCTGGAGGGTCCTGACGGCCAGCGGGTAGCGCCGCCAGTCCGCCATTCCCCGTGCGGCCGCCAGAGCCGCTGACGCCGTGGTGAGCAGCGGGATCCCCTCAGCCGCGGCCGCCCCCCTGATGTGCTCTCCGTCGGCCCTGGGGCCCCGGCCCCTCGGGCTGTTCACCAGCAGCTGCACGGCGCCCGACCTGATCAGGCCCACGGCGTCGGTGCCGTCCTCACCGATCTTGGCGACGGTCTCCCTGACCTCCACGCCGGCGTTCCTGAGGTGCTCTGCTGTGCCGCTGGTGGCAACCAGCTCCAGGCCCAGTGCCACGAACCCGGCTGCCGCCTCCGATCCGGTCGCCTTGTCGCGGTCGGCCAGTGACATGAAGACCGTGCCCGACTCGGGAAGCGCCCCGCCGGCCGCTATCTGGGACTTGGTGAACGCCAGGCCCGTGGTCAGGTCGATCCCCATTACCTCGCCCGTGGAGCGCATCTCGGGACCCAGCACGGGATCGGCCTCGGGGAACCTGTCGAAGGGCAGGACTGCCTCCTTGATGGCCACGTGGTCGCCCACGACCCGTTCCACGAGAAGCCCCTCGGTACGCAACTCGGCGAGGGTGGCGCCCATCATGACCCGGCTGGCCACCTTGGCGAGTGGGACCCCGGTGGCCTTGGCCACGAAGGGAACGGTCCGGGAGGCCCTGGGGTTGGCCTCGATCACGTAGACCTCGGCGGCGTCGCCGTCGGCCTTCACGGCGAACTGCACGTTTACGAGGCCCCTCACGTCGAGGGCCTCGGCGATGCTCCCGGTGTGCTCCTCGATGAGCTCCACGACGCTGCCAGACAGGTTGGGCGGCGGTATCACGCAGGCGCTGTCGCCGCTGTGCACGCCGGCCTCCTCGACGTGTTCCATCACCGCCCCGATCAGGACCTCGCCGGTGTGGTCCCTGATGGCGTCCACGTCCACCTCGGTGGCGTCCTCCAGGAAGCGGTCGATGAGCACGGGTCGTTCGGCCGAGAGGCCTCCCTCGATGCCGAGGCTTCCGGACCCGGCCAGCTCGGCCATGGCCCGCTCCAGCTGGGCGTCGTCGTAGACGATCTGCATGGCCCTGCCCCCCAGCACGTACGAGGGCCTCACCAGCACGGGGTACCCGACCTCGGACACGACCTGCCTGGCCGACTCCAGGTCGGCTGCGGTCCCCCCCGGGGGCTGTGGTATCCCAAGCTCCCCGCAAAGGACGTTCCAGCGTTCGCGGTCCTCGGCCAGGTCGATCGAGGCAGGGCTGGTCCCGGCGACCAGCTCCGCGGGCAGCCAGCCGGCCAGCTTGAGCGGGGTCTGCCCGCCGAGCGACACGATGATCCCCACGGGCTGTTCGGCGTCGACGACGTTGGCTACGTCCTCGGCCGTCAGGGGCTCGAAGTAGAGGCGGTCGCTGGTGTCATAGTCGGTGGAGACGGTCTCGGGGTTGCAGTTCACCATGATCGTCTCGTAGCCGGCCTCGGACAGGGCGAAGCTGGCGTGCACGCAGCAGTAGTCGAACTCGATCCCCTGGCCGATCCGGTTGGGCCCCGACCCCAGGATCATCACCTTGGGACGCTCCGAGGGGCGCACCTCGTCCTCGTCCTCCCACGTCGAGTAGTGGTACGGGGTCTCGGCGTCGAACTCGGCCCCGCAGGTGTCGACGGTCTTGAACGTGGGCCTCACGCCCGCGGCCTCCCGCGCCGTCCGGGCGTCGGAGGGGTCCACGCCGAGGAGGTGGGCGACCTGGGCGTCGGCGAACCCGAGCCGCTTCGCCCTGCGCCAGGCCACCCGGTCCAGCGCCGCCACACCCGAGGCCGCCAGGGACTCCAGGTGCAGGCGCTCCTCGCTGATGGCCAGGACCTGGTCCAGGAACCACGGGTCCACGCCTGTGGCCTCGGCCACCCTGTCGACCCCTACCCCGCGTCGGAGCAGCGCCTCCAGCTCGAAGACCCGTGTGGGCGTGGCAACCGACGCGGAGGCCAGCAGGGCCGCGTCGTCGACCCCGTCCAGGTGGACCTCTGCGGGGTCGGCGTTGAGGCCCAGGCGGCCGTTCTCCAGCGAGCGCATGCCCTTTTGGAGCGACTCCGGGAAGGTCCTGCCTATGGCCATGACCTCGCCCACCGACTGCATGGACGTGCCCAGCACGCCCGTGGTGCCGGGGAACTTCTCGAAGGCCCAGCGCGGGACCTTGGTGACCACGTAGTCGATGGTGGGCTCGAAGGCCGCCGGGGTCTTCCTGGTGATGTCGTTGGGAATCTCGTCCAGGGTGTAGCCGACGGCCAGGCGGGCGGCGATCTTGGCTATCGGGAAGCCGGTGGCCTTTGAGGCCAGTGCCGAGGAGCGGCTGACCCGGGGGTTCATCTCGATGACGACCTGTCGGCCGGTGGCCGGGTCGACGGCGAACTGGACGTTGGACCCGCCGGTCTCGACCCCAACCCGCCGCAGGCAGGCAAAGGCGGCGTCGCGCATCCGCTGGTACTCGACGTCGGTGAGGGTCTGGGCGGGGGCCACCGTGATCGAGTCGCCGGTGTGTACCCCCATCGGGTCCAGGTTCTCGATGGAGCACACCACCACGCAGTTGTCGGCGCGGTCGCGCATCACCTCCAGCTCGAACTCCTTCCAGCCCACGATCGAGCGCTCGATGAGGATCTCGCCGATTGGGCTGGCGGCGAGGCCCTCGGCTGCGACCCGGTCGAACTCCTCGGGGTCGGAGGCCATTCCGGTTCCCCTCCCCCCCAGGATGTAGGCGGGCCTCACGATCACCGGCAGGCCCACGTCGGCCGCCACGGCCCTGGCCTCGTCGAGGCTGTGGGCCACCCCCGAGGGCGGAACGTCGAGGCCGATCTCGACCATGGCAGCCTTGAAGCGCTCCCTGTCCTCGGCCGTGGCGATGGCCTCGGCGTCGGCGCCGATGAGCTCCACGCCGTGCTCCTCCAGCACGCCGGCCTCCACGAGCTCCATGGCCAGGTTCAGGGCCGTCTGGCCGCCGAGGGTCGGCAGCAGGGCATCGGGCTTCTCCCGCTCAATGATGCGGGTCAGCACGTCGAGCCGCAGCGGCTCGACGTAGGTGGCGTCCGCGAAGTCGGGATCGGTCATGATCGTGGCCGGGTTGGAGTTGGCCAGGATGACCCTGTAGCCCTCGTCCCGCAGCACGCGGCAGGCCTGGGTGCCCGAGTAGTCGAACTCGCAGGCCTGGCCGATCACGATCGGGCCCGAGCCGATGAGCAGGATGCTGGCGATGTCGTCCCGCCGGGGCATCAGGAGATCCCCCGCACGCCTGTCCGGCCCGGTCCGGAGGCCGCCGTCTGCCCGGCTGCGGCCGGCATCAGGCACCTCCCCCGGAGGGGTCCGCCATGAGGTCCTCGAAGCGGTCGAAGAGGTAGCGGCTGTCGTGGGGGCCGGGGCCTGCCTCAGGGTGGTACTGGACGCTGAAGGCCGGGGCGTCTCGGCAGGCGAAGCCCTCGACGGTCTGGTCGTTCAGGTTCAGGTGGGTCAGGTCGGCGGTCGCGACCGTGCCCTCGGCCACGCAGTAGTTGTGGTTCTGGCTGGTGATCTCTACCGCCCCCGTGGCCAGGTTCCTGACGGGGTGGTTGCCCCCGTGGTGCCCGAAGGGGAGTTTGAAGGTCTCGCCCCCGAGGGTGCCCGCCAGGACCTGGTGGCCCAGGCAGATTCCGAACAGGGGAACCTCCCCCAGCAGCCCGGACACCGCCCCGCGCACGCCCACCAGGGGCTCCGGGTCGCCGGGACCGTTGGACAGGAACACGCCGTCGGGTTCCATGGCGAGGGCGTCTGCCGCCGGGGTCGAGGCCGGCACGACGGTCACCTCGCCCAGGCGGGAAAGGTGGCGCAGGATCGTCGTCTTGATGCCGAGGTCGTAGGCGACAATCCGGCGGCTGCCGCCGGTCGAGGCCACGGTGTAGGGCTCCCGGCAGGTGACCCCGGCAACCAGGTCGATTCCCTCGGTTCCCGGCTCGGCGGCTGCCGCAGCAGCCAGCACGGCCTCGTCGGCCGTGCCGAAGGCACCGGGCATGGAACCCTCGTCGCGCAGGTGGCGGGTGAGGCGCCGGGTGTCGACCCCGGCGATGCCCGGCACGCCGTGGGCCGCCAGCATCGAGCCCAGGTCGTCCTCTGCCCGCCAGTTGCTGTGGCGCCGCGCCAGGTCGCGCACGACCACGCCCCGGCAGAAGGGCCGGCGGCTCTCGTTGTCGTCGTCGTTGACGCCGTAGTTGCCGATGTGCGGGTAGGTGAAGGTGATCACCTGGCCGGCGTAGGAGGGGTCGGTGATCACCTCCTGGTAGCCGGAGAGCACCGTGTTGAACACGACCTCGCCGGTCGCCACCCCGCCGGGCGCAGGGGCCCCGATCGCCTCGCCCTCGAACACCGAGCCATCGGCAAGCACCAGCAGGGCCGGCTCCGGCCGGCTCACCGGGGCCCTCCAGGCCGAATCGTCCTGGGGGACGCTCCGGGATGCTGCGACAGGCGGCTGGTCACCGGAGGGCCTCGCCGTCCACGACCACGGGGAGGCCCGCCCGGATCGTGTGCCTCACCCTGCCCCGCAGAGTGCGGCCCTCAAAGGGGGTGTTGGAACTGGGGCTGGCCATGGCGCTGCCAAACACCGTCCAGGTCGAGTCCAGGTCGATGACACACAGGTTGGCGGGGTTGCCAGCCTCCAGCGGAACGCCGTGCCGGTCGCCCACGCCGGCGATGGCGGCCGGCCGCCACGACATGAGCGCCACCACTTCGGGAAGGTCCAGCCCGGAGTCCTCCAGGGCCACCGAGAACGCCGTCTCCAGGCCCAGCATCCCGGGGGGCGCTGAGTCGAACGGCAGCTCCTTGGCGTGTGCCGTGTGCGGGGCGTGGTCGGTGGCGATGGCGTCGATGGTCCCGTCGGCCAGCCCCTCCCTTACGGCAGCCACGTCCGCGTCGGTACGCAGGGGCGGGTGCACCTTGTACACCGGGTCGTACGAGGCGCAGGCCGCGTCGGTGAGGCTGAAGTGGTGGGTGGTGGCCTCGGCCGTTACGGGGAGGCCCGCCTGCTTGGCCCTCCTCACCATGGCCACCGAAGCGGCCGTGGAGAGGTGCTGGAAGTGCATGCGGGCGCCGGTCAGCCTGACGAGGGCTATGTCCCTCATGACCATGAGTTCCTCGGCCTCGGCCGGCTGGCCGGGTATCCCGAGCCGCGAGGACCACTCCCCCTCGTGCATGTAGCCGCCCTCCGAGAGGGCGTTCACCTCGCAGTGCTGTGCCAGCACCACCGGACGGCCCAGGCGGGCCGTGAGGCCGGTGGAGTACTCCATCACCCTGCGCATCAGCCTCGGATCCTGGAGGCCGGTTCCGTCGTCGGTGAAGATGCCGACGCCCATGTCGACCAGCTCGCCCATGGGGGACATCTCCAGGCCGCTCCTGCCCACGGTCATGGCCGCTGACGGGATGACCTCGCAGGCCGAGGCCGCTCCCAGCCGCCTGACCTGGTCGACGACGGCCGCGCAGTCGATGGCGGGGTCGGTGTTGGGCATGGCCACCAGGGCCGTGTAGCCGCCCAGGGCCCCGCCCCTGGCCCCGGTCGCGATGGTCTCGGCGTCCTCCTGGCCGGGTTCCCTGAGGTGCGTGTGCAGGTCCACGAACCCGGGAACCACGATGCAACCCGAGGCGTCCAGGTCCACGTCGCCGCTGAGGCCGGTTCCGACGGATGCGATACGCCCGTCGTCGCCGATCTCGAGGTCGATGACCCGCTCCCCCAGGCTGTCGACGACCCGCCCGCCGCGGACGACCAGGCTCACCGGCCGCCACCTCCCGCCTCTTCATGGCCGGCGCCTGCTCCGTCTGGGGCCAGGTCCCTGCCCGACCCGAGCAGCATGAACAGCACGGCCATGCGTACCGACACGCCGTTGGCCACCTGGTCCAGGATCACCGACCTGGGGTCGGCGGCCACGTCCGTGGTCAGCTCCACGCCGGGGTTGGTGGGCCCCGGGTGCAGGATCAGGGCGTCGGAGGGCAGCATGGCGGCCCGCCGCTGGTCCAGTCCGTAGTCGGCGGCGTACTCCCTTGTGGAGGGGATGAGGCCCTCTGAGATGCGCTCCCTCTGCATCCGCAGCAGGTAGCAGGCGTCCAGACCGGGCAGCACGCCGTCCAGGTCGTGCGACACCGTCACGGGCCAGCCCTCCACCGTCGGCGGCAACAGCGTGGGCGGGGCCACGAGGGTCACCTCGGCGCCAAGCGCCGTGAACGCCAACACGTCGGACCTGGCCACCCGGGAGTTGCGAACGTCGCCCACGATGCCGATGCGCATCCCGGCCACGTCGCCCCGGTGCTCCCTCAGCGTGTAGCAGTCCAGCAGGGCCTGGGTGGGGTGCTCGTGGCAGCCGTCGCCGGCGTTCACGACCGAGGCGTCGGTCCAGCCGGCCAGCCGGTGGGCCGTGCCGGCCATGCCGTGGCGCACCACGATGGCGTCGGCCCCGTACGAGCCGATCACCTCGACGGTGTCCCTCAGGCTCTCGCCCTTGCTGAGCGACGAGGAGCCGGCGGTGAAGGTCATTGTGTCGGCCGAGAGCCTCCGGGCCGCCGTGTCGAACGAGAGCCGGGTGCGGGTGGAGTCCTCCAGGAACAGCGCCGCCACGGTCCTGCCGCGCAGCGCCGGGACCCTGGGGATGGGCCTCCGGCCTACCTCGGCGAAGGTGTCGGTCAGGTCCATGATCTCGACGATGTCATCGCGGGACATGCCGTCGATGCCGAGCATGTGGCGCGTCACCCTCCGTGTGGCCATCGGGGGGCTCACTTCCTCATCACCCCCAGGTCCACGCCCTCGGCGTGCACGTCGACCACCTCGTCCCGACGGGTGGGGAGGTTCTTGCCCACGAAGTCGGGCCTGATCGGCAGCTCCCTGTGGCCCCGGTCGACCATCACGGCCAACTGCACCGAGCGCGGCCTCCCGTAGTCGCAGACGGCGTCCATGGCCGCCCGGATCGTGCGCCCGGTGAAGAGGACGTCGTCGACCAGGACCACGATCCGGCCGTCGATGTCGGACGGGAGGTCGGTCACGGCCTCGGGCACGACCGGGCGCAGGCCGATGTCGTCCCGGTGGAGTGCCACGTCGAGGCTTCCCAGTGGGACCCTCAGCCCCTCGATCCCCTCGAGGGCGTCAACCAGCTGGCCGGCCACGGGGACGCCGCCGGTCTGGAGGCCGACCACGACCACGCCCTCGAGCCCCTGGTTGCGCTCGATGACCTCGTGGGCCATCCGCTGGACCGCCCGGCCCATGTCGTCTGCGGTCATGACACGGGCGTGAGCGACGAAAACGCCCCCGAACGGGGGCGCCTGACTGCGTTCTCTCTCGGCCATGGGCCTCTGTCTCCTCGATCCGTCCGGGCCTCACGGGACCCGCTTCACGGTCGGGACGAAACCCTACCCGCGCACGCCCCGGTCGCGCGCACCTCCCCCGCCCTACCCCCTGAGCATCACAGTCCCAAACCCGCAGCAGTCCCGCGGCAGTCCCGCTTTGTGTCGCTTCCTCGGTTGACGCCCCCGGCCGTCGCCGTCGCCGGGCTCCGCTCGCTCGCAAACCGCGCTCGCTCGTCGAAACCCGACACCGACGCCGACCTCGTCAACGGCTCGTCCGCCCCTGCCATGAGTGAGCATCAGTTCCCACCCTTGATCCATGCCGGGTCGACCGGGCTCGGGGCTCCTCCCTCTCTGGAGGTCCGGAGACGCAATGGGAATGGCCCGGGAGCGCCAACCGAGGCAGCGACCAGACCGGACCTGGCCGCGGGAGGAGCGGGCTCAGCCGTCGGGGCGCAGCTCTCCCGCTATCCCCACGACGACGCCGTTCACGAAGCGCCCCGAGCGCTCCGTCGAGTAGTCGGCCACCAGGGCGACCACCTCGGAGAGCACCGCAGGCGTGGGGACGTCGGGCCGGTGGGCCAGCTCGAACACCGCCATCCGCAGCAGGGTCAGGTCAACCGTCGGCATGCGGCCTGTGCTCCAGCCCTCGGCGTAGCGGTCGATCAACCCGTCCAGCTCGTCCACGTGCTGCGCCACGCCCTCGACCAGGTCGGCCGCGTAGCGCTCGGGTGGCACGGGCTGGTCAGCCAGGACGGCCAGCGGGTCCTCGCCCCTGCTCTCGGCCGCGTACAGGATCCCGAGGGCCGTCTCCCGTGCCTCCCGCCGGGAGCCGATTGCATCGCCTGGTTGGCGGCCCATGGCCTGTTCCGGGGGTCCTCAGACCCTGCCCAGGTACTCGCCGGAGCGGGTGTCCACCTTGACCCTCTCGCCCTGTTCGATGAACAGGGGCACGGACACCACGATCCCGGTCTCGAGGGTGGCGGGCTTGCGTGCGCCCGAGACCCGGTCGCCCTGGACACCGGGCTCGGTCTCGGTGATGGCCAGCTCCACCGACGCCGGCAGGTCCACCCCGATGACGTCGTCGCCGTACATCAGGAGGATGGCGGTGTCCTGCTCGACCAGGTACCTGGCGGCGTCGCCCAGGGTCGCGGGGCTGACGGGCATCTGCTCATAGGTCTCGGAGTCCATGAAGACGTACTCGGCCCCGTCCCGGTAGAGGAACTGCATCGACCGCTTGTCGATGATGGCCCGCTCCACCTTCTCACCGGCCCTGAAGGTGCGGTCGACGACGGCCCCGGTCCTCGAGTTCTTGAGGGTCGTGCGGACGAAGGCGTGGCCCTTGCCCGGCTTGACGTGCTGGAACTCGACCACGGAGACCAACTGGCCATCCAGTTCCAGGGTCATCCCGTTCTTGAGGTCGTTGGTGGTGATGGTGGGCATGGTCTGCTCTCGGCTCGGGGAGGTGGCTCCGGGTGGTCGGGCCCCAGTAATGCGGTCTGTGCCGGTCAGGTCATGCTGGGAGACCGGGTGAGGCGGCGGCAGCCGTCGCCGGTCACGAGCACGGTGTCCTCCCAGCGGACCCCGCCCAGGCCCGCTATGTAGGCACCCGGCTCGACGGTCACGACCTGGCCGTTGCGCAGGGTATCAGTGGAGGTCGCCGACAGGGCCGGGCCCTCGTGGATGTCGAGGCCCACGCCGTGGCCCGTCCCGTGGGTGAACGCCTCGGCCAGGCCGGCATCGGTGAGCACCGCCCGACAGGCCGCGTCGACTGCCGAGGCGGCCACGCCGTCGGCCACGGCTGCGATTCCCGCCTCCCTGGCCTCCAGCACCGCTGTGAGCATTTCCGCCTCCCTGCCCGAGCCGGTGCCGCCGATCCGCGTGGACCTGGTCATGTCCGAGTGGTAGCCCTCCACGAGGGCGCCAAGGTCGCACACCACCAGGTCGCCCTCGACCATGCGACGGCCACCCGGCCTGGCGTGGGGCAGGGCGCTGTTGGGGCCTCCGGCCACGATGGTCTCGAAGGCCCTGTCCGCGGCCCCCCGGCTGCGCATGGCCTCATCGAGGGCGGCCGCCACCTCCGCCTCGGTCGGTTCGGCGTCCAGCATCGGCCAGACGGCCTCCAGTGCCGCGTCGGCGATGGCGGCGGCAGCCTCGATGCGGGCCACCTCGCCGGCGTCCTTCACCTGCCGGAGGGCCGCCACCACGCCCTCGGTGGGCACCAGCTCGGCCTCCTCGAACCAGCCCGCGAAGCGCCGCTGGTCGGCCCATGTCACCGACCCGGCGTCGAGGCCCAGCCTGGTGCCCGGGCCGGCGAGGGGGACCATCACCTCCCGTTGCCCCGTGCCGCTGATCTCGACGTCGGCAGCCACCCCGGCCCCGGCCACCTGGGTGGGAGCCTGCTCGGCGTAGCGGCCGTCGGTAACCAGCACCGCCCGGCCTGGGTCCACCCAGAGCAGGCCCGCCGACCCCGTGAAGCCGGTCAGGTACCCGATGTCGGTGGCCGAGGTGACGAGCAGGGCGTCGCAACCCGTCCCCTCCAGCCCGGAGCGCAGCCGGTCAAGGCGCTGGTCCACCTCCATGGGCGGCAACCCTCCCGGGCGGTGGTGCTGGTCCACCTCGGTGGGCGGCAACCCGGCCATGGGCCCTCTCAGCCCCCTGAGAGCAGGTCGGCCACGGCGGCCATCGCCAGGCGGTAGCCGTCGCCACCGAAGCCTGCGATCGTGCCCGAGGCAACCGGGGCCACCACCGAGGTGTGCCTCCACGGCTCCCGGGCGGCCGGGTTGGAGAGGTGCACCTCGACGACCGGACCCTCAAAGGCCGCAAGGGCGTCGTGGATGGCCCAGGCGTAGTGGGTGAAGGCCCCCGGGTTGACGACGATGGCGGCACAGCGGCCGCGGGCGCCGTGGACGGCGTCGACCAGCTCGCCCTCGTGGTTGGACTGCAGGTGCTCGACCTCGAGGCCGTGGTCGGCCGCTACCTCCCTTGCCGTGGCAACGTGGTCCTCGAGGCTGTCCGGTCCGTAGACCTCGGGCTCCCTGTCCCCAAGCAGGTTCAGGTTTGGTCCCGACAGCAGCAGCACGGTCGGTGCTCCCATCAGCGGCTCCTCTCGTCGGTCGGGTACGGCCGGATTCCGTCGACCCCGGTCATGTCACGGCCGCCATGGTGGAACGCACCAGGCCGGGTTTGACGCCTGCCAGGGGCTGCCGGTCATCTCACGGCCCCCATGGTCGAGCGCACCAGGTCGGGGTCGACACCTGCCACGGGCTGGACGCCATCAGGCCCGTCCAGGACGAAGGTGAGGCCGTCCAGGGCCTTCTTGTCGCGCCCCATGGCCGCCAGCAGGTCCCCGTCGGACGCCCCCTCGGGCAGCGTCGAGGGCAGCCCGTAGTGGCCCACGACCCGTCGGTGCTCGGCCACCCGCGCTGCGTCGATGCGTCCCATGGCCGCTGCCAGCTCGGCCGCGAAGACCAGGCCCACGGCAACGGCCTCGCCGTGGCGCATGTCGTAGCCGCCGGCCGTCTCGATGGCGTGGCCCAGCGTGTGCCCGTAGTTGAGCACGGCCCTGGCGCCAGACTCCCGCTCGTCGGAAGCCACAACCTGGGCCTTGATGGCCACGCACCTTGCGACCTGCTCGTCCAGTTCCAGGTCCTCGAGGCCCTCGCCGCCGATGAAGTGGTACTTGGCCATCTCGCCCAGGCCGCAGCGCATCTCCCTCTCCGGGAGGGTCGCCAGCACCGCGGTGTCGCACAGCACGGCCGTCGGTTGCCAGAAGGCGCCGACCAGGTTCTTGCCCTCGGGCAGGTTCACACCGGTCTTGCCCCCGATGGCGGCGTCGACCTGGGCCAGCAGGGTCGTGGCCACGTGCACGACGGGCACGCCCCGGTGGTAGGAGGCCGCTGCGAAGCCGGCCACGTCGGTGACCACGCCGCCGCCGACCCCAACGACGACGTCGCCCCTGGTGAGGCCCCACGAGGCGAACCCGCTGCACAGGTCCCCGATGGTGGTGAGCGTCTTGGCCTCCTCGCCGTCGGGGACGTGGAAGACCCTGTGCCCGATGCCCGGGTCGACGTCCACCCCGATTCCGGCCTGCGTCACCACGGCCGCACGAACCGCGGACCCGGGCAGGACCGACGGGAGCAGGCCGGCCGTGCCGGCGCCCACGTGGACCGGGTAGGAACGACCTCCGGCCAGGTCGACCTGCACGGTGGTCATCGGGCCACCCTGTCCGGCAGGGCCGACTCCACCCTGGCCGCCACCTCGTCGAGGGTGAGGTCGTCGGTGTCGACCACGGCGTCGGCCGCCGCCTCGTAGGAGGGTCCCCGCCGCTCGGCGAGCTCTGCAAACACAGCGGCGGGCTCGCCGTCGGCCAGGAGGGGCCTGTCCGACCCGTCGCCTACGCGTCCGGCAAGCGTTGCGGGCCGTGCCCTGAGCCAGACCACGGTCGCCCTCTCGGCGAGGAGCAACCGGTTGGCCTGGCGCTCCAGCACACCTCCCCCGGTGGACACCACGACTGTCTCACCCACAGCCAGCACGCCGGCCAATGCCTCCTGTTCGGCGTCCCTGAAGCCCTCCTCGCCCCGCTCGGCGAACAGCACACCCGGGGTCCTTCCCGTGCGGTTGGCGACGGCCACGTCGAGGTCCACGTGGGGCAGGCCCAGGGACCCGGCCACGGCCCGACCGACCTCGGTCTTGCCGGCACCCATCATTCCCACGAGGGCCACGTGGGGTCGTGCTCTCTCGTGGGCGGCCATCGCCAAAGAGTACCGACGCTGCCCGGCGGCCCCGGGCGATTAGGGGCCGGGCCATCTCATGGCCCCGTCTCCCCGCCACCGGCCTCGTCAGGAGAGGGCCAGGACCAACAGGGCCCCCACCCCCATCCACGGGCCGAAGGCCAGGTGTCGCCCCCCGCGGCGGCCGGCCAGCACCGTGGCGGCCCGGAAGGCCAGGGCCCCGGCGCAGGCCACGAGGATCGCTGCTGGTACGGCCGTGGCGATCCCCCCTGCCGTCTCGTACCCCAGTTGCCACCCCAGGGGCAAGGCCAGCTTCACGTCGCCGCCGCCGATCCCCGATGGTGCCACCAGCCGCACGAGCAACAGGGCGGTTCCGTAGGCGCAGGCCCCGGCGCAGGCCCAGAGCAGGTACGCCGGGCGGCCGCTCCACACCCCGTCGGCTGCATCGGCCACCACGAGGCCGACCAGCAGGGCCAGGACCATCCGGTCGGGCAGCCGCCTGGTCCTGGCGTCGACGACCGACAGGACGACCAGCCACGCCACCAGCCACACCGTGGCGACCAGCGCGCCCGGACCCACCCGGACCTCCCCGGGTCAGCCGGCTGCGCGGGCGGCCAGCTCGGCCCGCGCCGCTGCTTCCATGGCCTCCACCGGCGCCTCCCCACCCGTCCAGAGGGTGAAGGCCCGGGCGGCCTGGAAGATGAGCATTGAGAGGCCGCCGTGGGCCTCGATTCCGCGTTCGCGGAGGGCCAGCACCCAAGGCGTGGCCAGGGGGTGGTAGATCAGGTCGACAGCCACCTGGCCGGGGGCCATGAGGTCGGGATCCACGGGCATCGACGCATCGTCGGGGCCCATGCCGACCGGTGTGGCGTTGACCACCAGATCCGCCCCCGCCACCGCCTCGGGACCGGCCACGCGGCCTGCGCCGTCGGCCAGGTCGGCTGCGACCTCGGCCCTCGGGCGGGTGCGGTTCACGACAGCCACCTCGGCTGCCCCGGCCGCCCCGAGGGCGTGGACAACGGCCCTGGCCGCACCTCCTGCCCCGAACACGACGGCCCGACATCCGGCCGGGTCAAGGCCGGCGTCGTGGTCCAGCCCGTCGATGAAGCCCCCGCCGTCGGTGTTGTGGCCGGACAGGTGCCCGCCGTCCACGACAACGCAGTTGACGGCCCCGAGCCTCGCCGCCACCCCGTCCAGCTCGTCGACGGCCTCCGCCACGGCCGCCTTGTGGGGCATGGTCACCGACAGGCCGACCAGGCCCTCCCGGAGGGCCCACTCCAGCGCCTCGGCCGCACCGCCCTCGGGCACCTCGCGGGCCACGAAGGTCCAGTCCAGGCCGGCCGCAGAGAAGGCCGCGTTCATGATCGCCGGCGACAGGGAGTGGGCGACGGGCCAGCCGATCACGGCCGCCATGCGTCCTCCGCTCCCGGCTGGGTCATCCACAGCCGAGATCCTTCTCGACGCAGACCCTGCGGGCCGCCTCGAATTCCTCGTTCGTGACTGCGAAGGTGTGGGCCCCGGCCACCCCGCCCTCGTCGGTGCGCACGTAGTAGAGCCAGGGGCCGTCCACCGGTGCCAGGGCGGCCTCCAGGGAAGCCCGGCCCGGGGCCGAGATGGGCGTTGGCGGAAGCCCCGGCGAGACCCGGGTGTTCCAGAGCGACTGGGTCGCCAGGTCCTCCTCGGTGAGCGGCTCTCCGGCCGTCTTGGCAACGGCGTAGCGGGTGCTGGCGTCGATGCCCAGCAGCCATCCCCTCTCCAGCCTGTTGTGCAGCACGCGGCTGATCCTGGCGCGGTCACCCTCCAGCAGGGCCTCCTCCTCAATGAGGGACGCCAGGATGACAGCCTGGTACGGGTTGAGGCCCAGGTCGGCGGAGCGCTGCTCGATGCGCAGGTCGTCCACCACCTTCTTGAACTGCTCGTGCATCCGGATCAGCAGGCCCAGCTCGTCGCCGGCGGTGGCCTCGTCCAGCTGGTAGGTGTCGGGGAAGAGCATCCCTTCCGCCAGCAGGAACGGAAGCTCCTCGGGGTAGTGCTCCCAGACCAGGCGGTCGCTGGAGAGGGCGGCCCGCATCTCCGACTCGTCGAAGCTGGGCATGTTCCGGACCACCCTGTTGACCATCTGGTTGAGGGTCATGCCCTCGGGGACCGTCACCCGGATGACGTCCTCGGGGAGCGGCCCTTCTGACAGCACGGCCACGGCCTCCTCGAACGGGAGGTGCTCGGTCAGCAGGTACTCGCCGGCCTGGAACGAGTACTCGACGCCGGCAGGGCAGTCGATGAGCCAACGCAGCGCCGATGGGCAGCGCAGCCACTGCCTGAACATGGCCGGGTGGTCGACCACGTCGGCGTCCCCGAGGGCCATCGCCACGTCGTTGGTGGTCCAGCCCTCCTCGATGGTCAGCTCCACCTCGCCGCCGGGCGGTTCGGAGGGCACCAGTTGGGCGTCGACCCAGCCGATGAAGGACCGGTAGGCCATCACCGCCGCCAACAGGACCACCGCGGCGACCGCTCCCCACCTGGGTATGGGGCCGAGGACGGGCCGGTGGCGCACCCAGCGGACGTCGGGCCTTGGCTCCTCGTCTGGGGTGGGCCGGACGGGGACGATCGGGTCCACCTGAGGCAGGTCGGCTGCTGGCTGGTCACCGCGTTCGGGTGCCCCTTCATGGGTGGGTTCCGGCTCGGCGAAGCGGGGCTCGGAGTCCAGGTCCTGGTCGCTCCCTTCCCCCCGGGGGGCCGTGCCAACGTCGTCGTGCGGCCGCAGGTCGTCGTCGCTCATCAGTCGCCCTCCCGTACCTCGGGGGACGGCCCGGCCTCCCGCCTGGCGTCCAGCCAGGCCTGGAGCATCACCGAGGCGGCGACCTTGTCGACCACCCGTCGCCGGGCCGGGCCAGCCAGGTCGGCCTGGCGGAGCTGCCGCTCGGCGGTCACCGTCGTGAGGCGCTCGTCGTGGGTCTCCACGGGCACCTCCAGCCTCCCGGCCAACTCCTCGGCCTCGGCCAGCATCGACCGGGCCATCGGACCCACGGATCCGTCCAGCGAGTAGGGGATCCCCACCACCACGACCTCTGCCTCCCATTCGGAGGCGAGGGCCGCCACCGCCCTGTGCTCGCCCTCCCTGTCGCCGGTGCGCTCCAGCACCTCGACCGGGGTGGCGAGGCGGCCGTCGCCGTCGCTCACGGCCACGCCGATCCGCCTGCTGCCGAGGTCGAGGCCTATCGCCCGCACGGTCGTCGCCCGCCGGCCTAGCCGGCCAGGGCAGCCGCCCTCGCCTGCTCCAGTGCCTCGGGGAGGTTCTCCGGCGAGCGACCGCCCACCAGGGTCAGGTCCGCGTTGGACCTGCCGCCCCCTCCGATCGTTCCGGCCGCATCGGCCAGGATGGCTCCGGCGTCGAGGCCGCTGCCGGGCACCACGGCCGCCACCAGGGCCGCCCCGCCGCCCTCCGGCGAGGTGCCAAGCACCACGGCCCGCACGCCCTCCCGGTCGCGCACGGCCACCGCCAGGTCCCTGAGGCCACCCCGGTCGACCCCGTCGACCATTGCCACGACCAGGCCGTCCTCGGCGCCGGCGGCCAACTCGTCGGCGCGGCCCAGCGAGAGCCTGCGCCGGGCCTCGGCCAGCTCGCCACGCAGGGCCTTGGCGTCTGCCAGACGCCTCCGGATGCCGTCCAGCACGTCGTCCACGGGGACCCCGACCAGGTCGGCTGCCTCGGCCAGGGTGGCCTCGGCGCTGCGCAGGCGCTCCACCGGCACCGCACCTGTGACGGCCTCGAGGCGCCTGATGTTGGAGCCGATGGACCCCTCGGCCACGATCTTGACAGGGCCGATGTCACCCAGGGCCGACACGTGGGTGCCCCCGCAGAGCTCCACCGAGTTAGGTCCGGCCTCCAGCACCCGCACGGTCTCGCCGTACTTCTCGCCGAAGAAGGCGATCGCACCCAGCGACTCGGCCTCGTCCCGGGTGGCCTCGAAGTGCCGGCAGGCATGGTTGGCCAGGATCTCGGCGTTGGCCAGGTCCTCCACGGCCGCAACCTGCCCGTCGGTCATGGCCTCGAAGTGGCTGAAGTCGAAGCGCAGCCGGTCCGGGCCCACCCAGGAGCCCTGCTGCTTGACGTGTTCACCCAGGACCTCTCGCAGGGCCCAGTGCAGGATGTGGGTGCCGGTGTGGTTCCTGCGGATGGCTGCCCGGCGTCCCGAGTCGATGGCGGCCCGGACCTGCGCACCGGCCTCCACCTGTCCCCGGCCGTCGGGCCCGATCCTGTGGCAGTGCAGGCCGTCCAGGGCGAGGGTGGTGTCGACCACCTCGATGGTCCCTTCCGGCGATGTGATGGTCCCGGTGTCGCCCACCTGGCCACCCGCCTCGGCGTAGAACGGCGTGCGGTCCAGCACGATGACCTCGTCGTCGGCGTAGAGCACGGTGGCGTCGACCTCGTCCACCTGGCGGCCCACGAACTCGGTGGGCCCGTTGGCCTCCAGCACGGACCGCAGGTCTGCCGCCGCTCCGGCGGCACCGTCCCTGCGGGCCGAACGGGCCCGCTGCTGCTGCTGGGCCATCTCCTCGGCGAACCCCTCGTTGTCGACGGCGACGCCGCGCTCGGCGGTGATCTCCTGGGTCAACTCCAGGGGGAAGCCGTAGGTGTCGTGGAGCTTGAAGGCCACCTCGCCGCCCAGGGTTGATCCCTCCCCCAGGCCGTCGAGGGCCTCGTCCAGGATGGCCAGGCCGGTGCGCAGGGTCTCCCTGAACCTGCCCTCCTCCCGGTCCAGGACGTCGCGCACGAAGGAGTGGTTGCGGACCAACTCGGGGTAGTCGTCGCCCATGATGTCGACCACGGAGTCCACGAGGGTGGGCATGACCTGGTCCTCGACGCCCAGCAGCCAGGCGTGCCTCACGGCCCTCCGGATGATCCGGCGCAGCACGTAGCCGCGGTCCTCGTTGCTGGGGAAGACGCCGTCGCTGATGAGGAACGTGGAGGAGCGGGCGTGGTCGGCCAGGATCCGCTGCGAGACGTCGGACCTCTCGTCGGAGCCGTGCGGGACGCCGGTCACCTCGCCGATGGTCGCCAGCAGGCGTACGAACTCGTCGGTCTCCCAGACCGAGTCGACGCCGTCCAGCACGGCCAGGATTCGCTCGAGGCCCGCTCCGGTGTCGATGGAGGGGGCCGGCAGCGGCGTCATGGAACCGTCCCCGTGCTGCTCGAACTGCATGAACACGAGGTTCCAGATCTCTATGAAACGCTCCTCGTCACCGTGCTCCGGGCCCCCGCCCTCGCCGAACTCGGGGCCCTTGTCCCAGAAGATCTCCGAACAGGGCCCGCAGGGTCCGGTGTCGGCCATCCGCCAGTAGTTGTCCTCGTCAAGCCGCTGGATGCGCTCGGCGGGCACACCCACCTCGTCGCGCCAGATGGCCTCAGCCTCGTCGTCGCTGAGGTGCACGGTCACCCAGAGCCGCTCGGGGTCGAGGCCCAGGTCCCCGGTGACGAACTGCCAGGCGTAGGCGCAGGCGTCGGACTTGAAGTAGTCGCCGAAGCTGAAGTTGCCCATCATCTCGAAGAAGGTGAGGTGCCTGCTGGTGCGGCCCACCTCGTCGAGGTCGTTGTGCTTGCCGCCGGCCCTCACGCACTTCTGGACGGTGACCGCCCTGGGCCACGGCGCCGGCTGCTCGCCCACGAAGTAGGGCTTGAAGGGCACCATTCCAGCCACCGTGAACAACAGCGTGGGGTCGTGGGGGATGAGGCTGCCGGAGGGCTCGTGGTGGTGTCCACGCTCGACGAAGAAGTCCACGAAGGCGCGCCTGACGGCGTTGGCGGTGTGCTCTGGCATGGTCGGGCCACTCTACCGGGGTGGCCCCGGGCGCTTCGGGCGCTGCCGGGCCCCCCCGGGCGGCGGGTTCAGCCCACAGGGCCGACGGGCCGGTGCCTGCCTGACGTGCGGTGGCCGCGCCCCTCCCGCCATGCCCCCATCGGCGTGGCGTGCCGGTCCGGGTCCTCACGGTCGATGTCGGCGCGGATCCGCCGCACCCGGCGCACCAGGTCGACGCCCTGTTCCACGGCTGCCGAGGAGCGCTCCATGACCTGGCGCCGCAGGTGCTCCGGGGCGTAGCGCTGGACCGTCCTGCGGACCCGCCGCTGGAACCAGGCCGACGTGGCCGTGCCGGCCAGCCAGCCCAGCAGGAACCAGGTGAACCGCTTCCTCACGTTCCTGCTCCTCCCACCCCGTAGCTACTCCTGTTCAGCCGCGTCATGGCGCCGGGTGCGGTGGGCCGCCATGCGCTCGGCCACCTCGGACTCGGCGCCGTGCGGCGACGGATCGTAGTAGACGTTTCCGGCCACCTCGAATGGGCGGTGCTGCTGGTCCACCCAGCCGGCCGGGTCGTCGTGGGGGTACTCGTAGCCCTCGCCGTGGCCCAGGTCGGCCGCCCCCCTGTAGTGGGCGTCCCTCAGGTGCACCGGAACCAGCCCGGCGCCGGCGGCCCTGGCGTCGGCCGCGGCGCGGCCAAGTGCCACGGTCACCCGGTTGGACTTGGGGGCTGTGGCCAGGTGCACCACGGCCTGGGCCAGGTTCAGGCGGGCCTCGGGAAGGCCGGCGAACTCCACCGCCCTGGCAGCGGCGTCGGCCACCAGCAACGACGTGGGGTCGGCCATGCCCACGTCCTCACTGGCCAGGATCACGAGGCGGCGGGCTATGAACCTGGCGTCCTCGCCGGCGTCCAGCATGCGGGCCAGCCAGTAGAGGCCGGCGTCGGCGTCGGAGCCGCGGATGCTCTTGATGAAGGCGCTGATCACGTCGTAGTGCTCGTCGCGGCCGTATCGGATGGCCTTGGTGCCCAGCGCCGCCTCGGCGTCCTCGACGCTGACCCTGTCCGAACCCCTGGCGGCAGCCAGGGCCGCGGCCACCTCCAGGCTGGTGAGGGCGTGGCGGCCGTCGCCTGCGGCCCGGTCGGCCAGCAGCTCCAGCGCCTCGGCGTCGGCCCCCATGCCCTCGGCTTCCGCGCCGCGGGCCAGCAACTCGGCCAGCTCGTCAGCCCCGAGGGGCTCCAGGCGGAACAGGGTGGACCTGGAGAGCAGCGGTGCGTTCACCTCGAAGTAGGGGTTCTCGGTGGTTGCGCCGATGAGGACCAGCAGGCCCGACTCCACCGACGGCAGGAGGGCGTCCTGTTGCGCCTTGTTGAAGCGGTGGACCTCGTCCAGGAACAGGATGGTGCCCACGTCCCTCTCGCCCAGCGCCACCTCGGCCCGGGCTATGAGGTCCCGCACGTCCCTTACGCTGGCGCTGACCGCCGACATCTCGGTGAACTCCTGGGCGGTGAGCCTGGCCATGAGCCGTGCCAGGGTGGTCTTGCCTGTGCCGGGAGGCCCCCAGAGCACCACCGACGACAGCCGGTCGGCCTCGATGAGGGTGCGCAACGGCATGCCCGGCCCGACCAGGTGCTCCTGGCCCACCACCTCGTCAAGGCTGGTTGGGCGCAGGCGGTCGGCCAGGGGGGCGCGCCTCTTGAGGCGCTCCCGTGCTGCATCCGAGAAGAGGTCGCCGGCCATCGCCACCGAACCTAGGGCCTGGGTGCGACGCGGCGGGACCGGCCGGGCCGGCCAGCTCCCCTACTCGGCCGGCGGCAGGACCCTCAGGCCCAGCTCCTCCAGGTGGCGGTCGTCGATGGGGGTCGGTGCGCTGGTCAGCGGGTCGGCCCCCGACTGGGTCTTCGGGTAGGCGATCACCTCGCGGATGTTCTCCTCGCCGGCCAGCAGGGCGACCAGGCGGTCCATGCCGAAGGCGAACCCCGCATGGGGCGGCGCCCCGAACCGGAACGCGTCCAGCAGGAAGCCGAACTTGGCCTGGGCCTCCTCCTCGCCGATGCCCAGGATGGAGAAGATCCTCTCCTGGACCTGGCGTCTGTTGATTCGGACGCTGCCGGAGCCCAGCTCCCAGCCGTTCAGGACCAGGTCGTAGGCCTGCGAACGCACGGCCAGCAGGTCGCCGGCCTCGAGGAGCTCCAGGTCCTCCTCGTGGGGCATCGTGAAGGGGTGGTGGGCCGGGATCGGGTTGCCGGCCTCGTCCAGCCCCTCGAACAGCGGGAAGTCGACCACCCACAGGAAGTTGAGGCCGCCCTCGGTCACCGGCGGGCGGCCCAGCTCCAAGCGCAGCAGGCCCAGGATGTGGCAGGTGGTCCGCCACTCGTCGGCCACCAGCAGCAGCAGGTCGCCAACCTGGGCGCCCGTGGCGGCCCTGAGGCCCGCCTGCTCGTCGTCTGAGAGGAACTTGGCCACCGGGGAGTTGAGGCCGTCCTCCTCGACCCTCATCCACACCAGGCCCTTGGCGCCCCAGCCCTTGCAGGTCTCGGTCAGATCGTCGAGGCGGTTGCGGGAGGTGTCGCCCCCGCCTGGAACCCGGATGCCCTTGACGCACGGGGCCTGGAAGGCCCGGAAGTCGGTGCCGGCGAATACCCCTGTCAGCTCGACCAGCTCGAGGCCGAAGCGGGTGTCTGGCTTGTCGGACCCGAAGCGCTCCATGGCCTCGTGCCACGACATGCGCTGGAACTCCGACGGGCGCTCGCCGGTCACGGCCTCGGCGGCCGCCGAGACGGCGTGCGTGATGAAGCCCAGTACGTCCTCCTGGGAGACGAAGCTGGCCTCGGCGTCCAGCTGCATGAACTCGAACTGGCGGTCGGCCCGCAGGTCCTCGTCGCGCAGGCAGCGGGCGATCTGGTAGTAGCGGTCGACCCCGCCGACCATGCAGAGCTGCTTGAAGATCTGTGGGCTCTGGGGCAGGGCGTAGAACGATCCCGGCTCCTTGCGGGACGGCACCACGAAGTCCCTGGCGCCCTCGGGGGTGCTTGCCACCAGCATGGGCGTCTCCACCTCGATGAAGCCCTGCTCGGCCATCGCCCCCCGGATGGCGGCGTTCACGGTGGCCCGCACCTCCAGGTTGCGCTGCAGGCGGGGGCGCCTCAGGTCCACGTAGCGGTGGCGCAGGCGCAGCACCTCGTCGACCTCGGTGCGCTCGTCGAGGGGGAAGGGCGGTGGCTCCGAGGCCGCAAGGATCCTGACCTCGACGGCCTCGACCTCGACGGCGCCGGTGGCGAGGGCGTCGTTGGCGGTGTCCTCGGGCCGCTCCCTGACCTCGCCCACCACCTGCAGCACGTACTCGGAGCGCAGGTCGGCGGCGCCGTCCACCACGACCTGGACGATCCCGCTGCGGTCGCGCAGGTCCACGAAGGCCAGGTGCTCGCCGTGCTCCCGACGGCGGGCCACCCAGCCGCAGAGGGTCACGCTGCGCCCCACGTCGCCGATTCGCAGGTCGCCACAGCGGTCCGTCCTCATGGAGGTGGACCAGTCGGGGGTGGCGGCCGTGGCCGCCTCGACGTCTTGGCTCATCTGGTCGGTCACCTCAGCCTCGCTGTCAGGTTCTCGGCTATCGAGGCGCGGGCAACCGCCTCCTGGCCTGCGTCGCCGCGGAGGTCCCGCACCGACACCGTGCCCGATTCCACCTCGTCGGCGCCGACGATCACCGCCAGGGCCGCCCCGCTGCGGTCGGCGGCGCGCATCTGGGCCTTCATCGACCGGGCGTCCCAGGAGCGGTCGGCCCTCAGCCCGGCACGGCGCAGCTCGTCTGTGATCACCAGGGCCTCAGCGCCGCCGGTCGTGTCGACCACGAACACGTCCACGGACGTGGCCGGTGCGGGGAAGGCGTCCTCGGCGTCGCAGGCCAGGAGGGTCCGGTCCACGCCGAGGGCGAAGCCCACCCCAGGGGTTGGCGGTGCGCCCATCTCCTCGGCCAGGCCGTCGTAGCGGCCTCCCCCGCCGATGGCGTTCTGGGCGGCCTCGAAGGCGTCGGAGGTGAACTCGAAGGTCGTCCTGACGTAGTAGTCGAGGCCCCTCACCAGGCGGTTGTCGACGGTGAACGGGATGCCCAGGCCTTCAAGGGCCTCACCGACCCGCTGGAAGTGGGCCGCTGCGTCGTCGGAGAGGTGGTCGGCCATGTCGGGCGCCGACGCCACCAGCTCGGCGTCCTCGGGGCGCTTGGAGTCGAGCACCCTGAGGGGGTTGGTCGCGAGCGTCGCCCTCGAGTCGTAGCTGAGCGAGTCGATACCGGCCGTGAAGTGTGCTCTCAGGGCCTCCAGGTAGCGGGCCCTGTCGTCGGGCCCGCCCAGGGAGTTGAGCAGCAGTGTCACCCGCCTCAGCCCGAGGCGCTCGTAGAAGCGCCAGGCCAGGGCGATCACCTCGGCGTCCAGGTGGGCGTCCTCGGGCCCCATGGCCTCCACCCCCACCTGGTCGAACTGCCGGAAGCGGCCCCGCTGTGCCCGCTCGTAGCGGAAGTTGGGCCCTGCGTACCAGGCCTTCCAGGGCAGGGTCGGCCGGTGCTCTGAGTAGGAGCGCACCACCGAGGCGGTCTGCTCCGGGCGCAGGGCGATGTGGCGGCCGCCCCGGTCCGTGAAGTCGTACATCTCCTTCCTGACAACGTCGGTGGCGTCGCCCAGCCGCCTGAACACCTCGACGTGCTCGAACATCGGTGGCACCACCTCGGTGTATCCGGCGGCCCCGGCCACCTCGGCGAACACGGCCACGAGCGCGCGCCGGCGCGCCGAGTCGGGCCAGAGGACGTCGTGTGTACCCTTCGGCGCCCTGTAGACGGGGTCTGCCACGGCAGGCAAGGCTACCGGCCCCCGCCGAGGCCCGGGAGCCAGTTCGAGGGCCCGGCCGGCTCAGCGCCCCCTGCCGGGGACCACCCGGTAGACGTCGTAGACGGAGTCGATCTCCCTGATGATGTGCAGGAGCGACTCCAGGTGTGACGGGTCCCCCAGCTCGAAGTCGAATCGCAGCTTGGCCACCCGGTCGACGCCGCTGGTGACGCTGTCGGTGCCGACCACGTTCACGTGGTGGTCGGCCAGCACGTTCACGATGTCGCGCAGCAGCCTCGGCCTGTCCAGGGCCTTCACCTCGATGGATGCCAGGAAGTGCCCGGCGCTGGCCTCGTCCCACTCGACCTCAATCAGGCGGTCGGGCTGGCCCTCGGTGAGGGAGGCGGCGTTGGCGCAGTCGCTGCGGTGGACCGAGACCCCTCGGCCCCTGGTGACGAAGCCGATGATCTCGTCGGGCGGGACCGGGGTACAGCATCGGGAGAGCCTCACCATCATGTCATCGAGGCCCTCGACGTGGACCCCCACCGAGCCGGTGGCCCTGCGGGGCCGGCTGGGCCGCAGCACCGTCGACGGCAGGTGCTCGCCGGCCTCGTCGCGGCTCTGGCCCAGGGCCCGCTGCACCCGACCGACCACCGCCCTGGCCGAGACGTGGTGCTCGCCGATGGCCGCGTAGAGGGCGTCGGCGTCGGCGTAGTTCATGGAGTCCGCCACCTCGGCAAGGGGCTGCCCCTCCAGGAACTCCTTGACGGGCAGGCCGGCCCGCCTGACCTCCCGGACCAGGTCGTCGTAGCCGGAGTCGATGGCGTCGTGGCGGCGCTCCCACGAGTACCACTGCTTGATCTTGTTGGAGGCCTTGTGGGTGGCCACGAACTTGAGCCAGTCGCGGCTGGGCCCGGCACCCTCCTGCTTCGAGGTGACGATCTCGACCGTCTCGCCGGAGTTGAGGCGCGTCTCCAGTGGCACGAGGCGCCCATCGACCCTGGCGCCGACGCAGGCGTGCCCGACCTCCGTGTGGATGGCGTAGGCGAAGTCGACCGGCGTGGCGCCGATCGGGAGGGTGGTCACCTCGCCCTTGGGGGTGAAGACGTACACCTCGTCCTGTTCGAGGTCGGTCTTGAGGTTGGCCATGAACGTGCCCGGGTCTGTGGTCTCCTCCTGCCACTCCACGATCCGGCCCAGCCAGGCCATCTCGTCGGAGGGCGACTTGGCCTTGTAGTCCCAATGGGCGGCCACGCCGTGCTCGGCCCGCTGGTGCATCTCACGCGTCCGGATCTGGAACTCGACCTGCTTGCCCAGCGGCCCGATGACGGTGGTGTGCAGCGACTGGTAGAGGTTGAACTTGGGCATGGCCACGTAGTCCTTGAACCGACCCTGCACCGGCTTCCAGGTGGCATGGATGGACCCCAGCACCGCGTAGCAGTCGCGCACGTTCTTGACGATCACGCGCAGGCCGATGAGGTCGTAGATGTCGTCGAAGGAGCGGCCCTTCACGATCATCTTCTCGTAGATGCTCCAGAGGTGCTTGGGGCGGCCGTGCACCTCGGCCCTGATGTTGAGGTCGGCCAGGCGCCTCTCCACGTCGCCTATCAACTGCGTCACGTAGATGTCCCGCTCGGGCGCCCTGTCCTGGACCATCTGGTCGATCTGGCTGTAGCGCTTGGGGTGCAGCGTGGCCAGCGCGAGGTCCTCCAGCTGGTCCCTGACCTCCTGCATCCCGAGGCGGTTGGCGAGTGGTGCGTAGATGTCGAGCGTCTCGCGGGCAATCCGCTGCTGCTTGTCGCCCGGGAGTGCGGCCAGCGTGCGCATGTTGTGGAGGCGGTCGGCCAGCTTGATGATGAGCACCCGCAGGTCCTTGGCCAGGGCCACCAGCATCTTGCGCATGCTGGCGGCCTGCTGCTCCTCCTTGGAGTCGAAGTGGAGCCGGTCCAGCTTGGTGATGCCGTCCACGATCAGGGCCACGTCGGAGCCGAAGTCCCGCTCCAGGTCCTCGAGGCCGATCTCGGTGTCCTCGACGGCGTCGTGGAGGAGCGCTGCCGCCACTGTCACGTCGTCGAGTCCCTGGCGGGCCACGATCGTGGCCACCGACATGGGGTGGTGGATGTAGGGCTCGCCCGACTTGCGGGTCTGACCGGCGTGGGCGTCGAGTGCAACCCCGTAGGCCCGTTCGATGAGAGAGGTGTCGGCCTTGGGGTGGCGCCGCCTGAAGGTGGTGAGGAGCTCCGAGGTCTCCTCGACCGTGGGCTTGGGCCGGCGCCGCCAGGGCAGCACCCGCGTGACGGCGACCACCTCAGGCCCCGTCCCGGTCGTTCATCACTCCACGGTACTAGCGCCGCCGGTGGGCGGCCCGTCCAGAGGTGCTCGACGACGGGTCGGCAGAAGCGACCGCCGGGGGCTCAGCGTCGCTTCTTGCGGGGCCTCGGGGGCACGCCCCCCGACAGGTGCGTCGTCGGGGTGGGGCGCCGCCTGGCGGGGCCCTTGGATGCGCCGGAGCGCTCCGGGGAGCGGGTGTCGGGCAGGGCAGCCTCATCACGGCCGATGAGCCTCGTGCCCTTCCCGATCTGGCCCCGCTGTTCCAGGCGGGCCGCCACCTGCTGCCAGCGGGGCTCCCGCTCCTTCAGGGATGCGACCAGTGACGAGGCGATGAACAGGGAGGAGTAGGAGCCCACGATGATGCCGACCAGCAGGGCCACCCCGAACTCCTGGAGGGTCGTGGCCCCCATGGCGAGGGAGCCGATCACCAGCAGCGAGGCCACCGGCAGGGCCGAGGTGATGCTGGTGTTCACCGAGCGCATGGTGACCCGGTTCAGTGCCAGGTTCATGAGCTCGGTGTAGTTGTAGCGCTCGGTCACCCCCAGCCTGCCGGTGACGTCACGGACCTTGTCGTAGACCACGATCGTGTCGTAGAGCGAGTAGCCCATGATCGTCAGGAAGGCGATGACCGTGGACGGCGTGATCTCCAGTTGCAGGACTGAGTAGAACCCGACGCTCACGATGATGTCGTGTGCCACCGCGGCCAGGGCCCCGAGGGCCATCTTCCACTCCAGGCGGACCGTGATGTACAGCGCCACCACCACGAAGAACACCAACAGCGCCCTGGCGGCCTTGTCGGTGACCTCGGCACCCCACGTCGGGCCCACCTGCTCGAAGGTCTCCACCGGGCCCAACCGAGCCTCGAGGGCGTCGCGGATCTCAGTGGCACGGACCGGGTCGGAGACGTCGGACCTGATGCGCAGGGTGTCGCCGTCGACGGTCTGGATCCTGGCGTCGTCGGCCCCGAAGCCGGCCATCACCGACCTGGCGTCCGCCACCGAGGCTCCGGGGGCCACCACCTCGTAGGAGGTGCCGCCCTCGAAGTCGATTCCCAGGTTCAGGCCCCTCACTCCGAACGAGCCGATGCTAACGACCAGCGCCACCATGGAGCCGACCAGCGCCCTGCGCCACCAGCGCGGGTAGTCGATGGCGTTCTCGCCGGCGAAGACGCTCCTGAGGGTCCCCATCAGCCGGCCCCCCTACCGGCTGCGGCGACCGCCCCGCTGGCCGGCAGCCCGAAGCGCCGCGGGTGCTCGGCGAACCACCGGGAGCGGGCCATGAGGCGCACAACTGGCCCCATGAAGAAGAAGGAGGCCACCAGGTCCAGGAGCGTTGCGAGGCCCAGGTAGAGGGCGAAGCCCCGCACTGCACCGACGGTCAGCCACCACAGCAGGCCGGCACCGATGAGCGAGGCCACGTCGGCCTTCACGATCGTGGAGAAGGCCACCGGGAAGGCCTTGTCGACCGAGGACCTGGCGGTCCGGCCGTCGCGGATGTCCTCCTTGAGGTGCTCGAAGTAGACCACGTTGGAGTCGACCGACACGCCGATGGCCACGATGATCCCTGTCACGCCGGCCAGGGTCAGGGCCAGGCCCGACTGGGTCCCCAGGTGGGCGATGATCGACCAGAGCAGGCTGCCGGAGATGGCCAGGCTGGCCAGGGCCACCAGGCCCAGCAGCCTGTAGTAGCCGACTATGAAGAGGGCAACCAGGCCCAGGCCGATGAGGCCCGCCACGATGCCTGCGTCGAGGGAGTCCTCGCCGATGGTGGCCGAGACCAGTTGGGTGTTCTCGGCCTCCAGCTCGACCGGCAGGGCCCCGTAGCGCAGGCCCAGGGCCACGTCGGCGGCCTCCTCCTTGTCGAAGGCCCCGGAGATGAGGATCCGGTCGCGCTCGAACTGCGGCGCCCTGATCTGCGGGGCGGTGAGGACCTGGCCGTCCAGGACGATCGCCAGGCGCCCGTTGGTGAAACCGGGCAGGATCGGGCACTCGGGCGATCCCACGTAGCACAGGGCCGCCACCTCGTTGAAGGTGTCGATGCCTGTCGGGCCCGCGTGGAGGGCGACTGCCACCTGCCACTCGAACTCGATCATGTCGGCGTTTGCGTCGGAGAGGGCGTCGCCGGTGAGGACCGTGGGGCCGAGCAGGAAGCGCTGGCTGCCGTCGCGTGCGCCCAGCACCACGAACTGGTCGGCCAGGTCATCCTCCGGGAGCGTCACGCCGAGGGGCCCGGTGGACGGCATCAGGTCACCGTCCAGCAGCGGGTCACAGGACGCCGGGGCTGGGCGTGCCACGCCCTCCCTCGGTTGGTCCGGCGGCATCATGGGAAGGACGTCGCAGACCGGCCGGAACCTGAGCTCGGCGGTGGTTCCCACCAACTGCAGGGCGCGCTGCTGGTCGTCGACACCGGGCAGCGACACCATCACGCCCTCGGCGGTCCGTGACACCTCGGGCTCGGCCACCCCGAGGGCGTCGACGCGGTTGCGGATGATCTCGACCGCCTGGTCCAGCATCTCGTCCGTGGCCGGCTCGGTGGCCGTGAGCCGCACCGAGACGCCACCCTGCAGGTCCAGGCCAAGCAGCGGCCGGTTGTCCCAAAGGGCGGTCAGGACCGAGGCCGCCACTGCGGCCAGCACGATCGCGGCGAGGTAGATGCTCTGGCGTCTCGGCATGGGTCGTGTGCGGCCCGGTGGGTTTCGTGTCGGCTGGTCTGGTGTCGGCCGGCGGCCGGCGCGGTCCCGGTCAGTCCTCGATGGGGCCTTCGGACTCCTCGTCCTCGGCGGGGGCCTCCACGGGCTGGGGCTCGTTGAAGCGGTGCTCGACCGCGGTGCGGAGCACCTTCAACTCGATGTCCTTCGCCACCTCCAGCCAGATGACCTCGCCGTCCACCTCGTTGACCACCCCGTAGAGGCCTGAGTGGAGGCGTACCTCGTCACCGGCCTGGATGGAGGCGACCAGGTTCTGCTGGGCACGGGCCTTCTTCTGCTGTGGCCGGATCATCAGGACGTACATGAGCCCGAAGATGAGGATGAGGGGTAGGAAGGCTTCCATCGGATGTCGCTCCGGGTCTCTGGCTTGGTGGTCCCGCGGCCGCTGCCGGGCCGGTCGGCCCCCCGGGGTCAGACCCGGTGGGACCGGTCAAGCCTACGGCCACGGCCCGCAGATAACCGCCCACGCCGCGCCCTTCCGGTCACCGCTGGGGCGGGTCGCCTAGGAGCCCCAGACCTCCAGGGTCTCGGCCCTGAACGGCTCGAACCGGCCCTCGCCTATGGCAACCCGCAGGCGCGCCACGAAGTCCAGCAGCCAGGCCAGGTTGTGCAGCGTGAGGAGCCTGGCCCCGGTGGGCTCGTCGGTGAGCAGGAGGTGCCGCAGGTAGCCCCTGGACCAGGCGCCCGCCGGGCTGGCCGGGAAGTCGGGGTCGAGTGGTGCGTCGTCGGCGGCGAAGCGGGCGTTTCGCAGGTTCATCCTGCCTGTGCAGGTCAGCACCGTGCCGTGCCTGGCGTGCCGGGTGGGGAGCACGCAGTCGAACATGTCGACCCCGCGGCCGACCACCTCCACCAGGCCGGCCGGGTCACCCAGGCCCATGAAGTAGCGGGGCTGGTCGGCCGGCAGCACCGCTGTGGTGGCGCTGACCGGGTCCAGCATCTCCGCCCTGGCCTCGCCCACGCTGAGGCCGCCGATGGCATAGCCGTCGAAGCCCACCCCGACCGTGCGCTCGGCGCTCTCGGCCCGCAGGGCCACGTCGGTGCCCCCCTGGACTATGCCGAACTGGCTCTGCCGGCTCTGGGCGTCGGGGTGCTCCAGGAACGCCCTGCGTCCCCGTTTCGCCCAGGCCGCCGTGCGCTCCACTGCCCCGCGCAGGACGGCGTCGGTGGCCGGCAGGGCCGGGCAGACGTCGAGCACCATCTGGACGTCGGCGCCCAGGTCGGCCTGTACCCCGGCAGCCGTCTCCGGGGTGAGGCGGTGGGTGGACCCGTCGTAGGTCGACCTGAACTCGGCGCCGTCGTCGTCGACCCTGGGCTGCAGAGAGAAGACCTGGTAGCCGCCCGAGTCGGTGAGGCTCACGCCCTCCCAGCCGGTGAAGCCCCGCAGGCCACCCAGCCTGCGGACCACGTCGGCACCCGGCCGGAGCATCAGGTGGTAGGTGTTGGCCAGGACCACCTCCACGCCCAGGTCGGCCAGGTCGGCCGAGGAGAGGTGGCGCACGGCGCCACGGGTACCGACGGGCATGAAGCACGGCGTGGAGAACGAGCCACCGGGGGTGTCCACCCGGCCGGCCCGTGCACCACCGTCGGCGGCCTCAAGGGTGAACCCGGCCCTCACCGACGCCCCCGTCCCCCGGCCGGCGCGGCGGCCAGGCCGCAGTTGACTGCCCGGCAGCTCACGACCCGACCTGCCTGTCCACGAGCATGGCATCGCCGAAGGAGAGGAACCTGTAGCCCTCCTCCAGGGCCTCGGCGTAGAGGCGGCGCCACCGCGACCCTGCGAAGGCCTCAAGCATGGCAAGCAGCGTCGAACCGGGAAGGTGGAAGTTGGTCAGCAGCCAGTCGACCACCCCGAAGTCGAAGCCTGGCCGGATGAACAGGTCCGTACGGCCGCGGGGAGCCCCCAGGTGGGCCGACTCCAGGGCCCTCACGGTCGTCGTGCCCACGGCTATGACGCGCCCAGCCTCCCGGCAGGCGGCGAGGGTCTCCTCGGGTACCGAATAGGCCTCCGAGTGCATCACGTGGTCGTCCAGGTCCGCCGTCGTGACCGGCTTGAAGGTGTCCAGGCCCACGACCAACTCGAGGCGCTCAACCCGCGCGCCGGCCGCCCTGCAGGCGTCCAGCAGGCCTTCGGTCAGGTGCAGGCCGGCGGTCGGGGCGGCGGCGGAGGCGGGGCGGCGGCTGTAGACGGTCTGGTAGCGCTCGGGATCGTCGAGGCGGGTGTGGAGGTAGGGCGGCAGGGGCATCTCGCCGTGCCGACCGACGGCCGCAAGCACCCCGGTGGGCGGGGCGGCCAGGTCGACCAGGCGGCGCCCGCCCCCGAGGTCCGACCCTACGGTCACCTCCAGGTCGTCGCCGGCCGTGAGGACTGTTCCGTCGGGAACCCGACGGCCGGGCCTCACGAGGGCCTCCCACGAGAGGGCGGTGTCGGGTGCTGACGCGTCGGCCGGCTCCAGCAGCAGTACCTCCACGGCACCCCCGGTCGGCTTGCGCAGGCGCAGCCTGGCAGGGATGACCCTCGTGTCGTTGAGGACCAACAGGTCGCCGGGCCCGAGCAGGCCGGGCAGGTCGGCAACGGTCAGATGCCTCGTGGCGCCGGCGTTCCCGCCCCCGATGTCGACGAGCAGGCGGGCCGCCGTCCGCTCCTCGAGGGGGACCTGGGCGATGGCCGCCTCGGGCAGGTCGTAGGCGAGGTCGTCGGGGCCCATGGCCGGGCCAGCCTAGGTGGACCACCCGACGGTGGCCCCGGCCGCCTCAGTGCCTCAGGCGTCGAAGAGGGGGTCGGGGCGTGGCGCCCCGGGTGGCTGCGGTGGCGGGGCCAGCCCCAGGTGGCCGTAGGCGGCCGGCGTGGCCACCCTGCCCTTGGGGGTGCGCAGCAGCAGGCCCTGCTGGATGAGGAATGGCTCGTAGACGTCCTCGACGGTGTCGTCGGGCTCGCTGACGCAGATGGCCAGGGTCTTGAGGCCCACCGGCCCGCCCTCGAAGCGCTCGCAGAGAGCCGAGAGGATGGCCCGGGACGGGCGGTCCAGGCCCAGGTCGTCGACGCCGAAGAAGGAGAGGCCGTCGCGGGCGACGCCACCGTCAACGGTGACGCCGGAGCGCTCCACCTGGGCGAAGTCGCGCACCTGCCTGAGCAGCCGGTTGCCGATGCGCGGCGTGCCCCTGGAGCGGCGGGCTATCTCGCCGGCCCCCTCGTCGTCGATGTCGACGTCGAGGATCCCGGCCGCCCGGGTCACGATGGACCGCAGGTCCTCGGCCTCGTAGTAGTCCAGCCGGGCGGTCAGGCCGAAGCGGTCGCGCAGGGGGCCGGTGATGAGGCCGGTGCGGGTGGTGGCCCCGACCAGGGTGAACCGGGGCAGCTCCAGGCGGATGGAGCGGGCGGCTGGGCCCTTGCCGAGCACGATGTCGAGCTCGTAGTCCTCCATGGCCGGGTAGAGGATCTCCTCGACGGCCCTGGCCAGCCTGTGGATCTCGTCGATGAAGAGCACGTCGCCGGGCTCCAGCTTGGTGAGGATGGCTGCCAGGTCGCCGGCCCGCTCCAGGGCAGGCCCGGAGGTGATGTGCAGGTCGGCGTCCATCTCGGCAGCCACGATGTGGGCGAGGGTGGTCTTGCCGAGGCCGGGGGGGCCGGCGAACAGGAAGTGGTCGGCTGCCTCGCCCCGCTCGCGGGCGGCCGCCAGCATCACCCGCAGGTGGCCCTTCAGCTCGGTCTGGCCCACGAACTCCTCGAGGCGCCTGGGGCGCAGGCCCACCTCGACCTCAACCTCGACCGGGTCCAGGTCCGGTGACAGGAGCTCCTCGCGCACGGCTCCGACCCTCCCCTAGGCCCTGGCCAGGCGCTGGAGGGCCTCGCGCAGGATGACCCCCGGGTCGTCGCCTGCCAGGTCGGCCAGCACCGACCTGACCTCGTCCGGCGTGTAGCCGAGGCCCCCGAGTGCCTCCTGGACCTCGACCAGGGCCGAGCGGGGCGTACCGCCGGCTGCCGGGTCGGCGGGCACGCTGTCGACCGGGAGGTCCAGGGAGGACTTGAGCTCCACCAGCAGGCGGGTTGCGGTCTTCTTGCCGACTCCGGGCACGAGGCACAGGGCGGCCACGTCGTCGTCGGCCAGGACCCTGGCCAGCTCGAGGGGGCCGTGCACGCCGAGCACCGCCAGGGCCAGGGAGGGCCCCACGCCGTGGGCCGAGAGCAGGGCCTCGAAGCAGGTGCGCTCGGAGCGGTCGAGGAAGCCGTAGAGGGCCTGGTCTGCCTCGCGGATGTGGTGGTGGACGTGCAGGAATACCTCGGCGCCGACGTCGCCCATGCGGACCGCCGTGGTCGGGGTGACCACCACCCGGTAGCCCACACCGGCCGCCTCCACCAGGACCTCTCCCCTGTCGCCCTCCTCGAAGCGCTCGAGGAGCGTGCCCCGCAGCGAGCCGATCACCGGACCACCGCCGTGGCCGCCTGGGCCGCGCCCGATCCCGAACCGGGGAGCATGGCCAGGTGGCAGAGCGCCACGGCCACCGCGTCGGCGGCGTCGACCGGTCGGAGCGGGACGTCGATGCCGAGCAGGGTCTCGACCATGCGTGACACCTGGTCCTTGTCGGCCCCACCCCAGCCGGCGATGGCCGACTTGACCTCGTTGGGCGAATAGAGGGCCACCTCGCAGCCGGCCGCTGCCGCCTCGGCCATGACCACCCCTGAGGCCTGGCCGGTCTGCATGGCGGTTCGGACGTTCACCTGGAAGAGCACCCGCTCGACGGCCACGTGGTCCGGCCGGTACTCGTCGATGAGGGCCCTGACCTCGGCCTGCAGCTCCGCCAGGCGCCGCGGCAGGGCCGTGGAGGGATCGGTGCGGATCACCCCTGCCGCCTCGGCCCGGTGGTGGCGTCCTGAGCGGCGCACCAGGCCGTAGCCGCAGCGCGATAGGCCGGGGTCGATGCCCAGAACGAACATGTGTACGACTCTAGCGGTGCGCCCCGTTCGGGCCGCGGCACCCGGTCGGGCCGGGGGATCCGTTCCCCTCAGCCCAGGTCCAGGGACTCGAAGACCTCGGGCGGGATGTCGAAGTTGGCGTAGACGTCCTGGACGTCGTCGTGGTCGTCCAGCACGTCGAGCAGCCGCAGCACCGCCTTGGCCGCCTCCGAGGTGTCGACGGCGACCGTTGAGGTCGGGACCATCGTGACGTCGGCCGACTCGAAGGCCACCCCGGCCTCCTCCAGGGCGGCCCTCACGGCCGGCAGGTCGGAGGGCTCGCAGGTCAGGCGCCAGGTGCCGCCGTCGTCGACCAGGTCCTCGGCGCCGGCGTCCAGGGCCGCCAGCATGATCTCGTCCTCGTCGGTGGCGCCGGCCAGGAGCACCACGCCCTTGCGCTCGAACTGCCACGCCACCGAGCCTGGCTCGGCGAGGGAGCCGCCGTTCTTGGTGAGCATCGACCTGACCTCGGAGCCGGTCCGGTTGCGGTTGTCGGTGAGGGTCTCCACGTAGAGGGCCACCCCGTGCGGGGCGTAGCCCTCGTAGGTGATGGCCTCGTAGGCGACGCCCTCCAACTCGCCGGTTCCACGCTTCACGGCCCGCTCGATGGTGTCGAGGGGCACGGAGGCGTCGCGGGCCTTCTGGTACATGGTCCGCAGGGTCGGGTTGGCGTCGGGGTCGCCGCCTCCCTGGCGGGCCGCCACCTCGACCTGCTTGATGAGCTTGGCGAAGAGCTTGCCACGCTTCTTGTCGGCGGCACCCTTCTTGTGCTTGATGGTCGCCCACTTGGAATGGCCCGACATGTGGCGGCTCCCGCTCCCTCAGACGGCTTCCACGAACAACTCGTGGAGCCTCGTGTCGGAGGTCAACTCGGGGTGGAAGGAGGCCACCATGACGGACCCCCACCGGCACAGGACCGGGTTGCCATCGACCTCAGCCAGCACCTCCACGCCGTCACCGACCCGCTCGACCAGCGGCGCCCGGATGAACACGCCGTGGAAGGGCAGGTCCGGGTCCATGCCGTCGCAGCTGATCGCCAGGTCGACCTCGAACGAGTCGATCTGGCGGCCGTAGCCGTTGCGACGCACGTCCATGTCGATGGCGCCGAGCGACTCCTGGTCGGAGCGCCCATCGGCCACGTTGCTGGCCAGCAGGATCATCCCGGCGCAGGTGCCGAACACCGGCAGGCCGTCGGCGATGCGCTCGGCCAGCGGCCCGCGTAGCTGCGCCATGTCGAGCAGCATCGACACGGTCGTTGACTCGCCGCCCGGCATGACGAGGGCGTCGACCCCGGCCAGCTGCTCGGGGGTTCGCACCTCGACCGGGCTGGCCCCCACCTCGGCCAGGGCGGAGGCGTGGCGGGCGAAGGCCCCCTGGAGGGCCAGGACCCCGACCTTCATCCGAGGGTCTTCATCCGAGGGCCGGCCTGCGTGGGGCCGCGGCGCTGCGTGAACCGGGCATGGGGCCCGCTACCAGCCCCGGTCGGCCAGGCGGGTCTCCAGGTCGCCCATTTCGAGGCCCGGCATGGCGGCACCCAGGCCGCGGCTGACCTTGGCAAGGATGACCGGGTCGGTGAAGTTGGTGGTGGCCTCGACTATCGCCCTTGCACGGGGTGCCGGGTCGTCGCTCTTGAAGATGCCCGAGCCCACGAACACGGCCTGGGCGCCCAGCTGCATCACGAGAGATGCGTCGGCCGGGGTGGCGATGCCCCCGGCGCAGAACATGGGCACGGGCAGCTCGCCGGTCTCGGCCACCTCCTGGACCAGCGGCAGGGGCGACTGGAGCCGCTTGGCCCAGTCGAACAGCTCGGCCGAGTCGGCCTTGGTGATCCGGCCGATGTCGCCGATGATGGAGCGCAGGTGGCGTACCGCCTCGACGATGTTCCCGGTGCCGGCCTCGCCCTTGGACCGGATCATGCAGGCGCCCTCGGAGATGCGGCGCAGGGCCTCCCCCAGATTGGTGGCGCCGCACACGAAGGGCACGTCGAATGCCCACTTGTCGATGTGGTGTGCCTCGTCGGCCGGTGTGAGGACCTCGCTCTCGTCGACGTAATCGACACCCAGGGACTGGAGTATCTGGGCCTCGGCGAAGTGCCCGATGCGGGCCTTGGCCATGACCGGGATGGTCACGGCTGCCTTGATGCCCTCGATCATCTCGGGGTCGGACATGCGGGCCACGCCGCCGTCGCGCCGGATGTCCGACGGTACGCGCTCCAGGGCCATTACGGCCACTGCGCCGGCGTCCTCGGCTATGCGGGCCTGCTCCGGGGTGACCACGTCCATGATCACGCCGCCCTTGAGCATCTCGGCCAGGCCCCGCTTGACCAACTGTGTTCCCGTCGCTCGCGTCACATCGCTCATGGCGCGCAGTCTAAGGCCGCAGGGGGCCCGTCTACCCACGCGAAATGGCACAGCGCGGTGGACCCGGGACGGCGGGGGGACGGCGGCGGCCGGGACTCCTCCCCGGCCGTCCGGCCGGCCTGCCTCAGCCGGTCAGGGCGAGGGTCTCGGCCAGGTCCAACACCCTGGTCTCGCCCAGCCTGGCCAGGACCACCCAGGTGGTTCCGGGCCTGAGGGCCACCGGATCGCCGGTGTCGTCGTCGGCCAGGTGCCATGCGTTGGAAACGAACGGCCGCCCCCACACCACCCCGGTGACCGTGCCGTCGCGGAGCAGCCAACCGTCGCCGCTGCCTGTGCTCACCGCCTGCGGCGAGGCGAAGTCGGCGGCCGAGATCCCGTACTCGGTGAACAGCACCAGCACGTTGTCGGCGGCGAACTGGTTGCCGTCCTGGTCGAGCTGCGGCACGCCCCCCTGGTACCTCAGCCAGCGGCCGGAGGCATGGTCCCACACGTAGTCGATCTGCCTGTTGGGGGTGCTCCACCTGGCCCCCGCAGCGGGCACTGCCGAGGCGGGCAGGTCGCCGTACTGGAACACCGGGTCGGGGGCCGTGCCGGTGGCACCGGCGAGGAGGCCCTGGGCGTTCAGGAATCCGTTGAACGGCGACACTCCACGTGAGTCGTCGCGGACAAAGTTCTCCTGGCCGGGTCCGCTGGTGGACCTGGCCACGAGGGCGCCCACGGTCTCTGCCTCACGCACCTCGGCCGCCACGCCGTCGTTGCTGCCCCAGTAGGCGAAGATGGGCCGGTTCAGGTTTCCGACCAGGTCGATGTCGGTGGAGCGGGCCGAGCGCACCAGGCCGATGCGGTCGGGCACCCGGCTGTGGTAGATGCCGAGGAACCTGGTCACGTGGTTCTCGATGTGTGTCTCGTAGACGATGTCGGCCTGCTCCAGGCCCACCTGGGGCAGGGACCTGGTGTCGTTGTTGCCGACCTTGACCGCCAGGGCGGGCAGCCGGCTGAGGCCCTCGACGGCCGGCAGGCCCGTCAGGGGGTGGTGCGGACCCGACCACTGCTCCGGCGCCGCGGTGGTGGTCGGGGCCTGGGTGGTTGCGGGGGTCGTGTCGGCCGGTGCGGTCGTGGGCGCCTGGGTGGTGTCGGCCGGCTGCTCGCTGGTCGCCGGTGCCTCCGTCGTGGCGGCTGCTGCTGTGGTCTCGGCGGCGGCCGGAGCCTGGGTCGTGTCGGCTGCGGCGGCGGCCGCCCCGGTGGTCGCCGGCTGGGCCGCGGTGGTGGCTGGTGCTGTGGTGGGGGCGGGGAAGCTGGTCTCCTCGCCGCCGCAGGAGGCCGCCAGCAGCGCCACGGCCAGCAGTCCGGCCGCTGCCGCCGTGTGGCCTCGCCGCCGGCCGGTCAGGGGACTGGTTGGTGTGGTGTCTCGTGGCATGGTCTCAGAGCTCTCCCAGTGCGTCGACGCGGAGTTCCACCGAGGGGTGCACGGCGGTCTGGGAGCCGACGCGGCCGTCGGGTTGGAGCAGCCACAGGTGGGCGCTGGCCGCCCTGGCGCCCTCGACGGCGGTGCCCATCTCGGCCAGGGCCTCGAGGGCCCGCTGCATCCCGGGCGGGTACCGGGTCATGTCGGCTCCTGCGATGTCGGCCATGACCGTGCGGTCGGGGTCGCCGAAGCGCTCGGCCGTGAAGCGGGCTCCGAGCACGCGGGCCACGAGGGCGGCCAGGGTCTCGTCGGCCAGGTGCGGGTCGCGGCAGCGGGCCAGGGCCTGGGCCATGAAGGCCTCCAGCTCGACCAGGGCCAGCGAGTCGGTGGCCCCGGTCGTCACGACGATCGAGGCGGAGTTGCGGCCCCGGAGCACCGCGGCATTTCCCGACGGCGAGTCCAGCACGTACAGCTCGGGCCTCTCTATGCCGTGTGTCATGCACAGGCCGTCGACGACGTTGTGGAGCCTCGGGAATTCTCCCGCCTGGGCAGTCCGGCCGCCGATGGAGGCCAGCACCAGGGCGGCGGCACGGCGGACGAGGACCCAGACCACGAGGAGGCCGACCACGAGGCCGCTGGCGGCGGCCACGATCGGCGCCACGCCGACGACCACCAGAACGGCCGACACGGCGGCTGCCACGACGATGACGACGAGGGTGGCCGGCGTGGCCAGGTGCGGACGTTGCATGCAGGCCAGATGATACGCCCGCAGGGTCCGGCTCCAGCCGACGCCCCCGGGAACCTCCACCGCCTCAGGCCGCCGCCAGTACCCCCCGGTAGATGTCCAGGTAGCGGTCGGCCAGGCGCCGCATTGAGTACTCGTCGGCCCGAGCGGCGCCGTTCTCGACCAGGTTGGCCGCCAGGTCGGGGTTGCGCAGCACCTTGTCGATGGCCGCGGCCAGGGCCCGGCTGTCGCCCGGCGGAACCAGCATGGCGTCGATGCCGCCCTGGGTGACCTTGTGGTAGCCGGGAATGTCACTGGCGACCACCGGCGTCCCACAGGCCATTCCCTCCAGCAGGACCACGCCGAAGGACTCTCCACGCAGCGACGGGGCGCAGAAGATGTCGGCGCCCCTGATGCGGGCCAGCTTCTCCTCGTCGCCGATGCGCCCCAGCCACTCGACCCTGGGGTCCCCCGCCACGAGGGCCCTGAGGCGGTCGGTCTCGGGGCCGTCGCTGGCGATCCAGAGGCGGACGTCGGCGGGCAGGTCGTTCATGGCCTCGATCAGGACGTCGAGGCCCTTTCGTGGCTCGTGGCGGCCTATGAAGAAGATCGTCGGGCCGTCGGTGGGCCACGGCGTGGCGGCCGTGCAGCGGTCCACCTCGACTCCGTTGAACAGCACCTCGTAGTCGCCGCCGAGGGCCTCGGAGGCCATGGCGGCGGCGTCGTCTGACACGGCCACGGTCTTTGCCATGCGCTCCCTCAGCCGGCGCAGCGGGCCATTCAGGAACTCGTAGGCGAGGCTCCCGCCCGCGGCGTGGAACGTGCCCACCATGGGGGTCCCGGACATGAGGGTCCTCGACATGTAGAGGGCCGTGACCGTCGGTCCCGGGGCCATCGGCTCGTGCAGGTGCAGGACGTCGAAGTCCTCGTCGTGGAGGGCCCTGATGGTGCGCAGGGCGCAGGGCACGTCGGGGGCGATGGGTGCCATCGAGCCGTTTGCGGCCGTGGGGAGGCTGTTTCCGAGGGGCGTGACGCCGGCGTCGGGGGGTGGGCCGTCGCAGGGCCCCAGCACCCTGGTGGGGTGGCCGGCCTGCCGCAGCTTGCGTGCCAGGCCCAGCACCTGGCCCTGCACGCCGCCCGGCAGGGTCAGGCTGTAGGGGCAGACGACGCCGATCCTCACGGCGTCGCGTGGTACCTCTCGGATTCTCATTATGTCCAACCCCAGACTCATGCGATCCTCAGTCAACTCGACACAGACTCCAATAGTTCGACGAACGGCTGAGAAAGGAGCATCGATCCAGCCCGTGAAAGGTGGTTTTCGTCGGAGTAGTACTCGACTCCGTCCACCGCCCTATGACAGACCTCTTGGTCGCATAACACTGGATAGGTGTCAAAGTGAGCGACACTGACACGACCTTCGGCGAACTCGCGCTCAGCCTCAACCAGCCACGAACCTAGCTTGCTCGGGTTGTCAGCAGCGGTTGACCGATTGCGATCTGGTCGAATGAGCAACGAACGGGCCCTAGCCTCCTTGTCGCCAACTGGGTATGACGACAGGACAATGACGGGAATGCCCGCATCCTCTAACGGTTCAACCAAGTTTGTGAGACCAGCAATCCAACGGTCCAAATACCCAGGGTTGTGCACGTAGCCCATGGACCAGTTTGAGACAACGACGGCAACAGGTCTCGTGTCTAGGGCATAGTCCAGAACCTCGTGACGAAACCGCGAACATCTTCCTTCATCAACTCTGTTACCATCCTCGACATCCGGAATGAAGAACGGACATCCGTTGCGACTCGCCACTGTCGTGCTGAAACCCAGTTGGCTAGCTCCGCTTATCAGACCATCGGCAACGGCCCAAGCCTGTGAGTCGCCGGCCAGAAGTACCACGCCCTCCTCCTCTTCCACACCCCACTTGCAGCGGGCCGGATCAAACTCGCCGTGGTCACAACCGTTCCTAACAGCAACGTGCGACCCGATTGGCCAATCCATTCCCCATCCGTATCTTGAACCAACCGCCAAGACCGTTGCCGACAGACCCGACAATGCGAGAGCGGCAAGTGCCAATACAAGAACCCTGCGTCCCCGAATGCGAGGGGACCGGCGAAATGGTGTCTCCACATACCTGAATGACAGATAGGCGGGTATTAGCGAGATCACAGCCGCCGTCACCATTGCCCACGATGTGTTGGAAAGGTGATTCCGCGTGAAGACCAGAGTGGGCCAATGCCAGAGGTACCACGAGTACGAGAGATCGCCGATCCAGACAAGTGCAGGGCTCTCAAGTAGGTGGAGACCAGCTCCTGGCACTTGACCCGAAGCGATAATCGCGGATGCGCCAAGGACCGGGACTAGGACTACCAAGCCCGGGAATACCTCAGAATCTGAGACGAAAAGGGCCGATCCAAGAACCAAGACACATCCAGCGATACCAAGCATTTGGCCGACCTTCACAGGAAGGCGAGCAATCCGACTGGCCATCAACACAAGAAGCGCCCCTAGTCCAAACTCCCACGCCCTCGTCGCTGATGAGTAAAAGGCGAATAGACGAGGGGAACCACCGAAAGCAGGAATCGCTATTCGGTCATATGAGGTTGCCAGAGACAACAGAATCGATGGAATAGCCAGTCCGACTGCAACCAGCCACACGGCTGGCGACACTCCTCCAACTCGAAAATGACGACCTATGGTCCACCCTCCTACCAGGACAGCGGGAAAGACCAGGAAGAACTGTTCCTCCGCAGAGAGCGACCAGGTATGTAGAAGCGGGTTGTCCTCAGCCGTCGGAGTGAAGTAGTCCCCGACTGATTTCAACAGGACGAAGTTCGCCACTGCTGCGGTTACACCAAAGGCAGTCTTTGCCGTCTGTTGCTGAGGTCCATTGGGAGACTGGACTAGTACTGCGACAAGGACAGTGACGGCCGTGGTCAACGAGAGGGCTGGCAACAACCGTTTCACTCGACGTGCATAGAAGTCGCGAAGGGAGACCCCCCCATCTGCGATCCACTCGCGCTGTAGGGATGATGTAATTACGTAACCGGAGATTACGAAGAAGACATCCACCCCGATGAAGCCACCATCGACAAAAAGTGTCGAATGAAAGAGCACGACAAGGAGTACGGCAACCCCACGCAGGCCTTGGATGTCCCTACGACGATGGCGGGCAGGGAACGAACGGACAGGCTTGCTCTCTGATTCTTCCAGCATGAACACCGATACAGACTCTATGACGTAGCCGGTGTCACACGTCCGACGGCCAGTTGGGCTGCAGCAGGTGCCACTGCTCGGGCGCCCGCCTGATGAGGTCCTCCAGCTCGGCGGCCAGCAGGCGGGTGACCCGCTCGACGTCGTCGCGTAGCCGGCCCTGCCGCTCGGTGGGGATGGCCGGCCTCACGTCGGCGTGGCAGCCGCGCTCGTTGTCGTAGATGGCCACCGGCAGCAGCGCCGCCCCGGTGCGCAACGCCACCGTGGCCGGCCCGGCCGGCAGCGTCGTGACCTCGCCGAAGAACTCCACCTCCACCCCGGATCCGCCCACGTGGCGGTCGCAGGGAAGGCAGACCACGTGGTTTGCCCGGACCGCCCTGAGCACCTCGGCGCCAGCCGAGGACCCAAGGGGTATCACCTCGATTCCGAGCGACGAGCGGTAGGACCGGAACCACTCGAACAGTTCGGGCGGCTCCAGCGGCTCGACCACGGCCGAAACGGGAAGGTGGTTGACCCTCGTCAGCCAGAATGCCGCCCACTCCCAGCAACCCAGGTGGGGCACCGCCATGATCGGCCCGACGCCGGTCCGGCGTGCGGCCACGATGCGCTCGAAGCCCTCCTGGCTGAACCCGGAGTCGGTCTCTTCCGCCGACATTCCCGGGAGGCGGAAGCTCCTGTACCAGTAGTCGGCGTAGGAGGCGAACACGGCGTCCACCGAGCCGGCACCGGTGGGACCGCCTCCGTCACCGGGGTCGGGGGCCGAGGCGGCGACCCTCTCCAGGTTGCGCTGCACGAGGCGGCGGCGGGTCGGGTCGAGGCGGCCGACGAGCCGGCCGACCAGCCGGAACAGGGGCCCTCCGACGCCCCACGGCAGGAGGCGGGCCAGGCGGGAGCCCAGCCTGTAGCCGGCTACTACCGCCGGGCCCAAGTGCTAGCGACGACGCGCCGACGCCCGGCGGCGGATGGCGGCCCGCTCCAGGCGCGCTGCGCGGCGCTCCAGCCGGAGCTGGCGGCGACGGGCCGCACGGCGCTGGTAGGGGGTGTCCCGCTCGACGCTGGCCTGGCGCCAGACCTTCACGAAGCGCTGGCCGGCGGTAACCAGGCTGAGCGCCAGCATCACCCAGAGCACAGGCACCAGGATCTCGCTGAACAGCAGCCCGAAGGCCAGCACGATGAACCGTTCGGCCCGCTCCATCAGCCCGCCCTTGGCCTCGAAGCCCAGCAGCTCGGCCTTGGCCCGCTGGTAGGAGATGAGCATGGCGACGGCCATGACAGCCACCGGCAGCATCATGAGGCGGCCCGAGGTTCCCGCCAGGTGCCACGCCACCCCGCCGAAGAGCAGGGCGTCGGTTATGCGGTCGGCCACCGAGTCGAAGAAGGCCCCCCGGTTGGACGAGGTGCCCGACGCCTTGGCCACCGCGCCGTCGAGGGCGTCGGGAATGCCGGTCAGGACCAGGAGCAGGAAGCCCAGCCGCAGGTAGCCGAGGCCGATCGCCACGGATGCGGCGGTGGCCATCGCGATCCCGATGATGGTCACGACGTCGGCGGTGATGCCGGTCCGCCTGAGGCTGCGGCCGATCGGGGTCAACCCCCGGTCGACGACGGCCCGCCAGTTGCCGTCAAGCATTGTGTGCTCCCGTCTGGGTCGTGCTGCACGCGGGGCCCGTCGGGTCCGCCGGCCTGCGACGGACTTCGCGGCCCGCTGTCCACGAATCGGCTAGAGGCTACCAGCGGGCCGCTCCCCGGGGTACCGGCAGGTTCCCGGTGTGACCGATGGCCGGGCGTGCGGCCTGCTGGCGGGCTGCTACCTGCCGGGCCGGCGGGACCGCCTGGCAGGCCCCGGCTCGGGTTCCTGGCCGGCGGCTCCCCGTCTCATTCCTATTCCCACGGCACCTATGCCGAGACCGATCACGCCGACGATGACGGAGATCGGCAGGCGCTCCATGCGGGCGTCCCGGCAGGGCGGGGTGTTGGCGTGGACCAGCTCACCCTCGGCCTGGTACCAGACCTTGGCCGGGATGAGCACGCTGCCGCAGGGGTCGGCGTACTGGGAGGAGACCGGGGTGAGCAGCAGGACCAGGCAGAGCGCCAGGGCCGCAGCGGCCGTGGCCAGGGCTCCCCTCCCGCGGTTCATGGGCGACGAATCTAGCCCGCAGCCGACGGGTCGGGGGCGTGGTCCGGGTTGGTCCCGGGGGTGCCGTCGTGGGCCTCCCACTCCTCGGGGTTGGCCTCGACGTGGCATGCCACGACCGATCCGTCGATGCCGTCAACGAAGACCAGGCCGCGCTGCTCCGGCGGGGACTCGTTGGAGTAGACGAGGATCCGCCAGGTGGGGCGGCTCCGCAGCCCCCGCCAGGCCATCTGGGCCGAGGCGTGGCCGACCGGGAAGCCGGCGGCCCTCACGGCGGCGACGAGGGCGTCGGCCTCGTCGGCCCCGAGGCGCCATCCGGCCTGGAGGTGGTAGGCGCCGACCAGGGCCAGGCCGGCTGCGCCCACGAGGAGGCCCCCGTTGACCATCGGCGAGTCGCCTGCGACCAGGGTGACCAGGACCGTGGCGGCCGCCATACCCAGGTAGATGAAGCCGGGGATGCGCCTCCGGGCGTTGTCGGGGAACACGTAGGGGCCGACCATCCCGGTGACGTCCAGGTCGTCGGGCAGCACGTCGGCGTGCCCCTCGGCGGGGGCTTGTCCGGCGGGCCGGGCCTCACGGGTCGGCGCGTCGGCGTGCTCGTCGGCTGCTGCTTCCACGGGGCGACCCTATCGACCCGCCGGCCGAACGAACCCGGGTGCTGGGAGGCCCGGAGGGCGTTGCGGCCACCACGACGGCGGTGACGTGCGAGGCACCCGCCGACCGCAGGGCCCTGGCCGCCGCCGCCAGGGTGGCGCCGGTGGTGACCACGTCGTCGACCATGAGCACCCGTGATCCGGCTGCGGCCGACCGGGCCCGGAAGGGCGGCCCCTGGCGGCGACGGCGTGCGCCGAGGGTCGACTGGGCCGGACCGGGGGCCCGTACCAGGAGGCGCCTGCACGGGGTTCGCAGGGCCCTCGCCACGGCAACCGCCAGGACCCTGGCCTGGTCGAAGCCGCGTCTTCCCCGGCGGGCCACCGTGGTGGACACCCAGGTCACCACGTCGGGCGGGTCCGCCCCGCCCTCCACCACGAGCCGGGCCATGGCCTCACCGAGGGCGGCCGCCGGGGTGCGGCGGTTGGCGAACTTGAGCGACCTCACGAGGCGCCCGGCGGGGCCGTTGTAGGAGGCCAGGGCTGTTAGGCGGTCGACGCCCTCAGGCCTGCGGGGCAGCGGTTCGGGGCCCAGCCTGGTGACGCAGTCGGCGCACGGGCCAGCTAACCCCAGCGGACACCGCCCACAGCGCCGCGAACCGGGCAGCGCCGTGAGGGCTGCGCCGGTGAGCGTGTGCGTCCGGATCCTCTCCACACCCCGATCCTGCTGCATGCCTGTGACAGCTCGACACAGTGCCGGTGGGTGGACGCGAACGACTTTGCGCCAGCAGGAGGAGCGGACACCCGCCGGCGCCCCGCCCGGAATAGCGAACGACGTTGCGTCAGGCGAAGAAGTGGACACCCGCCGGCGCCCTACAAGACACCTCAGCCCAGCCGGGCCAGCACCTCCCTCACGACCGGCCCGGGGTCGCCCTCCCCCTCCACGACCATGTCGGCCCCGTCCCTGTGTGGCTCCACGAAGAGGGCGTGCATGGGTGCCACGGTGGCGGCGAACTGGGCCTCCACGCTCTCGGGGGTGCGCCCCCGCTCCCTGACGTCCCGGTACAGCCGTCGGGCCAGGCGCAGGTCCTCGGGGGCGTCCACGTAGACCGACAGGTCCAGGCGGTCGGCGATGCCGGGCACCGCGAACAGCAGGATCCCGTCGGCCACGACGATCGGTGCCTGCTCGAGGCGTCGGGTCTCGCTGGTACGGCAGTGGGTGGCCATGTCGTAGACGGGCACCTCCACCGCCCGACCGGCCGCCAGGTCGTCCAGGTGGGCGAGGAACAGCTCGTGGTCGAGGGAGTCCAGGTGGTCGTAGTTGACGAGTGCCCGCTCGGCCGGGGTGAGGTGGCCGTGGTCGCGGTAGTACTCGTCGAAGGCCAGGTATGCGGCCTCCTCGCCCAGGGCGTCGACCAGGGCCCTGGCGAGGGTGGTCTTACCGGCACAGCTGCCGCCGGCGATGCCCACAACCCGGGCCACCGCTCCCGACCCCTCCGGGCCGGCGTGGTCGGACACCGGGCTCAGTACCTGTAGTGGTCGGCCTTGTACGGGCCGTCGGCCGGCACGTCCAGGTAGGCGGCCTGGGATTCGGTCAGCTCGGTGAGCCTCACGCCCAGGGAGTCCAGGTGCAGCCTGGCCACCTTCTCGTCCAGCGCCTTGGGGAGTATCACCACGTCGGTGCCGTACTCCTCGGCCCGGGCGTGCAGGTCCATCTGGGCCAGCACCTGGTTGGAGAAGCTGGCCGACATCACGAAGCTGGGATGACCCGTGGCGTTGCCCAGGTTCAGGAGCCGGCCCTCCGACAGCACGATCACCGAGTGGCCGTCGGGGAACACGAACTCGTCCACCTGTGGCTTGATGGTCACCCGGCGAACGTCGGACATCCGCGCCAGGCCGGCCATGTCGATCTCGTTGTCGAAGTGGCCGATGTTGCCGACGATGGCCTGGTGCTTCATCCGGCCCATGTGCTCGGCGGTGATGATGTCGCGACATCCCGTGGCGGTGATGAAGATGTCCGCCCGGTCCAGGACCCGTTCGATGGTGGTCACCTCGTAGCCCTGCATGGCCGCCTGCAGGGCGCAGATGGGGTCCACCTCGGTGACCACGACGCGGGCGCCCTGGCCGCGAAGCGACTCGGCGCAGCCCTTTCCGACGTCGCCGAAGCCGCAGACCACGGCGGTCTTGCCACCGATCATGACGTCGGTGGCCCGGTTGATGCCGTCTATGAGCGAGTGCCTGCAGCCGTAGAGGTTGTCGAACTTGGACTTGGTGACCGAGTCGTTCACGTTGACCGCCGGGAAGCGCAGGGTGCCGGCGTCGCGCATCTGGTAGAGGCGGTGGACGCCGGTGGTGGTCTCCTCCGAGACGCCCCTGACTCCGTCGGCGATGCGGGTCCAGCGGGTGGGGTCCTCGGCCAGCGACTCCCTGAGGCAGTCCAGCACGACCGCCCACTCCTCGGGGTCGTCGTCGGCGGGCTCGGGGACGGCGCCCGCCGCCTCGAACTCCGCTCCCTTGTGGACGAGCAGGGTGGCGTCGCCGCCGTCGTCCAGGATCAGGTTGGGCCCTGCCCCGTCGGGCCAGCAGAGGATCTGGCGGGTTGCCCACCAGTACTCCTCGAGGGTCTCTCCCTTCCATGCGAACACGGGCACGCCCCGCAGGTCGTCGGGGCCCCCGTCGGGGCCGCACACCACGGCTGCCGCGGCGTGGTCCTGGGTGGAGAAGATGTTGCAGCTGGCCCACCTGACCTCGGCACCCAGGGCCGTGAGGGTCTCGATCAGCACGGCGGTCTGCACGGTCATGTGCAGGGAGCCGGCTATGCGTGCGCCGGCCAGGGGCTGGTCGTCGGCGTGCTCGGCCCGCAGGGCCATGAGGCCGGGCATCTCGTGCTCGGCGAGGCGGATCTCGTTGCGGCCGAACCCGTTCAGCGACAGGTCGGCCACCCGGTGGTCATCCCGTAGGGACATGACGACTCCTGGTGGTGGGGGAACTGGCTTGTGCTCGGGGCTGGGGTCGTCTGACGCCGGTTCAGGCAGCCGCCTGGCCGGAGCCTACCGATTGGCACCGTCCGCCGTGACGGCCCGGGCCGTCGCCGCCTGGCCGGCGGGCTGTCAGCTGGACGCCACCAGGTAGGCCAGGCCGTCGGTGGCCAGCCTGTAGGGGCCGTCCTCCTCCGGGATGGCCACGGCCTCGCCGGGAGACAGGTCCAGTCCCCCGACCGTCGTGGTCCCAGCCATGGCGAGCACCAGGTCCGGCCCGCTGCGCCCCGCCACGTCCATGGCGGCACCCTCCCGGTCGGCCTCCCCCTGGCCCTCATCGGCGGCCAGCATCCAGACGACCGGGTCCCCGAACGGGGCGTCGTACCGCCGTGGGCCGCCCTGTGGGCCGCTGGTGGACTCCTGGGGAACGCTCGGCCGGCATGCCGGCTCCAGTGCCCGCACGAACCCCGCTGCGTCCACGTGCTTGCCCGTCAGGCCAGCCCTTGCCACGTTGTCTCCCGGCGGCATCACCTCGACCGCCATTCCCGACAGGTGGGCGTGTGGAACCCCGGTGTCCACCGAGAGGGCGGCACCGGGTTCGAGGCGGTGGTGGGCCAGCAGGGGTACGAGCAGCAGGGCCGGGTCGCCCGGGTGCTCCTCGGCCAGGTCGCACACCAGTCGGGTGGTGGCGGCCCTGTCCCCGTCGGCCCCGCGGCAGCAGGTGTCCAGCAGGCCGTCGATGGCGCTGTCCCAGCGGCCACTGAGGGCCCCCTCCACCAGCCCGGGCCAGGCCGTCGGTCCGTCGGCCCCAAGCACCGAGACAAGGTCGACAGGCAGGTCCAGGTCGGCAGCCACCTCCAGGGCCTCCTCCACCGGCCGGAACCCGCAGAGCACCTCGAAGGGCGTGACTGCACAGACCAGCTCCGGCTTGGCCAGGCCATCCCTGAACGAGCGGGTGGGATCGCCCGCCGGCCTGCCGGCCTCCTCCTCGGCGGCGTGGCCAGCCGCCGCCAGTTCGGCGCCGGGGTGCACCTGCAGTGACAGGGGCCGCTGGACGGCCAGCACCTTCACGAGGAAGGGCAGGTGGGGGGCGTCGAACCAGAGCTCCGCCTCGGGCCGGCCGCTGGGGGCGATCCCCCTCAGGTCGGCGAGGGCCGTTGCAGAACCCCAGTCGTAGTGCTTCAGCCGGCCGGCCAGGCGGTCCACGGGGACCCTCCGCGTCGGGGCCGGACCCCGGTCAGGAGCCCTCTCCGGGGTCGAATGTGGGGCCGATCCCCTCGGCCTCTGCCAGGGCCATGAGGCGGCCGTGCTCATCCTCGTCCAACGTCTCGGCCTCGTCGACCAGCATCACCGGGATGTCGTCTGTGATGGAGTAGCGGCGGCGCAACCGGGGGTTGTAGAGGGAGTCCTCGGCCTCGAAGTACCAGAGGGGCCCCTTGTCCTCGGGGCAGGCCAGGATCTCGAGGAGCATCGGGTCGAGTGCCATGTGTCCAGAGGCTATTGGGTAGGGGGTCGGGCGACGAGCGCGGTGCCTGCCGGGGCGGGCTCAGCCGGTGATGAGTTGGGAGACCTCTGCCAGGTGCGCCGCGCAGGAGGCCTCGTCGGCGGCCTCCAGGTTGAGGCGCAGCAGGGGCTCGGTGTTGGAGGGTCGCAGGTTGAACCACCACGACCCGAGGTCGACGGTGAGGCCGTCGAGTGTGTCCTGGGAACCCTCCCTGGCGTAGTGGAGCGAGACCCTCTGGATGGCCTCGGCCGGGTCGGCCACCTCGAAGTTGACCTCGCCCGAGGCCGCGTAGCGGTCGTAGGGGGCCAGCAGGTCGCCGAGGGTGCCTCCGGAGGTGGAGAGGGCCTCCAGCACCATCAGGGCGGCTATGAGGCCGGAGTCGGCGCGGTAGTTGTCGCGGAAGTAGTAGTGGCCGGAGTGCTCGCCGGCGAAGGCGGCCCCCTCGGAGGCCATGGCCTCCTTGATGAACGAGTGGCCGACACGGCTGCGCACCGGCCTGCCGCCGTGCTCCGCGATCACCTCGGGAACGGCACGCGAGCAGATCAGGTTGTGGATGACGGTCGCCCCGGGCTCCCTGGCCAGCACGCCGGCGGCCACCAGGGCCGTGGTCAGCGAGCCTGAGACCGGCCGGGCCTCCTCGTCCACGAGGAACACCCTGTCGGCGTCGCCGTCGAATGCCAGGCCCACATCGGCGCCAACCTCCACCACCCGCTCCCGCAGGTCGGCCAGGTTGGCGCTCTGGAGGGGGTCGGCCGGGTGGTTGGGGAAGGTGCCGTCCAGGTCGGGGTACATGACCTCCAGGTCGAACGGCAGGCCGTCGAACACGGCCGGGACAACCAGGCCGCCCATGCCGTTGGCCACGTCGGCCACCACCCTCAGCGGACGTAGGGCGGCGGTGTCCACGAAGGACCTGACATGGTCTGCGAACTCCCCGAGCAGGTCCAGCTCCCCGACGCCGCCCGACCGGCCTGCGGGGGGCGTGTCGGCGGCCACGTCGGCGGCCACCTCGGCCAGCCCGCTGTGCTGCCCGACCGGCCGGGCGGCCGAGAGGCAGAGCTTGATGCCGTTGTAGCCGGCCGGGTTGTGGCTGGCGGTGAAGACCGCCCCTGGAGCGTCCAGCCTGCCGGAGGCGAAATAGAGCATGTCTGTGGAGCAGAGCCCCAGGTCCACCACGTCGAGGCCCTCGCCGGTGACTCCGGCGGTGAAGGCGCCGGCCAGCTCCGCACCGCTGGTGCGCATGTCGCGACCGACCACGATGCGTCCGGTGCCTGGCTCCTCCCTCCCGACCAGGCGGGCGAAGGCGGCGCCGATGCGGCGTGAGAGGTCGGCGTCGAGCTGCTCGGGGACGAGGCCCCGTACGTCGTAGGCCAGGAAGACGCCCGAGGGATCAGCCATGGGCTCCACCCGCGTCTACACCGGCCTGTTCAACCACGGCTTCCGCCTGCCTCCAGCACCGCCGCATCCGGGTAGTCGCCGCGCCGGGAGGCCTGGCGGATCCTGAACAGGTCACCCACCAGGCGCAGCCCGTCGCTCAGGGCGTTCACCGTGCTGCGGTCGGAGTGCTCCACCTCCACCGGCACCTCGGCCAGCGACAGCCTCCACCGCTCGGCCAGGTGGAACAGCTCCACGTCGAAGGCGAAGCCGTCCAGCCTGGAGGCCCCGAACAGGGCCCTTGCGGCGTCGGCCCGGAAGGCCTTCAGGCCGCACTGGGTGTCGCGGTACTGGCCCAGCAGCAGGGCGTGGGTGGCCAGGTTCACGAGGCGGCCGCCGGCCTCGCGCAGGCGCCCGGCCCTGACGAGGGTACGGGTGTCGGTGTGGCGCCGGCTGCCCACGACCACGTCGTAGCCGTCCTCGACGAGGGCCACCAGGTCCGCTGCCTGCCCGGGGGCGTAGGCCAGGTCGGCGTCGGTGAAGGCGACCACACGTCCCGTGGCGACCGCCACCCCTGCCCGCACGGCCGCCCCCTTGCCGCTGTTGCGTGCCAGGCGCACGACCCGGTCGGCGCCGGCGGCCTGGGCCGCTGCGGCCGTGTCGTCGTCGGAGCCGTCGTCCACCACCACGACCTCCAGCGAGCCGGACCCGCCGAGCCCGGGTTCCAGCTCGGCCCGTACCCGTCCGATCGTGGTCCCGATCCTGTCGGCCTCCCTGTAGGCGGGAAGCACAAGCGTGAGGCGGTGGGCTCCCTCGGGCAGGGAGCGGGCGGCAGGCTGTTCCTGCTCCCGCCTCACGGCGCGGAACAGGAGGGTGCGGTAGGCCACGGCCCTCACGATGGCTGCCGCCAGCACCGCTGTGGCCTTGGCCACGAGGTCGTCCGTCACCGTGCCCCCGCTGCGCACCGACGCGAGCACGACCACGTCGACCAGGCCGGCCAGCGTCACCACCAGGGCGAACATCTGCGGGGAGCGCATCCAGCGGGTGTGGGGGTCGTCCCGCAGGGTGATGGCGCCGTGCAGGTACCGCGCCACGACCGCTGCTGCGGCCAGGGCCGCCAGGTCGGCCGGCACCAGGGGGACGCCGGCGCGGAGCAGTGCCACTGCCACGCCCACGTCGACAGCGGTGGCCGCCAGGCCCACAGCCGCGAACAGCCTCAGGCGGCTCCTCACAGGCCCTCCTGCCCGTCAGGGTCCGGCTCCCGGCCGGCCTCCGCCGCCTCGGGGTCCTCGTCCGGACCCTGCTCCCTGCCCGGATAGGCCTCCAGCCACGCCGGCAGGTCGTCGCCGGACCGGCCGCTGTCGTCCCCGGTCGGCGGGACGTCGGCCGGTTCCTCACCCTGTGCACGGCGCACATCGGCCCTCCCGACGACCCAGGCATCCAGGTGGGCGTCGCCGTCGGGCACCAGCGCCAGCAGGTCTGGGCCCTCCCCGTCCCCCGCCGACCTCGGGAGGCGGGTCATGAGGAAGAGGCCCACAATTCCCAGCAGGGCCAGCAGCATCGACACCAGGTCCACGGCCGTGCGACCGTATGTGAGGGTGACCATGTCGCCGGTCGGGACGACGACCATCAGGTTCGGGGTGATGCGCCACGGTCCGTCGGCGCCCTCGGCCTCCCAGTTCGGGAAGTAGGACACCCGCACGACCACGGGCACACCGGTCCTGTCCACGCTGAACGACACGCTGTCCACCCCGGCCCGGATGCCCGAGACCTCCACCGGGGGCAGCTGGCGCCGCTCGGGCTCCTCCCCCGCTGCCAGGCGCTGCCAACCCTCGGGGCCGCCGAGGCTCCACTGGACCTCCCCCGGCCCGTCCTGGAAGACGTCCACCGAGGGCTCCAGCCATCCCGAGTGGTCCACGTCGGAGAACACGGCGGGCTCCAGGCCGAGGGGCGCCACCAGTTCCGAGCCGGACACCACGAACACCGTCCACGGGCCGCTGGCGTCGACCTCGGTCAGGTCGGGGTGGGCACGGGCGGCCTCGAGGGCCCGCTCCGACGAGGGTGAGTAGTAGCGCACCCCGAACTGGCGCATGTGCTCGACGCCGGCCTCCAGGTCGAGGGACCGGTAGGGCAGGTTGCGCTGGGCCCGCGATGGCCCTGCCGAGAGCTCGGACTGCATGAGGAAGTGGTACGGGGTGGTGGTGGAAGCCTCGAAGTAGAGGCCCTCCATGGAGCCCACGCAGCCGTCGGTCCAGTGGGGCAGCAGCATCAGGGCCATCGGGGTGCCGTAGCGGGTCAGGTCGCTGCTGTACTCCCAGAGCAGGCGGCCGCAGCCGTGCCGTTCGGCCACGCCCGCCATGGTCTCCACGAACTCCCGGTACTCGTCCCAGCCCCCGCCGCTGTCGTCGCCTATGCGGGCCTCGTAGCCGTCGAAGTTCCACCTCACCCAGGAGCGTCCCAGGTTCAGCTCCTCGGTGGAGAGCCCCATCCACCGGTAGGTGTTGCCGTCCATGGAGCCCAGCGGCAGGGCCCGCAGCGGCATCCCCAGCAACACGACCAGGCCGAGGGTGGCCGCCACGACGGCCCCACCGGCCAGGCGGGTCCCGGCCCTGCCGTTGCGGGCGACGAGGCCGTCGAGGAGCCGGCCCGCCAGGCGCAGCACCTCGACCACGGCCAGGGCGGCCAGCAGGTAGAGGCTGAGGTAGTAGCCGGGCAGGAGGCGGCCGTTGTAGAGGCGTCCCTCGGGGAACCAGACGAACGCCGCCGCCAGGATGGCGGCCGTGCCGGCCAGCACGATCCCGAGGCGGCGGCGGAGCACGACCGACAGCACCAGGCCCACGCCGGCGGCCACGATGACGGGCTGCAGGGGAGGGTCGTTGGTCAGGAAGTCGGCGGCCAGGTTGCCACGGCTCCAGAGGTAGGACCGTGAGTCGGTGAGCTTGTCCCAGGCCATGTCGTTGAGGTGGTCCCGCTGCCACCAGAAGGGCAGCACCCAGAAGGCAGAGGTGAGCCCCGCCACCAGGCCCGAGGTCAACATCCACGTCAGCGCCGCCCGGCTGGGCCGGGTCAGGAGGGCGACGGCCGCCGCGGTGAGGGCGTAGAAGGCCACGAGCAGGTGGCACAGGCCGGTCAGGGCCAACATCAGCGCCGCCCAGCCGCGCCCCCGGCCTGTCTCGATGCCACGGACCAGCAGGCCCAGGTAGACCAGCAGGGCGGACACGGCAAGGGCGAAGGCCAGCTCGCCGGCCATGGTGGACATGAGGTTGCCGCCCATGATGTTGAAGGAGCGGTCGAAGATGAAGGGCAGGGTGGCCACGGCCATGGCTGCGGGCCCGGGGAACGGCAGGCCGGCCAGCCGGCCCATGGCCCAGGCGGCGGCGGGCATGGCCACCAGGCCCGCCACGGTCACCCACTTGAAGGCCACGCCGTAGGTGATCGGAACGACCAGCACCACGAGGGCGGTCAGGGCTGCAAGCCCAGGCACCCAACCGCGCGGCCGGCGCCGTGCCAGGTGCCACGCTCCGGTGGCGGCCGCCACTACCAGGGGAACGGCGACAGGCAGCACCAGGCCCACGTTCACGGCGACGATGGCCAGCATCGGGACGACCATGTAGAAGTGGAAGGCCGGGAACCCGGCGTACCAGTCGGGTGTCCAGCCGGTCAGGCGGAAGCGGGGCAGTAGTTCGTCGCGGATGAAGGCCGGTCCCCACACGTGGGCCCCCAGGTCTCCCCCGGTCGGGGTGGTGTCGGTGAACAGCACCCCCGAGGGGTTCACGACCCAGAGCACGAACAGGGTGGCCAGGCCGACCACGGCCCCGGTGGCCCAGGCGGCGAACGGGACGCGCCTCACCACGGCAGGCGGCCTCAGGCCCACAACAGCACCCCGACGGTCCAGGCGTTGAAGCCCACGTGGGCCCACACGGCCCGACCCAGGCGGCCGTCGCGCATGGCGATGCCCCCGGCTATGAGTCCGAACATGAACAGGGCCGGGAACTGCAGTGGCTGGAAGTGGATGGCCCCGAAGACCACCGCCGAGGCCACGAGGGCGACGCCCCGCCTCCACCTGTCGGTGAAGGCCCGCAGCACCAGCCCCCTGAAGAAGACCTCCTCCACCAGCGGCGCTCCCACGGCCACGACGACGAATAGCAGTGCCACCCCGGCGCCGTCGGCCTTCTCGACCAGGCGGCGTGCCGGCTCCGAGACGTCCAGCTGGTCGGTCAGGACGAACAGCGGCAGGTACAGCATCGGCACGAGGACCGCCTGGGCCGCCACCCCGATGGCCAGCCCGGACCAGGCGTCGCTACGCCGGAAGGACAGGCCCAGGTCGGCCGACCATGTGACCCCCCTGCGGCGGTTCAGCCACAGGGGCACGCCCAGCAGGCCCGTCCAGAGGGGAACCTGGAGCAGGGCGACCAGCCACAGGGGCAGCTCGTCGGGAGATTCGTATCCGCCCACCTCCAGAGCCAGCACCGCGAACACGGCGTTGGCCACGAGGCTGAGCAGCAGCCCCACTGCGGCGTGTCCCACCCCCCAGGAGCGCTGCACCGCTGCAGGTGGTGGGTCTGCGGCGCTCATCGGTCGAACCCTACCCATGCGGTACACGGGGCCAGATGCGGACCGGACCGGCCGCCGGCCCCCGAGGCACGAGGCCGGGGCTCCCCCCGTACGATGGACCCATGGCTGAACGACCCGGCACGCCCCCGACCCGGCCGCCCCGCGGCGGGGCCGGACGCGAGCAGGGCTGGCCCCGCTGGGGCATATGGCTGGTGATGGGCCTGCTGGGAGCAGCCCTGTTCTTCCCCAGCTTCCTGCCGGCCGACGAGCCCGAGGCCGTCTCATACGACCAGTTCCTGGGCCGGGTGGCCGCCGACGAGGTGGCCGAGATCAGGATCGACAACCAGACCGGCCGCATCGAGTTCACCACCACCGACGGCGGTTCGTACGGCACCACCGGCCCCCTCGAGCTGTCGACCTCGGACAGGGAACTGCTGGCCGGGAGCAGGGCCTCGGTCGAGTTCGACACCCCTCAGCCGGGTTTCATCCAGACCTGGCTGCCGCTGCTGCTGCCGGTGGGCCTCATCATCTTGTTCTTCTGGTGGATCAACCGGCGGGCCCAGGGGCAGATGACCTCGATGATGTCGGTGGGCAGGTCCCGGGCCAAGACCTACAGCAGCGAGCGGCCGGGCACCACCTTCGACGACGTGGCGGGTTACGCGGGCGTCAAGCAGGAGATCCGCGAGGTGGTCGACTTCCTGAAGGACACCGACAAGTTCGCCGAGATCGGGGCCAGGGTGCCCAAGGGCGTGCTCCTGGTCGGGCCTCCCGGCACCGGCAAGACGCTCATCGCCAGGGCGGTGGCCGGCGAGGCCGGCGTGCCGTTCCTGTCGGTGACCGGCTCCGACTTCATGGAGATGTTCGTGGGCGTGGGCGCCAGCCGGGTCCGCGACCTGTTCCAGTCGGCCCGCAAGATGGAGCGGGCCATCATCTTCGTGGACGAGATCGACTCCATCGGTCGCAAGCGCGGGGCCGGCCTCGGCGGCGGCCACGACGAGCGCGAGCAGACCCTCAACCAGATGCTCTCCGAGATGGACGGCTTCGAGTCCAGCGAGGGCATCGTGATGCTGGCCGCCACCAACCGGCCCGACATCTTGGACCCGGCCCTGTTGCGCCCAGGGCGCTTCGACCGCCAGGTCGTGGTGCCGCTGCCCGAGTTGGAGGACCGCAGGCAGATCCTGGAGGTCCACGCCAGGGGCAAGCGCATGGGCGACGACGTGGACCTGGGCGTGGTGGCCAGGGGCACGCCGGGCATGAGCGGAGCCGACCTGGCCAACCTGGTCAACGAGGCCGCCCTGATTGCGGTGCGGGAGGGCGTCGACGCCATTCACGCCGACCACCTGGAGGCCGCACGCGACCGCACCCTCATGGGCCAGAAGCGCGAATCCCTGGCGCTGACGGCCGAGGAAAAGGAGGCCATCGCCTACCACGAGGCCGGCCACGCCCTCTGCGCCGCCCTGCTACCGGCGGCCGACCCGCTCCACAAGGTCACCATCATCCCCAGCGGCCTGGCCCTCGGCGTCACAATGCAGCTCCCCGAGGAGGAGCGCCACCTCTACCGGCAGGACTTCATCGAGGACAAGCTGGTCGTGAACATGGGGGGACGCATCGCCGAGGACCTGGTGTTCGGCGTCGTGTCCACCGGGGCCAGCAACGACCTGGTCACGGCCACCGAGTTGGCCCGCAAGATGGTGAGGGAGTGGGGCATGAGCGGCGAGGTGGGCCCCATGGCGTGGGGCAGCCACAACCAGGTCTTCCTGGGCGAGGACCTCATGTCCACCCGCGACTACAGCGACGAGACGGCCCGGGTGATCGACGAGGAGGTGCAGCGGATCCTGACCACCCAGGAGGACCGCTGCCGGGTCCTGCTCACCCAGAACCGCCACGCCCTGGACCTGATCGCAAGGGCCCTACTCGAACACGAGACCATCTCTGGCGACGAGGTGACCCGCCTGGTGGGCCTGGCCTCGGGAACCGCAGGGGAGCCGACCGGCGAGCCGGCCGAGGCCTCCGACGGCGAGGGGTCCCACGGCGAGGGGTCCCACGGCGAGGGGTCCGACGGCGAGGGAGAGGCGCAGGCCGACGAGGAGGGGGCTGCCTCCACCGACGACGGCGTGCCGACCCCGACCACCGTCGACTGAGCCTGTAGAGGCGCTGGGCGAGCCTCCGAAGGCGACACGAGGTAGCCGCTTTGGACCGCCTGCTGATCCTGGTCGCCGTCGCCGCGGCAGCCTCGTTTGTGGCCGCCCTCATCCAGAGGCGCGGCCCCGACGCCCCGGTGCGCACCGGCTGGAACGTGCCCGACCAACTGGACCGCTCCGACTTTGCCAGGCCCGAGGCGCCCTGGCTGGTTGCGGTCTTCACCTCGACCACGTGCGCGTCGTGTGCCGACGTGCTGGCCAGGGCACAACCCCTCGAGAGTGACGAGGTCGCCGTGCAGGAGGTGGAGGTGACCGCCGACCGGGCCGTGCACGACCGCTACCGGATCGAGGCGGTGCCCCTGGTGCTGGTGGCCGACGGCGGCGGCGTGGTCAGGGCCCACCACCTGGGCCCGGTCAGCGCCACCCACCTGTGGGGTTCGCTGGCCGAGGTCAGGGAGCCGGGCTCCACCCCCGAGGGCTGCGGAGCCGGCTGACACCTCCGGCCAGGGTCAGCCGGCGGGCAGGGCCTCGCTGCCGGCCAGGGCCACCGCCGGGGCGTACGTGCGCCCTGCCTCGTCGGACCGCCAGGTGGCTGCCACGATGGGCACAGTGGCGTCTACCAGTACGGTCGCCTCTGCGGCCAGGGCCTCACCGATGCCGACCCGCACCTGGCCGCCCGGGTCGATCTCGTATGCGTCCGGCGTGCCCTCCGGCCAGGGCGCGCCGAGCAGGGAGAGCCGCACGGTGGCGATGGTCGTCGCCCCCGGGTTGGCGACCACCAGCGAGGCCCTGTCGGCTGGTCCTGTGAGGCGCACCATCCAGTCCCTGGCCCCGGCCCCGACTGCAGGCAGCACCGACATGCCCTCCAGCCCGCGGGCGACGGCGCCCTCGTCCACGGCGTGGACCGGCCTGGTCACGAGCGAGGCGGCCAGGCGCTCGCCGTCCAGGGAACGCACCTCGAGGCCGTATCCGCCCACACCCTCCAGCCTCCCGGACGCCAGGTCCACCACCTGACGCTGCCCCGCCCGCAGGGTCAACAGCCAGGGCTCGACCTGGTGGCCGGCCAGCTCGGGCCGGACCACCACCTCCACCTCAGCCGTGTCCTCCCCGGGGTTAGTGACCACCACCGATGAGGCCAGACCCACGCCGGTCGGCACGTCCGGCAGGAACAGGCGGGCGGCGCTCTCAGGGGTTCCCGGCGTCAGGGCCAGCGCCGCGTGGCCACCGGCCCCCTCCTCCCCCTCTTCTGGGCCCCCGCCGCCCGACAGCTGCAACCTGGCCACGACAACCTGCCCGACCCGGGCGTCGACGGTGGCCGACACGACCTCTGAGTCGGGGATCTGGTCGTTCAGGTCGAAGACGGAAAGGGTCCGGCCGGCCACCACGACCCCCCGGGTCTCGAGCGTCTCCCGGCGGCCCAGGTCACCGATGAAGCCCAGGTCGGCCACGGCCGGCGCCCTGAACGGGTTGTAGACGAGGAGCGACGCCCTGTTGTCGGGGCCTGCGGTGGTGGCCCACGGGACGTGCCATGTCGACGAGGTGCTGGTGGTACACGGCGTCTCCTCCAGCCCGGCGTGGTGGCCGGACCCCCCGCCACCGTCGGTGACCCGGCCGGTGATCCGCTGGTCCACCAGCACCCGGCCACCGGGTACCTCCACCGTCACACCGGCCCAAAGGGCTCCCGGCACGAACGGCCCGGGCCTGACCTCGAGGTCCGCCCCGGGCTCCAGCCTGAAGGCCCGCTCGACCTCGGCGCCGACGTCGCCGATGACGGTGACCCTGCCGTCGGTCGCCTCGTCGGAGATGCTGGTGAGGGTCACCACCCTGCCGCCGACCCCCTCGGCCTCGACGGTCGGACCCAGGCAGAACCAGAGGTCGGCCGAATCGGCCGTGGTGGACACCGCCGAGTGGACGGCGGGCCGCTGGGTGGCTCGTCCGGCCCCGGTCCGGTCGGCTCCGAACAGGGCGGCTCCCACGCCGAGGGCCACCAGCACCACCACCGCAGGCCAGCGCACGGCGTTCATGGTTGCCGCCGGGGGCTTCACAGCTCCTCCTCCCCGGGGTCGGTGCGGAACCAGCTGGCCACCAGCAGAACGCCGCACAGGGCGGCCACCTGGAGCAGGCGCTGGCGCCGCGCGCCCGGATCGTCGTGCTCGAGGACGCCCGTGGTCCCGGCGGCCACCCTCACCGACGGCCTGTCCGCCACGCCGCCCCTGGCCCCGGCCGGCAGTGTCGGCCGCTCCACCCCGTCGACGCTGAGGGACCACGTGCCCTCGGGTCCGAGCATCCAGCGGTAGGCGCCGTCCACCGAGGTGAGCACCCGCAGCCGGTCGTAGGCCAACGGGGTGACGGCGGTCGGGACCGCCCTGCCGGTGCCGTCCCTGACCACGGCGTGCACGGGCCTGCGTGCCAGGTTGGAGAAGATGGTCACGGCGCTGTTGAGGCCCTCCACCCTCACCAGGTCCAGCTGCCGGGTGAGGGCCGCCGCGTAGCCGGCCGGGAGGGGCGCCTCGACCGCCTCGTGGGGTGCCGGCGCAGAGCGCTCGACCAGGACGACGTGGGCCACCCCCCACTCCCCCAGCGACGCCCCCAGTCGGCTGGTCTGGCCGGCCAGGGCCTCGGCCAGGCTGTCCCTGATCCGGCCCACGCCGGGCGCCCCGTCGACCGGATACGGCCACTGGTCGAGCAGGTCCGGCCTGCCGTCGGTCACCGCCACCGCCACGCCGTCGGCCAGCTCGACCCCGACGGCAGGGAGGATCGTGGGCTCGCCCACCCAGACGACCCGGTCGTCGCCTCCGCTGGTGGCGGCTCCGATTCCCGTGCGGGGATCGGCCAGGAAGGGCATGGCCGAGGGCAGGTCCTCCTTCGTCATTCCCAGGCGACCCCCGAAGGCCCCCACCACCACCGGCGTCACGGTCAGGGCCAGGGCCACAACGGCCACGACCGGCAGGGCGTGGCGCCAGCCCGGCCCGGTCCGGGGTTGTGAGGAGGTGGTTCCCATCGAGGCCACGGCCGCCGACGTGGCCCATGCCAGCCCCAGGGCCGCCGGCACGAGGAGCGTCTCGGCGGGCAGCGTCGGGCCGCTCCACCAGCCCTGGTCGACGATCCACGCCGAGGCGAAGCCGCCGGCCGCCACCAGCCAGGCCCTGACGCTGATGGCCAGGCGCCAGCCGGTCGTGGTCAGGATGGCCAGCACAGGCACGACCAGCACGGCCCAGCCGATGCGGTCGATGCCGAACGTGCCGGTCCACGTCGGGTCTGCCGCCGGGGAGCCGGTGTCCAGCCTGAACACCGAGCCGGCACCGAGGCTCCCCCTCGGCCAGGTGACGGGGGCGGCCAGGGAGCCGACCGGGCGGCCACCGAGCAGGTCGACCACGAGCGGCAGGTGGACGACCGCCGCCACGACCGCCGCTCCCGCAGCCACGACCGCCAGGCGGTAGAGGCCGGCCACGCTGCCCGCCAGGAGGCTTCCGGCCACGAGGCCCACCACCAGCACCAGGACTCCGACGGCGACCGTCGGGCTGAGGGCCACGGCTGCCGCCACCACCAGGCCCGTGAGGAGCAGGTCGGTTCCCAGGTTGCGTATCCGGGTCCCGGGTCCGGGGTCGCCGCCCTTGTGCCCGTAAGGCACCACGCCCTGGGCCTCGGCCAGGCGGTGGGCGACCCACGGCAGTGCCGCATAGGCCGCCAGGGGGGCGAGGCGTCCCTCCCGCATGGCGTCGTAGGGAAGGGGGACGGCCAGGTAGACGAGCACGGCCGCCGCCCTGGACCGTCCGCCGCCGACGGGCCTCACCAACCGCCAGACCCCCAGGGCGCCGACCGGAAGGGCGGCCAGCACCACGACCGTCCACACGAGGGCGTCGCTTCCCGGCAGCAGGCCGGCCAGCAGGCCCAGGGCCGCCAGGAAGTCGGGCCCCTGTTCGGCCACCCCGGTACCGGTCGGCCTCCAGCCCTCCCACCAGGCGCGCGCCAGGTCCAGCGGATCGGCCGGGAGGGCCTGGAGGCGCCCTACGGCCGGAAGCCCGCGGCTCAGCAGGTGCCTGGCGCCGAAGCCCAGTACGGCGGCGCTTGCCATCAGTGCGATCCCACCGGGCCCCAGCAGCGCCCCCCACACCTGGTGGAAGGCCACGTTGCCCGGGGCCTCGTCGCCGGTGCCGTAGGGGGCCCGGCCAGTGACGGCCCTCCTGAAGGCGTGGTGGGGCACCTCGCCCACGACCACGGTCGACCCGCCGCCGGCTCGCCTCCCGGCGATCAGGCGGCGCCTGTGCACCAGGCCGCCCATGCGCCGCAGGTTCCACGGCCAGGCGGTCAACAGGCCCCAGACGTGCCTGAAGCGGCCGGTGAGCAGCCCGTAGGCGACGCCCAGGGCCATGGCCAGGGTCAGCTCGGCTGCCACGGCCAGGGCGTGCCCGGGGGGCCGGTTGGCGAGCGTCATGCGCAGCCGGTGCCTAGGCCGCAGGATGGCCGGGTGCGAGCCGCGCCTGCCGGCCGCTGCGGCGTCGATCCTGCGCCCCACGGCCGTGGGAGCCGTGGTCACCCTCGCTCCGACCAGATGGGCCCGCCAGCACAGGTCCACGTGTCCGTCAAGGAAGCGCACCTCGGGGTCGAAGCCGCCCACCGCCGCGAACAGGTCGGCGCGCACGAGCATGGCCGCCTCGGCCACGGCGAACACGTCGGGTTCCGGGTCGTACTGGCCCTGGTCCACCTCACCCGGGTGCAGCCTCGGAACGGGCGACCCGTAGCGGTCCACCGCGGAGCCGATGTCGTCAAGGATCCGACCCCCGCCGCCCACCAGGACCTTGGGGCCCACCACCCCGGCGTTTGCCCCAACGGCCCGCTCCACCATGCGCCGCACCGCGGTGCCGTCGAGCACCACGTCGTCATGGATGAACAGGTGGAAGGAGGGGACACGGTGGGGAGCGGTTCCTCCGATGGAACGGGCGTTGGCCGCATCCACGACGGCACGGTTGGCGGCGGCACCGAAGCCCTGGGTGTCGGGCATGGCGATCGTGCGGGCGTCGGGGAGCACGTCGGCTACCCGTGCGGCCAGGGCTCCCTCAGATGCCTTCCTGCCGGCGCCCCTGCCGGCCTCCCTGCCGGCGTCGACCACGACCACGTCCAGGTGGCGGTGGTCCTGGGCCGCCAGGCCGGCCAGCACCTCGCCGAACCACTCGCCCGGGTCGTGGGCCACCAGCACCACGGCGACCAGCGGCTGGGGTGCCGGGGGCACCACGGTGGGCTGTCCGGGCGGCGGCCCCGCCGTGGCTGTCGGTGCGGCCGCTCCCCCTGGGCCCTGTGTCTCGGCGGCGTCCACTGTGCCCGGACCCTAGCCCTGCCGACCCGCCCGGCAGACAGCATGGCCGTCCAGCCTGCGGGTCTATGGTTCGCCCGTGCGTGGTCCCGTCAGCCCACCCTGTGACCCTGCTCCGGCCCCGGATGGAACGGTCCTGTGAGGGCCCTCGTCACAGGCGCCGACGGGTTCGTCGGACGCCACCTGACGGCCCACCTGGCCGACTGTGGCGACGAGGTGGTCGGCACCGACCCCTCGCACGGGGGCCCAGACCTGCTCGACGCCGACGCCCTCCGCGACCTGGTCGGTGAGGCTGCCCCGGAGGCGGTGTTCCACCTGGCCGGGTGGGCCGACGTGGCCGCCTCCTGGTCGGCGCCCGGGGATGTGCTGCGGGTCAACGCCGAGGGCACCCTCAACGTGTTGACCGCCGCCCGGTCGGCGGGCGTGGCGAGGGTGCTGACGGTCACCAGCGCCGACGTCTACGGGGTGGTGGCCCCGGCGGACCTGCCGATCACCGAGGACACGCCGTTGCGGCCGGTCTCGCCCTACGCCGCCTCCAAGGCGGCCGCCGACCTGGTGGCACTCCAGGCACACCTGGGGTTCGGACAGGACGTGGTGAGGGCCAGGTCCTTCAACCACCTGGGTCCCGGGCAGGGCGACCGGTTCGTGTGCTCCGCCATCGCCTCGCGGATAGCGGCCAACGAGACCTCGGGTGGCGACGAGGTGGCCGTCGGTGACCTGACCCCGCTGCGGGACTTCACCGATGTGCGCGACGTGGTGCGTGCCTACCGGATGCTGGCCGTGGGAGGGCGGCCCGGCGCCGCCTACAACGTCTGCTCGGGGGTGGCGCTTCCCGTATCGGAGCTGGCGGAGCGCCTGCTGGCCATGGCGGCCCACCCCATGCGCCTGGTACCGGACCCGGACCTGTTGCGCCCCGTCGATGTGCCCGAGTTGCGTGGCGACCCGGGGGCGCTGGCCGCCGACACCGGCTGGGAGCCCGAGGTGGACCTGGCCGACACCCTCGCCGACGTCATGGCCGACTGGCGTGCCAGGGTGGCGTCGTCGGGCCGGGTGCCTCCCGACGGGGATTGACCGGCAGAATGGGTGCCATGGCTCCGCGGGCGCTCATAACCGGCATCACCGGGCAGGACGGCTCCTACCTGGCCGAGCTGCTGGTGGACAAGGGCTACGAGGTGGCCGGCATGGTGCGCCGCAGCTCCAGCGTGAACCTGGGCCGCATCTCCCACCTGCTGGACAGCGTGGAGGTGGTTCCCGGCGACCTCCTGGACCAGGGCTCCCTGGTCGAGGTGCTCAGGTCGCAGCGGCCCGACGAGGTCTACAACCTGGCCGCCCAGTCGTTCGTGCACACCTCGTTCGGCCAGCCGGTGCTGACGGCCGAGACCACGGCCCTTGGCGTGACCCGCCTGCTGGAGGCCGTGCGCCTGGTGGACCCCTCCATCCGCTTCTACCAGGCCAGCTCCAGCGAGATGTTCGGACACGCCAGGGAGGTCCCCCAGACCGAGGACACCCCCTTCCACCCGCGCAGCCCCTACGGCGTGTCCAAGGTCTACGGCCACTGGGCAACCGTCAACCACCGGGAGAGCTACGGCCTGCACGCATCGTCGGGGATCCTCTTCAACCACGAGAGCCCCCGGCGGGGCCTCGAGTTCGTGACCCGCAAGGTCAGCCACGGGGCGGCTGCCATCTCCCTGGGCCTGGCACACGAGCTGCGCCTGGGCAACCTGGACGCCCGGCGCGACTGGGGCTTCGCCGGCGACTACGTGGAGGCCATGTGGCTGATGCTCCAGCAGGACCAGCCCGACGACTTCGTGGTCTGTACCGGCGAGACGCACTCGGTGCGGGAGTTCTGCGAGCTGGCATTCGCCAGGCTGGGCCTGGACTGGGAGGAGCACGTGGTGGTCGACGAGGCCTTCATGCGGCCGGCCGAGGTGGACCTGCTGGTCGGTGACTCCTCAAAGGCCGCCGAGCGCCTGGACTGGAAGCCCAACACGGGGTTCGCCGAGTTGGTGGAGATGATGGTGGACGCCGACCTGGAGCTGCTCGAGGGTTCCTCCCGGAATCAGGGGTGAGGTTCCGGCTTTGATCACCGTCCTGGCGGGCGGCGTGGGGGCCGCCCGGCTGCTGGAGGGCATGGTGCGGGTTGTGCCCCCGTCGGAGGTCACGGCGGTGGTGAACACGGCCGACGACGTGGTCCTGCACGGCCTGCACGTCTCGCCCGACCTGGACACGATCACCTACACGCTGGCCGGCGCCGGAAACCCCGAGACCGGTTGGGGCCTTGCCGGCGAGACCTGGCAGGCCATGGACTCGCTGCGGCGCTACGGCGGCGAGGCCTGGTTCAACCTGGGCGACCGGGACCTGGGCACCCACCTCTACCGCACCGGTCGGTTGGCCGCCGGCGACGGCCTGGCCGAGGTGACGGCCGGCATCTGCGGTGGCTGGGGCGTCGAGGTGCGGCTGCTGCCCATGACCGAGGACCCGGTGGCCACGATGGTGACCCTGGCCGACGAGGCGCCGGGCGGGGCACGGGAGGTGGGCTTCCAGGAGTACTTCGTGCGCCTCCGCCACGACGTGCCGGTCTCGTCGGTGCGCTTCGAGGGGGCCGAGCGGGCCAGGCCCGGGCCGGGCGTGCTGGAGGCCATCGCCGGGGCCGAGGTGGTGGTGGTTGCTCCATCCAACCCGGTGGTGTCAATCGGGCCGCTGCTGGCGGTGCCCGGTATCGCCGAGGCCCTGAGGGCCCGGCGGGAGGCAACGGTGGCGGTCTCGCCCATCGTGGCCGGAGCCGCCCTGAAGGGGCCTGCCGACCGGCTCATGTCGGAGCTGGGCCACGAGGCCTCGGTGGTCGGCGTGGCCCGCCTCTACCGCGACCACGCCTCGTGCCTGGTGGTGGACGGGGCCGACGCCCACCTGGCCGACGCCGTCGAGGAGGCCGGAATGTGCTGCGTGGTCACCGGGACGGTCATGCGCACCCCGGAGGTGGCCGCCGACCTGGCCCGCACCGTGCTGGGGGCGCTGTCGTGACCGCCGGGGTCCGGGTGATGCCGGTGACGGGCCTGCCTGAGATCGGCCCCGGCGACGACCTGGCCGGGATGCTGGCCGAGGCCGCCGACCTGGCCGACGGGGACGTGCTGGTGGTCACCCAGAAGGTGGTCTCAAAGGCCGAGGACAGGCTGGTCGAGGTGAATCCCGAGGTCGGCCACGGGCCCATCGTGGAGGCCGAGTCGGTGCGGGTGCTGCGCCGCCGGGGGGACCTGGTGATAGCCGAGACCAGCCACGGCTTCGTGTGTGCCAACGCCGGGGTGGACCTCTCCAACGTGCCCGAAGGCAGCGCGGCCCTGCTGCCGGTGGACTCCGACCGGTCGGCCCGGCGCATCCGCGACGCCCTGCGCCACCGCCTGGGCCTGGACGTGGCCGTGGTGGTGAGCGACACGTTCGGGCGGCCGTGGCGCCGGGGGGTGGCCGACGTGGCCATCGGGTGTGCGGGCCTGCGCCCCATCGTGGACCTGCGCGGCACCACCGACGCCCTGGGCCGTGAGCTGAAGGTCACCGAGGTGGCCGTGGTGGACGAGATAGCGGCGGCCGCCGAGCTGGTGATGGGCAAGGCGGCCGGGGTGCCGGCCGCGGTGGTGAGGGGCCTGGACCCCTCGTGGTTCGGCGACGGAAGCGTGGCAGGCGATGTGGTGAGGAGCCCCGCCGAGGACCTGTTCAGGTAGGGGCTGCCTGCCGGCAGGACCCGTTCAGGTAGGGCCGGCCCGCCGGCAGGACCCGTTCAGGCCCTGGCGAAGTCCACGAGTTCCCCGTACCGGCCGCAATCGGCGGCCCGGAGTGCCGTGCGGTAGGCGGCCCGAAGGTCGTCGGTGGTGAGCCCAAGGCCCGCGCCCCACCCGAAACTCGGGCGGCCCAGCGACCTGACCAGGTAGTCGGCCGCAACCCGCCCGTGCCGGCCGTTCCCGTTCCGGAAGGGGTGTATCGAGACGAGGCGGTGGTGGAACCTCACGGCCAGCTGGTCCTCGTCGTACACGTGGCTGGCCACCCATTCCCGGACGTCGGCAACCAGCAGCCTGACGGCTGTTGGTATGGCGGATGGCTCGACGCCGATGTTCGTCTCGACGGTCCGGTATCTGCCGGCCCACTTCCAGACATCGCCGAACATCGCCCGGTGGAGGTCCCTCAGATACCTGTCGTCGAGGAGGTCGGCCGTTCCGGGAGGCCTCCTCAGCAGCGCCAGTGCGATGTTCATCTGCTCGGCCTCGTTGAGGTCGGCGCGGGTTGCGATGTGGCTGGGAATCAGCCCTGCCGTGTCGTCACCGGTCAGTTCGGTGTGCCCCTCCCCCGCGGGCACGAGGGGATGGTTCATGTGGCCGGCTCGCTCCACAGACCCCGACGGTCGACGAAGTGCGCGGCCAACTCCTCGATCTGGTCGGCCGTCAGGTGTTCCGGAACCGCCTGGTCCTCCAGCCGGCCGTGGTGGGCCACGGGGGCCAGGTGCTGTTCGGCGCGGCGGCGGGCCTGGCTTCCGACGGCCTCCTCTAGGCTGGTCCGCGGGACCAGGGCGTAGACCAGGTCGCAGCCGAGGGCGTCGGCTGCCCGACGCAGGGTGTCCAACTTGATGGTGTCGAGGTCCTCGCTGCGCTCCAGGTCTGCGATGGCCTGCTGGCTCACGCCCATGCGTGAGGCCAGCGCCGAGCCCGACATGCCCAGGGCCTCGCGGACGGCGCGGATCCATCCTCTCTGCGGTCGGGGCTGGTCCCCGAGCAGCCGGAGCCGAGCGAGACGCTTGTCGAGGCGTCTCCTCACGAGCGTGCGATCCCTGCGCATGGCCAGATCATACAGGCTGAAGCCTGTATTGATTTATATTTCTTACAGGCTATACCCTGTCTTAGCTACATCTGGTAGCGGGAGTAGGTGTGGGGGCTGGTGAAGGCCGCCCCGCCTCCACAGGAGCCCTGCTGCTTCTCGGTGCGGAGGGTGTCGTCGTCGACGACCTCGATGAGGAAGCGCTGCGGGGTGCCGTCGGAGGTGGAGTAGTCGGTGAAGGAGTGGTAGCAGTGCACGCCTGCGCCGGCGGCCACCTGTGCGAAGTCGCGGTTCACGGTTCCGGCGGCCTGGCTGGTGAAGTACCAGTAGCCGGCCTCGGACACCACGCCTGCCACGGAGATGGCCTGCACGGTGCTCAGGAAGTTGGTGTCAACCAGCGCCAGGTGGTCCAGCCAGGTGCCCTCGACCGGGACGGTGGCGTACCAGAAGCCCTTGGCGGTGCCGGGCACGTCCTGGAAGACCTTGCCGCAGCCGGTGGCCTCGTCGGCCCAGATGCCGTTGAACTCGCGGCGCAGCCCGTAGAACTCGGTGCGCAGGCCGTCGCTGAACCAGTCCAGCGGGCAGACGACCCTCAGGGTGCCCTCGTTCTGTGCTGACGGGTCGATCACGAATGCAGGATCCGAGTCCCAGTCGGTAGCCCAGAGGTCGAGGGCCGAGTTGGGCGTTCCGAGGCCGGCGGCGGTCCCGATGGGGTCGCCCGCCGAGAGGGGCATGCTCACCGACTCCCCGCGCCAGTGGCAGGACTCGTACATGTAGCCCTCGTAGCCGTAGGTGTTGCAGTCGCCGGGCTCCTGTTCCGTGAGGGCCTCTAGGGCCCCGCTGATGGTCGTCACATGCCCGAACTTGAGGGTGCCCCCGTCGCAGACGCTGACCTCGACCTGCCAGTCGGTGAAAATGGTCCCGCTGGAGTCGCTGGTGAAGCTGGCCAGCTTCACCACCCGTCCATCGGCCGGTGCGACCACGTCCACGCTGGCGACCTGCTGTGTCTCGTAGCCCGGCAGCAGGAAGTAGACGTGGTCGGTGGACTGGGTGTGGCTGGGGGGTTCAGGTGGCCGAGGGGCCCCACGCCCATGATCTGGGACCTGTCCACGGGCAGGGCTGTGAGCGACCCGGGGCAGGGTGGCTGCGACGACGCGGCCACCTCCTGACCGCTCCCGTGTGTCTCGGCCGAGCCAGTGGCGACGGCCTGCTCGCCCTCGGCCATGCAGGCCTTCCAGGTCTTGCCGAAGGCGTAGGAGTCCGTTCCCAGGGCGTGTACCTGCTGGAGGGCGCCCATGAGGCCGTAGCGGACCACCAGGTCCTTGGCGGGGTAGGGCAGCTGACCGGCCCTGTCGGCCATGCATTCCCCAATTGCGGGACGGCGTTCCAGGTGGGGTTGGTGGCCACGTAGTCGTCGATTGCGGCCAGGTAGGGGCCGTCGTCGTAGGGGGCGGCGGCGGCGGCGGTGGCCGGGGCTTCCGTCGTGGCAGGTGCTGCCGTCGTGGCAGGTGCTGCCGTCGTGGTCGGAGCAGCGGTGGTTGGAGTGGTGGTCGTGGGCGCAGTCGTCGTGGCCGGGGCGGCTGTGGTGGCCGGCGCGGCCGTGGTGGCCTGGGCAGCGGTCGTGGCCGGGGCGGCGGTCGTGGTGGGTGCAGGCGCTGTGGCGGGCGCAGCAGCCGTGGTGGCCGGCGGCTCGGCCACGGGCGAGGATCCGCAGGCCGCCTACAGCACGGCCAACGCCACCAGCGGGGCCGACAGCCTGGTCCGCCGTGCGGCGGCCCTCCTCCGCCCCATGGCCGGGGAGGCTAGGTGGCGCCCCCGTGGCTGTCGAACCAGTCCAGGGTGTCCGCCACGCCGTCGGCGAGGCCCACGGAGGGGACCCAGCCCAGCGCCCCGGCCGCCGCCGCCGGGTCCAGGGCCGAGCGCCGCACCTCGCCGGAGCGGGCCGGTGCCCGGTCCGGTTGCTCCGGCCCGCCCGCCGCGGCGGCCATTAGCCCGTAGAGGTCGTTGACCGAAGTCTCGGTACCGGTGCCGATGTTGAGCAGCAGGCCGTCGCCGCGGTCAATGGCGGCAACGAACGCCCGGGCCACGTCGGCCGCGTGTACGAAGTCGCGGGTTTGCTCCCCGTCGCCGAAGACGGTGCAGGGCTCGCCGCCCAGGAGGCGGCGGGCGAAGATGGCCACCACGCCGGCCTCGCCGTGCGGGTCCTGCCTGGGCCCGTACACGTTGGCCAGGGCCAGGATTGTGTGGGCCACGCCGTTGGCCTCCGAGAAGGCCACCAGTTGGTCGCCGGCGGCCTTCTTGGACCGCCCGTATGGGGACAGAGGGGCGTGCGGCTCGGCCTCGGTGAGGGGCAGCCTCGAGGCGTCGGGCTCGCCGTAGAGGGTGCCGCCGCTGCCGGCCAGCACCACCTTGCGGGAGCCGGCCAGGCGTGCGCCCTCCAGCACCCGGATTGTGCCGAGCAGGTTCACCTCGGCGTCTCGCACCGGGTCGTCGATGGAGGCCTGCACGTCGGCCTGGGCGGCCAGGTGCAGCACCACCCCGGGTTCGGCCGCCGCCACCACGTCGGTCGCCGACGGGTGGCTGATGTCGCAGACCTCCAGGCCGACCCGCCCCGAGTCCAGGGCGTCGGCCAGGTTGTCCTCGCTGCCCGTGGAGAGGTCGTCCACGACCAGCACGTCGTGGCCGGCTGCAGCCAGCAGGTCAACCACGGCCGACCCGATGAAGCCGGCGCCGCCGGTGACGAGGACGTCGACGCCGGCCATGTCAGGCCACCTCGGGACGGCGGCCGCCGTCAAGGTGCTCTCCGGCGGCCACCACGGCGCCGGTTCCCAGCACCGACAGGCCCACCACCCGGGCCGACTCCCCCACCCGCGCCCCGGGGCCCACGATCGAGTCCTCCACGACGGCATTCTCGCCGATCACCGCACCGGCCATCACGACGGAGCCGACCACCGAGGCGCCAGCCGCCACGCTGGCCGTCGGGTCGACCATGGAGCCGCTCTCCCCGGAGGCTCCCGCCCCGGAGACGGCCGCCAGGTTGGCCTCCAGGTACGTGGCCGGCGTGCCGGTATCGACCCAGGCAGCGTCGGACGCCACGGCGAAGAGCCTCCCCTCCGCCGCCATGGCCGGGAAGACCTGGCGCTCGACCGAGACCCGAATGCCCGGGGCGATGCGCTCCAGCACGGACGGCTCCAGCACGTAGGTGCCGGCGTTCACCAGGTTGGTAGGGGCCTCGCCGGGGGCGGGCTTCTCCACAAAGCCCAGCACGCGGCCGTCACCGTCGGTTGGAACGACGCCGTAGCGGGAGGAGTCGTCCACGGCCGTGAGGGCGACTGTGCCCTCAGCGCCGTAGGCCTCACGGGTACGAAGGTGGGCGGCCACGAGGGCGCCGACATCGAGGTCGGTCAGCACGTCGCCGTTCTGGACGATGAAGGCCCCGTCGCCCGGGGAGATGCCGGCGTGGGCCGCCGCGAAGGCGATGGCGCCGGCCGTGTCGAGGGGCTCCGGTTCGACGGCGTACGAGAGGCCCACCCCGGCGCAGGTCCCGTCTGGGTAGGCATCTGCGAAGGCGTCGGGAAGGAACCCCATGGAGAGCACCACCTCGTCGACGCCGTGGGCGGCAAGGTGGGAGACCATGAGCTCCAGCATGGGCACTCCGCCGACCGGCAGCAGCGCCTTGGGGATGTGGTTGGTGAGCGGCCTGAGGCGGGTTCCGTGCCCCCCCACCAGCAGGACCGCCCTCACGGCCCGGTACCCGGCCGTGCCACGTCGCTCCGGGGGCCCCTAGCCGTCGGAGGAGGTGGCTGGGGCTTCCTCGGAATGGTCGTCGTCGGCGTGGTCGTCGCCGTCGTCGTGGTCGTCGAGCGCCGGGACCTCGAGCACCGGTGCCTCGGACTGGATGGCCCGCGGGTCGACCGACTCGAGGAACGTGAAGCGCTCGGCCCTCGGGGGCGGCGGCACCTCGTCGGCCGGCAGGAAGGCGATGGTGAAGGCCTCCAGGTTCTTGAGGAACCGAATGTTGGCGAGGTCCGCGGTGTAGACCTGCGGCTCGCGCTCGCGGTCCTGGGCGTCGAAGCGGGCCACCTTCAGCACGGCCGGCTGGCCACCGCAGTCGAAGCCCTCCTCGATGGTCTCCCCGGTGTCCAGCTGGATGGAGTCGTCGTCGATGTGGCCGCCGTAGGAGCCGAAGAACTGGCTCATCGTGGCATCGTCGCCCGAGGCCAGGGAGTTGAAGGGGTGGATGTGGATGAGCCCGTCGCCGTGGGTGTGGATGCCGTTGGGGTCGGTCTCGTTGACGATCTTGGAGCGCCAGGTGCCCGTGTCGGCTCCGGTGCAGACGTAGATGTCGTAGGCGGAGTGCCAGTGGTCGCCGACCCGCGGCGCCGAGGTGGCCTCGCGGTTGGAGCGGGCCCAGCCCACCAGCAGCACGCCCAGCACCACCACCAGCGTCACCGCCAGCGGAAAGCCGTAGCGGCGGCGCTCGCCTGTGCCTCCGGCGGCCCCCGCCCGGGCTGCGCGCGCCACCTTGCTGCCTGAATCTCCCCGTGCCATAGGGGCAACACGCTACCGGTGGCCGGCTGCGATCAGGCGGGCCCTCCGGGCCTGCGGCACGGGAGTGGGTCCGGCCCTCCCTCAGGCCCGTTGTCCCCGCCGGAGCCCCCCCAAGAGGTCCACGAAGGCCCCGGCCACCGCCGCCGGGGAGCGCCGCTGCTCGATCCAGGAGCGGCCCGCCGCTCCCATGCGAAGGCGGGCCTCGGGGTCGTCGGCCAGCACCTCGACGGCCGCCACGAGGGCGTCGGCGTCCTCGGGCGGCACGGCCAGGCCGGCCCCCGCACCGGCCACCACCTCGGCCACCTCGCTGCCCGGGTCGATGCTGGCGATGAGCGGCCGGCCGGCCGCCAGGGCCGAGAAGGCCTTGGAGGGCACGCTGGAGGCGCCCAGGCCGGCCTTCAGGAGCACCAGGTGCACGTCGGCGCTGGCCAGCACCTCGGGCACCCGCTCGGAGGGCTGGTAGCCGACGACGGTCAGGTTGGGGAGGTCGGCGGCCGCGGCCGCCAGGGCACCCGCCATGACGCCGCCACCGTTGACCACGTAGGCCAGGTCGCTGCGGTGGGCGTGGCGCCGGGCCGCCTCGACCACGAGGTCCAGAGACTGCGAGTGCCCCAGGTTCCCGGCGTACATGACGACCGTGCGGTCGCCCATCCCCAGCTCGCGGCGGTAGGCGGTGTCGCGGGCCGCCGGCGTGATGGCCGCCGTGGCGACCGGGTTGGGTATGACGACCACCTGCGGCGGCCCGGCCATGGAGGCCACCTTGGCCCCCACGTTGGCGGCCAGGTCCTCGGAGAGCACCCGCACGGCGTCTGCCCTGCGGTAGCAGAACCTCTCGAGGGCCCTGAGGGCGCCGACGGCCCGGGGGGAGGTGACTACCCCGACCTCCACGGCCACGTCGGGGTGCACGTCCTGCACGTCGAGCACCAGCGGGCAGCGGTGCCTCACGGACGCCAGCCAGCCGGCCACCCCCAGCGTGAGCGGCGGCGAGAGGGCCACCACGGCGTCGAAGGGTCCCCTCGCCCCTACGGCGGCTGCGGCGGCCAGGGTGGTGAAGCCTGCGAAGCCCAGCGCCCTGGCCGGGAGGCTGGCCTTGTCGGTGGGGAACGGGTGCAGGCGGGTGACAGTCCCGGCCGGGTGGTCGCCCCTGCGCACGGGCCTGCCCCGCCACCCCTCGGCCACGGCGTGGTGCTCATACCAGGGCAGCGACGTGACCACGTGGGCCTCGTGGCCCATGGCGCCCAGGGCGGTGACCACCGAGGTGACGACGTCGCCCGTCGGCGCGGTGTCGGGGGCGAAGTGGGGGGTGACGACCAGCAGGCGCATGCCCGTCACCCCCGCCCGACCCGCAGGAGCAGCCGCCAGGCCTGCTCCAGGGCGTGGGCTGAGTCCTCCCAGGTGTGGTCGGCGGCCCTCACCAGGCCCGCCCGGGCCACCTGCCTGCGCCAGGTGTCACGCTCGATGATTCGGCCCATCTCTGCCGCCCAGGCCTGCGGGTCGTCGGGTTCCAGCACCATGCCGGTGTCAGCGGCCAGGTCGGCTGCGGCCGTGCCGGCCGCCACCACGACGGGCACCCCGGCCGCCATGGCCTCCAGCACCGGGATGCCAAAGCCCTCGTAGCGGGACGGGAAGGCCAGCAGGGTGGACCCCGCCAGCAGGTCGGCCAGGTCCTCCTCGGGCAGGCGCCCGGCGAACGTGATGGAGTGGCCAACGCCGCTGGCGTCGGCGGCCGCCCGCACCTCGGTATCGGCTGCGCCGGGTGCGCCGGTCAGCAGCAGGCTGGCCCCGGGGTGGCGGCGGGCCAGCAGGGCGAAGGCCTCGATGAGCATGAGGTGGTTCTTGTGCGGGTGGGTGACCGCCGGGTAGATGACCACCGGGTGGCCGGGAGCGGCGGTCGGCACCTCGGCTCGCTGCCGGGTCCCGCAGGACACGACCGCAACCCTCTGCGGGTCCACGCCGGCCTGGTCCTCCAACTGGTCGGCCACCCGCCTGCTGACCGCCACGACGACGTCGGCCCTGGCCAGCGACCGGGGCAGGGACCAGCCCAGGAAGGCCCGCTTGGCGGGGCTGAAGCGCTCGGGGTGCTCCAGGGGCTGCAGGTCGTGCACGGTCACGGCTGCGGGGCGGCCCGTGGCCGCGGGCAGGCGGCCGCCCAGGTGGTGGACGGCGTCGAACCCGTCGGTGCGGCGACGCAGCCAGGTGGACTCGGCGGCGATCCTGAGTGCCCGGTTGGAGCCGTCGACAGGGCAGACCACCGTGTCGAAGGCCGAGCACAGCCCGGGGTGGGCACCGGGAAGGCCGGGTTGCACGAACAGCACAGGGGTGATGTCGTCAGGCCCGTGGCGGGCGAAGGCCGACAGCGTCCGCACGGCGTACTCCTCGCTGCCGCCCACGCCGCCGGGGAGGATGTGCAGCAGGTTCACGGCGATCCGGGCCGGGCGTGCCGGGTTTGGCGTGCCTGCCTGGGCCCGGGCCGGGACAGGGCTCGCCACCGGGGCAGGGCCTGCTTCCTGGACAGGGCCTGCCGTGCCCGTCGGGCTCACCGCGGCAGGCGCAGCGGCCGCGCCGGCCAGGACCTCCCGGTACACGGCTGCGGTGGCCCCGGCGGCAGCCTCCCAGGTCATGGTTGCCGCCCGGTCCCTGCCGGCACTGCCCAGTTCCGCCGCAGCCTCAGGGTCGTCCAGGAGCCCGGCGATGGCTCCGGCCAGGGCGTCGGGGTCGGTGGGGTCGACCGTGAGGCCGGCCTCTCCCACCACCTCGGCGGTGGCCGTGCCCGAGGAGGTGACAACGGGGGTGCCCTGGCCCATGGCCTCCAGCAGCGGCAGGCCGAAGCCCTCCAGCAGGCTGGGCATGGCGAACACGTCGGCCGCCGCGTACCAGGCGTACTTGTCGGCCTCGTCCACCCGGCCCACCACCACGGCCCGCCGGCCCAGGGGCTCGACGGCCCGGGCGGCGTCCTCGTTCCAGCCAGTGGGGCCGACCAGCACAAGCGGCACGTCGGGGATGCGCTCCATGGCGGCCACCAGGCCGAAGAGGTTCTTGCGGGGCTCGGCGGTGCCGACCCAGAGCACGAAGGGACCGCTGAGGCCGTGGCGCTCCCTGAGGGCCTCCACCCGGCCGGGATCGACCTCCACGGGATCGGTCCCGAGGGGCACCACGTGCAACCTGTCGGCCCCGAACCCGGCGGCAAGCAGGTCGTCCCTCGTGGCCTGCGACGGGCAGGTCACGGCGGCAGCCCTGCGGGCGTCGTCCAGCCAGGCCTCGAAGAGGCGGCGGCCCCGCCCGGTGGCGTGCTCCGGGTGGTGACGCCAGGCCAGGTCGTGCACGGTGGCCACGATGGGCAGGTCGGTGGCGGGCACGGCCCCGCCCGAGGCGTGCACGAGGTCGGAAGCCCGCCCGGGGATCATCCGCTCCACCCTCGGGCGGCCCAGGCGGTGCCAGGCCTCGTAGAGCAGCGGCCTCGGCAACCGGGAGTGGGCCACCGGCACCGGTGGCACCGGACCGGCCTCGGGAGGCCCGTCGTGGTGGGCCGCCAGGCCGACCACCTCCACGTCGGATCTGGCGTGCAGGGCTGCTGCCAGGCCGGCTGCGGCCACCGCCGTCCCGCCCGGGACCGTGTGCCAGCACTGCTCCATGAGGAAGGCGACCTGTGTGGGGGCCGAGCCGGAGGTGGCCCCGGTGGCCTCGGTGGCGTACCCGGACCGGTCCACGGGGACCCCTAGCACCTGACCCCGTCGGGCGGGCGGGCGTCCAGGATGGGCGAGAGGTTGTAGGTGGGCTCCTCCTGCCCGGCCTCGGGACCGGGCTCCCCGCCGTCCACGGGGTCGGGCTGGTCCACCTGGTCCTGGCCGTCGGTCACCTGCCCGCCACCGGACACGTCGGGAGCCTGGTCCTGTTGGCCCGCCTCCAGGTCACCCTCCCGGGAAGACGGGTTCTCCAGGTCGCCGGGCACCCCGGTCCTCTCCGGCTCTCCGGTGAGGTCCTCCTCGTCGGCGGCTGGAGTATCCCCGGCGGCCGGATCCCCGCCTTCGGCGGGCGCTTCCTCCCCTGTGGCCTCGCCCTCCACCGCCTCCTCGGCGCCGGCACCGGTCGTCGTGGTCGTCGTGGTGGTCGTTGTGGTCGTTGTGGTCGTTGTGGTCGTGGTGCTCGTGGTGCTCGTCGTGTCCGTGGTGCCGGGGGGACCCGTCGTGGTGGTGGCATCCGCGCCAGCCCCCGTGTCGTCCTCCTGGAGGGCCCTCCTCGGGGTGGCGGCCCGCTCGGCCGGTAGGCCGGGAAGGTAGCCCCGGGCGATGACGTCCATCTCGGCGATCGGCCGCGGCTCGTCGCGGTAGCCGGCGAAGTCGGCCCCCAGGCGCAACTGCACGCCGCCGGGCGGCGGGCCGGTGCCGTCGGCGGGCGGGTCCCCGAACTGGAACACGGGCGCCTGCTCCAGGTGGCTGCCCACCAGCAGCGCCGCCTCGTAGTCGCCGAGGGCCGCCCGGATGGTGGTGCGCGAGGCGGGTGGGCCAGTGCGCATCTCGACCGGGAAGCCCCTGCGTCCCAGCACCACCGTGGGCGGAAGGGCCTCGTCGGCCACGCCTCGACCGTCCACGACCGACACCGGAACGTCCCCCGCCACCACGGGCAGGCCCCTGAACACGTCGAACACCCCGGCGGCCCCGTCGCCCAGGCGCAGCACCGACGAGGCTCCGACGCTGTCGTCGACCACGGGCACCACGTGGCGCTCCAGGTCGTCGGGGTGGAAGTCGGAGAAGGCCATGCCCAGGTCCAGCAGGGCGCGCAGGGTCAGGCGGTCGTCGAGCACCACGGCTGCGGCGCCGGCCTCGATGAGGTCGTCGCGCACCAGCACCGAGCGGGCGCCCCGGTCTATGGCCCGCTCCATGGCCGCCAGCATGAAGCCCTGCTGGCGCTGGTTGCGCTCGAGGTCGTTCCACACGCCGACCCGGTGCCAGGTGCCCTCCACGTAGCCCTCCATCTTGCGGCTGCGCACGAAGGCCAGGGCCTCCTGGCCGTCGAGCAGGGTGCAACCGCCGTAGGGCTCGTTGAGGCCCGAGCCCTTGTCGCGCACCGGGTAGGGGAACCAGGCCGGCACCCCTCCCAGCTCGTCGACGACCTGTTCGAAGCCGTGGAAGTCGAGCAGCACGAAGTTGTGTATGGGCACGTCGAAGTTGTGGGTGATGGTCTCGACAAGTGTCGGCGCGCCCTTCTCGAGGCCGCCGACCAGCAGCGCCGAGGCGATCTTCTCCTCGCGCACGGGGGCGCCGTCGCGCCAGATGGGCACGAACAGGTCCCGGGGGATGGAGGCCAGCGAGGCCCGTCGGGTTCCGGGGTCGAGGCGTACCAGCATGATGACGTCGGCAAGGGCCACCTTGGCGGTGCGGTCACGGTGCGCAGCGGGGTCGTCGGGGTCGAGGCCGACGGCGCTGTCTGTGCCGATGATGAGGAAGTTGCGCGCCGGCGCCGCCGGGTCGACGCCAGGCTGGACGCCCGGGCGCTCGCGGATGCCCGTGCCGTTGTCGAAGGCGCCGGCCGGGGCGTGGGGATCGGCCAGCACGCCGCTGGGCACGTCGATGCGCACGATGGAGCCCACGGCCTCCTCGAAGGAGTCGAGTCGGGCCGAGGCGAACAGCAGCACGATCACGAGGCCCAGGCCGGCGGCCACGAGGAGCCGCTGAGGCCAGGACCGTCGGTGGCGGGGCGGGGCGGATCCGGGTTCGGGCTCGGCGGCAGGTTCCCGCCCGGCAGCGGACTCTTGACCGGGTTCCGGTGCCGGTTCGCCAGCCGGCCCGGCGGCAGGTTCCCGCCCGGCAACGGGTCCGGACTCGGCTTCAGGCTCCCCGGCAGGCCGAGCGGCCGGCTCGGCTGCGGGATCCGGCCCGAGTACGGGTGCCGGTTCACCGGCCGGCCCGGATGCTGGAACCGGCCCGGCCACGGGCGCCGGCCGGGATCCCGGGATTCCCCCGGCCCGCGGCGAGTCCTCCACGGGTGCTTCCCCCGGGGGTGCTTGCTCCTCGGTGGGCCCCGCCTGTGGCTCATGCTCCTCAGGCACTTCCCCCTCAGGCACTTCCCCGCCGTGCACCTCCTTCCGGGGCGCTTCTCCCCCGGCCGCCCTCCCCGGGGGTGCTGCCTCCTCAAGTGCTTCCCCCTGGGGCGCTTCCCCCCAGGGCTCAACCGGGGAGGGCTCCCCCGCCTCGGGCCCCCCGGCAGCCACCTCGTCGGCCGGCACCTCGCCCGTGGGTGGCCCCCACCCCGGGGCGTGTACATCCAGGTCCGGCACGGGACCCGGGCCCAGGCCCCCCCGGGCGCCCGCCCGGAAGTGCTCCAGCCACCGCCGGAGGTGCCCTGCAGCCCCCCCGGCCAGCCGCCGCCACGCCTGTCGCAGCCCGGCTGCGGGTCCTTCGTCCACGTGGAGCGAGGCTACCGGTTGGCTCCCCGACGCCCGGGGCGCGACCCGGCCGGCCTGACCGAACCCCAGACCCGGGCGGCAGTAGCCTGCGGCGATGCCAGTAGGGCCCGTTGCACAACCAGGGGAACCGGGGGGACCAGGAACTCGGGAACCAGCCGGCCCGGTGTCCTGCTGGGTGGACGGCCGCCTGGTCGCCCCCGGCGAGGGTTCGGTGTCGGCCATGGACCACGCCGTGGTGGTGGGCGACGGTGTGTTCGAGACCATGAAGGTGGTGGCCGGGCCCGACGGCCCGGTGGCCTTCGCCCTGACCCGACACCTGGCCCGGCTGCGACGCTCGGCCGAGGGCCTGGGCGTGCCGCCGGCCGACGAGGCCACCGTACGGGCGGGCGTGGCCGAGCTGCTGGCCGCCGACGCCGCCTCGGGCGGCCGGGCGGGGCGGCTCCGCATCACCTGGTCCAGCGGACCCGGCCCGCTCGGATCCGGCCGCGGCGACGGCCCCGGGACCCTCGTCCTGGCCACCGACGCCACCACCCCGTGGCCGGAGTCGGGCCGGGTGCACGTGAGCCGCTGGACCCGCAACGAGAACGGGCCCCTGGTTGGCCTCAAGACCACCTCCTACGCCGGGAACGTGCTGGCCCTGGCCGAGGCACAGCGCCACGGCTGCACCGAGGCCCTGTTCGCGAACACCGCCGGCCTGCTCTGCGAGGGCACGGGCACCAACGTGTTCCTGGTGGTGGACGACGTGCTGGTCACACCGCCGCTCTCGTCGGGCTGCCTGGCGGGCATCACCCGGGAGCTGGTCATGGAGGTGGCGCCCGCAGCCGGCCATCCGGTGACAGAGCGCGACGTCCGCCCCGGCGAGCTGGCCGGAGCCTCCGAGGCCTTCCTGACCTCGTCCACCCGGGACGCCATGGCCATCTCAGGGGTGGTCTCGTGGGTCGACGGCGACCACACGCTCGCTGAGCTGCCCGCCGCACCCGGCCCGGTGACCGCAGCCGTCTCGGCGGCGTTCGACGCCGCCTACTCGGGACCCGGCGGGAACCTGGACCCGTAGGCACACGGGTCCCCGGAGCCACCCGCCGCTAGCCCGCCCGCAGGTGGGTGACGTCGCCTGCCCGCACCTCGACCGGCACCCCCGGCTGCCCGCCGTCGCCGTCGGGAACCACCACCAGCGCTCCGTCGGGCGTCAGGTCCACCGCCTCGCCGACCAGCACCCCACCGGGCGTCTCCACCCTGACCCTCGTGCCAACAGTGGCCGACACAGCAAGGTGGTCCTCCCTCAGGCGCTCGGGGCCGTCGGGCCGCTCCAGGGTGGCCAGCTGGCGGTCGAAGGCCGAGAGCACGTCGACGAAGACCCACCAGCGGTCGGCCTCAACGCCGGCCCGGGCCAGCGAGGTGGCCCCCGGCGGGAACCCCGAACCGGTCGTGCCACCTGGTTCGGGGCTGGCCGGCGGCCAGGCCACGTTCAGGCCCAGACCCACCACCACCGCCGGCCGCTCCCCCGTGACCAGCTCGGCCAGGATCCCCGCCAGCTTGCCGGAGGCCCGGCCGCCGGAGGAGGCCCCGGTCCCTTCCTGGCCAAGGAGTTCATCCTCGACCACCACGTCGTTGGGCCACTTGACCGCCGCCGGCAACCCCATGGCCCCGACCACCTCGGCCACCGCCACCGCCAGGGCCGGCGTCACCAGCCCCCGCCTGTCGGGGGTGCCCTCGCCGCCACCCGGATCCCCGGCCCCGGGCCCGGAGGCGCTACCAAGCCAGGCCGGCCGCAGGAGCACGGAGAAGGTCAGGTTGGCCCCCCTCGGGGCCTCCCAGGTGCGGCCCATGCGGCCCCGGCCGGCGGTCTGGTGGTCGGCCAGCAGCACCATCCCGTTGCCGGCCGGCCCGGCCGCCCGGGCCACCAGGTCGTCGTTGGTGGAGCCGGTCTCGTCGACCACCTCGAGGGGCCCGAATCGGGTGCCCCGCAGCGCCGTGGCCAGGCTGGCCGTGGTGGTGCCATCGGGCTCCACCACCGGCTCGGAGCCGTCCCCGCCGGCAGGCACGTCGGCGGGTTCCCCGGGCCTGGTATGCGATCCGGCCGCCATTCGGGTAACCATATGGCGTGTTGTCGAAGGTCCTGGTCGCCAACAGGGGCGAGATAGCGGTCCGGATCATCCGGGCCTGCAGGGAGCAGGGCGTGGCCACCGTGGCCGTCTACTCCGACGTCGACCGGGACTCCCTGCACGTGCGCCTGGCCGACGAGGCCTGGGCCCTGGGCGGCCAGACCGCAGCCGAGAGCTACCTCAACACCGAGGCCATCCTGTCGGTCATCGAGCGCACCGGGGCCGACGCGGTGCACCCCGGCTACGGGTTCTTCTCGGAGAACGCCGACTTCGCACGGGCCATAACTGAGATGGGCGTGACCTTCATCGGACCGCCCCCCGAGGCCATCGAGGTCATGGGCGACAAGATCAGCGCCCGCCACGCCGCCGAGCGCGTGGGGGTCGCCAGCGTGCCGGGCACAACGGACTTCATCACCGACCCGGCCGAGGTGGTGGCCTTCGGGGCCGAGCACGGCTGGCCGGTGGCGGTCAAGGCCGCCTACGGGGGCGGCGGCCGCGGCATGAAGGTGGTGGCCGACGCCGACGGCGCAGCCGATGCCGTGGAGTCGGCCCGGCGCGAGTCGCTGGCCTACTTCGGGCGGGACGAGCTCTACATGGAGCGCTACCTGGTGGCCCCCCGCCACATCGAGGTGCAGGTGCTGGCCGACACCCACGGCAACACCGTCTACCTGGGCGGGCGCGACTGCTCGGCCCAGCGCCGCCACCAGAAGCTGATCGAGGAGGCCCCCGCGCCGGGCCTGTCGGACGGGGTGCGGGCGGCAATGGGCGAGGCGGCCGTGGCCGTGGCCGAGGGCTGCGACTACACGAACGCCGGGACCGTGGAGTTCCTGTACGAGAACGGCGAGTTCTGGTACCTGGAGATGAACACCCGGCTCCAGGTGGAGCACCCTGTGACCGAGCTGGTGACCGGCATCGACCTGGTGGAACAGCAGTTGCGGGTCGCAGCCGGCGAGCCGCTGGGCTTCACCCAGGACGACGTGGAGCTCCGGGGCCACGCAATCGAGGTGCGCATCAACGCCGAGGACCCTGCCGGCGGGGCCTTCCTGCCGTCGCCGGGCCGCATCACCTCGCTGCGGGCCCCCGACGGCTTCGGGGTGCGCTTCGACACCGGGTTCGAGGCCGGCGACGAGGTCAGCCAGTACTACGACAACCTGATCGGCAAGCTGGTCGTGTGGGGCGCCGACCGCGACACCGCCATCCGCCGCACCCTGCGGGCCCTGGGCGAGTTGGAGGTGGGCGGCGTGGCCACCACCGCCCCCGCCGACGTGGCCATCCTGGAACACCCCGACTTCACAGCCGCCACCCACTCCACAAAGTGGGTGGAAGAGGTGCTGGACCTCTCGGAGGTGGGGGCCGACCCGGCCACCTCCCCGGCGGAAGACGGCGACCAGCCGGCGACGGTGCGCCGGGACATGTCGGTGGAGGTGGACGGCCGGCGCATCGAGGTGAGCCTGTGGGTGCCCGACCCGGCCGAGGTGGGCACGCTCGGCGCCCGCCCGCGGCGCTCGACCGCCAGGAGCGGCGCCGGTGGCGGGGCGGGCAACGGCCAGGTCACGGTGCCAATGCAGGGAACGATCGTGAAGGTGCTGGTGGAGGTGGGAGACAGCGTCGAGGCCGGCGACGCCGTGTGCGTGCTGGAGGCCATGAAGATGGAGAACAACGTGGCCGCCGACGTGTCGGGCACGGTCACCGAGGTGCGGGTGGCCGTGGGCGACTCGGTGGGATCGGGCGACGTGGTCGTGGTGATCGGCTCGGAGTAGCCGGGCCTGCGCTGCCACCCGGCCCTCCTGTCGGGTCGAGTCGGCCCGGCAGCCCGCGGCCCCCTCGTAGGCTGGCCGCCGTGGAACCACCCCCGGAGCGCAGGCCCTCCCTGGCGGGGATTCCCGGTGTCAGGACCCGCAGCCTCGTGAACGCCTGGAGGCTGCTGCGCTCAGGCGACCTGGCCGGGTTCGGCCGGCGGCTGCTGGGCCGTCTGCGGGCCCTGGCCAGCGGCGGCCCGCCCGACTACGGGGAGTGGCGGCAGGCCCACGTGCTGCTCACCGACGCCGACCGGAAGCGCATCGCCCAGCTCGCCGCGACCCTCCCCCGGCGGCCCTCATTCACGCTCGTCACCCCTGTGGGCGCCGACACCGACCCCGCCATGCTGCGGGCCACCCTGGAGTCGGCCGCCGCCCAGCTCTGGCCGGAGTGGGTGCTCTACCTGGCCGCCGACGACGGCCTGGACGACGGCCTGGCCGCCACCGTGGCCGCGGTGGGCGAACCCCGCATCCGCGTCACCGGGCCGGCCCCGGCAGTGCTCTCCGACTGGGCGGCCTGGGTGCCCGCAGGCGACCTGCTCCATGAGGCCTGCCTGTTCGCCCTGGCCCACGTAGTCACGCACGCCGGAGCGGACGGCGACGACATCGCCGTGGCATACACCGACAGCGACCACGTGGACGCCGGCGGCCGACACGCCCTCCCCCACTGCAAGCCCGACTGGAACCCGGACCTGCTGGCAGGCCAGGACTACCTGGGCGGCCTCACGGCCTACCGACGGGACCTCCTCGAGGCCGGGACCGCAGGCCGGGCCGGCGACGAGACCGCCCACGAGCGGGCCCTGCGCTGTACCGACGGCCTGGCCGCCGACCGGGTGGCGCACGTGCCCCACGTGCTCTACAGCGCCCGGACCGCCACCGCCTCGCCTGCCGACGCCATGGCCCGGACAGGTAGCAGACAGGCCTCCCACCCCACCCCCGACCCGCTGCCGAAGGTGTCGGTGCTGATCCCCACCCGCGACCAGGGCCGGCTGCTGGAGCGCTGCCTGGCCTCGCTCGTGGGACCCGACGCCGTGACCGACTACCCCGAGGAGCTCATAGAGGTGGTGCTGGTCGACCACGACAGCACCGAGGAGCGGGCCCGCCGGGTGATCGACGGCCTGGCTGGCAGCGGCTCCGACCCGGCCCACAGGGTTCTGCCCTGGTCGGAGCCGTTCAACTTCGCCGCCATGAACAACCTGGCAGCCGAGGCCGCCACCGGCGACGTGCTGGTGCTGCTCAACAACGACACCGAGGCCCTCAGCCCCGGTTGGCTGACCGAGTTCGCCACCCAGCTGGCCCGCCCCGAGGTGGGCATCGTCGGCGCCCTGCTTCTGTTCTCCGACGGCACCATCCAGCACGCCGGCGTTCACCCGGGCGTGGGCGGCCTCATGGGGCACGGCCACAAGCACCGCCGCGGTAGCGACCCCGGCTACTTCGGGCGCCTCACCGTGGCCCACGAGGTGGCGGCCGTGACCGGCGCCTGCCTGGGCATTTCCCGGGCCACCTGGGACCGCCTGGGTGGCCTCGACGCCGGGCACCTGGCCGTGGCCTACAACGATGTGGACCTGTGCCTGAAGGCCCGGGCCGCCGGCCTGCGGGTGCTGTTCACGCCGCACGCCGTGCTGCACCACCACGAGTCGGCTACCCGGGGCTTCGACGACGACCCGGCCCGCAACCAGCGCCTGGCGGGCGAGGTGGCCGTGATGGAGGACCGCTGGGGGGACCTGCTGGCCGCCGACCCGGCCTACAGTCCCAACCTGGCGCTGACCGGAGCCGACTTCACCCTGGCGGAGATGCCAAGGGAGACACAACCCTGGCGCAGATCTATCGATTACTAGAGACGCTCGACGTTGTTCCCCTCAAGGCGACCACTTGTGTCAAGGACGCAATCAGCGCCTGCCAAGACATCTGCCTCAAGGAACTCGGCGTGTGCCTGCAGCACGACCACGATGTCGGCCGACACGACGGCCTCGCCGAGGTCTGTGATCCGAGGAACCTCGGTGCCGGCGACCTCAAAGGCCTCCACGTGTGGATCGACGTAGGAGACCTCGGCTCCCAGAGCCCGTAGGTGGCCGACCAACGGCCTGGCAGGTGTCTCGCGCTGGTCGCTCACATCGGCCTTGTAGGTGACACCGGCAAGGACCACCTGTGACCCTTTGAGCGGCTTGTCGAGCCTGTTGAGGGCATCCTGGGTCCGGCGGGCCACGTAGGCCGGCATGCGCTCGGACACCTCCTCGGCCAGTTCCACGAATCGCAACCGATAGCCGACCCTCTTCGCTACCCACGACAGGTAGTTGGGATCTATGGGAATGCAGTGTCCGCCCACCCCAGGTCCAGGACGAAACGCCTGAAACCCGAAAGGCTTGGTAGCTGCCGCGTCAATGGCCGCCCACAGGTCGATACCGACCTCATGGCAGAACACCGCCATCTCGTTGATCAGGGCGATGTTGACATGGCGGTATGTGTTCTCCAGAAGCTTCGCGAACTCCGCCTCCCGCAGCCCGTCAGTTGGGACCACGGTGTCGACAATCTGCTCGTAGAAGGCGACGGCCCGGTCCCTGCACGCCGGCGTCAGCCCACCGACGATCTTGGGAGTGTTGCGCAGGCCCCATTCCGGGTTGCCGGGGTCGATTCGCTCCGGTGAGTAGGCCAGGTTGAAGTCGGTACCGGCAACCAGACCACTCCCTGACTCGAGGATTGGTTTGACGGTGTTCTCCGTTGTACCCGGGTAGGTGGTCGACTCAAGGACCACGAGAGTTCCTGGAGAGAGATGGGTAGCGACGACCTCGGTCGCGGCAATGACAGAAGTGAGGTCTGGGGTACGGTCCTCGTCCAGCGGGGTTGGAACGCAGATTACCACGATGTCTGAGTCGCCTATACAGGCGGGATCGCCAGTGGCAGTGAAGCCTGCCTCGACCATTTCGGCGACATCGGCCAGCCCGACACCGTCGATATGTGACGCTCCAGCAACAAGGCCAGCGACAACAGCCTGATTTGTGTCCAGCCCGGTCACGACAATGCCTGACCGGGATGCCTCCTGGGCTAGTGGAAGGCCCACATAGCCGAGCCCGACGATCGTGAGGGTGTCACTCACCGGCTGAACTCAATCCTTGCCACTGCTGCAACCTCTGTCTCCCCGTTTGGGCCTGAACCACCGTCCATCTGAGCCACGACATCCCATCCAATTCAACAGAGGGGTACCAGGCCAGCAGGAGTATACGTGTGGTACCGAACGCGCCCCGGCTAGCAGGTATCGTCGGTTACTTGACTACCCAAACTGAGGAGGCTGGGCTCTGTCTCCAGGCTCTGTTGTTCCAATGACCAGAATCCTGATCACCGGCGGAGCAGGATTCATTGGTGCCAACCTCGCCCGATCCCTCACCGCACATCAAGGCATCGGAGAGGTCGTCATCCTTGACGACCTGTCCTTCGGAGACCGAAGCAACCTGGACGGAATCGACGTTCGCTTTGTCGAGGGTTCGATCCTCGATGAGCGAGCACTGGCAGATGCGTCGTCAGGTGTCACGTCGATAGTCCATCTCGCTGCGCGATCGTCCGTGCCCCGGTCCATCAGAGAGCCGATTGCAGCACACATGGTGAACGCGACCGGCACCGCGCTGGTGCTTGAGGCTGCTCGCAGGGAGGACGGCGCACAGGTAATCGTGGCCTCGTCGTCGTCGGTCTACGGACGTACCGACGTGTTGCCAAAGCACGAGTCACTACCGGCACGCCCGGTGAGCCCGTACGCGGCGAGCAAGCTCGCCACCGAGGCTTACACTCTCGCCTGGTCACACAGTTACGGGCTTCCGGCACTCGCCCTCCGCTTCTTCAACGTCTTCGGGCCACTCCAACCACCCGTCCACGCCTACGCCGCCGTCATTCCTGCGTTCATCTCCGCTGCGATGAGGGGTGAGTCGCTCCCAGTCCATGGAGACGGCACCCAGTCGCGGGATTTCACGTATGTAGATTCGGTGGTCGAGGTTGTGACCGATGCAATTGGCCGCCGAGTCAGCCACGACGAGCCCGTTAACCTGGCATTCGGGACCCGGGTCACACTCCTGGAGTTGATTGCTGAACTCGAGCAGGTGCTCGACAGGCAGTTGCCGCTCGACTTCCAGCCGACGAGGGAGGGCGACGTGCCTACCTCACAGGCCGACGCGTCGACCCTAGCCGACCTGTTCCCGGACCTCGCCCCTACGTCGCTTGAGGCCGGCCTGCGGGCCACCGTCGACTGGTTTGAGTCCGCCCGCCCCTGGGAGCGGAGAGTCTAGGTGTACTCGGCCACCACGTTGGTTACGGGCGGCTGGTTGGTGGTTGGCCTCCGAGTGCGTGGTGGGGCCGTTGGTTGTTGTAGTGGTGGAGCCAGGCGTCAAGTGTTCGGGCTCGGGCCGCGTCTGAGGTCCACAGGCGGGTTTAGGCCCATTCGTTGAGCAGGGTGCGGTTGAAGCGTTCGACCTTGCCGTTGGTGGCGGGGTGGTAGGGCTTGGTGCGGGTGTGGACGATGCCGAGCTCGGCGCAGCGCTGCTTCCAGGGGTGGCTTCGGTAGCCGTTGCCGTTGTCGGTCAGGATCCTCTCGATGGTGATGCCGTGGTCGGCGAACCAGGCGACGGCCCGGTCGCGGAACGCTACGCAGTTGACGGTGTTTTCGACGCCGGCGAACTCCGAGTAGGCGAGGCGGGAGTGGGCGTCGATGGCGGTGTGGATGTGTCCGTAGCCCATTCCGGTGCTGCCCTTGGCTGCTGACCGGCCGAGTATCCGGTGGCCGCCCCCGGGTGGGATGCGGGCCAGTTTCTTGAGGTCGACGTGGACCAGCTCGCCACACCGTGTCGTCTCGATGCGGCGCACCACCCGGCCAGACGTGCGGTTCATCCACGTCAACTTGTTGACGCCGTGGCGGACCAGGACGCGGTGGATCGTCGACGCCGGCACCCCGACGATGCCCGCCAGACGGGCCGGGCCCAGCTTGCGAGACCGGCGCAACGCCGCGATCCGACGCTCAACCGACGCCGGAGTCTGGTGCGGACACGACCTAGGCCGACTCGACCGGTCCACCAGCCCCGCCTCGCCCTCGACCAGGTACCGGCGCCACCACTTCGACGCCGTCTGACGCGACACACCGATCGACTCGGCGGCCGCGGTGACCGACCAACCCGACTCGATTCGTTGACACTACCGGAGACGACCCTCCGACGTGAGCGGGGCGTTAGCGTGCATGCGGGCCTCCTGGCGATTGTGTTGCCTTTTGACAACTCCACACTCGCCCAGGAGGCTCACCAACACATCGATGTCAACAACGTCCCTGGCTACAACAACTAGGATCCACCCAGTCGGCGAACGAACCTACGCTTCCGGCCATCCGTTGTTCCCACTGGTTTAGGGACCGCCGGAAGAGGTGGGTGTCAGGTCCACCTCGACCCTAAGCAACACGGCCCCCACGACCGTGAGGGTGAGGCCGGCGGTCCCGGCGAGAATCCACGCCGAGTTGGAGCCAACCCCTCTCACCACGAAGGCGAGAATGCCGATTCCCGCGGCACCCATGTATATGGCGCCCACGGCGTGGGGAACTGTCAGGCCAAGGGCCACCAGACGGTGGCTGACGTGGTCACGCCCCCCCTGGAATGGGCTTCGTCCGGACGCTAGGCGGGAGAGTGTCACCAGCGTCGTGTCGAACACCGCCATCGAACACGCCAGCACTGGAACCAGGGAGCTCACCATCCGTCCCGTGTCAAAGCGCAGCTTGATCCCGAGGTATGCGACTAGGAACCCGACGAACAGGGCCCCCCCGTCGCCCATGTAGATGCGAGCCGGATGGAAGTTGTGACGGAGGAATCCGGCCGTGCACCCGGCCAGGCCGACGGCCAGCGCCGCAACTAGGGACTGCCCGTTCGCGACCGCTACGGCAAAGATGGTGAGGCTGCTGATGGACGCAAGACCGGCCGCGAGGCCGTCCATGTTGTCGAGCAAGTTGAAGGCGTTGGTGATGCCTACGATCCACAGGACCGTGATCCCGAGATCCAGCACCTCGATGCCGCTCACCGCCACGCCGCCCCCAAGGGACCACACGACCACCGCTGCAACCACCTCGACGACAACTCGCCAGAGCGGGGCTACGTGCCGCAGGTCGTCCACCAGGCCGACCAGAGACAACAACACGGCCAGGGCGAGGACGATGAGCAGTTCTCCCCTTCCGCTGTGCGGTGGCTCGAGGAGGGCTACTGCGAGCACGGCGGCCGCGAAGGTCAGCGCGATTGCGACGCCGCCTAGGTAGGGGACGGCGGTGTCGTGGCTCTTGTGCTCACCGGGTTGGTCGAGGAGGTCATTCCGCAATGCCAGCCGCCAGGCGACCGGTGTCAGGACCACGCAGAGGGCCGTTGACACCGAGAACACTGTCAGGTACTGCCACCATGCACCCGTCACGTGCTCCCCACGCCCCTACGCCCTCTGGTCTGCGATTACCGAGCGGATGATGTCGTCGAGGCTGACCGACGGCTCGAAGCCGACGAGCCTGTTGGCACGGGTAGTGTCGGGCACCCTGCGCGCCATGTCCTCAAAGCCCTCCTCGTAGGCGTGGTCGTAGGGTATGTACTCCAGTTGGCTCCCGGAGCCGCTGAGTGCCACGACGCGTTTTGCCAGGCGGTCTATGGAGATTTCCTCGGAACCACCGAGGTTGAACACCTTGCCGAAGGCATCGGGGTGCTCTGAGAGCGCGACGAGGCCGCCTACCACGTCGCTAACATGGCAGAAGCAGCGCGTTTGGGTGCCGTCCCCGAAAATAGTTATCGGCTGGTGGCGTAGTGCCTGGCTGACGAAGCGTGGCACGACCATCCCGTAACTGCCGGTCTGGCGCGGCCCCACCGTATTGAAGAGTCGGACGATCACCGTCTCGAGCCCCTTTTCGCGCCAGTAGGTATAGGCGAGGATCTCGTCGATCGCCTTGGCCTCCGAGTACGACCAGCGGCTCTTGAGGGGCGAGCCGAGGACCCGGTCGTCGTCCTCAGAAAGGCTGTCGGACATGTTCTTGCCGTAGATCTCCGAGGTGGAGGTGACGAGTATCCGCTTGTCGTACTTGTGTGCCTTCTCAACGACCGTCTCCGTTCCGCGGATGTTGGTCATGAGGCTCTCAAGCGGCTTCTCGACGATCAGGTTCACCCCGACCGCCGCCGCCAGGTGGAACACGGTGTCGACCCTCGACACGACATGGTCGACGAGGTCGGAGTTGAGGATTGAGCCGAGAACGAACTCGGCATCGGATCGACCGTTCAGGTGCCCTATGTTGGCCAACCGTCCCGTGGACAGGTCATCCAGCAGAACAACCTCGTCGCCGCGGTCAAGCAGGACATCGGCGAGATGCGACCCGATGAAGCCGGCCCCGCCGGTGATCAACGCCTTCATCCGGCAATCCTACCAACCGGGTTAGCCCGCATCGGCCCCGCCACTGTCCTCCTCAGCCGCAGCCACGAGCCTGTTGTACAGCCTCTCGTGGTCGGCGACGAGGCGTCCGGTCGTGAACTCGGACTCTGCCCGGTACCGCGCTGCCCCACCCATGCGGCCGGCCAAGTCGGCGTCCAGCAGCCTGATCAGTCCGTCGGCGACCGCCTCGGCGTCCTGTCTGACGACCAACCCGGTGACGCCGTCGAGGACAACCTCGCTGGCGCTGCCGGCGTCGGTGGTGACGGCTGCGACACCTGCCATCGCCGCCTCGATGAGGGTCACGGGCATCCCCTCACTGTCCGATGTCAACACGACGCAGTCTGCGGCCGCGTATAGGTCTGCGACATCTGGCCTCCATCCGAGAAAGCGAATCGAGGAGCCGAGCGGCTCGGCCCGGCGCCTGGTCTCCTCAAGGAGGTCGCCCTCTCCGACGATCCCGAGGACGACGTCTGGATTTCGCCCGTGGACGATCGACATGGCTGTGATGAGCCGGTCGGGGCGCTTGATGCTCGTGAGGCGTCCCACGAACAGGATCACCGGCACTTCCTGTGGAAGCCCGAGCAGGTCCCGAGCCGACTCCCTGTCCGGGGAGACGACGGTGGCGACCCCCGGGGGAACGACCGTGTATTGGCCGGCGCGACCGATTCCAACAGCCAGGAGGTCGTCACGGACACTCGACCCGACGGCAACCAGCGCTGTGGTGAGCCAGGCCAACAGCCCTTCGACGACAACGAGGAAGCCAGCAACCACACGGTTGTAGTACCCGCGCAGCAGATGACCGTGATAGGTGTGGACCCGGACCGGCACACCACACAAAGCTGCTGCAAGGCGCCCCAGCACCCCGGCCTTGGCCGTGTGGGTATGGACGATATCGGGTCGATACCGTCGAATTTCGCGCCGAATCGCAGCGAATGCCCTCAGGTCGTCCCCTAGCCGGACCGACCGGCCGAGTGTCGGGATTCTGACCAGAGGCAAGTCGGGATCCCGAAGTTCGACGAAGTCGGCCTCGCCGTCTCCGACATCGCCGACGACGAGTTCGGTCTCAAACCGGACGGGGTCAAGGTCTCGGGTCAGTACGCTGACCTGCCAGGCGGGTCCGCCGACGTTCATCCTGGTGATTACGCGGAGGATCCTGACCGGACGGTTCTCTTCCAGTCTCATCGGGTGTCTGCCACCAGCCACGCCTGGAACATGAGCAGCGACCAGACCTGGAACGTGAGGTCCGCCCTACCGTCACGATGCGCCGACCAGCGACGCTGGACGACGGTGGGGTCCAAGTAGCCCTGTTCGCCCAGCAACACCGGGTCGAGCAGTTCGTCGGCCCACGGGCGAAGTGGGCCGCGAAGCCACTCGCCGACGGGGATGCCGAAGCCCATCTTCGGCCGGTCTATGAGGTGGTCCGGCAGCGAGCGGCGTAGGAGTTCCCGAAGGAGCCACTTCCCGCGCCCGTCGCGGACACGGTGCTCGTCCGACAGGCCCCAGGCGAACTGGAAGAGGCCCGGGTCGAGGAATGGAACCCTCACCTCAAGGCTCGCTGCCATCGAGGCGCGATCCACCTTAGTCAGCAGGTCGCCCGGGAGGTAGGTAAGCGTATCTATAAGCATGGACCGTTCGAGTGGGGACCACGCCTCCAAACAGGGTGAGTTGATCCCGGTGAACTCCGGGACCTGGTCCGCCATACCGATAACAAGACCATCGGTGCGGTTCTCAACCGACATGAGCGAGGCGTAGACATCGGATGCTTCGTCGGCGGCCAGCAGTCTGGCGACCTTGTGCATCCGATGGCCGGTCCGGTGCCTCAGGCCCGGCGGCAGCAGGTTCCGGGGCACGATTCCGCCTAGGCGGTCCCAGGTATCGACCGATAGTCGCTCGAGAGTGGCGCCGAGGACGCGCCGTGTGCTCCTGGGTAGCGCGCGCCGGAACCGTTCGAGGCGTTCCACCTGCTGGTAGCGGTCGTACCCACCGAACAGTTCGTCGCCGCCGTCGCCGGAGAGGGCCACGGTCACGTGAGCGCGGGCCATCCGACTTACCAGGAATGTCGGGATCTGGGACGAGTCGGCGAATGGCTCGTCGTAGATGCGCGGCATGTCCGGAATGGCCCGCATGGCGTCGGTGGAGCTGACAACGAGGCCAGTGTGGTCGGTGCCCAGGGCCGCTGCCACCTCGGCTGCGTGAACGGATTCGTCGTAGGAGGGTTCGCTGAACCCGATCGTGAACGTCCTGACCGGGGCGGTGGACTGCCGCTGCATGGCTGCGACGACAGAAGACGAGTCGACTCCTCCCGATAGGAACGCCCCGAGCGGCACGTCCGAAACCATTTGCGATCGGACCGCGCCGTCGAGCACGGCCTCGAGGCGGTCTACGGCGTCTACGGTGTCGGGCACCTTCGGCGCCGCCTCAGCCGCCTCGAACGCGGACCAGTAGGGCCGTGCCGTCGAGCCTCCAGCAGGTTCGCCAACGCACAGGTAATGCGCTGGCGGCAGTTTGCTCACGCCTTCGTAGATCGTCATCGGCGCCGGCACGTTTGTCCAGCGGAAGTACTCGGCGAGGGACTGCCGGTCGATGCCGGGGGAAAACCCAGGAATCGCACGAAGAGCCTTGAGCTCGGACGCGAAGACGAGTGCACCCTGGTGCCGTCCGTAGTAGAGGGGCTTCTCGCCGAACCTGTCGCGGGCCAGCCAGAGCTCTCGTCGGCGGTCGTCCCAGCACCCGAAGGCGAACATCCCCCTTGTCGCCTCAAGTGCTGCGAGGACACCATGCCGGGCGATGTACTCGACGAGCACCTCGGTGTCCGAGTGGCCCCGCCAACGCGTGCGGTCGAGGCCCCGGCGCATGTCGTCCGCGTTGTAGAGCTCGCCGTTGTAGGTGATGGTCCAGCGGCCGTCGGCCGAGGTCATCGGCTGGGCTCCTGCATCGGACAGGTCTACGATCGCCAGACGCGTGTGGCCTAGGGATGCCATGCCCGACGGATCGGACCATACGTCCGAGGAGTCGGGTCCCCTGTGACCCAGGACCGGTGTCATCAATCCGGCCAGGCGGGAGACCGGTGTCGAGCTGCGTCGCTCGCCCACCGCGACAGCACCGCAAACACCGCACATGGGCTGGCCTGCCTGACCTCTTGACGACTGTACCTTTCTAGTATTGACCTTCGGCCGTCACCTTCAGTGGCATCGGGCGGGCGGTAGCATCCTTCGACCCGATCGGGCACACGTTGCGGCGTCCGGCGCAGCGACACGCCCGTGATTCCGCAACATCTGGAGGCACAGTGTCCAACCGCACACCGGGGCGATGGTCGGCGGTCAATGCCCTTATGCGACCCCATCGAATCGACGTTGTCGGGTTGTCGGTTGTGTCGGTGGCAGGTGGCATTGCCGAAGCGGCGTTCCTCGTATTGGCGACACATGCCGCTCTCGCTCTAGCCGGAGGTAGCACAGACCTCGCCGTTGGTGGCATCGAGATCTCTGTCAGGACATCACTCGCTCTAAGTGGAGCGCTGATCGCCGGAAGGCTTCTGGCAGCCCTTAGCGGTGTCGCCCTCTCGACGAGGATTACCTCCTCGGTAATCGCCGGACTCAGGACGCGTCTTAGCCGCTCCTACCTGGGGGCCTCGTGGCCTACGAAGCAGTCCGAGCCTGTCGGCCAACTCCAGCAGTTGCTGGTCAACTACAGCCAGGAGGCGACCCACACCGTCAATGCTGTCACCGCCGCAATCGTGGCTGCACTCAGCCTTCTGGCTCTTGTCGCCGCTGCCGTCACGGTTAACGCTTTGGTAAGTCTGTTGATGGTCATCGTTCTCGGCGCAATCGCTGTTGCCCTGATGCCACTTCGGAAGGTGGTCAACCGCGTCGCAGGCTCGGCCCTCGACCGCGAACTCGACTTCGCCCACGATGTCGCAGACCTCTCCAGGATGGGGATGGAGATCGAGACGTGTGGTGTCCGCGACCAGGTCGCAGCACACCTGAGCAACCTGATTCAGACCAACCGATTGCTGTTGAGGCGGGTAGACAACCTGAAACTGTCGACGGCTCCGCTGTACGTGTCGCTCGCCTACGGGGTCGTCGTCTTGGGAATGGCGATCGTTTCGGTGACCGACGCAGATCAACTGGGGTGGATAGGCGCAGTGATGCTCATTGTTCTGCGGTCCCTGGCCTACGGGCAGCAGATACAGGTCTCCTCGGCGGTGGTAGCGGAACGGGCCCCTCTGCTGGACTCCCTTGACGAGACCGTCGGCCGGTATCTCGCTGCACCCGCCGTGGGCGGTTCTGTCGCGATTACGGACATGGGCGTTGTCGAGGTAGACGACGTTACGTTCGGCTACGCCCCAGGGGAGGCGGTCCTTAGCGGAGTCTCCTTCGACCTCCAGCCAGGTGAGGTGGTCGGCATTATCGGACCTTCGGGCGGGGGGAAGACCACGCTGCTGCAACTCCTGCTCGGATTACGGGAACCGGAATCTGGGACCATCCGGGTCGGGGGGAAGCCCCTCTCGTCGGTTGAGCGAGGATCGTGGACCGACTTGGTCGGCTTCGTTCCCCAGGACACGGCTCTCGTGTCGGGGACCCTCGAGGACAACATCAGGTTCTTCCGAGAGGTCTCCGCGGACGACGTCCTCAGAGCCGCTGAGGCGGCCCACCTGTCAGACGAGGTTGTGATGATGCCGGATGGTCTTGCCACTCGTGTCGGGAGCCGCGGCGTGCAACTCTCAGGTGGCCAACGCCAGCGCGTCGCCATCGCACGAGCCCTGGCAGGGCATCCCAGGATGCTCATCTTGGACGAACCCACAGCTTCTCTTGACGCCGAGGCGGAGTTGCACATTCGCGACACCTTGGCGCGTCTAGGTGACAACGTGACGGTCGTTATCGTTGCCCACCGCATCTCGACACTAGAGGAGTGCGACCGGATTATGGTGCTCGAAGACGGCCAGGTCTCGGCCTTCGACAAGACCGGGGTGCTGGCCAGAGGGAGCGACTTCTACAACGAGGCGTTGACGGCAGGAGGACTGTCATAATCCGGCTCACTCACGATGAAGTCCCCGACCCGCCTCTCGAGCATCACCAGAGCAGCCAATAGGGATACAGCACCCAGAAACGGAACGTTCCACTCCAGTAGTCGCGTCGCGATCTCAGATGGAGAGGAAACGGCTGACCCAGGTAGGACCCTGTACACGAGGGCGAGCGGAATGGGCACGCCAATCATTGAGTAGGCCGCGCCAACCAGTAACTTCGGAAGTCTAGTGTCGGTTCTCAAGCACTCTCGAACTGCCACCACAAAGGGGAAAACAAGTAGGCAGAAGTAGTAGTTGAATCTCCCCGGGTTTCGTAGAGGCTCTGGTTATTGAGTCACGGCCTCGGCGGC
>CAYFOV010000007.1:0-117218 GCA_964344855.1 uncultured Candidatus Nemicrothrix sp.
CAAACCTCCCGAACCCCGAGGGTTCGGGAGGTTCCGATGTCTCGCGACATCACACAGTGGCGGGGGTGGGATTTGAACCCACGACCTTCGGGTTATGAGTTCGCGAAAGCCCATATCGACGAATGTCGATCAGTGTCAGAAATGCCGTCTGAGCTGGGGTTTCGCGGCTTCGTCGTGTCGGCTCGTGCCTGTGGATAACGGCCCCTGACGGACCGTCCGTTAGAAGATCCGTTAGAAGTGTTCCGGCGGAGACGAGGCCACCCAGATCCCTCGCAGTCAGAACAGCGCCTCCCGGAAGGGTCGCTTCCAGTCCTCCTGGATCGTCGGCTCCGCGTCGACCAACGACGCCGCTGTCAGAAGCAAGGTGACCTCTTTCAGCACCTCGCCGACTTGGTCGATGGCTGCATCGAGGTCTTCGTATGTCGGGAGCTCCGCCAGCTTGCGGGTGTCGAGGTGGGCGACGAACCGGTCGGCGAAGTCGCTGATCGCCTGTGACGCTGCGCTCAGACGATCCAGGCGATCACGGTTCTTGGCCTGGCAGAGGCTGGCGCTGCCGTCTCCGAATCGTTCGGCGAAGACGTTCTTCGCCTGCTCGATCCAGAAGCTCGCATCATGTTCATCGCCGGTTGTGTGCATCGAGACGTAGCGATCTCGATTCATGACTGCTGGATTTCGCTCGAGATCTCCGAGGAGCCGACCCAGCGAAACCGTCGGCCCATCGGCTCTATCGTCGGCAAGTCTCCGCACTGCCATGACCTGGCCAGAAACGTATAGGTCCGCGTAGTGGGCAAGGAACACGCCGCCCTCGTGCTGGCTCAGCGCCTCGCTCATCTCGCGCCAGACCGCTCGGTTGTGGAACAGGTTGTAGACGTGCGTCGTGATCTCCTCGAGCCAGTCGCACCACTTCTCATGCAGCCGATCGTGCTGACCCGGAGGAGCGGTCACCTCAGCCCCAGAAGATGCCGGAGTGGTCGGCGTCGAGTTCGTCAAGAAGTTCCCCGACGCGCTGCGTTGGCTGGCTATCCCAGTAGGGCTGGAACTTCGAGTTGCGGTCCGCCCAGTAGAGGGTCCATTCGTTGCGCTTCTTCACGTAGCCGAGCCGAGCGATCGGCGTGCGAGTCCACTCGGGTCCCATCAGGTCGCTCCACGGTGGCCGGCAATCCAAGATCGTCAACCCTCGGGGTGTCTCGTCCACCTCGACTCGCATCTCGTCGCGGTACTCCGGCGGCGTCTTCTCGTGCGCCCACTTGCGCACCCGGTTGGCGTCGAGTTCAGGAACCATGGACGGTGGCCCTACTCCAGCCCGACACGCGCCGGGTCCCAAACGATCTGGGCGATGCTTCGGTACAGGTCTTGCCGCGCATTGATGTCGGCTCGGCTGAACCCCGACGGATAGGGAGTGAAAGCCAGTTCGCGCTCGGTGCAGAGCCGCACGAAGCTGGGGTTGTTCTCGTATGCCTTGGGGTGAAGCGAGCGGGCGAGTGCGTTCTGGCCGAAGTAGTGCTCCACCTTCTCGTCGTACGGCATGTCGCCGTAGCTCGCGTTGAAGTCCTTCGGAAGCAGCACCAGATCACCGAGCTTGTTCCGATGCTCATCGAAGTCGTGACTGGTCTCGAACTCATGGGCGTGGCGGTCAAAGTGGTTCGCCCAGATGTGCTCGACCTCGAACGGGTGTTTGCGCCCCCGGTCGGTGTAGTCGATGAAGGTCGTCTGGTTGCCCAGCTCAGCATCAAGCCAGGCGGTCATCCGAGCGAGCAGATAGTGGATGTGCTTGCGGTTGCGCTGTGTGAGGCTGAAGTTCTGGATCCCATCAAGTCGTTCGTCTTCATCTTCGAGCCATGCGGTGAGGACGCTCTGCACAACCTCCACAGGTTGGTCGCGAAGCTGCTTCATCAGATTGAACATGGTGTAGGAGACGGTCGAATAGCCGAAGTTCCGGAAGTTCACCATGCGCCGCACGACGAAGATTTCCAGCGCACCGGCGACCATTCCTGTCTTCTGCTGGAAGCTCTCGTCATCGTCAGAGGACGTGATGGCCGCGAGAATGACGGGCAACTGGAACGTGAAGCCGGTGCGGGCGTTGTACAGAACCGCCTCCATGCCCGGGCGCAGCTCTTGGGAGGCACTCAGTAGCTCGAGGTAGCGACCGCTGAGGCCGAGAAACTCCTCCTCGACGAAGCGCCGGTAGTCGCTTTCCCGGGTTAGCCCGATCCTCTCTGCGTTGTCTCGAACCCACTTGTGGAACGCGGTGCCGATGATGTCGAAGTCACCCGGTGACGCGTTTGCCTTGCGCTCTCTTTGCGTGTCGGCGTAGTCGCCGCGAAGCCATGCCTTCACGAACTCGGCGTCGGCGTTTTTCTCCAGGTCGGTCAGCTGGACGACTCGTTGTCGCCAGCGCTCGTTCAGTGTCCTGATGGTCTCTTCGTCGCCGACCCGCGCGAGCAGGTAGCTCTTGAGCATGTCGGTGTTGCCGAGTCGGAGTCCACGGTCGTTCATCGTCTCGAATATCTCGAGGGCCATGTCCTGGTCAGGCGCTCCGATGTCCACCAGGATCACGCGGTTCTGCAGCCAGTCGACGAAGTACGGCAGCGCGTCGCCCTGCAGGTCTTCCGGGTAGCGGTCGACGATCGTGGCGTACCGGTTCCAGAGGTTCCGAACCGATTCGGGCTCGGACTGCGGGTCGAAGTCTCTGCCCTCCAAGATTGCGGTGAGACACGCCTCGCGTTCCTCTACGTCGAGGTTGAAAGTCTTCTCGCCGTAGGACGTGCTGTAGATCAGCGGGTTGAGACCGTCGGCCGCACTCGCATCAGTCTCGGCCAGCAAGCGACGGAGGTGGATCAGCAACAGCGACAGCGTCGTGACGCGTTGCTGGCCATCAACGAGGTAGCGCACCCCGTCGCGCTGAGCGGTGACGATCGGACCCAAGAAGTACGGCCGGTAGGAGGCGACGTGGCGCCGTTCGTGGGTCGGGTCGAACTCGTCGAGAAAGCGGGTAGCGAGATCGTCGATGAGCTCGCCGACTTGTGTCTCCTCCCAGCTGTACTCACGCTGGTAGAAGTCGAGGCCGTAACGGCTGTTTCCGAGGAGGCGGGCAATCGGGTAGGCGGTCCCGGTTATCTGCTGTACATCAACGGCCATCGCCGCTCCCCTCCGTTTGGTTGGCGCCGAGACAAGGCCCCGCACGCGAGTATCGGTGTCACGATGAAACCTCGTCCCCGGCCGAATCATCTGCGTCGGAGACAATGAGGAGCTCTGCGCCCAGGAGCGTGCGAGCGACGACCTGGGCCTGCTCAGCTGGGCCGAGGCCAAGTCCTTCGAAACGGCCTTGCGGGACCTCCAGTACCCGCGTGACCTTCTCCACGAAGCCGCTCAGCTGAGCGCGGATCGTCAGAGGGTCTGTCCCCGACTCCTCCGAGCTGTCACCGGCTCCGAAGCGGGCGTTGCGCAGCTCGAAACCATCCTCTGTGATTGGTCCCCAGTCCGTCGGCTGGTCGAGCTCAACCGGCTCGGAGAACAGAGTTGGAGCCCCTCCGGAGACGTCGCATGCGACGCGATGATCATCGCCATCGGGGAGCGGCCCGATACTTGTGGGTCGGATGCGAACGACGCGGTGCCGAACGTTGCGAGCTGAGAAGGCGGCGTCGAGATCCTCCTGCTCGATGAAGAGCGGAGCGACATACTCGACGAGGATGCCGTCTGCTTCGAGGTCGAGAAGCAGTTCGTGTTGCTGACTCGTGTCACTGCCGTAGATCGAGAATCTGAAGAACGGCATCGGCCCGTACCCGGCCTTCGATTCGGTCGCGCTCTTGCGCTTCATGGGCTCGGAGCGTTTGAACTGGGCGCAGTAGACGAACCCGAGGCTGGAATCGAGCTTCACGTCGTAGCCGCCGCCAGCCTTTCCCTCATCGACAAGGCTTGGGAACATCGGCGCCCCGACGAGATGACTCTGCCAGAGCGTGGAGAGTTCGAAGGTGTATGCGAACCCAAAGCTGAACTCGGAGAACGAGGCCTTCATTCCGGCCGCCCGAAGCGCTCTGCGAGGAACCCCTCGATCTCATCCGTGGGCACAGCCCGGGTGGAGTTGGGTAGACGCTCGTAGAGCACCGGATCGCCCTTGCCTGCTCCCGACCACGCAGGCGCGCCCAACGCTGGGATGTCGATGCGGCAGATCTCCTTGTCCTCGACGATGTGGATGCGCACACGGAGGCGGCGCAGGACCCCTCGGCCGAGGTGGTTGATGATGATGTCGGTCAGCCAGTTCAGCCACTTGTCGATGTCGTGCCGGTCGCTGAAGGTCTCATAGTCGGGCTTCAGCCCAACGGCCCTGCCACTGTCGTTCACGCCAATGAGAAGCGTGCCGCCCTTGGCGTTGGCGAAGCCGGCGATGGTCTTGGTGATCACCGCTGGCGCCTTCTTGGTGACCTGGCCGTCGGTGTCCCACCGAGCGCTGGTCTTGAACTCGACCACCTCGCTCTCCTCACCGGCCATCAGCCGTTCGAGCGGCAAAGCCCAGGTCTCTCGGGTCCCGTAGAGCTCCTCGATCATCCGGGCGAATCGCTCGGCGTCGGCCTGGTCGACGTCTGCGTCGGTCACGTCCTCCTCGGTCGTGGGCATTGTCCCGACCGGCGCTGGCGCAGCTACGACCGCGCCGTCGTAGACACTCTCGCCGTCGTTGCCGAAGCTGGCGTAGATGTGTTCGTAGATCGCCTGGCGCTTCTCGTCGAAGATCTCTCGTCCGTAGGCCTCGGGCAATTCGTCATCGAGGACTCGGCGGATCGCCACCCGTAGCGCGGCCTTGCTCTCTTCCTTCTTCTTCCAGTCGAGGACGAGCGTCTCTTCGATGTGGGCCAGCAATCGCTGGGCCGCAGCGCGTACCTTGCGCAACTCACCGTCGGTCAGCTCCGGGGCCGGTTTGGTCAGCAGGTCGAAGATGGCTAGCTCGGCTTCGGTCAGCTCCTCCTCGACCACCCGACGCTGGTGCTCGTCGAGCGAGCCATGCAGTTGCGCCAGGCGCCGCAGGTATTCCTCGGCGTTGAGGGTGCCGGCGTTGTAGTCGGCAATCAGCCGCCGCAGACGCTCGGCCAGGTGGATGACCGTTGGGTTCTTTCGGACGGCGTCGTCGATCTGCTTCTCGAGTTCGCGCTCGACGGCCTTGGCGGCTGTGCGCTTGTTGGCTGCGAACGTGATCGCGAGCTGTTCCCAGTCGATCTGGTTCAGGTCGAGGAGCGCCTGCTCCTCGCCCGCCGCCCGGATGATGTACTCCCGAGTGCCGACCGACCGGTCGAGCAGTTCGGACACCCCGTCCATGACGTCGGAGATGTCGGCCTGCTCCCCCAGGGACACCATCTTGTTGGCGACGTTGCGGATGATCGACACCCGCTTGGTTGCCCGGATCGCCGCAGGGTCGGGCATCAGCGACTTGTACGCCTTGCGGACCCGGTTGGCGAGCTGCACCCAACCTTTGCGGGTCGCTTCGTCAATCAGCAGAGCCTCGACGGTGGAGTCGAGCAGGTTGACGAACTCGAACCCGGTCGCCGCCTCCAGGTCAGTCAGCTCGATGTCGTTCGACGCCAGATAGTCCTCAGCCTCGGCCAGCGCAGCATCCAGAGCAGCGCGGAGGTCGTCGGTCGGTTGAATCGGGGTGCCGATCTCGCCGCTGCGGTCGACGCCGTAGATCGCCAGTGCCTTCTCGAGGTTCCGGAACACGCCGATGTAGTCGACGATCAGACCGTTGTCCTTGTCGGGGAACACTCGGTTGGCTCGGGCGATCGTCTGCATGAGTGTGTGGCCGCGCATCGGCTTGTCGAGATAGATCGTCGACGTCGACGGCGCATCGAACCCGGTGAGCCACATGGCGCAGACGAACACGAGGCGGAACGGGTCGTCGGAGTCCTTGAACCGGGTGTCGAGGTCCTCGTCGTTCATCTTCCGCCGGTGCGGTGTGATGTCGAGGCCGAGGTCGACCATGTCGGCGACTTCGTTCTGGGCCTGCGAGACCACGACGGCCATGTCGGTCTCTCGCATCCACCGCAGCTGGTACTCCTTCGGTGCCCGCTCCAGTAGCGGCAGAGTGTCGATCTGGGCTTCGAGGCGGGCAATGGCCCGGGCCCACTCGGCCGACACCAAGTCGTACATGCGCACGGCGGTTGCCTTGTCGATGGCCACGTACATGCCCTTGCCGAGGAAGCCTCGGTTGGCGAAGTGCTCGACCAGGTCGGCGGCGATCTCTTCGAGCCGCTTGGGTCGGGTGATCAGCTGGTACTGCTGGGAGAACTTTCGGGCGACCGCCTTCTCTTGTTTCTCGTCGAGCGCGGCTTCGTCGAGCAGGTCCTCCAGCTCGGTGTCGAAGTTCTCGTTGGTGAGCTGGAGTTCGGGGATGCGGTTCTCGTAGTAGAGCGGGACGGTGGCGCCGTCACGGATCGAGTCGGCGAAGTTGTAGGTCGACACGTAGTCGCCGAACACGCGCTTCGTCTCTTGTTCCTCGCCCTCGATCAGCGGGGTTCCGGTGAACCCGAGGAACGAGGCGTTCGGGAGAGCGGCCCGCATGTTGGCGGCCAACGTGTCGTACTGCGAGCGGTGAGCTTCGTCGGTGATGACGATGATGTCGTCTCGATCCGACAGCACCGGCATGTCTGCGCCCTTCTCTGGCGGGATGAACTTGTGGATGAGGGTGAAGACGTAGCGATGGTCTTGACCGAGCAGCTCACGCAGATGCGCCGACGTCTCGGCATGGACCTCGACGCCGGAAGTGATCACTCCCGAGTCGGCGAACTCCTCGTATAGCTGCTCATCGAGCTCCTTGCGGTCGGTCACCAGAACGAAGGTCCAGTTGCCTGGCCGCTTGCGCAGCACCTTCTGCGTGAACCACAGCATTGACAGCGACTTGCCCGACCCCTGGGTGTGCCAGAACACCCCGAGCCGGCCGTCGCGTTCCTTGACCTGGTAGGTGGCTTCGAGGGCGTTGTTGACGCCGAGGTACTGGTGGTTCTTGGCGACCTTTTTTACGAGGCTTCCGGTTCGCTTGCCTTCGGCGTCGATTGTGCCGCCGGTCTCGGTGTAGGCGATGAAGTTCTCGACGATGTCGAGCATCCGGTGCGGCTCACATGTCGCTCGCAGCATTGTTTCGAGCGACACAGCGCCGGCCTCGGCCTCGTCATCGATCTTCTTCCACTCGGCGAAGAACTCCCACGGCGCGTACGTAGAGCCCAACCGGCTCTCCGACCCGTTCGACAGGATCACGAACGCGTTGAACCAGAACAGCTGCGGAATCTCCGACCGGTACGCCCGCAGGTTCCCCTGGTACGCCTCATGCACAGTGCGCTCGGGCGCCTTCAGCTCGATGAACCCGAGCGGGATGCCGTTGATGAACAGAATGATGTCGGTGCGCCGCGTGTGTAGCTCACCGGTGACCCAGAGCTGGGATACCGCAAGGAACTCATTCTGATCCGCAACGTTCCACGCGACGAACCGAACCCGGCGTGGCTCCCTCTTGCCCAGTTCGTTCTCCGCCTGCACAACGACGCCGTCGCGCAGCAGGTCCCAGACCGCCTTGTTCGCCCGCACCGGATCGAGCGACGACCGATCCTCCATGATCGACGCCACGGAAGCATCCACAGCCCCAGGGTCGAGCCCGAGGTTCAGCCGCTGGACTGCATCGCGGAGCCTGGCTTCGAGGACGACGTCGGCTTTGCTCGATCGCCCCAGCTCGGCTGGTTCATCGAACCCGGAGAGGACCCCCCAACCCAGCTCGGCGAGAAGCTCCAGAGCCGGCTGCTCGACCGCCGCATCCTCCGACCCCGGCCCCCCGCTCACGCCAGCACACCATCCAGATTAAGCTCCGACACGTCCAGCTCCCCCGAAACCAGACGGGGCAGCAGGAGGTCCCGTGTCGCGCTCAGCACCTCGTTCTGCGTCCGCAAGGTCCGCTCCAGTTGCAGCATCGGCTCGGCAGCCTCAACGTACGGATCTTGGACCTGCCGAGGCGGCACCAACATCTTCATCTCGCGGAACATGCCCAGATTGATGTGGGGAACCCCCGACCCTGTCGCCATGCTCAACACTCGCTGTACGCCCTCTGGAAGCGCCAACTGCATGTAGACGACCAGCGGTCGGACCCTCGCTCCATCGCAGGTCAACTTCATCTGACTCTGCGAGATCACGTACTCGCGGTGCGTCGACGAGTCCGGAATCAGGCCGCACTGCCCAAGCGTTCCCCGCTGGGTGACCAGAATATCCCCCGGCTTCGCAATCGAAGATCCGAGCGTCGCTGCCTTCTCCTCCGACACGTAAACGAATCCGCTGTCTTCGAAGCCGCCACCAACTGCCAGGTTTGTGCCTCGGATGACAGGGACTCCCTGGTCGACGTAGTCCTTGCGGCCGAGCTTCGAACCGAACGGCCCGGCAGCGGTCGCGTTCCGAGTTTTCGCTTGGATTTCCTCGACGCGGGCGACCTCCCACCCCTCGGGGATCGGGCCGAGTTCGGAGTCGACCAGCTCGACGTCGTCGTGTCCGGGGAACCGGAAGTGGACGAACCACTCCCGGTACAACAACCGAGCCATCTCCTCCAAGATCTCAATCCGCCGCCGATTGTTCTCGATCAGATCGTCGAACGACCGGAGCACGCCAACGATCTGACCCTGTTCCCTGACGGGAGGCAGCTTGATATGAAATGCCTTGACCTCCGGGTAGTAGATCGTCTGGTGGGTTGTCCCGCTAGCAAAGGCCAGATAGCTGTCGTGTTCCGCCAACAGCACGTATCGCAGAAAGTCTGGGAGCAGATCCTCGCCGCATACCCAGTTCACGAAATCCTGACTGGTCGCCATTGGCCGCCCCATCGCCACGACGTACCCCACCGAGGCGGTTCGCGAGAGGCACACCGTGCCCGCAGGGAGGACCCGAGCGGAGGAGTTGTCGATCCCCAGCTGAGTCACATGTTGCTGGGTATCGCTCAGCACCCGCCCATGGTTGCCAGTCGCGTCGCGGATTCCGATCCACGGTATGTCACCCCCCTCCCAATACTCCGACTTGCGGCGGCTTGGGGTGTGCCCCGACTCGAGTCTCGCTAGGTCAGCCAGAGCGGTCCATCGCCAACCAGTTGGTGTCGGGCTCGACGGGTTGCCGACGGCTAGCGCATGGCGGCCAGGAATCACACCGGTCGTTGCATCCCGTCCTCCGGTCCGAGTTCTTGTTGCCACTAGCCAACCAACCGGCGGGTAATCGACTGCACCTCTTGAGCAAGCCTCTCAGCCCGCGCGGACAGCTCATCGAACTCGACCCCAAGCGGCCCGAGCACCTCGCGAACTGCACGCTGATCCAACTCAGTCGCAGCGAATCCGACGTAGCGACCTGGGTTCAGACTGAAGTTGTGTGAGGCGACATCGCCGATAGTGCGCGAGCTGCAGAAACCAGCGACGTCCAAGTAGGTCCCGTCCGGGAACAGCTCCTCGATCATCTCCCGGCTGCCGTTGTCGAACTCGGGTTCTCCTCCACGCCAGAGCCGGACGGTGTTTGCGAGGAACTCGATCTGTTGCGGTGTCCAGTCGCGATGGGCCCTGTCGATGGTGTTGTAAGTCTCCCGGGCATCAATGAAGAGCACCTGTCCTTCTCTATGACTCTTGGCCTTTCCGCGGTCGAGAAACCACAGCGTCACGGGAAGTGTCACCGTGAAGAACATGTTCGTGCCGACAGCAACCACGACGTCAATGACGCCTGCCTCGACGAGCTTCTGCCTAATGGAGAGCTCCGAGCCACTCGCGTCTGAGGCGGAGTTGGCCATGACGAAGCCGGCGCGGCCGGTGTCGTTGAGCGCCGAATAGAACGTCTGGATCCAAAGGTAGTTGGCGTTGTCGGTGTTCGGAAGGCCGAGACGGAATCGGGGGTCGTCCTCGAGCTTGGCCTTGTCGACCTTGTTGACGTTGAAGGGAGGGTTGGCCATGACGAAGTCGAACTTGCCGACGCTGTCGTGGCGGTCTTCGTAGTAGGTGTTGCCTTCGAGGATGTCGCCGCCGAGGCCATGGACGGCGAGGTTCATCTTGGCGAGCGGGACCGTGCGACGGGAGGCTTCCTGGCCGTAGATCGACAGCTCGCTGCCGGGGTTGCGCTTGTGGCGGGCGACGAAGTCGGCCGACTGGACGAACATGCCGCCCGACCCGCAGGCGGGGTCGTAGATCTTGCCGTGGAAGGGTTCGAGGATCTCGACGATCAGCCTGACGATCGAGGTCGGAGTGAAGAACTCGCCGCCGCCCTGACCCTCAGCCATGGCGAACTGACCGAGGAAGTACTCATAGACCAGGCCGAAGCCGTCGCCCTCGATGTCATCGGCTAGCGAATTGAGAGTCCGCAGCAGCTCGACGAGCACGTTATTGGGGAGCGTGCCGTACACCTTCGGGAGCACGCCCTTCAGGTCGGGGTTGTGGTCTTCGATCGCCGACATGGCGTTGTTGATGACACGACCCAGATCCGCCGACTCAGGCTGATTCAGCAGATGGTTGTAGCGGGCCTCGTCCGGCAGGTAGAGCACGCCCCGGGCCTTGTAGTCGTCGGGTTCCACCGGGTTGCGGGCGCTGCCGGTGCCGAGCTCAGCCTGAGCCGCTGCGAAGCGTTCCTCGGCGAAACGCAGAAAGATGAGCCCGAGCACGGGCCCGGAGTACTCCGATGCCTGCAGACCCGAGTTCGCCCGCAATTCGTCGGCCGCGTCCCACAGTTTCTTCTGGACCTGAGTGAGGTCGGTTGCCATTACGCGTGTTCCTCCCGGCGCTCGTGCCAGCGCTCGATGTCTTCCCGTACCCAGGCACGGCACTTGCCCTCGGCAAACTCGATCGCCGGAACGGGGAAGTCGTCGTAGCGGCGCATGTACGTGGTGACGCTGTTCTTGTGCGCTAGCCCCAGAAGGGCAGCCACTTCCCCCACGTCGATCAGATCATCGAGATCCACCAGTCGGCCCATAACTATCGAGTCTATATGCGTTGACAGGGTGCTTCATTCGGAACGGGGTCAAGGGATCGACGGCAGGAGAAGGCGAGGACACGGAGCGCAGCAGAGTCCCGCAGCCGACCCTTGACGCCGCATCGGTTGATCACTATTGGTTCGGCCCTGCCCCTCGGGGCGGGCTTGGTCGCCGGGTCATCTGATTCGGAGTGCCGGGCCCTCGATTTGCCGCGCCTGCTGCCGCTCGCGGGTGATGGCTTGTTCGATGCCGCGCTGGTCGCCTGCGGCGAGCGCCCGGCTGAAGAGGAAGCCCATCGGGAGCTTCCGACCCTTCGAGGGTCCGAGCCCCTTGGCGAGACCGAAGGCGGTCTGGTGCTGGTCGATGCGTCCTGCGGCGTTGTCCCAGGCTCGTGAGGGCTGCCCGCCGTTCGGCCGCGGTCCGATCGTGTCGACGATGCGGCTCGGTGGGTTACGGCGGATCTGTCGGGTTCGGATACCGCGGTCGTCGCCGAGGCGGGCGTCGATGTCGGTGAGCTGAGTTTCGAAGGTGGGGCGTCGTTGGTCGAGTTGCTCAGCTTTGTGGAGGCGTCGGTCGATGTCGTGGAGCTTGCTCGAGAGCTTCTCGATGCGGGCGCGCTGGCTTCTGATGTCGGCGGGGAGGGAGTCGATGTCGCGATTGGCGTCGCGGATCGCCGCTTCGTGGCCTTTGCGGCGGAAGGGTCGGTCGTGTTGGGCGATGGTGTCGTGCGCGGCCTGGAGTCGTGCGTTGGTCGTCTCGTGTTGCTGCTTCGCCCGGTCGAGGTCGTGGCGGGTCCACTGGTAGTCGCGTGGCAGCTCCTCGAGGTCGGTGCGGAGCTGGTCGAGCGTGGCGGTGAGCTGGGCCTGTTGGCCGAGCGAGGATCGAAGCTCCTCAGGCGGAAGGGTGCCGGGGCGGTGCCGGTTGTGGCCGGCGAGCTCGGCTTGGCGAGCGAGGGCGGGCCGGTCGATCCAGTTGCGAGTGATGGCGTCGGTGAAGACGTCGAGGGCGGTGTCTTCGCCGGTGGTGACGATGTAGGCGCCGTTGTGGTGGCGGCCTCGGGTCATGGGGACATAGACACCGCGGACGTCGGCGGGGCCGTCGAGCAACAGGATGGATCGGTCGACGGTGCGGCCTTGGGTGGCGTGGCTGGTCTGGGCGTAGGCCAGCTCGACGTGGTCTCGGACGTAGTCGGCGGGGAGCCGGACGGTTCCGGTGCGGCCGGCGACGGTGAGATCGCCGTTGCGGTGGATGATGTCGATCACCCACTGGTCGCGGTTGCGGATCATGAGGCGTCTGTCGGTGTGGAGCTGGCGGTGGTTGCGGCGTGTGGCGATCTCGTCGCCGGCCCAGAACCGATAGCCACCGGCGTCGACGTAGCGGCTACTGGTGACGAGGGCGCCGGCGTCGATGCGACGCTGTTGGGCGGCGTGGTTGAGGTGGGCGACGGTCTCGTTGGTGGGGGCGGCGAGCACGACGGTCTCGCCGCGTTTGCGAGCGGACCACCAGGCGTCGAGGGCGTCGCGTTCCATGCGGCTGGCTGTGCCGCCGTGGAGCCGACCCTCGAGGTCGTAGACATCGGCGACGGTCGGGTCGCCGCGACGGAGACGGAGCGATGCGTGGCGTTCCCAGTCGTGGGAGAAGCGGTGGACCTGATCGAGCTCGATGGCGCCGTGGGTGTCGATCAGGTGGTCGAACATGCCGCCTCGACCGACAGCGGCGAACTGCATCGGGTCACCGACCAGGGCGACGCGCCAGCCTCGGTTGTCGGCCAGGGAGGCGAGAGCGTCGAGGCGGTCGGTGGGGATCATGCCGGCTTCGTCGACGATCACGGTGGCGCCGGCGGGGAGGTCGTAGCGGTGCTGGGGTGGCCGGTCGAGGGAGTGCTCGGTCAACAGCTTGTCGACGGTGTCGGCGTCGATGCCGGTCTCTGAAGCGAGCACGTCGGCTGCCGCCGCTGAGGGTGCAACGCCGAACGCGGCGCGACCGTAGGCGCGGAGCTGTTGGACCGCGGGGGTGAGGGCGGTGGTCTTGCCGGTGCCGGCCGGCCCGACAACAAGTACGAGGTCGGCATCGCCGGCCACCGCAGCCGCAGTCTCGGCCTGGGGTCCGGTGAGTTCGACGCGTGCGCGGGTGACGGCGTCGGCGGAGTCGATGCCGTCTCGGGTCATGCGGCGCTCGGCCCAGGCGAGAAGGCGTTCTTCTTGGGCGAGGATGTCGGGGGTGGTGAGGGCGCGGTCGGCGATCGACTCGGTGACCGGCCGACCGTCACGTCGCAACATGGCGCCGTTTGGGATGGGGCGGGAGATATCGACGCAGCGCTTGTTGATGGCGTAGTCGGTGAGGGTGTCGAGGACGTGGCCGATGTCGTCGGGGTGAATGACGGTGTCGGTGGGGATGGCGGCGGCGATCTCGCGGGTCAGCTCGGCGGGTCGCCAGCTCGACTGCTTCTCCGCCAGGGTCTGCATGGCCTGGTCGATCATCTTGTCGACGGTGGGCATGTCGAGGTCGCGTCCGCGCTCGCGGCCGGTGGCTCGGCGGACGAGCCGCTCGGGGGTGTGGCCGAGCTCTTCGACGCTCTGGGTCCAGTCGAGGTGCAGGCTGTCGGCGTTGACGTCGTGGCTCTTGGGTGGGCGGCTGTCGATGACCGCTTCGCGTTCGAGGCTCCAGCGCTCGCGCGGCGTGGGATCTCGGTTGAAGGTGTCGATGAAGCGGTCGAGCTTCTCGTCGATGCGGCGCTGGACGTGGGCGGTGCGGGCCGAGAACTCCTCGAGCACGGCCTGGGGAACATGGGCGATCTCGGCAATGCCGTTCACCACGGGTTCCCATTCGACCCCGAGGCGGGCGGTGAGCTCGGCGCGCAGGGTGGCGTGATAGATCGCCGAGACGGTGCGCTGATCCATCTTGAGCGATCGGGCGTCGAGGGCGAGCCAACGGCCGTCGGGCGACCGGACCCGGTTGGCGATCACGATGTGCGTGTGCAGCTGAGGGTCAAGCGCCCGCGAGGTGTGCTGGCGAAACATGGCGGCGATGATCCCCTCGGCGTCAACGATCGAGACCTCACCGTTGATGCGGAAGCGGGTGTGGGCGTGAGCCTCGATCCAATCGACGACCGTGGCCACCGCGGCGTCGTGCGCATCGAGCACCTGACTACGGATCTTGTCGTCGCCGATGGCGAACAGAGTCGACACCGACTTCGGCGCCGACGCGGTGACGTCGAAACCCCGGACCGAGTCCTCGCCATACGGTCGACCGAGGTGAGCTTCGCCACGCGCTCGGGGGTGGAGGCCGGCCATGAGGCGGAGGAACTCGCCGTCGATGATCTCGCCTTCGAGGCCGAGCTGCTCAGCGCCGCCGCCATGCCAGATGCCCTTGGGTTCGCCGGAGTCGAGGTAGTAGTTCGGCAACGCCTCGACGTAGTACGCGCCGGCATCGACGCCCTTGAGCGTGGTGACGCGAGCTGTCATCGCCGCCACCTCCCGGTCGGGTAGATCCACCTCGCGGCACGGGGCGTGCACTCGTCTGTGGCTTGTTGGTGAGGTCGTCGGGAGATGGTGGCGAGATGCATGCGGGCTCAGCTGAACGGGAGGGTGAGCTGGTTGCTGTTCGCCGTCTTGCGCTTGCCGCGTCGTCGGGGCTTGCGCAGCTTGGCTGGCGCAGCGGCCGCCGGCTTCGGCTCGGTGGCCGGTGCCGCAGTCACGTCTTTCGGCGCTTGGCCGTTGGGCTCCGAGCGATCGGGCGGACCGGGGATGAAGAGCACCGGCGCACCGAGTTGTTCTTCGAGCCACACCCGCGGGACGCGTAGCTGGCCGCCTACTTCGCGAACCATGAGCCCGGACTCGCCGTTGGTGACGCGCCACTCCTGGCTCATGGCGTAGGCCTTGGTGCGGCCGATGCGCAGCACACGAGCGGCTTCTTCGATTGTCAGGGCGTCCGGTGGTCGCTCGTCCATGTCACCGCCTCGCTCGTTGATCATTCAACTTGGACGTGGACCATCCAGGAATATCATCGGTGTGATTCGAATGCAACCGCGCGGTAGACAAACCTGCATATACGTTGACTAGAGTGAGCGGATGGCTCGCCGCAAGAACGACAACGCCTGGACCCCGAACCAGATCGTCGCCTACCGCATCCACGAGGCCCGACGCATGCGGGGCTGGACGCAGGAACAGGCGGCGGCCGAGCTCGAGCCATACCTCGGGTCGAAGCTCTCGACGGCCAGCTTCTCGGCCATCGAGCGATCGTTCGCCGGCGGCCGCATCCGCCAGTTCAACGCCGACGAGATCCTCGCCCTATCCCGAGGGTTCCGTCTGCCGATCGGCTGGTTCTTCACCCCTCCCCCGGTGATGGAGAACATCGACATCTCGACCCCGGACGCGAAGGGAGGCGGCTGGGAACCGCTCCTGCTGATCGACGCGATCTTGGGCAATCCCGACACGCTGCCCGAGTGGGAGGAAGCGCTACGGCTGTGGTCGATCAGTCCCGGCCGGATGCGAATCTACGACGACGGCCGCATGGAGGATCTCGGGCGAGAGGTCGAGGACGTCCACGATGGCATCGACACCTTCGTCAAGGGCAGGGCCCGGGTTCGCCTCGGCGAGATGTTCGGCGACATCGAACGAGCGAAAGAGGTCCTCGCCGGACTCACCGAGCTCCTCGACGACCTCGACGACGTCCCGGCCACTGCGGACGATCCGACACGAGCTGACACGGGCAAGAAGAAGGGCGGGAAGGCATGAGGGGCCACATCGCCAAGAAGGGCAACCGCTACTACGCCGTCGTCTACGAAGGGATCGACCCGGCGACCGGCAAGCCTCGCCACCGGTGGCACAGCGCAGGCGACACCAAGAAGGGCGCCGAGAAGATCCTCGGCGATCTCGTCAAGCGGATGCACGACGGCGACTACCGGTCACCCGACAAGATCTCACTCGGTGACTACCTGCTCGAACGGTGGCTGCCATCGAAACGGACGCGGGTGAAGGCGTCGACGGCCGCGGCATACGAGAGCAACATCCGGCTGCACATCAACCCCTACATCGGGCTCATCCCGCTCCAGAAGCTCCAACCCGAGGATCTCGACGAGCTCTACGTGAAGCTGCTGACCGAGGGCAAGCGCAACGGCAGCGGTGGCGGCCTGTCGGCCAAGTCGGTGCGCAACGTCCACGCGACCATCCAGAGCGCTCTGTCCGACGCGACCCGCAAGGGCACGGTGTTCCGCAACGTTGCCGACATCGCCGACCCACCGTCGATCAGCCGTAGCGGGCGCTCGATGAACGTCTGGACCAGCGACCAGCTCCGCTCGTTCCTCGCACAGATCGACGGCCACGATCTGCACCCGCTGTACTTCCTCGCCGCGACCACCGGGATGCGAAGAGGCGAACTCGCCGGACTCCGCTGGCGCAACGTCGACCTCGAAGCGGCACGCCTCACCGTGAACCAACAGGTGGTGTCGGTTGAGTACGAGCTGATCGAGGACGACCTCAAGACCGCATCGAGTCGTCGCACCATCGACCTCGACGAACAGACCACGGTCATGCTGCGGCGCCATCGCCGCAGCCAGCTCGAGGAGCGGATGGCCACCGGCCAGCGAGACGACGACGGCTTCGTGTTCGCCCGCCCCGACGGCTCGCCGGTTCACCCCGACCTGATCAGCCAGACATTCCAGCGCTTCATGGACCAGTCGGAGCTACCGAGGATCCGGCTCCATGACCTGCGCCACACCCACGCCACGATCCTTCTCCAGCAGAACGTTCACCCCAAGGTGGTGAGCGAGCGCCTCGGCCACAGCAGCATCGCCTTCACCATGACCGTCTACCAGCACGTCATGCCGGGGATGCAGGCAGAGGCAGCGGCGACCTTCGGCGCGGCCGTGTTCGGGGAATAGCGGGCTACTTGCCTTCATTGACGAAGGCCTTCGCATCATGCGGCAGTCCGACGCGCATGAAGTATCGGGCAAACGCTTGAGCGAGATGCTCGCGATAGGGCGAGATCATCCTGAGGCGGCTCCCGGCCTGAGCCACAAACGTCACCAAGTACGCCTTCGGAAGGACGTGCAATCGGTGGAAGTCAACCAGAGACCAGCTCATTGGCACGTCAAGTTCTGACTTGCTCATCAGGGAGTATCCGGGGACGTTGCCCTGGACCAACGCCTTTCGGAAGTCCGACGCCCTGAAGTGTTGTGGGCCCGACTGCTTGACCGTCTCCCACTCGACGACCTCCGCCAGTAGGACCTCATCGACCTTGTCATTCTCGAGATCGCAGCTCTGAGTGAGTATGACGAGATCCAGATCGGCGATATCAATATCGACCGAGTCGCCATCCGAAATCGGGAACGACGGACTGCCCATCACGGGCGTGGGGCACGACCGAAGGATGTCCCCTTGCTCGATGTCACCACCGGAAACGACCTCGTACCACGTGGGTTCAGCCATCACCGCTGTCGACGTAGACGGCATCGAGTTCATCGGCGGAGAGAGCGATCCCTGACCACTGCCTCGCCGAGCGGCGGACCACGCCCTCCACCACCCGGAGATTGCGTCGAGGCTGCGGCGGAAGAACTTCATCAAACTCGATCTCTGTGTGAGCCAGTGTGAGCGGGTCCACCAGCAGGAAATCCCACACGTTGATCATCGCCCCGAGATGACTGGCTTCGGAGAGCACGTCGGCCACCTGCTCCTCCACACGTCGCGCTGACTCTGAGCACGAGGCGCCCGAAGCTACCCATGCCACCGGAAACGGGCGACGGCTGACATCCTCTACAACGTCCGCAGGCAGGGAAGGGTAGAGCAACTCCTCGCAGAGCGAGTAGGAGCCCTCCGAACGAGTGAGATCACGAGTTGAGCTAGCCGGATGCAACGCCCTAGTCGGCATCGAAGATCCCCCTCGCCTTGTCTGTGATCAGAGCCTCGAACCCCGACCGCTCCTTTGCGCGAAGGTCGTCAATGATGTCCATTGCGTCTCCAACCGCTAGAGGATCCGGCCACTCGCCGATGACGTCGATGTCGAGAATAAACGCCGTCTGCCCCTCGGCAGCGTCATTGCTAGCGAACGTCGTGACGAGCCTGACAGGCTCGCCCTCGTAGACAGCATCCATTCGGACCAGAAAGGAGCGAAGGTTCTGCGGAAGCGTGTCTGGTGGATCTGGCGGTGATGTGAAGTACTCGCTCAAATCGACCACCTCGGCATCCACCACGATCCGATTGATGTAGCGAACGCCGATCCGGGCTACCCCCACCGGTTCAGCCACAGCGTCGTATGCGCTAACCGCCGACCGGATCTGCTCGCGGAATTGCTCCCACGACGAGTACGGGCGGAGCACGTGAACGCTCAGCACATCCTCTCCGACGCCAACAATGCGCTTCTCGTCCTCGCTCCGAAACTGAACGCGGCTCCTGTTGTGCCGGAACTGGAAGGAGGGGCCCCCGTCACCGGCATCGTCAGGGAGCTGGACTCCGGCCTCGACGACGTTCTGGGAACGTGGCTTTGCCGGGTAGTCCGCTCTGAGCGACTGGTAGAGCAGCCCCGGAACTGTTGGGTCCCAGTCAGCGCTGGGCACGAACCGGACCTCGCAGAGCGCCTCTTCGATCGGTGGGTTCCGATACTGGCGCCGGTCCGGGGCGAGATCTACTCCGGGTTCAGACGCCTGTGTCATCGGTCTCCTGCAGTCGGGCGGTTCGCAACAGCTCTCAGCCTAGCGCCACGCCCCAGAGCCCGGAGGATCCTCGCCGGGGTGAGGGGGACCCGATACCGAACCCGTCCGAATACCGCCCTGTGCCAGACCGTCCGTTAGAAGATCCGTTAGAAGTTTGGCCCCCGAACGACGAAGCCCTGGCCTCAGCAACGCTGTGACCAGGGCTTTTGTGGTGGCGGGGGCAGGATTTGAACCTGCGACCTTCGGGTTATGAGCCCGACGAGCTACCAGACTGCTCCACCCCGCAGCGAGGAGGCTAACGCCGACCCACCGGCACGCCTACCCTGCCCCGGTGAACCCCCGGCCGTCAGGAGCCGGTCCGTTCAGGCCACCACCGGGTAGCCGGCGGCCGCCGCTGCTGCCAGGCGGTCGGCTATGACCCCGTAGTCGGCGGTGGACCTCACCTCGTAGCCGTAGAGGTCCAGTGGCCGGCGCAGGTCCGGCCCCAGCGACGCCACCGCAGCCGACACCGCGGCATTCAGCGTGTCGCGCAGCCCTGCGTGGGCCCAGCACACCACCAGCGGCGGAGCGGGCAGCGGATCGGTCCACGCCACGACCCTCAGGTCGTCGGCAGCAGGCTCGTGGCTGGAAGCCAGGGCCCAGGCCACGGCGTCGATCGACGCCACGTCGGCCGTGCCGGCTGCCACCGCCCTCATGGACTCCCTGTGTGAGCCCGTCTGGACCACGCCGTCGAAGAAGCGGCCGTCCTCGGCCAGGGGGGCCACCGCCATCGCCAGGGCGCCGTGGCCCGACAGCGAGGTCGGCCCGTTGACCGCCGCCCGCCGCCCCCGGAGGGCGGCCAGGTCGGTGGCCGGGTCCCCGCCCCGACAGACCACGACTGACCGGTAGTCACCCGGGGCGCACCCCTCCACCCCGTAGTCGAGGGCGCCCAGCGCCTCGACCCGACCCCGCAGCGAGCCCACGACGTCGCCGCCGCAGGTCTGGCCGACCAGGAGGTCGGGGTGGTCCCAGAGGTCGACCACGTGGTCAGGGCGCCAGAGCGAGTCCGGGGCCTCGATGCCGGCCTCCAGCAACCGCTCCGCGATCGCCGCCCAGAGGGCGTCCACCTCGGCGCGGACCTCGGGCCAGTCGTACATGGGCAGGCCGGCCACCCATGCGCTCACCGGGTCACCACCCCCATGTCTCGCAGACTGCCTGACCCGTCACACCCAGGGGCAGTTGGAGTTGCGGTCGCCGAACGTGGTGCCCGCCGCGTACCTGTCGAAGGTGAACGGCCGCAGCTCCTCGGGCTTGTCGCCGTGTACGAGCATGTCGGCCGTCAGCTTCCCCACCCCGATCATCTTGAACCCGTGGTTGGAGTCGGCGATCACCCAGGCATTGTCGGCCACATAGTCGAACACAGGCACGTTGTCGGGGGTGAACGCCCCGATGCCGCCGTTGCGGCGGTGCTTGTAGTGGGGCTCCAGGTCCTCGAAGCGGCCGAGCAGCATCCCGAGCGTGGTGCAGTAGTACTCGGGGAACCAGTCGTCGGCCTGGTAGGCGTCGTTCAGGTGGCCGTACGGCTCCACCGCCGCCCTGGGGCCGATCCTGATGGGGATCGTGCCCCCCTGGAGGCCGGGCGCACCAACCCGCTCCGCCGCGTACCGGGTGTAGGTGTAGACGTGGTCCTGGATCATCTCCCCGTCCTTGCCGTAGACGGGGGTGTTCATGAGCTCCACGTGCAGCACCGGGGCGTCCCGCCCGTCGGCCGTCCGGAAGTCCACCCCTGGCGGCATGAACACCTCACCCTCCAGCAGGCGCCAGTAGGTCCACATGTCCATTCCCTCGGCCACGTGGCCGTCGGGGTAGTGCACGTCCAGGCTGGACGGGCCACCCAACCACTCCCAGTGCTGCGGCGTCCAGGCCCCGGCCCCCACGACCACCTGGTCGCACTGGATCCGACCGGCCGTGGTCTCCACCGCCGACACGGCGCCGGCGTCCATGTCGTAGCCGGTCACCGCCACGCCGTACACCCGCTGCACGCCCCACTGGCGGCACTTCTGGTCAAGCCCCCACACGGCCATGTGCGTGCCGGCGTAGCCCGAGCGGTGCTCGTGGAGCACCACGTCGCAGTTGTCGGTCTTGAAGTCGGGCCAGATGCTCCGCAGGAACCGGTGGGCGTCCTCACCTGAGTAGAGGTCCGACGGGTAGCCGCTGGCCACCTGTGACTCGTTCAGGCGCACGTAGTCCTCGTACTGGTTCCCCTCGCCGATGGACACGTAGCCGACCTGTTGGAAGCCGAAGTTCACCGGGTCGGACTCCCACACCTCGACGCTGGCCCGCAGGATGGCGTGGAGCGGTCCCGTCATGTAGAGGTTGCGCACACAGCCGCAGGCCAGGCCAGTGGCACCGGCGCCCGGGCCGGCCTTGTCGATGAGCACGACGTCGCTGCCCTTCCCCTTCCCGCTGCGCTCCAGCTCCATTGCCAGGTGGTAGGCGCTGGACAGGCCGTGCACCCCCGCACCCACCACCACATAGCGGGCGCTGGCGGGAAGCGCAGCCGGCTGGTGCACGGGCACGACCGGCGCGTTCACCATCAGGCCGTCGACGGTGCCGGGGGCCGGCCTGTCCATGAACGGGAACCACTGGTCGTGGCCGTCTCCCGTGTAGCCGATGTCTGTCATTGGCGTGGGTCTCCCTGGTCTCGTGGGTCTGGTTGTCGCTGCCCGGGGCCGGGCAGCAGTCGGTGGGGGATGCGTCGCCTGTCAGGCGACCACCCGGCGGATGAGTGGCACACCCGGCCTGTAGGCCAGGTGGTGGTGGCTGGGGGTGTCGAGGACGGTCAGGTGGCCCGCCGAGCCCGGCGTGATGCGGCCCACATCGGTGCGCCGCAGGGCCGCCGCACCGCCGAGGGTGGCAGCCTGCACGGCCTCGTCGATGGTCATTCCCATGTCCCGCACGGCAAGTGCGATGCAGAAGGACATGGAGGTCGTGTAGCTGGAGCCCGGGTTGCAGTTGGTGGCCAGGGCCACGGTGGCCCCGGCGTCCAGCACCCGCCGGGCGTCCGGGTAGGGCTGGCGGGTGGAGAAGTCGGTGGCCGGCAGGAAGGTGGCCACGGTGTCGGAGCCGGCAAGGGCCTCCACGTCGGCGTCGGACAGGTACGTGCAGTGGTCGACCGACGCGCACCCCGTCTCCACGGCCAGCTGTACCCCGGGGCCGTGGCCCAGCTGGTTGCCGTGGAGGCGCAGCCCCAGGCCTGCGTCGCGGCCTGCCTCCAGCACGGCCCTGCACTGGTCGGCATCGAAGGCCCCGGTCTCGCAGAAGGCGTCGACCCAGCGGGCGTGGGGGGCGCAGGCCTCCAGCATCGGACCGCACACCAGGCCGATGTAGTCGTCGGCCCGGCCCTCGTACTCGTCGGGCAGCAGGTGGGCACCGAGGAAGGTGGTCTCGTCGGTGACCTCGGCTGCCAGGCGCAGGGTGCGCGCCTCGTCGTCCACGTTGAGGCCGTAGCCCGACTTGACCTCGACGGTGGTGGTGCCCGCCCGGCGCAACTCGCCCATCCGGGCGGCCGTCAGGGTCCGCAGGTCGTCGTCGGAGGCCGCCCGGGTGGCGGACGTCGTCACCCGGATTCCGCCTCCGTTGTAGGGCCGGCCCGCCATGCGTGCTGTGAACTCCTCGGCCCGGTCGCCGGCGAACACCAGGTGGGTGTGGGAGTCGACGAACCCCGGCAGCACGCAGGCACCGGCGGCGTCGATGCGCTCGTCGGCCACCTCGCCGGCCGGCCCCACCGACAAGACGAGGCCCTCGCCGACGACGACCGAGGCGTCCCGCACCAGGCCCAGCGGGCCGTCCCCCAGGGCCGGGTCGTTGGTGACCAGCAGTCCGATCCGGTCCACCACCAGGGTCATGAGGTGACCTCCCTGACCGCCTCGGCCAACTCGTGCGCGACGTCAACCGATACGTGTGTCCGGTCCCGCACGACCACCTCGCCTGCGACCACCAGATCGGTCACATCGGCGGCCGAGGCAGAGAACAGCACGGACGCCATTGCGGTTTCTGCCTCGGCGCCCGCCAGCCGCACCGAGTCCAGTGCCACGGTGACCATGTCGGCCAGCGCTCCCGGCTCGAGTACCCCACCACCGGCCCAGCCCAGCGCCCGGTAGCCGTTGGCGGTTGCCATTGCCAGGAGGTCGTCGACCCTGTGGTTGCCGCGCTCCAGGCTCGCCAGGCGTTCGTCCAGCTCGACGGCCCTGGCCTCTTCGAACATGTCGATCACGGCATGGCTGTCGGATCCGATGCTGAGCGGGGAGCCGGCGGCTGCCAGCGCCCCGGCCGGACCGATGCCGTCTGCCAGGTCGCGCTCGGTTGTAGGGCACATGCACACCCCGGCCCCCTCTCCGCCGAGCATTGCCATGTCCTCACCAGTCATGTGGGTGGCGTGTACCACGGTCAGCCGATCGGTCAGCGCACCCACCGAGGCGAGCAGGCCCGTCGGCGTACAGCCGAAGTGCGCCTCGCAGTGCTCGTTCTCGGTCGGTTGCTCCGAGAGGTGGACGTGCAGGGGTGCGTCCCGACCCTCGGCCCATGCCGCCACCTCCGAGATGGCCTGCGGATCGACAGCGCGAACCGAGTGAACGGCCGCGCCCACCCGGGACAGCGGCCCCGACCGCAGTCCCTCGACCCGCTCTGCCCAGCCATCGGCCGAGCCGTCCCCGAAGCGCCTCTGACCATCCTCGAGGGGGAGATACCCATCTGCCGAAAGGCCACCGTGCAGGTAGCAGGTGTCCAGCAGCGTGACCCTTGTCCCCACATCGGCTGCGGCCACCAGGATCGCCTCCCCCATTGCATTCGGGTTCGCATAGGGGGTGCCGTCGGGTTGGTGGTGGAGGTAGTGGAACTCGCCGACGGCCGAGACCCCGGCCAGTGCCATCTCGCCATAGGTTGCCCTCGCAAGGGCGTAACACGTGTCGGGGTCCAGGCGGTTGGCGACCTCGTACATCTGCTCCCGCCAGGTCCAGAAGGTGCCGGACCCCGCCTGGGTTCGTCCCCTCAGGGCACGGTGGAAGGCGTGGCTGTGGGTGTTGGCGAATCCCGGCATTGTCAGGCCCGTGAGCCGCACCGCGCCGGGAGGTGGTCCGGCAACCCCGGCGATGACGGCGGACACCACGCCGTCAGCGGTGTCAATGAGGATCCCGGGCTCGACCTGCCCGCGGCCCAGCCAGGCCGCCTCGCACCAGTAGCTGGTCACTGCCCGACCCGCTCCTCGAACGCCGTGATGCGCTCCACGAACGCGTCGCGGTGGTGGGCCTCAAACTGCTCCCAGGTTGCCAGCGTGGCCGGGTCAGCCACCCGGTCCACGAACAGCACGCCGGCGAGGTGGTCGCACTCGTGCTGCCAGGTCCCGGCCGTGAGGCCCCGCACCACCTGGTCGTGGTGGCCGCCGTGGCGGTCGCGGTAGCGGACCCGCACGTTCACGTGGCGTTCCACGTCGCCGCGGAGGGGGACAGACAGGCAGCCCTCGTTGTTCACGAACAGCTCGTCGTCCAGGGGCTCGACAACGGGGTTGACCGCCACCGTCAGCGGGACCCTGGGCTTGTAGGGGTAACGGGGGTTGTCCCCCACCTCGATGACCGCCACCCGTACGGCCTCCCCGACCTGGTTGGCGGCGATGCCGGCGCCGTTGGCCTGGCGCATCGTGTCGATCATGTCATCGATCAGCTCCTGCACTCCGCCGGAGGCGATCTCGTCGTCGGACAGCGGCCGTGCCGGCCGGCGCAGGACCGGGTGTCCTATCTGCAGGATCGGGCGCACGGCCACTGCTCAGGCATCCTCCCGCATCGGCACCCGTACGCCCCGCTGGTCGGCTACTGCCACCGCCTCGTCGTAGCCGGCGTCGACATGCCGGATCACGCCCATGCCGGGGTCGTTTGTGAGCACCCGCTCCAGCTTGGCGGCGGCCAGGTCGGTGCCGTCGGCCACGCTGACCTGCCCTGCGTGGATGGACCGCCCGATGCCGACCCCTCCCCCGTGGTGGATGCTCACCCATGACGCCCCCGATGCCGTGTTGACGAGGGCATTGAGCAGCGGCCAGTCGGCGATGGCGTCGGAGCCGTCGAGCATGTCCTCGGTCTCCCGGTAGGGGGAGGCCACCGAACCGGAGTCGAGGTGGTCGCGGCCGATCACGACCGGCGCCTTCAACTCGCCGCTCCGGACCATCTCGTTGAACCGTAGGCCAAGGCGGTGCCGTTCGCCGTAGCCCAGCCAGCAGATACGGGCGGGAAGCCCCTGGAACGCCACCCGCTCGCCGGCCAGGCGGATCCACCGGGCCAGGGCCTCGTCGCCGGGGAACTCCTCCAGCACCGCCCGGTCGGTGGCGGCGATGTCGGCCGGGTCGCCGGAGAGGGCCACCCACCGGAACGGCCCCCTGCCCTCGCAGAACAGGGGTCGTATGTAGGCGGGCAGGAAACCCGGGTAGGCGAAGGCCCTGTCGTAGCCGCCAAGCTCGGCCTCGGCCCTCAGGCTGTTCCCGTAGTCGAACACCTCGGCTCCGGCGTCGAGGAACCCGACCATGGCCTCGACGTGCACCGCCATGGAGGCGCGTGCGCGGCGGGTGAACTCGGCCGGGTCGCTGCGCCGCAGCTCGTCGGCGGCCTCTGCCGTCAGGTCGGCCGGCAGGTAGCTGAGCGGGTCGTGGGCCGAGGTCTGGTCGGTGACGATGTCGGCGGCCACGCCGTCGGAAAGCAACCGGGGCAGCACGTCGGCGGCGTTGCCGACCAGGCCGACCGACAGGGGCCGGCCGGCCGCCCTGGCCTCGTTACAGCGGCGCACGGCGTCGTCGTAGCCGTCGGCCACCTCGTCCAGGTAGCGGTGCTCAACCCGGCGCTGCACCCGCTCTGGGTCCACCTCGATGCACAGCGCCACGCCGTCGTTAATGGTGACCGCCAGGGGCTGCGCTCCCCCCATGCCGCCCAGACCGGCGGTGACGGTGAGCGTTCCGGCGAGGCTTCCGCCGAACCTGGTACGGGCGATCTCTGCGAAGCACTCGTAGGTTCCCTGAAGGATGCCCTGGGTGCCTATGTAGATCCAGGACCCGGCCGTCATCTGGCCGTACATGGTGAGGCCCAGGTGCTCGAGCCGCCTGAACTCGTCCCAGTCGGCCCAGTCGGGCACAAGGTTGGAGTTGGCCAGCAGCACCCTGGGAGCCCACTCGTGGGTGCGCATCACCCCCACGGGCTTGCCCGACTGCACGAGCATGGTCTCGTCGTCGGCCAGCGTGGTGAGGGTGCGCAGCATGGCGTGGTAGGCGTCCCACGACCTGGCCGCACGGCCCGTGCCGCCGTAGACCACCAGGTCATCCGGGCGTTCGGCCACCTCAGGGTCCAGGTTGTTCTGGAGCATCCGGTAGGCCGCCTCCTGGGGCCATCCGCGGCAGGTCAGGTCGGTGCCACGGGGGGCGCTGACGCTGGTCGGCTGGATCGCCATGGTGGCCACCTCGGTCTGGTTGGGCTGCGGTTGCAAGGCTGCCCGCCCGAGCCTAGGTTGTCAACTGACGATATCTACTTTCAGTAGGTGAAAACGTGTCCACCTCCTCGCTGCACATGCCGCGCTCCGCCGAGCGGGCCCTGGGCCTGCTCGAGACGGTCGTGAGCGCCGGGCGCATGGGCCTGGGCGACGCCGCACGCAGCGTGGACCTGCCGACCAGCACGGCCCTACGGCACCTCAGGGCCCTCGAGCACCACGGCTACCTCGACCGCGACGAACACGGCACCTTCAGCGTGGGGCCCACCTTCCTGCGCCTGGCCCTCACCTCCCTGCGGGAGGGACCAGTCGCCCACCTCACGGGCGCAGCCAGGCCCCACCTCGACCGCCTGGCCGCAACCACCGGCGAGTCCGCCTACCTGGCGGTGAGGGAACGCTCCCGGGCCGTCTACCTGGTGGCGGCAGAGAGCACCCGGGCCATCCGCCACACCGGCTGGGTCGGACGCTCGGTCCCCCTCGACACCACCGCCGTGGGTGCGGCCCTCACCGGCGACGGCTCCCCGGTCGTGCACCTCAACGTCGGAGCAGTGGAGCCCGACGTGTCGGCCGCCGTCGCACCGGTGGTCGGCGCCGATGGAATCGTCGTGGCCGCCATTTCCCTGCTGGGCCCGGCCCAGCGCCTCACGGGCGAGGCCATGGACTCGGCCGCCGAGGAGGTGCTGGCCGCAGCCGTTGCCCTGGGCGACGACCTGCGCGGCCCGGACGGCAACAGCGGTGGGGGGCGGCCGTCGTGACCGTGCACCTGGACGGGCCGGGCGTCACCATCGCCGACGTCGTGGCGGTGGCCCGCGACGACGCTCGCGTCGAGTTGACCCGGGACGCCCTGGGGCGCATGGCCGCCGCCCGGGCGATCGTGGAGGACCTGGCGGGCGGCGAACCCGCCTACGGGGTGTCGACGGGCTTCGGGGCCCTCGCCACGGTCAGCATCCCGCCCGGCCGCCGGGCCGACCTGCAGGCCGCCCTGGTGCGGTCCCACGCCGCCGGCATGGGCCCTGCCGTCGAGCAGGAGGTGGTACGGGCGATGGTGTTCCTGAGGGCCCGCACCCTGGCCCTCGGCCACAGCGGAGCCCGGCCCGAGGTGGCAGAGGCGCTGCTGGCCCTCGTCAACGCCGGCATCACCCCCGTCGTCCCAGAGCACGGCTCCCTCGGTGCCAGCGGCGACCTGGCCCCCCTCGCCCACGCAGCCCTGGCTCTCATGGGCGAGGGCGAGGTGGAGCACGCCGGCCGGGTGGTTGCGGCCGGCGACGCCCTCGAGGCCGCCGGCCTCCAGCCCACGGTCCTGGCCGACAAGGAGGGGCTGGCCCTCACCAACGGCACCGACGGGATCCTGGGGATGCTCTGCCTGGCCTGCCATGACGCAGCCGGCCTGCTCACCACGGCAGACGTCACGGCTGCGCTGACCGTCGAGGGCCTGCTGGCCACCGACCGGGCCTACGCCGCCGACCTCCAGGCCCTGCGCCCGCACCCCGGCCAGGCCGACAGCGCCGCCAACCTGCGTGTGCTCCTGGCCGGTTCGCCGATCGTTGCCAGCCACCGCAGCGACGACGTGCGGGTCCAGGACGCCTACTCCATCCGCTGCACCCCCCAGGTCCACGGGGCCGCCCGCGACACGCTGGGCTTCAGCACCGCCACGGCCGAGACCGAGCTGGCCTCGGCCATCGACAACCCGATGGTCCTGTCCGACGGCCGGGTGGAGTCGTGCGGGAACTTCCACGGCGCCCCTCTGGGCTTCGCCGCCGACTACCTGGCCATCGCCCTGGCTGAGGTGGGGGCGATAGCCGAGCGCCGCATCGACAGGGTGCTCGACCAGAGCCGCTCGCACGGGTTGCCCCCGTTTCTGGCCGACGACCCCGGCGTCGACAGCGGCCTCATGATCGGCCAGTACACGGTGGCCGCCATGTGTGCCGAGAACCGGCGGCTGGCAGCGCCGGCCAGCGTCGACTCCCTGCCCACCTCGGGCATGCAGGAGGACCACGTGTCGATGGCGTGGGGAGCGGCACGCAAGTTGCGCCGGGTCGTCGACAACCTGCGGCGCATCCTGGCCGTCGAGCTGGTCGTGTCGGCACGGGCCGTCGAGATACGCCGACCCCTCGAGCCGGCCGTCGGCACGGGCGCCGCCGTGGCGGCGCTTCGCCGGGTGGTCGACGGCCCCGGACCCGACCGCTTCCTGGCGCCCGAGCTGGCCGCAGCCGAGCAGCTGGTCGCCTCCGGCGGCGTGAAGGGCCCGGTGGAGGACGCTGTCGGCCCACTCAGGTAGGTGGTATCCGATCGGATACCACCTACGACTCGCTGGTCCGGACAGGCGCATCGACCGGCTCCGGACGCTCTGAGCCGGCCGTCCCGGGTCTGGGCTACCGTCCCAGCGTGGAAGGCGGCCTGTTCGGCGACTACGACAGAGGCGGGTTCTTCGACGAGGCGATCGGCGAGGACGGCGGCCCCAGGCCCGGGCAGGAGCACCTGGTGGCCTGGTTCGACTCGCTGACCACCGAGGACCTGGTGCACCACGCCTCGCTGCGCGACGACCTGCTGCTCGGCCGGGGAATCACGTTCACCGTCTACGGCGAGTCGGAGGGCATCGAGCGGACCTGGCCCATGGACCTGTTCCCCCGGATCATCACCGCCGCCGAGTGGGGGGTGCTCGAGAGCGGGTTGGCCCAGCGCGTGAACGCCCTGAACAGGTTCCTCGAGGACCTCTACGTGGGCGACCAGGCCATCCTTGAGGACGGCGTCGTCCCCCGCTGGCTGGTCATGTCGTCCAGCGGCTTCGAGCGGGAGGCCTTCAACGTCGCCGTGCCAAACGGAGCACGCTGCCTCGTGTCGGGCATAGACGTGGTGCGGGGCGGCGACGGCCGGTTCCTCGTCCTGGAGGACAACCTCCGCAACCCCTCGGGCGTCAGCTACGTGCTGGAGAACAGGGCCACCATGGCGCGGGTCCTCACCGGGGCGTTCGAGGAGACCGCCATCCGCTCAGTCGACCACTACGGCCGCTCCCTGCTGGCCGCCCTCAAGAACGCCGCACCGCCCGCCTCGGGCGACGACCCGGTCGTGTGCGTGCTCACCCCCGGCGTCTACAACTCGGCCTACTTCGAACACGCCTTCCTGGCCCGCCAGATGGGCGTCGAGCTGGTGGAGGGCCGCGACCTGGTCGTGGACGACCACGTGGTCGCCATGAGGACCACTGGGGGCCTGCGGAAGGTGGACGTGGTCTACCGCCGCATCGACGACCACTTCCTCGACCCGGCGGTGTTCGACAGCGGATCCACGCTCGGCGTGGCCGGCCTGATGGCGGCCGTGAGGGCGGGGACGGTCACGGTCGCCAACGCCGTGGGGAACGGCGTGGCCGACGACAAGGCCGTCTACCCCTTCGTGCCCGACATGATCTCCTACTACCTGGGCGAGGAGCCGATCCTCCCCAACGCCGCCACCTACGTGCTCTGGGATACCGAGCAGCGCGCTGCCGCCCTTGAGCGGGCGGACGAGCTGGTGTGGAAGCCGGTGGCCGAGTCGGGCGGCTACGGAATCGTGATCGGGCCGTCTGCCACCGACAGGGAGCTGGCCGCAGTGAGGGCCCAGGTGGAGGCCGACCCCCGCGGCTGGATAGCCCAGGAGGTGGTGCAGCTCAGCCGGGTGCCGAGTTGCGTCGACGGCGGCCTCGAGGGGCGCCACGTCGACCTGCGCCCCTTCATCCTCACGGGGGACTCGATCGAGGTGCTTCCCGGCGGCCTGACCCGAGTGGCCATGCGCGAGGGGTCCCTGATCGTGAACTCCTCCCAGGGGGGCGGCTCGAAGGACACCTGGGTACTGGAGGGCACCACCTGATGCTGGCCCGCCACGCCGAGAGCCTGTTCTGGGCCGGGCGCTACCTGGAGCGGGCTGAGGACACCGCCCGGATCCTCGAGGCCACACAGCACTCGGCCACCCTGCGACCCGATGCCGGCGAGCCGTGGAGCGACCTGCTGGCAGCCCTGCGGGTGACCGACGAGTACGGGGCCACGGGGAGACCGGTTGCATGGAGGGAGGTGGGAGGCTTCCTCGTCGACGACGGCGACAACCCCGGCTCGATCCTGTCGTCGGTCGAGACCGCACGCGAGAACCTGCGCAGCGTCAGGGAGCAGATCCCCTCGGAGGTGTGGGAGACGATCAACCGGTTCCACCTGGGACTGTCCGGGCGTGACCTGGCGGCCGACCTGGACGGGGAGCCCTACACGCTGTTCAACCAGGTCAAGACCAGCTGCCAGACGGTCGCCGGCGCCATCGAGCAGAACATGCCCCGCAGCGACGGCTACCGCTTCCTCACCATCGGGGTGCTCCTCGAGCGCGCCCTCATGACCGCCAGGATGTTGAGCATCCGCTGGCCGCACATGGCGTCGGGAAGCTTCGAGGACGCCGTGCTCACCCTGTCGTCGGTCTCCGCCGTCGAGGCCTTCCGCCGCCGGCACCAGTCGACGACCGACCCGGTAGCAATCTCCTCGTTCCTGCTCCGCGACGCCCTGTTCCCGCGCAGCTCCCTCTACTGCCTCTCCCGCGCCGAGGTGCTGTTGAACAACATCGTGGACCGGGTGCCGGGCAGGGGCCGTACCGAGACCGCCCTCGGCCGGGCCCGATCCGACCTGGAGTTCGCCGAGCTGGACGACGGCGGGGTCGACGTGCCCGCCTTCTGCGCCGAGTTGGACGACGGCATTCGCCAGGCGGCCGACGCCATGGCACACCAGTACTTCCGCAACGTCGATCCCCTCAGCGTCAGGCCGCAGGCGACCGTCGTGTCCGTGGTCGGCAGGCGCTGACCGTGAGGACAGGGGACCGCCGATGAGGCTGGACATAAGCAACCGCACCCTGTACCGGTTCGACGACGTGGTGAGGGAGTCGCAGAACGAGGTGCGCACCTGTCCGACCACCGACGCCCACCAGCACCTGATCGCATATCGGCTGAGCGTGGCACCGGCCTGCCGGTCGCTGGCGTTCTACGACTACTGGGGAACCCGCGTCGACGCCTTCGGCATCAGGGAGCCGCACCTGTCGATGGAGATCGTGGCGGAGGCGGCCGTGGAGACCAGCGACGCCGCCCCCGTGCCGGGGCCCTGTCCCTTCGAGGCGCTGCGCGAGCCGCCGATCGGCGACCTGCACCTCGAGTACCTGGAGCGCACGCCCCACGCCGACTGGGGAGCCGGGGTGGAGGAGGTAGGCAGGGAGGCGCTGGTGGCCGGCGATGTGACGGCCACCGTGGTCGCGGTGCATGACCTGGTCAGGGAGAGGCTGGCCTACGAGTCGGGCTCCACCCACATCGGCATCGACGTGGAGGCCGTGCTGGCCGAGGGACGGGGGGTGTGCCAGGACTTCGCCCACCTCTCGGTGGCCGTCTGCCGCAGCCTCGGCATCCCAGCCCGCTACGTGTCCGGCTACCTGTTCACCTCCAGCGACCAGACCGGCGAGGACGCTGAGGGCGACGTCGTGGAGGTCGCCACCCATGCCTGGTTCGAGGCGGCCGTGCCCGGGTACGGCTGGTTCGGCATGGACCCGACCAACGGGCGTGCCATAGGCAGGCGCCACGTCAAGATCGGCCACGGGCGCGACTACGACGACGTGCCGCCCCTCCGGGGCTCGGTGTCGGGGTCGGCCGGGACAGAGGTGGAGGCCTCCGTCGAGATCCGCCGCATGGACCCGGCCCATCAGGCCACCGTTGTCCAGCCGCCGCTGACGAGGCCCGACATGGAGTACCCCGGGGCCGCCGCCCAGCAGCAGCAGCAACAGCAGCAGTAGGCGGATACCAGGCCGGCCGGCCTTCTCAGCGGGCTGTGTAGCCCCCGTCCACCGGCACGACGGCACCGGTCATGTAGCTGGCCTCGTCGGAGGCCAGGAACAGCACCACCCGTGCGACCTCCTCGGGCCTGGCGAGACGCCTCACCGGAATGGTCTCGTCAGCGAGGCGCTCCAGGTCGGCCGGTGTGGGCCGCTCGGCACGCCCCGAGGCCAGCATGGGCGTGTCGACCTCGCCTGGTGCCACGGCGTTGATGCGCAGGCCGTCGTCGGCGTGGTCCAGGGCCATGGCCCTGGTCAGCTGGTGGACCGCCCCCTTGGAGGCGCAGTAGGCGAGCACCCCCGCCGCCCCAACGCCGCCCCAGATGGACCCGAAGTTGACGATCGACCCCGAGCCCCTGGCCGCCATGTGACGCACCGCTGCTCGCGACATGTAGAAGACCCCGCCGGCGTTCACCGACATGACCCGTCGCCAGTCGTCGTCACCGGTACCCTCCGCATCCGCCCGGTGGATCACCCCGGCGCAGTTGACGAGCACATCGATGCAGCCGTGGGTGGTTACCACGGCGTCCACCGCGCCGTCGCAGAAGGCAGGGTCGCCCACGTCGCCCACCAGGGCCGTCGAACCGGTCTCCCCGGCGACCGCCGCCGCTCCGTCGCCGTCCAGGTCGACGATCGTGACCGTGGCCCCCTCCTCGACGAAGGCCCGCACGGTCGCCGCCCCCATGCCGGAGGCGCCGCCGGTCACCACCGCCACCTTCCCGGCAAGGGCGCCCCCGCTCACCGGCCCGGGCCCTCCCTCTTCCCGAAGTGCACGCCCCCGTAGGTCTGCTCGGTGGGCTGCAGCTCGACGCGGGCGACGTTCACGTACCACGGAGCCTCCAGGGCGAAGGAGATGGAGGCGGCCACGTCGCCGCTGGTGATCTCGGTGATGCCGGTCTCCTTGTAGGCGTCGCGCACGGAGGGGTCGTCGATTGCGGCGTCGTAGAACTCGGTGCGGACCCGGCCCGGGCAGATCTCGGTCACCCGGATCCTGGTGCCGGCCAACTCCAGGCGCAGGTTCGTCGACAGCAGGTGGATGGCCCCCTTGGAGGCGCCGTAGACGCCCGATGAGAGCGGGTAGAGGCCGGCCACCGAACCCACGTTCACGATGTGGCCGCGGTCCCGCTCAAGCATCCCGGGGAGGACGGCCCTCACGGCCTGGATGGCCGCCGTCACGTTGGTGTCGATGGTCTGGTCGATGTCGGCCGGATCTGCGTCAGCCAGGGACTGGATGGCCCTCCCCACCCCGGCGTTGTTGACGAGCACGTCGGCCCCCAGGGTGCCGAGGAGGTCGTCGACGGCGGGGGTGTCGCGCACGTCCAGGGCGTGGGTGGCACAACCCGTCCGCCCGGCCAGCTGCTCCAGCCGGTCGGCCCTCCGGGCCACGGCGTGGACCGTCATCCCCCGGGTGCAGAGGTCGGCCACGACGGCCTCACCGATGCCCGACGAGGCTCCCGTCACGACCGCCACCGCATACTCACCGATGCCCATGGCGCACAACCGTAGGGCCCGGCGGGCTCCTGCGGCACGGCCGGGGGGGTCGTCCGGCCGCTCCCCTCAGCTCGGGTCGACCAGGCGGAAGGTCAGGTTCAGGCGCTCGCCCACCGGCCTTGCCGTCTTCGGGACCGAGTGCAACCAGCCGTCCTGGGTTGCTGCGCCCATCACGAGCACGTCGCCGTGGGCCAGGTCCATGGAGAGCGGCTCCCCGGCACCTGCTCTGGGGCGCAACCGGAACCTGCGGGTGGCGCCGAGGCTGACCGAGGCGATGACCGGGTGGCGGCCCAGCTCCGGTTCGTCGTCGGCGTGCCAGCCCATCGAGTCGTCCCCGTCCCGGTACCGGTTCAAGAGCACCGAGTTGAAGCCGCATCCGGTGGCGCCCTGGGCCACCTCCCTGATTGCCAGCAGCCGGTCGGTCCAGGGCTCGGGCTCGAGGGCCAGGCCCGAGTATGTGTAGGTGGTTCCGGGGTCACCGTGCCAGGCCGTCAGGCGGGGCTCGTCGTGTGTCTTGCCGAACATGGTGATCTGACGCTGGGACCATTCCACCTCGCCGAGCAGGCCCGCCAGGTGGTCATCGGCCTCGGTGGGACCGATCAGCCCGCGGTGCAGGGTGAGGTCGGCCGGAGCCGTCACCCCGTCAGCCTGGCTGCCAGGCGGGCGGCCGAGTCCAACAGTGTTAGCCCGATGTCGGCGCGGTCGGCCTCGCCGGGGAAGCGGAAGGTGGGCCCGAACACCGTCAGAGCTGCGAGCGGTGGACCGCCGCCGGGCGGCACGACGGCTGCCCCCACCCCGGTCAGCTCCTCGGCGAAGTCACCGCCGGTCCAGGCAACGCCGGTGCGTCGCACCTCGGCCACCCGGCGGCGGAGGTCGGCCAGCGTCGTGACCGTGTCATCCGTGAGGCGCTCGAGGCCACCGGACGCGTAACGGGCGACCTCTGCGTCTGTCCATGAGCCCATCAGGGCCTGGCCGGCTGCGATCGTGTGCAGCGGCAGGCGGTGGCCGGTCCAGTCGGTCACCTGCACGTGTCCGGGGGACTGCACCTGCTCGACGTAGAGCCCCTCGCCGCCGTCCAGCACGGCCACGGCGGCACACTCGCCGAACCTGTCGACCAACTCCTGCAGGAACGGCCGGGCCGCCTCCCGCAGGGATGAGGGCGCCGAACCCGACCCTGCCAGGGCGGTCAGCCCCGCCCCGACGACGTAGCGGCCGGCCCCGTCGGCCCTCTCGACCATGCCCAGCTCCTCGAGGCTGGCAAGGATCCGGGAGCAGGTCGACTTGGCCAGGCCGGTCGTGCGTGCCACCTCCGAGACGCCGACGGCGTCACCGTGGCCGGCCACGGCCCTCAACACGCCGAACGCTCGCTCGATGGTCTGGATGCGGCTAGCATAACGACCCGATAGACGGAACGTTCCACTGTATGGAACCCTCACGGGAGAGGCACCTCCATGGGCGACGAGGCAAGGTGCGTCATCGTGGGTGGCGGCGCCATGGGCGTCGGCCTCCTCTACCACCTGGCGCACGAGGGATGGAACGACACCGTCCTCATCGAAAAGGGCGAACTCTCGTCCGGCTCCACATGGCACGCCGCCGGGCTGATCCCCCACTTCATCGGCGACCTGAATATGGCCAAGGTCCACGCCTACGGTGCCGAGCTGTACAGGAACCTCGAGGAGGAGACCGGCCTCTCCGCCGGCTGGCACGGCTGCGGCGCCATCCGCCTGGCCGTGACCCACGAGCAGGCCGAGTGGTACCGCTACGTAAAGGGCGTGCTGGACCTGGTGGGCGTCGAGTCGCACCTGATCGGGCCTGACGAGGTGGCCGAGAGGCAGCCGCTCATCCACGACGTGTCCGACATCCACCTCGGCTTCTGGACCCCCGGCGACGGCTGGTCCGACCCAACCAGCTCGACCAACGCCATGGCCGCGGGCGCCCGCCAGTTCGGGGCCACGATCGCCCGCCACACCCTCGTCACCGGGACCAACCAGCTCCCGGACGGACGCTGGGAGATCCTCACCGAGCACGACGGCCAACACGGCCGGATCGTGGCCGACCACCTCGTGAACGCCGCAGGGCACTACGGCCCGCAGGTGGCGGCCATGGCGGGCATCGACGTCCCGATCGTCTCAATGATCCACCAGTACCTGGTGACCGAATCCCTCCCCGAGATGGCCGCCCTGGGCTTCGAGCCACCGGTGATCAGGGACCCCCGGGCCTCCTGCTACTACCGCCGCGAGATCGACAGCCTCCTGGTAGGCCCCTACGAGCGGGCCGGCGGCCGCACCTACGGCCTGGACGGCATCGACTGGGACCTGCACTTCCACCTGACGCCCCCCGACGTGGAGGTGCTGGCACCCTGGCTGGAGTTGGCCGCACAGCGCATGCCCGTGTTCGGGGAGGCCGGCATCAAGCAGGTGGTCAGCGGGCCCATCACCCACACCCCGGACGGCGGCTACCTGATGGGCCCCGCCCCCGGCGTCCGCAACTACTGGATGTGCGTGGGCGCCTCCATCGGCATCACGCAGGGCCCCGGAGCCGGGAAGTACCTGGCCCAGTGGATGGTCCACGGCCAGACCGAGATCAACGTGCGGGGCATGGACCCGCGACGCTTCGGGCCCTGGGCCACGCTCGACTACACCGTCGCCAAGTCCACCGACGACTACCACGAGATGTACCAGGTCCTCATGCCGGGAGAGCACCGGTCGGCGGGCCGGCCCGTGCGCCAGACCCCGATCTGGTCCGAGCTGGACGCACTCGGCGCCCAGTGGCAGGACGTGTGGGGCTGGGAGCGCCCGAGGTACTTCGGGCCGCCCGAGGAGTACTCGTGGCGGCGTTCCAACGCATTTGAAGCCGTGGGCGACGAATGCATGGGCGTCAGGGAGCGCGTGGGCATCGCCGACCTGACCGCCTTTGCCAAGTTCGAGGTCACGGGAAGCGGAGCGGCGGCCCTGCTGGACAGGCTCTCAGCGAACCGGCTCCCCTCCCGCCAGGGCGGCATCCGCCTCGTCCACATGCTCACGGACATGGGCGGCATCGAGGGCGAGATGACGGTCACGCGGCTGGCCGACAACCGCTTCTACCTCAACTCGGCGATCGTGGGCGAAACCCATGACGAGGACTGGCTGGTGCAGCACATCCAGCCGGGTGAGGACGTCTCGGTGGCCGACGTGACAGGCGAACGGGCCATCCTGGCCGTGACCGGACCATGTGCGCGAGACCTCCTGGCCCCCCTCACCGACTGCGACCTCGGCAACGACGCCTTCCCCTGGCTGACGGGCCGCGAGGCCACGGTGGCCGGTGTCCCCTGTACGGCCCTGCGGGTCTCCTACGTAGGGGAGCTGGGATGGGAGCTCCACCACCCCATCAACCGCATGCCCGAGCTCTACGCCGCCCTGGTCGAGGCCGGCCAGCAGCACGGTCTCGTCCACTTCGGCTCCTACGCCATGAACTCCATGCGCATCGAGAAGGCATACAAGGCTTGGGGTGGCGAACTGACCACCGAGATCACGCCGGTCGAGGCCGACCTGGGGCGCTTCGTGGCCCTTGACCGCGACTTCAAGGGGCGTGACGCAGTCGTGGCCCGGAGGGAGTCGGCCGGGGCCGACAACTCGGGGCTCGACATGGTCCTCGTCTACTGCGAGGTCGCCGCCACCGACTCCGACTGCCGCGGCAACGAGCCGACCTACGACGGCGACAGGATCATGGGCGTGACCACGGGCGGGGCGTGGGGCCACACCGTCGGCAAGAGCCTCTGCTTCGCCTACGTGGAGCCGCAGTTCGCCGACCCCGGAACGACCTTCGAGGTCATGCTCCTGCGCCAGCGCCACGAGGCCACCGTCCTCGCCGTCGCGGCCCACGACCCCGACAACGAGCGGCTACGTGCCTGACGGCGGCGGATAGCGGGCGACGGGCAGCAGGCCGTGGCAGGGGACGACACGACAGCCGCGACGACCGGCAGGAGGTCCGGTGGCCGGGCCACCCGCGTGGCGGCCAGGGCCGCCGGGCCCGGCGACGCGGACAGGCCGGTCAGGCCCGGCCTTCCCGGCGGCGCCTACAGGCCGCTGTCCGACGGCGAGTGCCGGATGGTCTACGAGGCCGCCCTGGCCCTGCTGGAGGACCTCGGCATGGGAAGCCCCATCGACGACTTCGTCGAGGTCGTCACCGCCGCCGGCGGGAGGCTCGACGAGCACGGCCGCCTCAGGTTCCCGAGGTCGCTCGTAGAGCACGCCATCTCCGTCGCCGCCCAGGAGTTCACCTGGTACGGCATGGACGAGGAGCGTTCGATCCGGATCGGGGGAGACAGGGTCCACTTCGGCACCGCCGGCGCAGCCGTCTCCGTCTGGGAGCACGAGTCCCGGAGCCACCGCCCGTCGGAGCTGCTCGACGTCTTCGACACGGCGCGCCTCGTCGACACCCTCGAAAACATCCACTTCCACATACGCACCCTCGTCCCGCGTGACATGGTCGAGGCCCACGACCTGGACCTGAACACCGCCTACGCCCTGGCGATGGGCACCACCAAGCCGATAGGCACCTCGTTCTTCCAGCCCGAGCACGTCCACGAGACGGTCGCCATGTTCGACGAGATGCTGGGCGGCAGGTCGGGCTCCTACGCGGAGCGCCCGTTCTGCCTGGTCAACAACACCTTCGTGGTCCCCCCCCTGCGCTTCGCCGAGGACACCGCCCACTCGATGGTGGCGCAGGTGCGCACGGGCATGCCCATGCAGCTGGTCTCGGCCGGGCAGGCCGGAGCAACCTCGCCGGCGGCGCTGGCCGGGTCGCTGGCGCAGGGCCTGGCCGAATGCCTTGCCGCCCTGACCTGCGTGAACCTGCTGTCGCCCGGACACCCCTGTGTCATGGGGCTCTGGCCCTTCGTGTCCGACCTGCGCACCGGGGCCATGAGCGGTGGCTCGGGGGAGGAGGCGGTGCTGAACGCCGCCTCCGCCCAGGTGACCAACTGGCTGGGCCTGCCCTCCGGCGTGGCGGCGGGAATGGCCGACTCCAAGGCACCCGACAACCAGGCCGGCCACGAGAAGGGCCTCACGGTGGCGCTGGCCGGGAACGCCGGGGCCAACATGGTCTGCGAGTCGGCCGGGATGCTGGCCAGCCTCCTGGCCTGCTCCTTCGAGGCGCTGGTGATCGACGACGACATGCTGGGTGCCGTGAACCGGACGATCCGGGGCATCGAGGTCGACGCCGGCACCCTCTCCACCGGGGTGATCGCCGACGTCGTGCACGGAGCGGGTCACTTCCTCGGGCACGAGCAGACGCTGGCGATGATGCAGACCGAATACCTATACCCGCGCGTAGGCGACCGCCTAGGGCCGCGGGAGTGGAGGGACGGCGGCGCCGTCACCGCCGACGACCGGGCCAGGGCCCACGCCCGGGAGGTGCTGTCAACGCACTTCCCCTCCCACATTCCAGCCGATGTGGACGAGGCCGTCCGCGGGCGCTTCGACATCCGACTCCCGGTGGAGGAGCTCGGCTCGAGCAGCCGCTGGTAGGCACAGGACCGGCTCCCGCAGCCACCGCCTGACCCTGACACCGGTGGTGGCCCACCGGTGGCCGCCCTTGACCACGACACCTCGGTTGGTGCCATGCTTGGGCCGTGGCAGAACCGACCCAACTCGAGCTGGTGGCGCGCCTGGCCCTGGCGCTGGCCCTCGGCGCGGTCGTGGGCCTCGAGCGCGAGACCCGCCACAAGACCGCCGGCCTGCGCACCCACAGCCTCGTGGCGCTGGGCTCAGCCCTGTTCACCGTGGCCGGAGCCTTCGCCGTGGTCGGCGTCCAGAACGACCCCTCCCGGGTGGCCGCCCAGGTGGTCACCGGCATCGGGTTCATAGGGGCAGGGGCCATGATCCGCAGCGGCCTCACCGTCACGGGCATCACCACTGCCGCCACACTGTGGATGGCAGCGGCGTTCGGCGTGGCGGCGGCAATGGGCCTCTACCTGGTGTCGCTGGCGGCCGGCGGGATGACCCTCGTGGTGGTGCTGGCCTTCGGGCCGCTGAAGCCCTACGTGCTCTCACCACGGTCGCGGCGGCGCCTGGACATCACCCACCTCCCGGGACACGACACCGTCGACGCCCTGGTCACCGCCATAGGCGACGCAGGGGGCCGCCTCAGCGTGATCGAGACGGTCGAGGAGGAGGACGCCAGGCGGACAACCGTCGTCGTGTGGGGGGTGGGATCGGCTGAACTGGACCGCATCCTCGTGGACCTGGCCGGCCGCGACGACGTGGTCGACCTGAGCCCGCTCCCGACCGCCGGCTGAGGCCCGTGGCTGACCCCTTCAGCCAGCCGCAGCCGCGGCCCTACGAGGAGGGGTCGGGCCCGCGCAACGTCGTCGTGCTGCTGCTGGACAGCCTCAACCGCCGGATGCTGGGCTGCTACGGCGGGACCGAGTTCGACACGCCCAACCTGGACCGCCTGGCTGCGCGCTCCCTCCGCTTCGACCGCCACTACTCGGCCTCCCTGCCGTGCATGCCGGCCAGGCACGACATCCTCTGCGGCGCCTGGGACTTCCTCTGGAGGCCGTGGGGGTCGATCGAGGCCTGGGAGTCCAACATCGCCAGGGAGATGCGCATGAACGGCGTGGCCACGGGCATCCTCACCGACCACCCGCACCTGTTCGAGACCGGCGGCGAGAACTACCACACCGACTTCGGCATGTGGGAGTACGTCCGGGGCCATGAGGGCGACCCCTGGCGCCTCAGGGAGGACCCATCCTGGGTGGGCACCCCGGCCCTCCCCGCCACCGAGGGCTGGGTGTACCGCGGCTACGACACCTCCCGCACCTGGTTCAGGGATGAGGCCGACTTCCCCGGCCCCAGGACCATGCAGGCCACCGCCGACTGGCTGGACCGCAACGCCGGCCACCACGACCGCTTCTTCCTCTTCGTGGACGAGTTCGACCCCCACGAGCCGTTCGACACACCCGAGCGCTGGGCCTACCGCTACCACGACCAGCGCGACGAGCCGCTCCAGATCTGGCCCCCGTACGCCCGCCACACCATCACCCGGGGGATCATCACGGAGCGACAGGCCGAACAGGTCAGAGCCAACTACGGCGCCAAGCTCACCATGATCGACCACTGGTTCGGCAGGGTCCTCGACGCCATGGACCGCAACGGCCTGTGGGACGACACCGCCCTGTTCCTCATCACCGACCACGGCCACTACCTGGGCGAGAGGGAGGAGATGTTCGGTAAGCCCCTCTCGCCGGTCTACGACCTTCTGGGGAGGATCCCGATGCTGGTGGCCTGGCCCGGCACCGGAACCGGCACCCGGTCGGCCCTGACCACCGGCGTCGACGTCCACGCCACCCTCGCCGACCTCTTCGGCGTGGAGGTCGGGCACCGGACCCACGGCGTGTCGCTCAGGGGGGTGATAGAGGGCACCGCCGACTCGGCCCGCGACCACCTGCTCCAGGGCTACTTCGGAAGGGAGGTCAACGTCGTGGACCAGGATGGCAAGTACATCCGCGGCGTCGAGGGAGACCCGACGGACATCAGCCTCTGGTCCAACCGGTGGTCGACCATGCCGATCCACTCCTTCCCGAGGCTCGGCCTGGCACGGCCCGACGGCAGGGCATTCCTCGACCGGATGCCCGGCAGCGACGTCCCCGTCATCCGCCAGCCCTTCACGGCCGACGACCTGGACCGGGGCGCCGTCTACCTGGCCGGACGGTCCGCGGGCACGGCCTCGGCCCTCTACGACGCCGACGACGAGGCTGAGCAGGAGGACCTGTCGGGGTCGCCCCGGGCCGAGCACTACGTCGACCTGCTGCGCCACGCCCTGGCCGAGGTCGAGGCTCCCGGGGAGCAGCTCGTGAGGCTGGGCCTGGGCTGAAGCCCGACGTCAGCCGCCGGCCACCAGGTGCCCCACCGGACCCCGGGGGTCGATGTACGCGCCCACTGCGGACCAGGGGACGGTCACCCGGGGAGCGCCGAGCACCCCGGGACCCACCTGGTAGCTGTCGAACCGGACCACCACCCCGCCCTCGTAGAGGGCCAGGTGCTCAAAGTTGGCGGCCTCGGGAAGCAGCCCCACCGCCCAGACGGCGTCGGTGCCGAAGCGCTGTTCAAGGTCGTCTTGGACCACAGCCGACAGGCTCTCCAGCCAGGGGCTGTCGTCGTAGAAGAGGTCGAGTGGACCGAGGACGCTGCCGTCGGCCAGGTCCACGACGACCGTGTCGACCCGCTGGTCACCGCTGGCGGCGCCGCCCCACTCGACGGTCAGGTCGTACTCAGCGCTGGCCACCCGGGTATCCACGAACGAGACGCTGCCCCCACCGAACAGGTGGCTGGGTTCCGGGTCGGGCGCCTCGTCCTCCAGGAGGTCGGCTGCGAACAGGGCCCGGGCGCGGTCGGCCGGGGCGCGCAGGCCGGCGTTGACCGCGGGTGTGAGACCCGGGCCGCGGAGTACCGGGAAGCCCAGGTCGTAGGTGCCGTCGTCCCCTATCTCCCCGGTCAGGCGGTCGGCCGATACCTCGGGCAGGGCCGGCAGCGACAACCAGGGCTCCAGCGGGGGCACGGCGGGCGGGTTGGTTGAGGCCACCGGCCCGTTCCCGCCCGCTGTCAGGGCCGGTACGGCGGTCGTGGCCGGCGCGGCCGGCTCCGGGAGTCCCTTCCCGTCGTCGGTGGCACACGCTGTCGCCGTGGAGGCCGCCACAAGGGCAACGAGGAGGAGGATGCGGACACCCGCAATGCGCCCTGTCCCATGGCCAGCCACCGGGAATCCGCCACGCCCGTCGTCCACGCCCGGCAGGGTACCCACGCCCCTGCGATGGCAGGGGTCGCGGGACCGGTGGCTGGTGGCCCCTGCCAGCCTCCCCCCAGCGGACCGCTCACGCCGCAACCTGCATCGTGGTCGTCGGTACGATTGGGCCGTGCGACGCAGGAAGGAAAGGTCAGCAGCTGGATCCGAGGGGTCCTCGCCCGACCAGATGCTGCTGGACCTGGTCAACGGCATGCGCGACCTTGAGGACCGGGTGGGCGCCCTCGAGCACAGGTTCGACTCACTGGGTGAGAACGCCGCTAGCGCCGACGAGGATGCCGTGATGGAGCTGCGCCTGCATGCGGCCAGGCTCTCGGCTGAACTCTCGCGGGTCACCGTCGAGCTGCGCGGCCGGATAGCCGAACTTGGCAACCAGGCAGGGCTCACCTTCGAGGAAGAGCCGGTCACACCGGTCCTCGACGACGACGAGGCCTTCGAGGACCTCAGCGCCGACTCGCCGGCAAGGGCTCCAGAGCCCAGGCGTACCAGCGGCTGGCAGCCGGCGGGCTAGGAGGGCCGTCGGGAGCCGGCCCGCACCGAGCTCCCTCCGTCAGCCGGCCTGTTCTGCCAGGTCGGCCACCAGTTCCTGGATCCGGGCCTGGATGCGCCCGAACTCCAGCCAGTCGGCCGGCGACTCCGACAGTGCCTTGGCGGCCTCCACCTGGAGCCGCTCGATCTCTGCGGCGATGCCTGCGACGCCCTCGACGGGAGCCTCGTCCTGACCGGCGTCCGCAGGCTGTTCGGCCCCCGCGTCCGGCTCCTCGACCGCATCCTCCCCGACCGGCGCCGACGACACGGTGCGGCCGAAGACGTCGCTCAGGTCCGCCCCGGTCAGCTCCTCGAGGGCCTCCTGGAGCGAGTTGGCCATGACCACCCGCTCGCCCACGGCGGCGATGACCCGCTCCAGCTCGGGCACGGTCCGGTCGCCCTCGGCCTGTACGTAGAGGGGGCGGACGTAGAGGATGGAGTTCTCTATCGGAACCAGTAGGAGCTCCCCGAACAGCACCGACGAGCCCCTCTGGCTGAGCAGGGTCTGGAGGCTGGCGACCTCCTCGTCGTTGCGGATCCGCTCCTCGGCCAGGGCCGGGCCGTCGAAGTTGGAGGTCGGCGGGCGGAACACAACCGGCTCCCCGTAGTGCTCCCCGTCGCTGCGGCCGACCATGTACGCGGCCAGCTCCTTGCGGGCGTCGTCCTCGTCCAACGGCACGAAGGCACGCATGATCACGAACTCGGCACCGTTGCCGTTGGGCAGGTCGACCATCGTCCTGTAAGGCGGCATGCGGGCGTCGCGGGTGCCCAGCGGTATCCCCTGGTCGTCACGCACAGTCAGGTTGGCCGCCCCCTGCCCGGTCCGCCCCGGATCCTGGGAGACAGCCCACTCAGCGGCCCTCTGGTAGAAGTTCTCGGTGTCGTCCACGTGGTAGGCGCCCCAGAGCTCTGTCTGGATGCGGAAGTAGTCCTCGGCGTAGCGCATGTGCTCGACCAGCGACGCCGGCATCTGGGCCATGGGGGTGAAGAGGCCCGAGAAGGCCCCCTGGTAGGCCCTGACCAACGGGTCGTCGGGATCCGCCACGTAGAAGGTGACCTCTCCGCTGAAGGCGTCGACCACGGCCTTGACCGAGTTCCGAACGTAGTTGAGGCGGTGCCGCAGGCCGCTGGCCTGCGGGAGCTCGGCTACCGGGGCCCTCTGCGAGTAGGGGTAGCGGTCCGTAGTGGTGTAGCCGTCGGCCACGTAGAAGATCCCGCCGTCGACGAGGACCGGGTACGGGTCGGCGTCGAAGTGGAGGAACGGCGCCAGCTTCTCGACCCGGTCGCGTACGTCGCGTACGTAGATGACCCTCGACTCGTCGCTGATGAAGTTGGAGATCATCGGCTCCAGTTGGCCGAAGCGGAGCGAGAAGGCCGTCCGGCGGAGCATCGAGCCCATCTGGACGCCGCCCCGACCTCCGATGTCGGCGTAGCGGATCGGCCGGGTCTCCTGGTTCTCGTCGGTGAAGTCGACCTCGTCGCGGGTGGCGCCCACCACCGCGTAGCCGCCCATGCCCTCACCCACGTAGATCTGGGGCCTGTCCAGGCTGATCTCGACCGACTCGTCGATGGAGACCGGGAGGTCGCCGACCACGAAGTCGGGGTCGCCCGAGCCCTTGACCCGGCTCACCGGCGACACCGCCGCCCCGTAGCCGTGGGTGAAGGCCACGTGCTGGGCCTCCCACGAGCGGGTCTTGTTGAGGTCCAGCTCGCGCGTACCGAGGATGACCTGGGTCGCCTCGCCGTCGATCACGTACCTGTCGTCGTCGAGGACGCCGCTGAACCTGTAGAACTCGCGCTCACCCTGGAGGCGGTCGAACGTGGCCTGGACTACAAGCGGGTCGAGGATACGGATGTTCCTGACCGTCGCCACGTTCTCCCTCAGGTCGGTGGCGGTGATGGCCGTGTCGAAGTCCTCGATCATCACCTCCTCGACCGAATCCAGGCCGTAGGCCAGCCTCGTGGCCTCGATGTTGCGCCCTATGTAGAGGGCCTCCTTGTCGGACTCGGCCGGCTCCACCCGGAGGCTCTGGACCACGGCCGGGTAGATGCTGCCCATCACCAGCGCCACGAAGGCCCAGAGTCCCACGGCCAGGGTGGGAAGCACCCAGCCCCTCCGCCTGATGTTCACGAGCAGCAGCACGACCGCCAACAGCGAGATCATGATCAGCAGGTTGATGGCCGGCAGCTGGGCCTTGACGTCGGTGTAGGAGGCTCCGTCAACCACGCCCCTGGTCGATGTCGTCAACTCGAACCTGGCCAGCCAGTAGTCGGCGGCCTTGACCAGGGCGATGACACCGAGCAACACCGAGAGGTGGGCCTTGACCTGTGGCCTCACCCTCTCGCCGAACGTCTGGAAGCGGATGCCACCGTTCAGGTAGTGCGAGATGGAGGTGACGACGAGGGTGACGAGGAGGGTCGAGAACAGCCAGCCCACGACGAACGTCAGCATCGGCAGCTGGAAGACGAAGAAGCCGACGTCCCGGCCGAACTGGGCGTCGACCACGCCGAAGTCGACCCTGTTCGTGAAGAGCAGCCACTCCTGCCACCTGCCCGACACCCCCAGGCCCGCGATCAGGGCGAACAGGCCCGAGACGCCGAGACGCAGGATCCACCCCCGCCGACCCACGATGGCGTGGAAGTGGACCAGCAACTCCTCCTCGGGTCCGGGTGGACGCACGGAGGGCGCCAGGCGCTCGGCTATGACCAGGTTGCCGTAGAGGATCCCGAAGAACAGGAGCGTGAAGAGGACCACCAGGACCACCTGGGCCCCGAGCACCGACGTGAAGACGTTCCTGTGGCCGAGCGAGTCGAACCACAGGAAGTCGGTGTAGAAGCTGGCCAGGCCGCGGAGCGACACCAGGCCGACGAAGAACACGGCGAGGGCGCCGAGCAGCATGACCCTGAAGCGACCGGAACCACCGGGTCCGCGCCTGCGGGGCATGGGGCTGGGCCTTGGCGGCGAGGCGTCCTCCGGGCGCATCGGGGCAGCCTAACTGCGGACGTGGCCGGATGGTCCGGGCCGCTCAGCCCTTGTCGGACGACGCCGGAAGGGCCAGCGATTCGGCGTTGCCGCCCAGGTCGGCCAGGACCCGGAGGGCATCGTCGAGGTCGGCAACCCCCTCGACCATGAGGTCCCCGGCCTGGTCCTGCGCCTCCTCCAGCTCCTCCCCTGGGACGAGGAACAGGTCCATCCCGGCCCGGCGTGCGGCAATCACCTTCTGGCGGATGCCCCCGATCGGTCCCACCCGGCCATCGATGTCGATTGTCCCCGTGGTGGCCACCTTCAGCCCACCCGTTAGGTCGCCGGGGGTCAGCATCTCGAGGATCGCCAGGGTGAGGGCCAGGCCCGCTGAGTTGCCCCCGACCCGGTCGGTCCTGACGCTCACGTCGACCGGCAGGTCGCGGACGTCCTCCCACCTGGTCTGGGGCCCTATCCCGAGGAAGCCGACCGCCGGATCGTCCTCCCTGGCAGCCAGCCGGACCGACACGGTCCTCGGGTCAGAGCCGTCCACGGACTCGATGCTGAGGCTGAGCACGTCCCCCGGAGACCTCTGCCTGACCAGCTCCACAAGCCTCCCCACCTCCATGGTCGGTTCCCCGTCGATCGCCACGATCACGTCGTCGGTGGTCAGGTGGCCGTCCGCCGGTGCCGTCACCGTGGCCATCCCGACCCCCGTCGCGACATAGGGATCAAGGCCCAGGTGACGCAGGGCCACCGCCTCAGCCGTCGACTTGGAGACCCGCATCAACTCCATGTTGAACTGCAGGTTCTCGTCCCTCGTCCTGTCGCCCAGCACGGCCTCCTCGTCGAGCATCAGCACCGAGTCGTCCACGAAGGACCACAGGTACTCCCAGCCGTTCACCGTGGAGTCCTGGCGCACGGTCGTGAAGTAGACCTCGCCAACGCTTGGGAACCGCTCGCCCCGGAGGACCACCACCCGCTCCGAGAGGGCGTTCACCGAGCCGGGTCGGAAGGCGATGTAGGGCAGGCGCACGAACGTCACGGCAAGTGCCGCACCGGCCGCGACCAGCACGGCCAACCCGATCAGCGAACGCCGACGCCCCGGGGCACCCGGATCCGGCCCGGTGCCCGACGGTAGTGTGTCGCCTGTCGTGTCCACCCTGATCGTCGCCGCCCTGCCCGCAGGCCTAGTCGTCGCACCGCCGGCACTCCGCGCCCAGCCCGGACGGCTGGCCGGCAGGAGGGCGGGAGCCGCGACCGGTCGGCTCCAGCCTGCCACGGCCGTCCCGCCCCCGTGCACCGGGCAGGCCGCCGTCCAGGGTGGCCGGCCCGGGCCCACCGACCACCCCGTCCGGCCGTGAGCACGCCAGCCGGTCCGACCCTGGTCGACGGCGACCCGGAGTACGAGTACGCGGTGGACCGGCGCTGGAGCCCGGCGGCCCTGTCGGGGCTCTGGTTCCACCCGCCCCGCAGGGTCGTCACCGGCCGACGGGCCCGGATCCGCTGGTGGCACAGGCTCAGGTCCCTGGTGCTGCTGGCGGCGATCGTCGTGGCCGGCGGGGTTGCCCTGGCCACGGTTGTCGGCCTGATGGTCGTGGGGGCCGGGTTCCTCCTGGAACAGGCCATCGGCTGAGCGGTGGCCGGCCGCCACGAACACGGCGAACCTCCCCCTACGGCCGAAGCCTCCCGCCGCAGGCGCCTGGTCGTGGAGGCCGGCCACGCCGGCGACGCTGCTGCTGCCAGGGGCGGGATCGGAGACGCCGACCCCGCCGTGCGGTCCGCCGCCGTGGGAGCCCTCGACAGGATGGGCGCCCTGACCGACGTGGAGCTCGGGACAGCCCTGGCCGACGGCTCACCGGCGGTGCGCAGGAGGGCGCTCGAGGTGGCCGCCCGGCGGTCGGAGGCGTCATGCGGACCAGGGGTGCTGGCGCTGGTCGGCGACCGCGACCCGGAGGTCGTAGAGGTTGCCTGCTGGGCGGCCGGCGAGAGGGCAGACCTGGCCGGAGCCGCCGTCGACCCGCTGGTCGAGGTGGCCGCCGGGCACCCCGACCCCCTCTGCAGGGAGGCCGCCGTGGCCGCCCTCGGCTCGATCGGCCGTGTCGACGGCCTGCCGACCATCCTGGCGGCGCTGGACGACCGGCCGCCGGTACGGCGTAGGGCCGTGCTGGCCCTGGCCCCCTTCGAGGGTCCCGAGGTGGAGGCCGCCCTCGGGCGTGCCAGGGAGGGCCGGGACCGGCAGGTCAGGCAGGCGGCCGAGGACCTCCTGGGCGAGCGGGCCGGCTGACGGCGGCGCCCACCACCGGGTTGCTCAGCGGCGAGGCTCCATGAACATGGCCCTCATGGCCTCGAATGACTCGATGCACTGGCCGGCACCCATCACGACGCACTCCATCGGGGCCTCCACGTGGGTAACCGGAATGCCGGTCTCGTCGGAGAGCCGCTGGTCGAAGCCCCGGAGGAGGCTTCCACCGCCGACCAGGTGCAGGCCCTGGACCAGGAGGTCCTGGGCCAGCTCGGCGGGTGCCTGCGCCAGGCAGGACACCACCGATTCGATGATCGCCGACACCGGCTCCTCGATGGCCCCCCTGATCTCGGCCGGGGTCAGGACAACGGTCTTGGGCAGGCCGCTCACCAGCTCACGGCCGCGAACCTCGGCCCTCATCTCGTCGGGGGTCTTGGCTGCCGAGCCGATCGCCAACTTGATCTCCTCGGCCGTCCGCTCGCCGACGGCCAGGCCGTACTCCCTTCGCACGTAGGCCTGTATCGAGGCGTCGATGTCGAAGGACCCGACCCTCAGGGCCTCGATTGCGACCACCCCTCCGAGCGACAGGAGGGCCGACTCGGACGTGCCCCCTCCGATGTCGACGACCATGTTGCCCACAGGTTCGCTTATCGGAAGGTCGGCACCGATGGCCGCCGCCAGCGGCTGTTCGATGAGCTGGGAGTCGGCGGCACCGGCCCTCCGGGCCGCCTCTGTGACCGCCCGCCGCTCGACCGCGGTGATGGCCGAGGGCACGCAGACCAGCACCTTGGGCCTGTTGAACCGGCTGACCCCCACCCTTTCGAGGAGCAGGCGAACCATCCGCTGGGTCACCTCGAAGTCCGTGATGGCTCCCTTGCGCAGGGGCCTCACGGCGACGATGTGGGCAGGGGTACGCCCGATCATCCGCCAGGCCTCGCTGCCCATGGCCAGGACGTCACCGGTGCGCTGGTTCATGGCTATGACCGACGGCTCGGCCAGCACCACCCCCTCGCCCCGCGCGTACACGAGGGTGTTGGCCGTCCCCAGGTCGATGGCTATGTCGCGGGCCATTTCAGGCCGGATCCTCCCGGCGGCGCTCTCTGTCGCCTCCGATCATCCGGACCGCGCTCTGGCTGTGCGAACCCGGATGGCGGTGCCTGGCCATGCTGCGCAGGGTCCTGCGGAACTCGTCGGGACCCATGGAGGCCTTGCGTGGTCGGCTCAACAGCCACACGAGGGCCGACCCCAGGACGGCCATCACGACCGCCCCCAGCAGGAACACCAGGCTGCTTGTCACGACGGACCGTCCGCCTCGACCCCCCTGTCGGAGACCTCGCGCGTGTGCCACACCAGGTCCTCCAGGTCGACCAGCCGCTGGGCGTCGGTTCCCCAGTGCTCGCCGCCGTCCCAGGTCTCCAGCTTCCAGATCGGAACCGTCGCCTTCACGGCGTCGATGCAGAACCGTCCGGCCGCGAACGCCTCCCCGCGGTGCGCTGACGACACCACGACCACCACGGCCGGCTCCCCCACGGCGACGGCCCCGACCCGGTGCAGCACCGCCACCCTGGCGACGGCGGGCCACCGACGCCTCGCCTCGGCCTCGACCCTGGCGAGGCGCGGCAGAGCCTGCTCCTCATACGCCTCGTAGTGGAGGCCGGTCACGTCGGTGCGGCCGTCGGCGTGGCTCCTGGCGTTGCCGCTGAACAGCACAACGGCCCCACAGTCGTCGCGACCGGCCCACCTCAGCGCCGCCTCCACCGGGAGGGGATCCTCGGTCAGGCCGAGCCAGGTGTCGCCGTCGGCTGGCCCGGTGGTTGACATCGCCGTCATGGTACGACCCGCACCAACCCGACCCACGGCAGCCGCACCCTGCCTCCGGGGCCGGGGGCCCGCTGAGGCTGCACCGGCGACCGAACCTACGATGCACCCGTGGACCACCCGGATCCCCTTGAACCCGGCGACGACGAGCCGTCGATCGAGGACATCCTCGGCGGGATGTTCGGCGGGTCACTTGACGACGTTCTGGGAGGCGCCATCGGCGCGCTCAAGGGTGTGGGCGGTGGTTCAACCGCCCGCCAGCTGGCCATGGCCGTGGCGACGGGGGGCAAGGGCGAGCCCAATGTTGAGCCCACGGTCCGCATGGAGTACGAGGCCCTGGCGCGCGTGGCCGAACTCCACGTGGCCGACCGCACGGGCCTGTCAACGAGCGTGCATGGGCCCGTCTCGATCGAGCCTGCGACCAGGGCGATGTGGGCGGCCCGGACGGTCGACGCACTCCGCCCCCTGCTGGGCCAGCTGTCGGGCTCCCTCCACGCCGACGAGGGTGAAGAGGCGGCTGAGCCGACCGTGTCGGAGGCCGACCCTGCAGGACGCTGGCTGACCGACCTCATGGAGTCGATGGCCCCCCTCCTTGCGGACCTGACCACCGGCACCATGGTCGGGCGCCTGGCCGGCCGGAACCTCGGCACCTACGACCTTCCGATTCCCCGGGACCCGGCGATGCCCGGCTCCGACCGCCTCCAGGTGGTGGTCCCGAACATCGAACGGTTCGCCGCAGAGTGGAGCCTGCCCGCCGACGACCTGAGGCTGTGGGTCTGCCTGCACGAGATGACCAACCACGCCGTGCTGTGCGTCCCCCACGTGGGGTCCACGTTGACCGGCCTGCTCACAAGGCACGCCGGCGCCTTCCGGAACGACCCGTCGGCCCTTGAGGCCCAGCTCGGGGGCATCGACCCGATGGCCGGGCCGGAGGCGATCGCCCAGCTCCAGGGGATGCTCGACCCCGAGGCGGTACTCGGGGCCGTCCGGTCACCCGAGCAGGAGGAACTGCTTCCAAGGATCGAGGCGCTGGTGGCGGTGCTGATCGGGTTCGTGGACCACGTGATGGACGAGACCGGTGGTCGCCTCATCGGCAGCTACCCGATGCTCACCGAGGCGCTACGGAGGCGACGGGTGGAGACCAGCGCGGCCGACAGGTTCGTGGAGCGGATCCTGGGCCTGAACCTGACCCAGGCCCAGGTGGACCGCGGTACGGCGTTCGTGTCGGGCGTCCTGGAGCGTGCAGGCCGCCCGGCCCTGGACCACCTCTGGGCCACCGAGGAGATGCTTCCCACCCCGAACGAGGTGGACGCCCCCGGGCTGTGGCTGGCGCGGATCGAGATGCACGGGGACGGCCTGATCGAAGCGGGCGAGGGCGGTTAGGCGGGCGGGGCCTGGTCGTCGCCCTCCCTCCGCCAGAACCCGAGTTGGCCATCAGGGTTCTCAGGCTCAACCGGGGTGTCCACCCTGCGGGCTGCCCGGGTGCCAGCCAGGTACCAGACCAGGGCCAGGCCGGTGCCCAGTGCTATGAGGCCGTAGCCGAGCTCGGCCGGCAGCCTGACCACAACGGCCACGAGCGCCCCCGCTGCCCAACTCAACTGGAACCGGCCCTCGAACCGGGAGAAGCTGCGTCCGTGGTTGGCGTCGGGGGCGTCCCGCTGGACCAGCGAGTCGAAGGCCAGCTTGGCCGCACCCGAGGAGGCGGCAACCACGGTCGCCAGCACCATGGCTCCCCGCAGTGCCCCGAGCCAGCTGCCGGCCACTCCCCCGAGCATCGCCGCCACGAGCACCCCGATGATGATCCGCTCCTCGATCGTGGTGCGCCTCAGGCGGGGCGCCAACCAGGCGCCGAACAGGGCCCCGCCTCCGGCGCAGACCAGGACCGCCCCGAAGTGCCAGGCGGGCGCCCCCGGACTGCCGAGGATGTCCTGGCCCCTCGCCACCCCGGCGGCGGCCCCCACTGCCCGGCCGGGAGCGTCGAGGCTGACGCCCTCCTCACCCCCCCTGAACTCGAAGGCCAGCAGGAACGTCATGAAGCCGACCGCTGCCCTCAGCATCGCCATCGCCGACGCGGCCATGAGGATCCCCGCCTGGCGCAGCTCGGCCCGCTCGTCGGCCGTGGCGGGCAGCGGCGCCACCGTGATCCTCGGCAGCTGCACGGCGAACATGGCGGTGGTGACGAACCCGACCATCGCCGCGTTGGCCGCCCACGACGGTTGGCCAAGCATGGCCAGGCCCCCGATCCCGGCCCCGACCATGCTGGAGATGGCGCTCAGGAGGGCCAGCTTCGAGTTGGCCTCCACCAGCTCCAGGTCCGACCTCACCAGCTTCGGTACCACGGCGCTCTTGGCCACCGAGTATCCCTTCTGGAGCACAAGGAAGCCGAACGCCTCCGGGAACAACAACAGCCCGTCGATGTGCTGGGCCATGAGGTAGGCCAGGGCCGCCCTTCCCAGCACAGTGAAGATGATCATCCCCCGCCTGCCCCCCCGGATCCGGTCCGCCAGGGGACCGATCAGGGGGGTGACCACCGCGAAGGGGGCGATGGTCAGCACCAGGTAGAGGGCCACGCGCCAGCGCGCCGCGTCGGGATCTATGGAGAAGAAGATGGAGCCGGCCAGCGCCACGGCGATCATGGCGTCGGACATGGCGCTCAGGGCGTGGGTCCGGGCCAGCCTGGTGAACGGGCTCACCACCGGGCCTGGTGTCGGTGGGTCGGCCGTGGTCACGGCCCGAGGCCAGGGGGCGGCGCGTCTCCCCGGAGGAGCGGTCTTGGGATCACCGGCACGGGCCGACCGTACCGGGCGGGCCGCCGCCACCCCACCGGTCCGTGCACCTGCCGGGGCTAGCCCGCCTCGTACCTGTAGCCGAGCCCCCGGATCGTCACGATCCGCTGCGGCCGCCCCGGGTCGGGCTCGATCTTGCTGCGGATCCTCTTGATGTGGACGTCGAGCGTCTTGGTGTCGCCCACGTAGTCCTCTCCCCAGACGCCGTCTATGAGGCTGTCGCGGGTCAGCACCCGGCCGGCGTGCTCTATGAGCAGGGCCAGCAGTTCGAACTCCTTGAGGGGCATGGCCACCTCCTCGCCACCGACCAGCACCTCATGGCGCTCCGGGTCCACGCTCACGTCGCCCACGACCATCGGGAGCCCGACCTCCGGAGCGGGCCGGCCGTGTCCCTCGGCAGCCTCGGCCCGCCTCAGCACCGCCCTGATCCTGGCCACCAGCTCCCGGAGCCGGTACGGCTTGGTCACGTAGTCGTCGGCACCGACCTCGAGGCCGACGACTGTGTCGATCTCGGTGCTCCTTGCCGTGACCATGATGATCGGGACGTCGGACCTGGTCCGGATCTCCCTGCACACGTCGATGCCGGAGACGACCGGAAGCATGAGGTCGAGCAGGATCAGGTCGGGTGGATGCCGATCGAAGGCCTCCAGGGCCGAGGCGCCATCCGCCACCACCTCGACATCGAAGCCCTCGCGGCGCAGGCCCAGCTCGAGGGCGTCGGCGAAGGACCCCTCGTCCTCCACCACGAGGATCCGGGTGTCAGGCACCTGGCCCACCATTGACGGGGATACGCACGGTGACCGTCGTACCCATTCCCTCCTCAGACTCCAACTCCACCCGGCCGCCGTGGCCATGGGCCACGTTGCGCACTATGGAGAGGCCCAGGCCCGTGCCTCCCGTCTCGCGGTTCCTGGCCCGGTCGACCCGGTAGAACCTCTCGAACACCCTCTCCAGGTCACGGGCCGGGATGCCGATACCGGTGTCGGACACCTGGACCACGCCCACCCCTTCGCCACCTGCGACCCCGACCTCGACCTCGACCTGGCCCCCCTGGTCCGAGTACTTGACTGCGTTCTCCACCAGGTTCCTCACCATGGAGAGGAGCTGGCTGCGGATGCCGTGCACCGCCACGTCGCCGGGCGGTCCGGCCAGGTTCACATGGACCGAGACCCCGCGCTGGTCCGCCATGGGCAACAGCCTCTCGACCACCTCCTCCACCAGGTGGGCCAGGTCGACCAGACCCACCCGGTCCGACGGCTCACCCTCGATCCGGCTGAGGTCCAGGAGGTCCTCGATCATCGAGCCGACCCGCTGGGACTCAGCCTCGATCCTGGCCGCCAGGCGCGCCACGACCTCGGGGTCGGTCTCCCCCGGAAGGGTCTCGGCCAGGAGGCTCAGCGCTCCGATGGGGGTCTTCAGCTCGTGGCTGACGTTGGCCACGAAGTCCCGACGCACGGACTCCTGCCTGTTCCTCTCGGTGACGTCCTCCAGGATGGCTACGGCACCGGCCTCGCTGCCCGGGGGACCCAGGGGCCTTGCCACGACCTCCAGCACCCGCACAGGCGGCCCGGGGGTGCGCACCTGCTCGTCCGAGGCCTCACCCGAGGCGGCGTCCGCCAGCCGCTCTCCCACGAGCCGCCCGACCACCCCGTCCAGCCACGAGTCCACGATGGCGTCGGCTGCCGTGTTGCGCAGTACCGGTTTCCCCGAGCCGTCGGCCACGACCACCCCCAGGGGCACCATGTCGAGCACCGCATCGGCCAGGTCGCGATCCCCGCCCTCGTGCTGGTCGGCCTCGGGTCGGCCGGGCCCCTCTCCCGGCCCGCGCCGGCCGGCCAGCCAGCCGATCAGCAGCCCCGACCCCAGCGACAGGAGCACAAGCAGCAGCGCCATGGCCGGTGTCAGCCCCCCCGGCGGGAACCGTCCCACCAGTGGTCCGTGGGTAGGTCCACGTCCAGTGCCGTCGGCGGCGCCATGGCGCTCACCGTGGCGTACCCGTTCCTCAGCAGGGCCGAGTCGACGTCGGGAGGAAGGTCGTCGGTGGTCGGGACAAGGTCTATGTCGATCCCTCCCTCGTCCCGCCCCACGATCACCGTCTGTACGCCACCGACCCCTGCCAGGTCGGCCTGGCGGAGGCCCCTCACGGACTCGGGTGTCGAGTTGGGGACGTTCAGGTTCAATAGGGTTGGCGCCGGTGCCTCCCTCAGCCACTCGAGGAGGGGCAGGGCGGTTCCGGTGGCCGTCGACCAGTGCTGCGTGCCGCCGTCGTCCTGGCTGACCGCCAGGCCCGAGCGTCCGAAGTAGCCGCCCACGAGCACGGCGGCGACCGTCGCAGAGTGCAGGGTCGAGCGCCCGGTGTTGGGCCCGCAGTTGACCCCGGCCAGGACCAGGTCGGGCGGCTCGCCGAAGCCGCCCAGCATGGCCAGCATCACGACGAGGGCGGTCGGGGCGTGCACTGCGTGGGCGTCCAGGCCCGCCAGGTGGACCCGGTCGACCTCCACCCTGTCCGGGTCGGGGAGCGGCCCGAGGGCCGCTGCCGCACCGCTGTGGTTCCTGGCCGGGGCGGCCACGACGGGCGTCAGGCCGGCGCCGGCGACCATTGCTGCCAGGGCCTCCAGGCCGGGAGAGCCGATCCCGTCGTCGTTTGTGACCAGCACCCTCACGGAGCCACCACCCGGTTCAGATCCGTGTGTCCTCGTCCTCGTCGTAGTAGTCGAGGCGGTCCACCGGCATGACCACCGCTGACGCCACATTCAGGGAGTGGGCCGTCACCCTCTTGAGGAACCTGTAGAGCAGGGCCCTCGGAACGGCCTTCAGCGCCGGTTCCGCCGAGTGGATCAACTCTGTGATCCGGGCGTCGAACTCCCGCCTCATCTCGTCCCCACGGTTGATGTAGGTGCGGGTCCGCTCCTCGTCGCGGACGGTGAGGATCTCTCCCATGAGGGCTATGCGTGCCGACACCTCGTCACGGTAGGCCAGGATCTGGTCCATGTCGTCGGCCCCGGCGAACGACACACCCTCCTCGGCCATGTCGAAGATGTTCTTGTTGTAGTCGCCGATGCGCTCGAGGTCCTTGATCATGTTCATCACGACCAGGACCTCAGGCGTGTCGGCCCCACCGTGGACCGATGCGTGGACCACCAGCTCGCGTCTTATCTCCATCTCGGTCACGTTGATCTGGCGGTCGGTCCGGCGCACCTCGTCGGCGACGGTGTCGACCGCACCGCCGGTGATGGCATTCATAGCCAGGTCGAAGGTGTGGCGGGCGTCGGCGACCATGCGCTGCACCTGGGCGTCGATGTGCTCGAGCCCGCCCTCTTCGGGCTTTCGGAAGAAGCTCAGGACCATTGTGTGGGTTTCCTTCCCGTGTAGCCGGGCGACCGGTTCATCTCAGGACCAGAACGCCCAGCAAGGGCAGTACGACGAACATACCGACCGTGTAGAGCAGTGCTGCGGCGCGGCGCTCCGCCGCCACATCCGCCAGCCCCGAGGCCAGCCTGATGGGCAGTTCGCGCAGCATGGACAGGGGGTAGAAGACAGCGATGCCGCTGAGGTTGAAGAGGGTGTGGACGATCGCCACCGTCACCGCCGCCGGGCTCCCCGTGGCCAACGATGCCAGCAGGGCGGTGACGGTCGTGCCCACGTTGGCGCCAAGGGTCACCGGGTAGATGTTGTGGAGGGTCAGGACGCCGGAGGCGGCCAGCGGCACGAGCACCGAGGTGGTGATTGACGAGGACTGCACCGCCACGGTAATGACCATGCCGATGGTCATGGCGACGACGCCCGATCCGGCGCTGAGAGCCCTGTTGATGGCCACCTCCACCCGGTCGGCCACGAGCAGGCGCATGTTCCTGGTGATGTAGGCCAGCGCCACGAAGATGAAGGCGAGGCCGATCACGATCATCAGCCCGCCCTTCACGTCGCCGTGGGCGCCCAGGTCCGACAACCAGCCCTTCACCCACCCGGCGGGCATCTTGACCGCGACCTTCAGGGGGCTCTTGAAGTCGGCGCCCGAGGTGCCGATGATCCGGTCCGTGATCCAGCCGGCGGTACGGGACAGGAAGCCGGTGGCCACCTCGATCGGGAGGAACACCAGGACGGCCAGTATGTTGAAGAAGTCGTGGACCGTTGCGGCGGCGAAGGCCCGCTTGAACTCGTGGTCCCTTCGCAGGTGCCCCAGGGAGGCCAGCGTGTTGGTGACCGTGGTTCCCAGGTTGGCCCCCATGACCATGGGGACCGCGTCGCCGGTCCCTACCACCCCGCTGGCCACGAGGCCCACGATCACCGATGTTGAGACCGACGAGGACTGGACCAGCACGGTGGCCAGGAGGCCAACGAAGAGCCCGCCGACCGGGTTCGAGACGCCCTCGAAGAGACCGTCCACGAAGTCCCTGCCGAGCCCCTTGAAGCCGCCGCCCAGCAGGTTCACCCCGGTCAGGAAGAGGTAGAGGAGGGCAAGGACCAGCAGGGCGCGCAGCGGCGCCGGGATTCCCGGAGGGCCCGCGGCGCTGCGTGCCTGCTCCAGGCGCTGGTCGGTCCGTGGCATTCCGGGCAGCCTAGGAACAGCCAGTGGACAGACCCTGAACGGGAGGTGAACCGTTACCGAATTCACGGATACGACCGATCCCACGGGATCGGCGCCACCGGCGCCTTTACGGCACCTTTCGGTCCGATCTGGGATGAATACCCCACCAGAGCGGGAAGGCGAGGCTCGAACGCCCATGAAGACGATCCAGATGGACACTGCGTGGATGGCCCGGGCGCAGTGTGCGAACACCGACCCCTCGCACTTCTTCCCCAGCGACGGCGTAGGTGTGGAACTGGCAAAGCAGACCTGCGGCGGCTGCCCCGTGGCCGAGCAGTGCCTCGAGTACGCGCTGGTCCACCGGGTCGAGCACGGGGTCTGGGGCGGCTGCTCTGAGCGGCAGCGGCGCCGGATCCGCAGGCAACGACGGGAGGTCGCAGCCACCGCGGCCTGAACCGTCAGCCGGGGGCGGTCCCCCTCCACGCCCCCTTCTCGGCAGTGGCCCCGACCACGTCGGGGCTGCTGTCGCGTCGGTACCGGGTCACGAGGTGACCGGAGGTGAGGTGCCGTGGCCCGTGGCCGGGCGTGTCGGACTACGGCTGAGGACTACGGCCGACCGGACCAGGGGCCCGGCGGGCGGCCCGTAGAGGGGAGGCTCAGGCCTCCTCTTCCTCCTCGTAGCCGAGGTCCCAGTAGACGAGCACGTTCTCGCGCTCGGCGTCCCTGTTGATGCGCTCGCGGTTGCGGCGGAACTGCGGGTCGTGGGGCGGCAACAGCATCAGGCGGGCGTGGATCCTGTCGCGGAACGACTCGATCAACTGCCGGTCGCCGAAGGTTGACCTGACCTCCCAGTGGGGGGCGACGGGGCCCAGGTAGACGACCGACACGTCGCCCACGGGCGGCTGCGGTTCCAGGTCGTCGGTCGTGTCGGTCATGGGCCGGGGCTCCTGTGGATCAGGGTGCGTTGGCGTCCCGGGGTTCCCCGAGCGGGGGTCGAGTGTACCCACGGCGCGCCGCTACAGGGCGGGCTGTCGGTCAGGTGGGCCGCCGTGGTCACGACCGCCCGACGGGTCAGTCGGCCGCGGGGTCCTTGGGGGCGGCGTCGGAGGCCTCTGCCTCCTTGGCTCCCTCCGCCATGCCCTTCTGCAGCTCCTTCTGGGCCCTGCCCAGGTTCCGGGCCAGCTTGGGCAGTTGGCTGCCGCCGAAGAGGACGATCGCCACGATCGCCACGATCAGGAGTTCGTTGCTGCTCAGGAATGCGAGGAGGCTCATGACCAGAGGGTAGCCGCTGTCGGCGGTGGACGGGCTACCGGCCGGTGGCGGCCGGGATCGAGTCCGTGGGCTGGGTCAGCCGGCCCTGGCCGCAGCTGCGGCCCTCTCGAGCGCCCGCTGGCGCCTGATGCGGCGGCGCTCCCTCTCGCTCATGCCACCCCAGATCCCGAACTTCTCGCCGTTCTGCAGGGCGAACTCGAGGCACTCGGAGCGCACGACACACGCCCTGCAGACGTCCTTGGCCTCCCTCGTGCTGGCCCCCCGCTCCGGGAAGAACAGGTCCGGGTCGACCCCGAGGCAGTTGGAGAACTCCTGCCAGTCGATGTCGAGGTCCGGTTTCGCGAAAACCCCCATGATGCTCCGCCTCCCACCGCCCGGGTTGCCGGACGACTCCACTGGCCCCTGGGAACGGGCCGCTGAGACCCACGGTGGGTCCCGGCGGTGTAATTACAACACTGTCATTCGCCAAAAAGCAAGGGGTGAGGGAAAAAAGAGGCTGCCGGACCTGCTACTTCACCAGTCAGCTGCACGACCGGCGATCTGGCCCGCCCGCGACACCAGGCCCAGCACCGCACCCCCCAGGACCGGGTTCTCCTCCCTCGTGGGGTCCTCGGCCTGGCGCACCCGCACCCCCTCGAGCATGCACGCCAACTTGAAGGTGCTCATCGCCGCGTACCAGCCCAGGGCCTCGGGCCGCCGGCCCGACCGCTCGGACCAGCGCCCCACCAGCTGGCCACGGGTCGGAAGCACGGGATCCTCGGGCTGCCAGCCCGCCAGCAGGTAGCCGAGGTCCATGAGGGGGTCTCCCACCGTGGCGTTCTCCCAGTCCAGCACGGCCGCCAGGCGGGTCGGACGCTCCCTCGCGAACAACATGTTGTGGCGGTTGAAGTCGCCGTGCATGACCCCTGCCCTCGACCCACCTGGACGGTTCGACTCCAGCCAGGCGGCCACCTCGTCGATCCCCGGGATGTCCCGCCGCCTGTAGCCCTCCAGCTGTCCCAGCCAGCGGCCCACCTGGCGCTCGATGAAGCCGTCGGGCCGGCCCAGGTCGGCCACCCCGGCCTCCTCCGGATCCACGGCCGCCAGCGCACCCAGCGCGTCGACCATTTCCTCCATGACCAGCCCCGCCGCCGCCCGGCCGCCGAGTTCCGCGGGCGGCTGGTCGCCCACGACCACGCCGTCCACGAACTCCATCACGTAGAAGACGGCGCCCGTCACATCGGTGTCCATGCAGAGGGCCAGCGGTGTGGCGTGGGGGACCCCGGTGCCTGACAGGGCCTGCTGGAACCTGTACTCGCGTTCCATGATCCGGTTTGCGCCGTCCACGGAGAGCGGCACAGCAGACGGCCGCCTCAGCACCCATGTCGACCCGCCGCGGTGGACCAGGAACACCTCGTTGGACTCGCCGGCAGCCACGCGCTCGAAGCGCATGGGGGAACCCGGGCCCAGCCCCGCCTCGTCGAACCAGAGCCGTAGCGGATCGACCCTGATCAGGCCCGGGAAGGGGCCGGCCGGGGTCACCCCACACGCTCCCGCAGCGCCGGACGGTCCTCCAACATCGACCCGAACCGTAGCCACAGGCCCGGTTGGCCACCCGGGCCGGGCTCCCGTAACGTCGGCCGCCACAGCGACACAGGAGCGAGAGATGCCGATCAACCCGGACGCAGCCGGCACCACGGGCGAGCCCAGCGAGTTCTCCTGGACCTCCAAGGACAGCCTCCTCTACGCCCTCGGGGTGGGAGCCGGAGCCAGCGACCCCACCGGCTTCGAGTTGGAGTTCACGACGGAGAACAGCAACGGGATCGCCCAGGCCGCCCTGCCGACCCAGGTGGTCGTGATGGGCGGCGGCAACCGCCCCGGCTTCGGCGAGTTCGACTGGGCGGCCCTCCTCCACGCCGAACAGCACCTAACCCTCCACCAGCCCCTGGCCGCCGAGGGGACCGGCGTCTCGGTCGGAAGGGTGGCGCAGATCTACGACAAGGGGAAGGCAGCCCTGGTCTACCTGGAGGCCGACGTCTCCGACACCGACGGGAACCCCCTCTGGTCAACCAGGTCGGGCCTGTTCATTGGCGGGGAGGGCGGCTGGGGTGGCGACCGGGGACCCTCCAACACGTGGGAGCAGCCCGACCGGCCGGCCGACCAGGTCGTCTCCTACGCCACCCGCACCGACCAGGCCCTGCTCTACCGCCTGAACGGTGACCGCAATCCCCTCCACTCCGACCCGTCGTTCGCCGCCCTGGCGGGCTTCGACAGGCCCATACTCCACGGTCTCTGCACCTACGGCTTCACCGGAAGGGCACTGCTCCACGCCGCCTGCGGATCCGACACGACCCGCTTCACGAGCATGGGTGGCCGCTTCAAGTCGCCGGTGATGCCCGGGGAGACGCTCGACGTGCACATCTGGGAGGACGGCGACGAGGTCCTGTTCCAGACACGGGTCGGTGACCGGGTCGTGTTCGACAACGGAACGATGATGAGGAGCCCGGCGGCCGGGTAGACCCGCCACGGGGCCGGCGCACCGCACGGATCCGGTCCGGCGCCGCTACCTTCTGGGACAGGTCGGGCGCCCTCCCGGCGGCCCCAGGACCCGGAGGACCAGATGGCCCAGAGCATCCGCGAGCGGTACCGGGTGGCGCCGGTACGCAACCGGAAGCGGCCCTGGCCCTTCCCCCTGAACCTCTACCAGACCGCGGTCGGCCGGAAGTGGGTCATGGCCCTCACCGGCATCGGCCTGATCGGGTTCGTGCTCGTCCACATGGTCGGCAACCTCCACCTCTACGAGGGCCCGGCCAGGATGCACGAGTACGCCGAGGCCCTCCGCGACCTGGGAGGCGGCATTGTGCCGAGGAGCTTCCTGCTCTGGTTGATGCGCCTCGGCCTGACGGCCATGTTCGTCCTGCACCTCCACGCGGCCATCACCCTCAAGGACATGAGCCGCCACTCCAGCAGCGACGCCGGCTACGTGAGCGGCGCCAAGCGCTACGCGGGAGGCCGCGACCACATTGCAGCCGACTACGCCAGCCGCACCATGCGCTGGACAGGGCCCATAATCGCCCTCTACCTGCTGTTCCACCTGGCCGACCTGACCTGGGGCTGGTGGTTGGGACCCGACTTCGTGCGCGGCGACCCGTACCACAACGTGGCCACCTCACTGGCCAGCCTGCCCGTGGCGATCATCTACGTCGTCGCCAACGTGGCCCTGGCCGTGCACATCTTCCACGGCGCCTGGTCCATGTTCCAGAGCCTCGGCGTGAACAACCCCCGCTACAACCACCTGCGGCGGGGCCTGGCCGCGGGCCTGGCAGGTCTGATCCTGGTCGGCAACCTCTCGTTCCCGATCCTCACCCAGGCTGGGCTGGTCGACGAGGACAACAGGGCCTGCCCGGTGAACGACAGCGACGGCCTGGCCTGCCTGGCCGAACAGGCGGAGGGCCACTGATGTCGGCGGACCCACAGGCCGGCCCGGTCCTCGACGCCAAGGTCCCCGACGGCCCCATCGCCGACATGTGGGAGAGCCACAAGTTCGCAATGAGGTTGGTGAACCCGGCCAACAAGCGCAGGTTCGAGGTGATCGTGGTAGGCACCGGCCTCGCCGGGGCCTCGGCCGCAGCCACCCTCGGCGAGCTCGGCTACCGGGTCAAGGCCTTCACGTTCCACGACAGCCCCCGACGCGCCCACAGCATCGCCGCCCAGGGGGGCATCAACGCCGCCAAGAACTACCCCAACGACGGCGACTCGGTGCACCGGCTCTTCTACGACACGGTCAAGGGCGGCGACTACAGGTCGAGGGAGGCCAACGTCCACCGCCTGGCCGAGGTGTCGGTCAACATCATCGACCAGGCAACGGCCCAGGGGGTCCCCTTCGCCCGGGACTACGGCGGGCTGCTCGACAACCGCTCCTTCGGCGGGGCCCAGGTGTCGCGCACCTTCTACGCCCGGGGACAGACCGGCCAGCAACTGCTGCTGGGCGCCTACTCGGCGCTGATGCGCCAGGTGGCGGCCGGCACCGTCGAGCTGCACAGCCGCAGCGAGCTGCTGGACGTGGTCGTGAAGGAGGGCAGGGCCCGCGGGATCGTCACGCGGGACCTCGTCTCGGGCGAGGTCGCCCCCCACTCGGCCCACGCCGTGGTGCTGGCCACCGGCGGCTACGGCAACGTCTACTTCCTCTCGACGAACGCCATGATGTGCAACGTCACCGCTGCCTGGCGTGCCCACCGGAAGGGCGCCTTCTTCGCCAACCCCTGCTACACGCAGATCCACCCGACCTGCATCCCGGCCAGCGACGACTTCCAGTCCAAGCTGACCCTCATGTCGGAGTCGCTGCGAAACGACGGCCGCATCTGGGTGCCGTCGGCGGCCGGCGACGGGCGGGCGGCGGCCGGGATACCAGAGTCCGAACGCGACTACTACCTCGAGCGCAAGTACCCGGCGTTCGGGAACCTGGTCCCGAGGGACGTGGCGTCGCGCAACGCCAAGACGGTCGTGGACGCCGGCCACGGCGTGGGGCCGCTGCGCAACGGCGTCTACCTGGACTTCGCAGCCGCCATCGAACGCGACGGACACGAGGCCATCTCGGCCAGGTACGGGAACCTCTTCGACATGTACCAGCGCATCACCGGCGAGGACCCGTACAGCTCCCCCATGCGCATCTACCCGGCCAGCCACTACACCATGGGCGGCCTGTGGGTCGACTACCACCTGATGACGACCGTGCCGGGGCTCTACGCCATCGGCGAGGCCAACTTCAGCGACCACGGAGCCAACCGCCTGGGGGCCAGCGCCCTGATGCAGGGCCTGGCCGACGGGTACTTCGTGCTGCCCTACACGATCGGCGACGACCTGGCGGGCCTGCTGGGAGATCCCGTGGTCCCCACCGACGATCCCGCCTTCACCGAGGCCGTCTCGGCCGTCGAGGACGACACGAGGCGCTGGCTGTCCACCAGGGGCACAAGGTCGGTTGACCACTTCCACAGGGAGCTGGGCAGGATCGTCTGGGACAACATCGGGATGGCCAGGAACGAGGCGGGGCTGAACAGGGCCCTGTCCGAGATCCCCGCCCTGCGCGACGAGTTCCACAGCGACGTGAGGGTGCTCGGCAGCGCCGACACGCTCAACCAGTCCCTCGAGAAGGCCGGCCGGGTAGCCGACTTCTTCGAGTTGGCCGAGCTCATGGCCCGTGACGCCCTCCAGAGGGAGGAGTCCTGCGGTGGCCACTTCAGGGAGGAGCACCAGACCCCCGACGGCGAGGCCCTGCGCGACGACGACAACTTCGCCCACGTGGCGGCCTGGGAGTGGCAGGGGCAGGGAGAGAAGCAGGTGCGCCACCGGGAGGAACTCTCGTTCCAGAACGTGGCGCTGACACAGCGCTCGTACAAGTAGGAGCCTGACGTGGGCGACACCATCACAGTGACCCTCAGGGTGTGGCGCCAGGACGGCCCCGACTCACCGGGGGCGTTCGAGGAGCACTCCCAGGAGGTCAGCCCCGACGCCTCGTTCCTCGAGATGCTGGACCTCCTGAATGAGCAGCTCAACGACCGCGGTGAGGAACCAGTCGTATTCGAGTCGGACTGTCGTGAGGGCATCTGTGGGACCTGTGGGATCATGATCAACGGCCGCGCCCACGGACCCCAGAAGGCCACCGCCACCTGCCAGTTGCACATGCGCGAGTTCGAGGACGGTGACGAGATCGTCCTGGAGCCGTTCAGGGCCGCCGGCTTCCCCGTCATCCGCGACCTGGCGGTCGACCGCTCACCCCTGGACCACATAATCGAGAGCGGCGGGTACATCTCGGTCGGCTCGGGCTCTGCTCCCGACGCCAACCTGACGCCGGTCCCCAAGGAGGCGGCGGACCTGGCCTTCGACGCCGCGGCATGCATCGGCTGCGGGGCCTGCGTTGCCGCCTGCCCGAACTCGGCGGCACAGCTGTTCACGTCGGCCAAGGTCGGACACCTTGCCCTCCTCCCACAGGGCCAGCCCGAGCGCTGGAGCCGGACCGAGGCCATGGTCGAGACCATGGAGGCCTACTTCGGCTCGTGCACCAACCACGGGGAGTGCCACGAGGCCTGCCCCAAGGAGATCAGCCTGGACTTCATAGCGCTGTTGAACCGCGACTTCGTGAGGGCCAAGGTCAAGAACCGGGCTCTGACCGGCCAGCGCTGAGCCGATCCGCCGGAGGGCGGCCCCCGCCCCGGCCCACCGGCCCGATCCTCCACGGGTGGTGGGTCGACCGCGCCGGTTGACGGGACCGGCGCAGGCAGAAACCACCTCCGTGCCAGCCGCGGGCTGCCCTGTCGCACCGGTTGACAAGGCAGGGGGCCGGCGCGACAGTGAGGTCAGCACGTTCGGTGGTCGCCACAGACCGGAGGACAGATCGTGCGAGCCGACCGGATCGAGGAGTGGAGTCGAGCCCCGCCCTGCGGGTGAGTCCGGGCCACCTGATCGAGCCGGTCCCCTCACGTTCTCGCGACCGACGCCCTGCTGGGCCATGGAGAACGAAGACGCGCGACGACCCGGTCAGGGGCTCTGAGGAACGGCGCCCCTCCGAGTGGGGGCGCCGTTTCGCGTGCGCCTGGAGCGGGCCTGCGCCGGTCAGGCCCCCAAATGTGAGAGGAGCCTCGGCATGAGGTCCTCCAGGCAGGCGTCGGGCACCTCGTGGCCCAGGCCCTCCACAAGCCACAGGTCGGCCCCCGGGATCCCCCCGGACAGGGCCAGGGCGTGCTCAACCGGAAAGACCGGATCGGCGGTCCCGTGCACCACCAGCGTCGGTGCCCCGATCTCGCCCAGCCGGTCCAGCCGTGAGGGCGACGCACCCACCGCCGGGCCGTGGCCGGACTCCGGGTACCAGCAGCGCTCCACCTCGGCCTCGGCCATCCGCGTCGCCGCAACCACGTCGAAGGCGTACCGGAACCCGGCGAAGAGGCGGTCCAGGTCGACCACCCAGGAAACCCTGGCGTCGCGGTCGGCGGGTGGCGGGGCGAAGAGCCGCTCGGCCATGGCGTCCACCAGCCAGTCCAGGGCCGGAGGCAGCCGCTCGTCGCCCAGCCCGGGAGAGGTGCACAACAGCACCAGCGACCTGACCCTCTCCGGGGCCTCGAGGGCCAGCACCTGGGCCACCATGCCCCCCATCGAGCGACCCACGACGTGTGCGTCCCCGATGTCCAGGTCGTCCAGGACCCGGAGGGCGTCGCCGGCCAGGTCGTCCAGCGTGTAGCCGACATCGGAGGCCAGCTTCGTTGACAGGCCGCTGTCCCTGTTGTCGAAGCGCACCACCCGGTGGCCAGTTTCCACCAGGGGGTCGATGATCGCCGGGGTCCAGCGGGTGCACTGGGCGTCCGCTCCGGAGATGAGCAGCACGGGCTCTCCCGCTGGCGGACCGAACGCCTCCGCGAACAGCTCCACGTCGCCGGAAGGGGCCATGCCCGGGGAGGCTAGCGACGCCGCGCCCCGCTCTTCCGCGGCCCTGGATCCGACGGTCGGGGCACTAGCGTCCCGTGGGTGCCTGCGCACCTGCACCCGGTCAAGGTCCGGTTCTACGAGCTGGACCCCTACGGTCACCTCAACCACTCGGTCTACGTGCAGCTCTTCGAGACTGGCAGGATCGAGCTGCTGGACGCGGTGGGCCTGGGCCTCCACGACCTCGAACGGCAGGGGTACCGGTTCGTGGTCACCAACATCGAGACCGCCTTCTCCAGGTCGGTCGAGGCGGGAGACTCCCTGACCATCGAGACCGAGGTGGTCGAGACCCGCCGGGCGTCGTCCATCTGGCGCCAGCGGATCCTGAGGAACGGCGAGGTGATGGCCACCCAGCAGGTCAGGGCTGCCATCACCGACACCGAGGGGCGCCCGACCAGGGCGCCGAGCGCGATAGCCGCGGCCCTGGCGCCCTACACCGCGGACACCGACACGTGACCGGAAGCCGACGGGCGGCGCTTCAGTTCGCCCGCGGCGCCTGCATGGGTGCCGCCGACGTCGTGCCCGGCTTGTCGGGGGGCACGGTCGCCCTGCTGTTTGGGATCTACGAGCGCCTGATCGGCTCCATCAGCGACGCTGCGCGGGCACTCGGGCTGCTGGCCAGGGGGGATCCCGGGGCCTCGGTCCGGCAGGCCCGGTCGGTCGACTGGCCGTTCGTGCTCCCGCTGCTGGTCGGTGTGGCCGCAGCGGTCGTGCTCCTGGCGGGCCCAATCGAGGCCGGCCTGGAGGACCACCCGGAGGCCATGGCGGGGGCCTTCCTGGGCCTCGTGGTGGCGTCGACCGTCGTCGCCTGGCGCATCCCGGGTTCGTGGACACCCGGGCGCCTGGCGCTGGCGGCGGCGGTTGCCTGCATCCTCTTCGTCTCCCTCGGCTGGCGCACCGGGCCCGTCGAGGATCCCTCTGCGGCGGCCCTGCTGGCCGCGGGGGCGGTGGCCGTCTGCGCCATGGTCCTCCCGGGCATCTCCGGGGCCTTCCTGTTGCTGATGCTCGGCATGTACCCGAGCGTCCTGGGCGCCGTGGACGACCGGGCGGTGGGCGACCTGGCCCTGTTCGGGCTGGGAGCCGTCGTCGGGCTGGCGGCCTTCTCGACGCTGCTGGGCCGCCTCATGGACCGTCACCACGACACCGTGCTGGCCGCCCTGGTGGGCCTCATGGCCGGCTCCCTCAGGGTGCTCTGGCCGTGGCCTGACGGGGTCGGCACGATCGGCCGCGAGGGCGACGCGGTGGTGTCCGGCGCAGGGCTGGCATGGCCGGCAGCGGACGAGGCGGCGGTTCCGGCCCTCCTGGCCCTGGCGGCCGTGGTGGTCGTGCTGGGCCTGGACTCCCTGGCACGTCGCAGCTGACGGTCCCCGGACCGCTATCAGCAACGGGCAGGCCTCAGATCAGGCCGAGGCCCCTCACCATCTCGCTCTCCCCGGCCAGCTCTGCCACCGAGGCGTCGATGCGCCCCCTCGAGAAGGGGTCGATGTCGAGGCCCCCCACGATCGACCAGGAACCGCCGGAGCAGGTCACCGGGAACGACGAGATGAGGCCCTCGGGCACGTCGTAGCTTCCGTCGGACGGGACGGCCATCGAAACCCAGTCCCCTTCCGGGGTCCCCAGCACCCAGTCGCGGACGTGGTCGATGGCGGCGTTGGCGGCCGAGGCCGCGCTTGAGGCGCCCCGGGCCTCGATGATGGCCGCCCCGCGCTTCTGCACGGTCGGGATGAACTCGTCCTCCACCCAGGCCTGGTCGCCGACCGCCTCAGCGGCGGTGGAGTCCCCGACACGGCAGTGGAACAGGTCGGGGTACTGGGTTGCCGAGTGGTTTCCCCAGATGGTCATGCGGGACACCTCACCCACCGGAACCCCCAGCTTCCCGGCCACCTGGGTGAGCGCCCTGTTGTGGTCCAGACGGGTCATGGCCGTGAACCGCTCGTCGGGCACGTCGGGAGCGTTGTTCATGGCGATGAGGCAGTTGGTGTTGGCAGGGTTGCCCACGACCAGGACCCGCAGGTCGTCGGCCGCACCCTCGTTGAGTGCCTGCCCCTGGACGGTGAAGATGGCCCCGTTGGCCTCGAGCAGGTCCTGGCGCTCCATCCCCTTCGTGCGGGGCCGTGACCCCACGAGCAGCGCCACCTCCGCTCCGTCGAAGGCCGTTCCGGCCTCGTCGCCCAGCTCCATTCCGGCCAGCAGCGGGAAGGCGCAGTCGTCCAGCTCCATGGCCACGCCCTCGAGGGCACCCATGGCCGGGGTGATCTCGAGCATGCTCAGGACCACCGGTCGGTCGGGTCCCAGGAGCTGTCCGCTGGCTATGCGGAACACGAGGCTGTAGCCGATCTGGCCGGCTGCGCCGGTCACGGCGACGCGGGTTGGAACGGTGCTCACTGGGTACTCCTCGCTGGGTGGCGGCTTGTCTCCGAGGGTACCGACGGCCCGTGCCGCTGCCGCCCACCGCTCCATGTGACTAGGGGCTCAGGGTTTGTCCCCGCCGCGCCCGGGCCAGCGACAGCTCAGCTCGCCACCTTCCGGGTGTTGCCCAGCCAGGACCCGTACAGGCCGGCGTAGGTCCCACCGGCGGCCACCAGGTCAGCGTGCGTCCCCTGCTCCACGATCCGGCCACGGTCGAACACCAGCACCAGGTCGGACCTCTCGGCGGTGGACAACCGGTGGGCCACGCTCACCGTCGTGCGGCCCTCCGCCAGGTGCTCCAGGGCGCGCTCGAGGGCCTGCTCGGTCTCCGGATCGACGGCGGAGGTCGCCTCGTCCAGGACCAGCAGGCCGGGATCGGCCAACTGTGCCCTGGCCAGGGCCACCAGCTGCCGCTCGCCAACCGACAGGGAGGACCCGCGCTCCCCGACCGGGGTGTCGAGGCCCGCGGGAAGGCCGTCAACCCAGGCCGACAGGCCCAGCGCCTCCACCGCCGTCTCCACGTCGGACCGGGTCGACCCCTCCCTCCCGAAGGCGATGTTGCCTCCGACGGTCGTGTCGAAGAGGAAGCCGTCCTGGGGAACCATCCGGATCGAGCGCCTACGGGCGTCTGCTGGCACCGCCCGCAGGTCGACGCCCGAGATCCTGACCTGGCCGGCGGTGGGGTCGGCAAGGCGTGCGAGCAGCATGGCGCAGGTGGTCTTTCCAGAACCGGTCTCGCCCACGACGGCCACCGACAGGCCGGCCCCGACCTCGACGTCGATGCCGTGCAGGACCCTGTCGCCGCCCCTGTAGGCGAACTCCAGGTCGCTCACCGACACGGACAGGGCACCCTCCGGAAGCGCCTCGGCCTCGCCGGGCCCGGGCTCGGGCACCTCCACCTCGGTGTCCAGGACGTCCAGGATCTTCCACCAGCCGGCCAGGGCCGTCTGAGTCTGGTCCAGGGTCTCTCCGAGGGTGGTTATCGGGGTGACCAGCATGTTCACGAGGAACACGAAGGCCACGAGCTCCCCCGAGGTGACACCCCAGGCGGCTCCCCAGTGGACCCCGGCTCCGATCACGGCCGCCACGGCCGCCACGCCGAAGATGTCGGTGGTGGGCAGCACGAACGAGAAGTATCTGGCCGCCCTCATCTGCTGGCGGTACTGGCTGTCGACCACGTCGTAGAGGCGGCGGCGGGAGGGCTCCCGCTGGCCGTAGGTCCGGACCACCTGGATCCCGTGGACGGTCTCAGCGAGGGCCCCCATCGTCTCCGACACGCGGGTGCGCAGCAGGTCGTAGGCCCGGAGCTGTCGCCGCTGCATGTCGCGCAGCACCGGCATCAGGGGAAGGTGGGCCAGCACGGTGACAAGCGTGAGCTGCCAGGAGTAGACGGCCATGACGACCACCACCCCCAGGATCTGGACTGAGTTGACGATCCAGGAGATGGCACCCCACTGGGCGAACCTGGCCAGGGCCTCCACGTCGCTGGTCACCCTCGCCGTGAGCACCCCGGTCCTGGTGGCTGTGTGCTCTGCCAGGCTGAGACGGTGCAGGTGGGCGAAGGTGCGCAGCCGCAGGCCCATCAGAACCGACTCGGCCACCGCAACGAGGCGCCTGTAGACGACCTGGGAGACGAAGACCGAGCCGACCACGAGGGCGAGGGCAACACCCGAGGCGGCCGCCACCAGCCCCAACCGGACGCTGCTCCCGGTCACGCCCCTGTCCAGCACGAACTGGATCACGAGCGGCACCAGCATGCGGCTGCCCGCCACGGCGAGGGTCATGAGGCCACTCAGCCCCAGGCCCGCCCGCAGTTCGGGGGAGGCCGCCAGGCCCCGTCGCAGGACCTCGAGTGCTCCTGCACCGTCGATGTCGTCGAGGGCGCGGGGCTCGGGTTCCTCCCCGGGTCCGAGAACGTCGTGGCCGTCGAGGCTGGTCACTCCTGTGCCTCCTCGTAGGCCCTGGCCAGGGCCGTATAGGCGGGCACCGAGAGAAGTTCCTCATGGGTCCCCTCGGCCGCGATGCGGCCGTCGTCGAGCAGCATGACCCTGTCGGCCTGGCGGATGGTCGCAAGCCTGTGGGCCACGACGATGAGGGTCCGGCCGGGATGCGCGCGCAGGTTCTGGAGGATCTGGGCCTCCACGACCGGGTCGACCGCGGAGGTGGCGTCGTCCAGAAGGAGCAGGCGGGGGCGGCGCAGGAGGGCCCGGGCCATGGCCAGGCGCTGGCGCTGGCCCCCGGACAGCGTGACCCCACGCTCTCCCAGCACCGTGTCGAGGCCCTGTGGCAGCTCCCCGACGAACCGGTCCGCCGCAACCAGGCCGAGCACCCTGTGCAACTCGCCGTCCGGCACGTCGGCGCCCAGCAGCAGGTTCCGGCGGACCGTGTCGGCGAACAGGAAGGTCTCCTGCAGCACCGGTGCCACCACCTCCGCGATCCCGTCCGCACCCAACTCGGCCACGTCCACACCGCCGATCGTGATCCTGCCTCCGTCCACGGGGAACAGCCCCGACAGCAGGCCGAGGAGTGTGCTCTTGCCGGCTCCCGTGGCCCCGACAAGTGCCACCACCTCCCCCGGCTGGACCGAGAGCGTGAGGCCTGAGAGCACCGGGCCACCCGCGGGGTAGGCGAACGACACGTCGCTGAACTCAACCCCGACCGAACCAGGTACCAGCGGGAGGACGGGGGCGGGATCGGGCCGGAGCTCCGGTTCGGCCTCCAACACCGAGTCGATCCGATCCATGGCGACGACCGAGCGTGGCATCTCCTGGAACAGGTACCCCAGGATCTGCACGGGCAGCCAGAGGATCCCGAACAGGGTCATGGCCTGGACCACCTGGCCCACGCTGACGGCGCCGCGGTCGACCAGCCAGAGGCCGACCAGGAGAAGCACCAACACCCCCAGCCCCGGAAGCGAGTAGAGGAGGGGCTCGAAGCGTGCCCGGATGCCTCCCACAACCAGGCGTTCCCGCCTCAGCTCCTCGGAGGCGTCGGTGAGGCGCTCGACCTCGGCCTCCTCCCGGCCGAGGGTCTTGACGACCAGCACCCCGTCGAGGCTCTCGTGGGCGATGGCAGACACCCTCCCGACCATGGCCTGGGCCCGGGCGGACGGCGCCTCAACGGCCCGTGTGTAGACCTGGTTCAGGACCGCAAGCGTGGGGAAGAGCAGGACTGCCACGAGGGCGAACAGCGGGTGGACCACGACGAGGCTGGCCACGGCCAGCGCAACGAGAACCACCACGGTGACCGCGAAGGCCAGCGGCATGAGCATGGACGAGGCCGCCTCGGCGTCTGCGTCGGCATGTGCCAGCAGCTTCCCGGCAGGCCTCGTCTGGAAGAAGCGCAGTGGGGAGTCCAGGTAGCGGTCCACGATCCCCCGGCGCCAGGTGCGCTGCGTGAGCATCGCCCCCATGAAGTTGAAGTAGCGCCTGACCATCACCGAGACGCCCCGGACCAGCCCGACGAGGGCGATGGCTCCCATGGCCAGCCAGACGTCCCGCCCGTCGACGCTCCCCGGGTTGTCCAGGCCGGGGATGATCACCTCGTCGGTGACCCTGCCCACGACGACCGTGAACCCGACCACGGCGCCAGCGAAGACCGTGCCCCCGCTTATCCCTCCGGCGTGGGCCCACGGGTGGGCGCGCAGCGACCGCCTGACCAGACTCCAGCCCCGCCGGTAGATGCCGGCCGCCGGTTCGCCCGGGCCCTGGGTCGCCTCAGCCGACAGGGTGGACGCCGGAGGGTGCCGGGATCACAGCCGGTCGACGATCGCCTGCGCGAACTCGGAGCAGCTCACCTCGGTGGCACCGTCCATGAGGCGGGCAAAGTCGTAGGTGACGACCTTCTCGCCGATGGTCGCCTCCAGGGCCGACACGATGTCGTCGGCGGCCTCCTGCCAGCCGATGTGCTCGAACATGAGGACCCCCGAGAGCAGCACCGAGGAGGGGTTCACCTTGTCCAGGCCCGCGTACTTGGGTGCTGTGCCGTGGGTGGCCTCGAAAATCCCGTGTCCGGTCACGTAGTTGGCGTTGCCCCCCGGGGCTATCCCGATGCCTCCGACCTGTGCCGCCAGGGCGTCGGAGAGGTAGTCCCCGTTCAGGTTCATGGTCCCGATCACGTCGAACTCGGCCGGCCTGGTGAGCACCTGCTGCAGGGCGATGTCGGCGATGGCGTCCTGCACGAGGATCTTGTCGCCGGGGTCACCGTCGCAGTCGGCCCACGCCACGGCGACATCGCTGAACTCCTCACGGACCAGCTCGTAGCCCCACTTCTGGAAGGCCCCCTCGGTGAACTTCATGATGTTGCCCTTGTGCACCCAGTGGACGGTCTTGCGGCCCCTGGCCACCGCGTACTCCAGGGCGGCCCGCTGGAGGCGCTGGGAACCCGTCCGGGAGATGGGCTTGATCCCGATGCCCGCGTCCTCGCGGATCTTCCAGCCGAATGCGTCCTCCAGCAGCCCCCTCAGCTTCAGCGCCTCGGGTGACATGGCCTCCACCTCGAGGCCGGCGTAGATGTCCTCGGTGTTCTCCCTGAAGATGACCATGTCGACCAGTTCCGGGGACCTGACCGGCGAGGGCACCCCCTCGAACCACCGGACCGGCCTGAGGCAGACGTAGAGGTCCAGGATCTGGCGCAGGGCCACGTTGAGGCTGCGGAAGCCCCCGCCGATGGGGGTGGTGAGGGGTCCCTTGATGCCGATGAGGCACTCGTCGAAGGCCTCGACCGTCTCCTGGGGGAGCCAGTCGCCGACCTCGTTGTAGGCCTTCTCGCCGGCCAGGACCTCGTGCCAGTCCACCCGGCGGCCGTGCCTGGCGGCGGCGGCGTCCAGGACCAGCCTGGCTGCAGGCCAGATGTCGACCCCGGTGCCGTCGCCCTCGATGAATGGAATGACCGGTTCGTCGGGAACGACGAGCGCGCCGTCGGACCCCATCGTGATCTTCTCGCCCATGGGGACCGACCCTATCGACACGCCGGCCCGCTCCCAGCCCCAGGCAGCAGCCGGGAGGGCTCCCGCCGGGCGGTCAGACGGCTGGACGGGCGACGGCGGCGAAGTAGCCGTCGCCGAGGCGGTCCAGCACGCCCTCGACGGCCTCGGGCACGTTGAGGGTGTAGAGGTGGATGCCCGGTACCCCCACCCCGACCAGGTCCGCGACCAGGCCGGCGGCCTGGTCGCAGGCGATCCTCAGCCGCTCGGCCGGGTCGGCCTCCTCCAGCCGGTTCCAGAGGTCGTCGGGCGTGACGGTCCCGTTCATGTCGGCGAAGCGCTTCACGGAGGCCGGGTTGGTCACCGGTATGACCCCGGCCAGCACCGGCGTCGTGCAGCCCAGACCTGCCAGTTCCTCGACCATGCGCTGGTAGTGGGAAGGCTCGAAGAAGAACTGCGTGATCCCGTAGTCGGCCATCTCCAGCTTGGCGGCCAGGTGTCCCCGGTCGCTGGCCCTGTCAGGGGAGTCGGGGTGGAGCTCGGGGAAGGCTGCCACCCCGATGGAGAAGTCCGTCTCGGCCCGCACGAACTCGACCAGGTCGGCTGCGTGGCGGAAGTCGCCGTCGGGAAGGTCGGGGCGCGGGTCGCCCGCCAGGGCCAGCAGGTCGCCCACCCCGACGGCGGCATGGTCGGCCAGCAGGGCCCTCACCTCCTCCCTCGTGTGGCCCACCCCGGTCAGGTGGGGCACGACCGGGCAGCGGTGACGGCCCGAGAGGTGGTTGACGGCCACGTGGGCGACCATCTCCCTCGTACGGCCCCGGTCGCTGCCGCCCGCGCCGTAGGTGACCGAGACGAAGTCGGGATGCCGCCGCGCCAGGCGCGTAACTGTCTGCATGGCCCGCCGGCGGGCCTCCGGTGATGCGGGCGGGTAGTACTCGAAGCTGACAGTCCTGCCTGCTGCCAGTCGATCGGGGACGCCCGCCATGGTTGCGAGGCTAGGGGTGGGCCGGGCCTCCCGGGAACGGCCGGTGGGGTGTCTTCACATGGCCGTCACACCGCTGCCGGTTAACGGCAGCGATCCCGTCGCCCTTCCCACATGGTGGCCGCCCGGGCCCGTGGTGGGTCAGGCGGAGGCCCGCTCGGCGGCCTCCACGGTGTTCCTGAGCAGCATCGCAACCGTCGTTGGTCCGACCCCCCCGAGACGCGGCGTTATCCACGAGGCCACCTCGCCTACCGACTCGTCCACGTCGGCCAGGAGCCTGCGCCCCTCCCAGGAGATGCCGCCGCTGACCACCACGGCGCCGGGCCTCACCATGTCCGGGGTGACGAACGAGGGGATACCCACGGCTGCCACGACTATGTCGGCTGAGCGTGTCATCTCGGCCAGGTCGGGCACTGCCGAGTGGACGACGGTTACCGCGGCGTTGGCCCCGGGGGCCTTGGTGGTGAGCAGGAGGGACAGGGGCCTGCCCAGCGTCGGCCCCCTGCCTACGACGACCACGTGCCTCCCGGAGACCTCGATCCCGTAGTGGACGAACATGGCCTGGATACCGGCGGGGGTGCAGGGCACCGGGCCCTCCTCCTGGAGCACCAACTTGCCCAGGTTGGTGGGGTGCAGGCCGTCGGCGTCCTTTTCGGGATCCATGGCAGCCAGCGCTGCGTTGAAGTCGAAGCCGTCGGCAACAGGGTGCTGGATGATGAAGGCATGGACGGCGGGATCGGCGTTGAACCCGGCCACCGCCTCCAGGAGGGCCGACGGCGGTGCGTCGGCTGGAACGTGCAGGTTCTGGGAGGCCATGCCGACCGCCTCGCAGGTCTCGTGCTTCTTGCGCACGTAGCCGGCGCTGGCTTCGTCATCACCCACCAGGATGGTGCCCAGGCCCGGCGTCGTTCCGGTCGCCCTGAGCCTCTCCACGCGCGCCGCCACGTCGGCCAGGACCGACTCGGCTACGGGTGCCCCGGCCAGCAGTCGGGCCGTCATCGGGTCCGGGTTCCCCCGGTCGACCGTCCATGGACCATGGGGCGGCAGGCTACAGCCGCCACCGGTGGGCGGTACCCGGGCTCAGTGCCGGAAGTGCCTCTCGCCCGTGAAGACCATCGCCAGCCCGGCCTCGTCGGCCGCGGCGACGACCTCGTCGTCGCGTACCGACCCTCCCGGCTGGATGACGGCAGCCACCCCGGCCTCCACCGCAGCATCCAGGCCGTCGCGGAAGGGGAAGAAGGCGTCGCTAGCACAGGCCCCGCCGGCCGCCCTCCCGTCTGCCTTGCCTGCAGCGATCCGGCCGGCGTCGCGCCTGTTCTGCTGCCCGGCACCTATGCCCACGGCCCGCCGGTCCCTTGCCAGCACGATCGTGTTGGACGACACGTGGGAGGCGACCCGCCAGGCGAACTCCATGTCGACCCACTCCCCCTCGGTCGGCTCCCTCCTCGTGACCACCCGCCACGAGGACCGCTCGGACGCCACCCGGTCGGCCGTCTGAACGAGCAGGCCACCGTCGATGCTTCGGACGTCCAACCCGGGGCGGCCGGGCCCCGGGGCCTCGATGATCCTCAGGTTCCTCCTCTGTCCCAGGACCTCCAGGGCGCCGGGTTCGTAGCCGGGTGCCACCAGGACCTCGGTGAACACCTCAGCCAGGGCCTCGGCCATCTCCACCGGCACCGGGCGGTTGACGGCCACGATCCCCCCGAAGGCCGACACGGGGTCACACCCGTGGGCCTCCGAGTAGGCCTCGGCCACCCCTCCGGCAACCGCCACGCCGCACGGGTTGGCGTGCTTGACGACCACCGCTGCCGGGTCGCCGCCCAGGTCGTGCACCAGCCTCCAGGCCGCCTCCGTGTCGAGCAGGTTCAGGTACGACATGGCCTTGCCGCCGTGCACGACGGCCTCGTCCCACCAGCCCCGTCGGCCGGCCTGCCGGTACCGGGCACCGACCTGGTGCGGGTTCTCGCCGTAGCGCAGGTCCTGCACGCGGTCGAGGACCAGGTGCAGGGAGTCGGGGAGGACCGGGCCGTCGGGCTCCCCGGGGGCCTCCCCCTCCAGCCAGCCCACGATGGCCGCGTCGTAGGCGGCGGTGTGGGCGAAGGCAGCCGCAGCCAGGCGCCGCCGGGTCGCCGCCGAGAGCCGGCCGTCGCCACCGAGCTCAGCCAGGACGGGGCCGTAGTCGGCGGGGTCCACGACCACGCCCACATGGTCGTGGTTCTTGGCAGCGGCGCGGACCATCGTGGGACCCCCGATGTCGATCATCTCGACCGACGGGTCGGAGGCGAACGGGTAGAGGTTGCACACGACCAGGTCGATCGGGGTGATGCCGCGCTCCTCCAGGTCGGCGAGGTGCGCCGGTTCGGACCGGTCGGCCAGGATGCCGCCGTGGATTAGGGGATGGAGCGTCTTGACCCTCCCCCCGAGCATCTCGGGCGCCCCCGTCACCTCGGCCACCTCGGTGACCGGGATACCGGCCCCGGCCAGGAGGCCGGCGGTGCCGCCGCTCGAGACCAGCTCCCACCCCAGGTCCACCAGGCCCCGGGCAAGGTCAACCACCCCGGCCTTGTCGTAGACCGACAGGAGTGCCCGCCGGCTCACGCCGCACCGCCCACCAGGTCGGCGCTGGCCTCCATGACGGCCCGGATCGTGGCCGGGTAGAGCCGGCGCTCCACGGCCTTGATGCGCTCGTGGAGGCTCTCGACGCTGTCGTCGGGAAGGACCGGCACCGCCTCCTGGGCCAGGATCGGCCCCGAGTCGACCTCGAGGGTCGCGATGTGGACGGTGCAACCGGTGACCTTCACGCCGTGTGACAGGGCGTCCCCGACCGCGTGCCAACCCGGAAAGGAGGGCAGCAGGGCGGGGTGGGTGTTGAGGATCCGGCCGCCGTACTCCTCGTAGGCCGGACGTCCCAGGATGGTCCCGAAGCCGGCCATGGCCACCAGGTCGATCCCGGCGTCGACCAGGGCCTCCACCACCTCCCTCGTGTAGGCCTCGCGGTCGAACCCCGGTCCGAACGTGGGCCTCTCCACGACGCTGGCCGGTATGCCCCTCGCCGCGGCCCGATCCACGGCCATGCACTGCCTGTCGGCCAGGACGAGGTCCACCGACAGCCCGGCGTCGGCTATGGCATCCAGGATGGACCCGGTGCCTGAGGCGAGGACTGCCAGGCGCACGCCGGCGACCGTACCAGCGGCCCTGCCCGCCGGTGCCCGCCTAGAGGCTGGCGACGATGCCGGCCATGAGCTCCCCCGCCTCGGTGGGGTTGAGGCCCACGTGGACTCCTGCGTCGCGCAGGGCATCCATCTTGGCGTCGGCCGTGCCCTTGCCCCCTGAGACGATGGCGCCGGCATGACCCATCTTCTTGCCGGGCGGGGCGGTGACGCCGGCTACGTAGGCGGCGACCGGCTTGTCCATGCCGTCCCGTATGAACTCGGCCGCCTCCTCCTCGGCGGATCCGCCGATCTCGCCGATCATCATCACGGCCCTGGTCTCGGGGTCTGCCTGGAAGGCCTCGAGGCAGTCGATGAACGAGGTACCGGGAACAGGGTCGCCGCCGATCCCCACACAGGTCGTACAGCCGATCCCCTTCTGCTTGAGCTCGTAGAGGGCCTGGTAGGTGAGGGTCCCGGAGCGGCTGACGATGCCCACCGGTCCGCCGGGGAGGGCTATGTGGCCGGCGGTGATGCCGATGTTGCACCGGCCCGGCGAGATGATCCCGGGGCAGTTGGGGCCGAGGAGGCGCACGTCGGGGAAGTCCCGCCTCAACTGGTTGTAGAACCTGGCCTCGTCGTGTGCCGGCACCCCCTCGGTGATGGCGACGATGAACCTGACACCACCCTCGGCCGCCTCGATCACGGCGTCGTGGACGCCCACCGCCGGGATGAAGATGCACGAGGCGTCGGCACCGGTCTCGGCCACGGCGTCGCCGACCGAGGCGAAGATGGGTATGCCCTCGACGTCCTCGCCGGCCTTCCTGGGGTTTGTGCCGGCAACCACCTGGGTCCCGTAGTCCCTGTTGAGCAGGCCGTAGTACCGCCCCTGGCTGCCGGTGAGGCCCTGGTAGACGACCTTCGTCGCCTCGTCCACGAAGATGGCCACGGCTCAGGCCCCTTCCGTACCGGCCGCCAGGGCGACGGCCCGCTCGGCTGCCTCGAGCATCGTCGGGGCCAGCTGGAGCGAGCCCGACAGGTGGGGTTCCAGGATCGCCCGGCCCTCGTCGGCGTTCGTGCCGTCCAGGCGGATCACGATGGGCGCCCCTATGTCGACCCTGTCGAGGGCCTCGACGATCCCGTTGGCGACCTCCTCACCGCGGGTGATCCCGCCGAAGATGTTGATGAAGATGGACCTGACCGACTGGTCGTTGTTGATGACCTCGAGGGCCGAGGCCATGACGTCGGCGTTCGCGCCACCGCCGATGTCGAGGAAGTTGGCCGCCTCACCGCCGGCCTGGCTGACCACGTCGACGGTGGACATGGCGAGGCCGGCCCCGTTGGCGATGACGCCCACCGACCCGTCCAGGCCCACGTACTGGAGGCCGCTGGCGTGGGCGGCGGTCTCGCGCTCGTCGCGGGCCTGGGTCTCGTCGAACGCCGCGTACTCCGGGTGCCGGAAGACCGAGTTGGCATCGAGGGTGACCTTGGCGTCGAGCACGTGCACCCTCCCGTCGGGCGTCAGGATCAGCGGGTTCACCTCCACCAGGTCGGCGTCACCGTCCACGTACGCCGTGTAGAGCCGCATCAGGACGTCCACCGCTCCCTCGACGGCCACCTCAGGCAGGCCGGCGGCCCCGACCCAACTGCGACAGTCGGCCTCGGCGAGGCCCTCCGTGGGATCCACCCAGATCCGGGCGATGGCCTCCGGGTTCTCCTCGGCGACCGTCTCGATCTCGACGCCCCCCTCCGCGGAGAGCATTCCAAGGTGCTTCTTGGCCGAGCGGTCCAGGGTGAAGCTGGCGTAGTACTCGTCTGCGATGTCGGAGGCCCTCTCGATCCACACCCGACCGACCACGTGGCCCCGGATGTCGAGGCCCAGGATCGCCGAGGCGTGCTCCCTGACGTCGTCGACGGTGGCCGCGAACTTGACGCCACCGGCCTTGCCGCGGCCCCCGGTGTGGACCTGGGCCTTCACCATCACGGGTGTACCGAGGCGCTCCGCGGCGGCCACCGCCTCGTCGACGCTGAACGCCACCTCCCCGGGCGAGACGGGCATGCCGTAGCCGGCGAAGAACGCCTTCCCCTGGTACTCGAACAGATCCACCCCGGCGGCCTCCTGCACCCGTCGTCATGACCACCCGCCGACCGGCGCAGCCGGCTGCCGAGGTCTCAGGCGATACTAGGCACCCCGGGTGGCGGTCCCACCCGGGGCGGACCGGCGTCCGCCACCCACCAGCCAGGAGAGGAGCCAGCCATGCCCGCCGACCGGCTCCAGAGGCCCGGGACCCTGCGGGCGGTGGTCGTGGGCCTGGCCGGGCTGGCCGCAGCCGTGGCCACGATGCTGTTGATGCTCTGGCTGGCGGGAAGCTCCGACAAGGTCGACGTGAGGCTGGGCGACCGGGACTTCAGGCACATCGACACGACCGCCCTGGCCGCCGAGATCGCCGAGAACGGACCGGTCCCGTTCCCCGACCTGATGGGACGCGACCGGCCGATCTGGGTGACCCACGACGGGGGTACCGATGAGACCGGCTGGTCGGCCTTCCTGGCGAGGGTCCCGGGGAGGGAGGCCACCTGCCTGGTGCAGTGGGACCCCTCGGCGGAGCGCTTCGTGGACCCGTGCGACCCCTCTACCACCTACCCTCCCGACGGTAGGGGCCTCAGCCTGCTCAGGTGGGAGGTCGCGGACGGGGAGCTCAGGATCGACATCAACCGACCGATCGGGGAGGACTGAGAGTGACGACGACAACAGGGGCCGGCAGGTGACCGAGCGCCTGTACCTGCGGGACGCCGACCTGAGGTCGTTCGACGCCGTGGTGACCTCGCTTGACGACGACCGCGTAGAGCTGGACCGAACGGCCTTCTACGCCACCAGCGGCGGCCAGCCCCATGACACCGGCCACCTCACCTGGGGGACGGGAGCGGCATCGGTCATAGACGTCAGGTCCGACGGCCCGAATGTCCTGCACCGCCTGGCCGGTCCGGTCCCACCGGTCGGCACGGCCGTCCACGGAGAGGTCGACAACGAGCGACGGCGGCAGCTGATGCGGACCCACACGGCAATGCACGTGCTCTGTGGCGTCATATGGCGGGAATGGCACCGTCCCGTTACCGGCGGGAACATGGAGCCGCTGGAGGCGAGGATGGACTTCGAGCTGAGCGAGTTGCCTCCCGACTTCGCCGGACGGGTCGAGGAACTCTGCAATGCCGAGGTCGAGGCGGACAGGCCGATCCAGGTCTCCTTCATGGCGAGGGAGGACGCCGTGGTGGACCGGGACCTGATCCGGACCAAGGTGAACCTGATACCGGACTCGGTTGCAGAGATCCGGGTGGTGGACATCGTCGGCCTGGACCGCCAGGCCGACGGCGGAACCCACGTCTCGTCGACCGGGCAGGTGGGCCGCATCGAGGTCGTCAAGACCGAGTCCAAGGGAAAGGGCTTCAAGCGCGTGCGCATCCGCCTGCACGACGCCTGAGCGACCCGGGACTGGGGGGCCGGGTCAGGGGCCTCCCTCAGGCCACGTCGTAGCCTGCGCCTTCAATGGCCGCCAGCACGGCCGCCTCGTCGCCACCTGTGACGGTGACGGTCCTGGCCTCCAGGTCTACGACGATGCCGGTCACGCCCTCCACCGGCGAGACCCTGCCGCTGATTGCCTCGACGCAGTGTCCGCAGCTGATGTCGGGCACCGACCAGGTGCGCGTGGTCGTCATGGGATGTCCACCTCCCTCCTCCCTCTCTGGCGCTCCTCGGGCTTCCCGGCCCTGGGACTGGCGGCGGTAGCCACCGAACCTCGTCAGCCGGAGGCTGTTGGTCACCACGAACAACGACGACGCCCCCATGGCCGCTGCCGCGATCATCGGGTTGAGGATCCCGAACGCAGCCAGCGGGATCGCCGAGGCGTTGTAGGCGAAGGCCCAGAAGAGGTTGCCCCTGATCGTGGCGAGGGTCCGCCGGGAGAGGGCAACGGCGTCCGCCACCGCACGCAGGTCACCGGTGACGATCGTCAGGTCGGAGGCCTCGATGGCGACGTCGGTGCCCGTGCCCACGGCTATACCGAGGTCCGCCTGGGCCAGGGCCGGGGCGTCGTTGATGCCGTCTCCGACCATCGCAACCCGGTGGCCCTCCGCCTGGAGCCTGCGCACCTCGGCTGCCTTGTCGTCCGGCATGACCTCGGCGATGACCCGGTCGGCCCCGACCGCCTCGCCCACGGACTCGGCTGTCCGGCGGTTGTCGCCGGTGAGCAGGATCACCGAGAGTCCCTGGTCGTGGAGGGCGGCGACCGCCTCGACCGAGGTCTCCTTGATCCGGTCGGACACCACGAGCACCGCCTCGGCTGTGCCCCCACGGCCTGCCAACACCGCGGTGGCCCCCCTGGCCTCGGCTTCCGCGGCAAGCTCCTCGACCGGTCCGGGCACGTGGTCGAACAGCCTTCGGCGGCCGACGCCGACCGGTGTGCCCCCGACCAGGCCGGTGACGCCCAGGCCCGGATGGCTCTGGAAGCCATCCACGCGCTGGTGGTCGGCGACGGCCGTGCTCACGGCCTGCGCCACGGGGTGCTCGGAGAGGACCTCGAGGGACGCGGCCAGGCGCAGCATCGTGGCGACGTCGGCATCTGGGGCCAGTACCTCGGCCAGCTCCATCCGGCCCTCGGTGATCGTCCCTGTCTTGTCGATGATCGCCACGTCGACCGCACGGGTGTCCTCCAGCACCTCGCCGCCCTTGATGATCACGCCAAGCTGGGCACCCCTTCCCGTCCCGACCATGATCCCCATCGGGGTGGCCAGGCCCAGTGCGCATGGGCAGGCGATGATCAGCACAGCCACAGCCGCCGTGAACGCCTCGTCGGCGCCGTGTCCGATGAGGAACCAGGCCAGAAGCGTGACGAGGGCTGTGGCGATCGCCGCCGGAACGAACACCGCCGAGACCCGGTCTGCCAGGCGCTGTACGTCGGCCCTGCTGCCCTGGGCCTCGTCGACCAGGCGGATCACCTGTGCCAGGACAGTTCCGGCGCCCACCCTCGTGGCCTCCACCACCAGCCAGCCGTTGGCGTTGACCGTGGCGCCTATCACCTCGTCGCCGACGGTGACGTCAACCGGCACGGGCTCGCCGGTGACCATCGAGGCGTCCACCGCGGAACTCCCGTCGACCACCACCCCGTCGGTGGCGATCTTCTCGCCGGGGCGCACCACGAACCTCATCCCTACAGCCAGGTCGTCAAGGGCGACCTCGGAGCCGTCCTCCAGGCGGGCGGTGCGGGCGCCCAGGTCGGCCAGGGCCCTGATGGCGTCACCGGAGCGGCGCCTGGCGCTCACCTCGAACCACTTGCCGAGCAGGATCAGCGCCACGATCACCGTGCCGGTCTCGTAGTAGACGTGCCCGTCCTCCACGCCTGCCAGCAGCACGACCGTCGACCACGTCCAGGCGGCGAGGGTGCCCATGGAGACGAGGGTGTCCATCGTCGTAGAGCCGTGGCGGAGGTTCATCCAGGCTGCCCTGTGGAACGTCCAGCCTGACCAGAAGGTCACCGGGGTGGCCAGCGCCGCCACCAGCCACTCCCACCCGTCGAAGCGCCAGGGGGCCACCATCGACAGCACGACCACGGGAACTCCCAGGACTGATGCCAGGAGGAAGCGGCGCCACAGGTCGGCTGCCCGACGCTCCTCTGACGCCTCGGCGTCGTCGGGTCGGACCACCTCGTAGCCGATGCCCTCGACTGCCTCCTGGAAGTCGGCGTCGCCGACCGTGGCGTCGTGGAACAGGGTTGCCCGGGAGGTGGCGAAGTTGACCTGTGCGTCGGAGACGCCGTCCAGCCTCCCGAGCGTCCGCTGGATGCGGCTGGCACAGGCGGCGCAGGTCATGCCCCCGATCGACAGGTCGGTCCTGGTGGTCTCCTGAGCCCCGGCGGCTAGCGCGTCGGGCGCCCTCGCATCCATGTGGCCATCCTAAACATTCCAGTCGGCTGGAATGTCAAGGGGGTGGCAGAACCTGCTGGTCAGCCGGTCGAGGAGATCACCTGGCACCTGTTGGGGTCGGTGCAGGCGGCTGGATCCAGGCCACCCGCCCTCCCGGCCAGGGCGACCAGGTCCTCCCTGGCCTTCTGGAGCAGGCCGATCTGGTGGTCCAGGTCACGGAGGTGGCGCTCCAGGAGCGCCGCCGTGTGCCGACAGGAGCTGGCTCCCGAGTCCTTCAGCTCCAGCACCGAGGCGATCTCGGCCAGCCTCAGGCCGGTGGCCTGGGCGTCCCGGACGAACCTGAGGCGCTCCAGGTCGTCTTCGCAGTAGACCCGGTAGCCCGCCGGGGTGCGGTCCGGCTCGGCCAGCAGGCCGATGGACTCGTAGTACCTGACCGTCTTGGCGGACACCCCCGCACGCTCCGCCAACTCCCCGATCCTCATGCCGGCCAGCCTAACCACACCCTTCCAGCCCGATGGAAGGTCGGCGGAGGAGGCCGAGGGGATCATGGGTCCACTCGGGCGGGCCCCCGACCGGAGCACAATGGCCGCCGTGAGGTTGGACGGGAAGGCTGCGCTCATCACCGGGGCCGCCTCGGGCATCGGCCGCCAGAGCGCCCTGCTCTTCGCCGCCGAGGGCGCCCGGGTGGCCGTGGTCGACGTCGACGGTGCGGGAGCGGAGGCCGTCGCCTCGGAGATCCGGGACGCCGGAGGCACCGCCATGGCGCTGGCGGCCGACGTCTCCGACGACGACGAGGTCGCCGCCGCGGTGGCCGCATCCGAGGAGGCCTTCGCCGGGCTCCACGTGCTGTTCAACAATGCCGGGATCATGCATGCAGGGGACGGCGACTCGCAGGCCACCGACGAGGCGGTCTGGGACCTCACCATGGACGTGAACCTGAAGGGGGTCTGGCTGGGCTGCCGCCACGGGATACCCGCCCTGCGCAGGTCCGGAGGTGGCTCGATCATCAACACGGCCAGCTTCGTGGCGCTGGTCGGGGCCGCCACCCCGCAGATCGCCTACACGGCGTCCAAGGGCGGAGTCCTGGCCATGACCCGGGAGCTGGCGGTGATCCACGCCAGGGAGAACATCCGGGTGAACGCCATGTGTCCCGGGCCCCTCCGCACCGAGCTGCTCATGTCGTTCCTGGACACTGAGGAGAAGCGGCAGCGCCGCTTGGTGCACGTACCCATGGGCCGCTTCGGAGAGGCGGCCGAGATCGCCCGGGCGGCGCTCTGGCTGGCCTCCGACGAGTCCTCCTACACCACGGGGACCGAGTTTGTGGTCGACGGCGGCATCACGGCCGCCTACGTGACGCCCGAGGGCTGAGCACCCACCCGGAGAACCGGCCCGGCCGTCACCTGATGGAGGGCAGCTCCAGGAACAGGGCCTGCAACAGGAGGGCCTCGTTCGGGTTCCGCACCAGCTCCCCCGCCGCCTCGGTGATCCGCGCCGTGGCAGCCAACCCGGCATTGGAACTCCCGCCCGGGCCGCCGTCCCTGGCCCAGTCCAGGTAGCGGCGGCTGAGGGTCGCCAGGCCGAACCTGAGCTCGTCGTCGCGCAACCTCCTGATCTCCCGGCGCTGCCGGGCCACCACCTGGCTCCTGCCCGAACCCCGTGCGCCGAGGGCCTCCTCCCTCTCGGCCAGCGAGCCCAGCTCCTCCTCGTGACGGGCCGTCAGCGGCTCCTGCGCCGCGTCGATCAGCTCCTGCAGCTCGGCCACGACCACCGCCACGGCCGACCCTGTGCCGTCCAGTCGGTCCGGGACCCCGTGCCATGCGTCCCTGCGCCCCGCAAAGGCCGGGTCCGCTGCCAGCAGCCGGGCCCTGTCCAGCCTGCCGGCGGCCGCCAGGGCCAGCGCAGGGGCCAGGGACCCGTCCACCGAGTCGGCGAGCAGGGCCGCCTCCACCACCCCGTCGGACAGCGGGGGGAAGTCGACGCGCACGCAGCGCGACGCCACGGTGGCGTGGGCCTCCGGCACCTCCTCGGCCAGCAGCACGAAGACGGTCGACTCGGCTGGCTCCTCGATGGTCTTCAACAGGCCGGCAGCCGCCTCGGGTTCAGCCGTCTCGAAGCGGTCCACGACCACCACCTTGTGCCGGGCCTCGAGCGGCGACCGGGACGCCTCCACGATGATGGCCGAGGTCTCGGCCACGAGGAGCGCCCGGCCCTCGGGCTCGATCACGACCAGGTCCGGGTGCAGTCCCTCCGAGGCCAGCCTCCTGTGCCTCGCCGCCTCGTCACCGTCGGCCTCGGCACAGCCGGCGGCGAAGAGGCTCCCGGCGAACCCCCTGGCCGCCTCCATCCGACCGGTGCCCGGGGGCCCCACGAAGAGGTAGGCGTGGACGGGCGAGGCGTGGGCGGCCCGCAGCAGGGCCACAGCCTCGGGCTGGCCGACCACCGCCGACCAGAGGTCGGCCTCGTTCACGGCCTTCCGAGGCGCTCGGCCACCGCCGCCGACACCAACTCCGCCACCTCGTCGACCGGACCGCTGCCGTCTACCAGCACCCACCGGTCGGGGTCTGCTTCTGCCATCACCCGGTAGGCCCGGGCCACACGGCTCCTGAAGCCCTCGCCGGCCTGCTCGATCCTGTCCAGCACGCCTCCCATGCGGGCCCTCGCCGTCTCGTCATCGACGTCGATGACGACGACCAGGTCGGCCACGAGGCCGTCGGTGGCGAACGCCGAGATTGCCGCCACCTCCGGCGCACCCAGGCCACGGCCGTGGCCCTGGTAGGCGACCGACGACTCCGTGAAGCGGTCGGTCACGACATCGCGTCCGGCCGCCAGGGCCGGCTCCACGACCTCGGCCACGTGCTGGGCCCTGGCCGCAGCGATCAGCAGCGCCTCGGCCCGGTCGACCGGGCCGGCACCCTCTGGGTCCAGGACCATCGACCTGATCGCCTCCCCCAGCGGGGTTCCCCCGGGCTCGCGGGTCAGCACAGCCCCCAGGCTCCCGGCCAGCAGGTCGGCCTGGGTGGACTTGCCGCTGCCGTCGGCGCCCTCAATGGCGATGAGGCGGCCCCTCACCCCTCCGGCCCCCTCTCGGCCTCCCCATCGGCGGCCGCCACCGCACGCTCGGGTTCGCCGGCCCGGAGGGAGGCCACGGCCGCCGCCCCCGAGGCCAGGATGATCAGGGCCGCCAACCACAAGGTCAGGCGGACGCCGGGGATGTCCAGACCGAAGCCTGCGACCTCCACGTGCCTGTCCCAGATGGCGCTGGAGAGCCTGTCGAGGAGGTCCTCCACCAGGGGTCCCACGACCAGGGCCAGCAGCACGCACGCCCTGACCAGCAGGTAGAGGGTGGAGAAGATGCGGCCCCGCAGGTGGTCCTCGACGTTCTCGTGGAGGAGCGTGAACCCCAGCACGTAGACGGACCCGGCGCAGACGCCTATCCCGAACACCATCGAGGTGGAGATGTGGACCTGGCCGATGGACGCGGCGGCGGCCAGGAAGAGCCCCGCCCCAACCAGCGCCCAGGTGAACAGGCGGGCCTTGTCGACGCGTCTCTGGACCCACGACAACAGCAGCACCCCGGCAGCCACCCCCACTCCCAACGCTGATATCAGCACCCCGAGGCCGGACTTGCCCGCACCCAGAACCTCGTCGGCGTAGATGGCCCCAAGCGGCACCAGCATCCCGCCACCCATGAGGCCCGTGGCCAGGCCCATGTTGACCGTGCGGACCACCGGGTTGATGAAGATGAACTGCCAGCCCTCGCGGAGCTCTGCCACCGGGTCAGCCAGCCCGGCACGCCTGGACCTGGCGGCGTCCCTCTCCGACCTGGGCCGCTTGGGCAGTGCCAGCGTGCCCACCAGGTAGGCCGTGACGAGGAAGGAGAGGGCGTTCACGTAGAACGCCAGGCCCATGTCGTCGAGCCGCAGGTTGTCGGCCCAGGCCGAGGAGAACAGCGCCGTCGAGAGGCGGCCGAAGAGGGCCATCAGGCCGGCCCCCAGGGGGAACGTGCCGTAGGCGGCCACCAGCGACAGGGAGTTGGCGGTGGACAGGTGGTCGGCTGGGACCAGGTTCGGGACCGACGCCTCCTTGGCCGGCGACCAGAGCATCGTCAGGGCCTCGAGCACGAGGGAGGCCAGGAAGAGGCCCCAGATCGATCCGACGAACGGCAGCCCGACCATCACCAGAGCCCGGCCCACGTCGCAGGTGACCATCACCCGCTTGCGGTCCCACCGGTCGACCAGCACGCCGGCCATCGGGCCGAAGAAGAAGCCCGGCACTATGCGGGCCCCCAGCACGAGGCTGAGGGCGGCCCCCTCGGAGCCGGATCCCAGGCGGATGGCGAGCAGGCTGATGGCGAGCAGGCCCAGCCAGTCACCGGTGGCCGACACCACCTGGGCCAACCAGAGCCTCTGGAAGCTGGGCGACCCGAACATCCGGACCTGGAGGCCCGGCCGTTCCTCGTCCAGGTGGAGGAGCGTTACGAACTCGTCTCCGGGTCCCGCCCCACCCCGGGGATCCGGCGTCTCGCCACCGCCAGCAACTTCGGTCACCCCGCCACTCTAGGAGAGCCCGTCTGGGCCGACCCCGCCACCGGAGGCTGGGGGCGGACCCGGGACCCTCAGCCCCCTAGGACCGCTTCCTCGTGGAGCGGCGTCTGCCGGGAGGTCCCTTGGTCCGCCTCTGGGCCAGCAGCTCGGCAGCGCGCTCGTCGGTCAGCTCCTCGACGGAGTCGCCGCGGCCCAACGAGGCGTTGTACTCACCGTCGGTCACGTACGGCCCCCAGTTGCCGTCCTTGAGGATCATGGTCCTGCCGCTCTCCGGGTCGGCGCCCAGCTCGCGCAGGGGCGGACGGGCCGCCGACCTGCCGCGGCGCTTGGGCTGCGCCAGGACCGCCAGGCACTCGTCGAGGGTGATGGTCAGCAGCTGCTCCTCGCTGTCGAGGCTCCTGCTGTCGGACCCCTTCTTCAGGTAGGGGCCGTACCGCCCGTTCTGGACGGTGATCTCGACACCGTCGGCCGGGTCCACGCCGACCGTCCTGGGGAGGCTCAGGAGCTCCAGCGCCTCGGCCAGGGTGATGCGTTCGAGGGTCATGGTCTGGAACAACGAGGCCGTCCTGGGGCGCGGCTGGTCGTCCACGGCCGTCAGGGCGTCCAGCTGTCCGAACAGGTCCTCCAGGTCGTCGAACCCCTCGAGGGCTGCCAGCAGGTCCTCCAGGTTCCGCACCCTCTCGGCCTCACCGGCACCCACGGCTGCCAACTCGGCCAGGTAGCCCGTCGAGTCGAGGGCCTCCCTCATGACCGCTGCCGGCCCGCTCCCGGCCATGGCCGACAGGGAGCGCCGCAGGTCGAGGAACGAGCCGATCCCGTCGACGGCGCGGCCGACCACCCCCGCCTCTCCTGCGCGCTCCAGGGAGGCAAGGAAGCCCACCCCCTCGGCCTCGGCCAGCCCGTCCAACTTCTCGAGGGCTCCCTTGCCGATCCCGCGGGACGGCACGTTCACGACCCTACGCACCGCGGCCTCGTCGGGCTCGGCCCTGGCCAGCTGCAGGAAGGCCATGGCAACCCTGGCCTCCCTGCGGCTCAGCGGAAGGGCCGTCAGGCGGGCCGCCTCCGGCGAGGGCTGCACGCGCTCGGGGGGCCTTCCCAGCGACACGTAGGGGCCGAACCGGCCGGACCTGGCGATCACGGGGAGGCCGGTCTCGGGGTCAGGTCCGAGCAGGCGCTCGTCGGGGGCATCCAGGAACCCGAGCGCCTTCTGGACGGTCAGCTCGTCGGGCGCCAGGTCGTCGGGCAGCGACGCCGTCCTGTCGCCGACCTGGGTGTACGGGCCGAACTTCCCGAACCGGGCGACGACCTCCTCGCCGTCGTCCGTGACGCCGAGGTGGACCGTGCTCACGGCACGGCCGTCGATGTCGCCGAGCCGGGTCGTGACCTTCTCGAGGAGGCCGATGTCGTCGTCGGACCCGTAGTAGAAGCCGCGCAGCCATGGCACCTTCTCGGCGGTTCCGTTGGCGATCTCGTCCAGGTCGGCCTCCATCGAGGCCGTGAAGTCGTAGTCGACCAACCTCGGGAAGTGGGACTCCAGCAGCGTGGTCACTGCGAAGGCGCTGAGGGTCGGGACCAGGGCAGACCCCTTCTTCCAGACGTAGTCGCGCCCCTGGATGGTCTCCATTATGGAGGCGTAGGTGGACGGCCTTCCCACCCCCAGCTCCTCGAGCCGCTTGACCAGGGAGGCCTCGGTGAAGCGCGCCGGCGGCTGCGTCGTGTGCCCCTCCGGGACGGCCTCGACGACCGTGACCCTCTCGCCCGCCTCGACGGCCGGTAGCACCACCTCGGCCTCCTCCGATTCGCCGTCACCCGCGCCCTCGTCGGCCTGCTCCACGTACACCCGCCGGAACCCCTGGTGGCTGATGACGGTGCCACTACTGGAGAAGGTCACGTCGCGCCCGCCGCCCGGGACCTCGGCTACGCCCGACATGCGAACCTGCACGGTCTCCCCGACGGCATCGGTCATCTGGGACGCCACCGTCCGCTGCCAGACCATCTCGTAGACGCGCGCCTCACTGGGGGGCAGCTCGCCCCTCACCTCATCAGGGTGCCTGAAGGAGTCGCCAGCCGGCCGGATGGCCTCGTGCGCCTCCTGGGCGTTGCGCACCTTCCTCTTGAACTCACGGGGGGTGTCGGGCAGGTAGCCGGGGCCGAAGAGGCGCTGGACCTCGTTGCGGGCCGCCCGCACGGCGGTCTCCGACAGGCTCGTGCTGTCGGTCCGCATGTAGGTGATGTAGCCCTTCTGGTAGAGGCCCTGGGCGGCGTGCATGGCCATGGACGCCGACATCTTGAGCCTGCGGCCGGCCTCCTGTTGGAAGGTTGACGTCATGAAAGGCGCTGCCGGCCTGCGGCGGTAGGGCCTGGCCTCGACCGAGTCGACGGCCAGGGAACCGCCTGCCAACCCGGCGGCGAGGGCCATCGCCGCGTCCTCGTCCAGGACGACCACGCCGTCGCGTCCGACGCTGCCATCGTCGTCGAAGTCCCGGCCCGAGGCGACACGGAGCCCGTCGACCTCGGCCAGGGAGGAGGAGAACTCCTGGGGGAGGGCCGTCGAGAGGCGCGCCTCGAGGTCCCAGTAGTCGGCCGGGATGAACGCCATCCGCTCCCGCTCCCGCTCGACCACTATCCGGGTGGCGACGCTCTGCACCCTTCCAGCCGACAGGCCCTTTGAGATCATCTTCCAGAGGACCGGGGAGAGCTCGTAGCCGTACAGCCGGTCGAGCACCCGCCGGGTCTCCTGGGCGTCGACCAGGCCCTCGTCGATGTCGCGTGTGTGGCCGAGGGCTTCGGTGATCGCCTTGCGGGTGATCTCGTGGAAGACCATCCGGTGGACGGGCACCTTGGGCTTCAGGACCTGCTGGAGGTGCCACGCTATGGCTTCACCCTCGCGGTCCTCGTCCGTGGCCAGGAACAGGCGGTCCGCCTCCTTCAGGACGGACCTGAGCCTCGAGATCTGCTCCTTCTTGTCCGGGGACACGACGTACAGGGGCTCGAAGTCGTTCTCGACGTCGATGCCCAGCTTCGCCCACTTCCTGTCCCGGTAGGCAGCCGGCACGTCGGCGGCGCGCATGGGGAGGTCCCGGACGTGGCCTATCGACGACTCGACCCTGTAGCCGTCCCCCAGGTAGCCGGCGATGGTCTTGGCCTTCGCCGGGGACTCGACTATCACCAGTGAGTAGGCCATCAGGTGACCGGACCGCCAGGCATGGGCACCACCTCAGGCTCCGGTCGCATCCGGGTCGGGCCCGGCTGCTGCCGGCGCCGGGCTGGCCGGCCGTGCCCCGTAGAGGATGGTGCAGCCCACCACTGCGGCGACCAGTGAGGCCATGAGGATCCCGATCTTGGCCTCCTCCCGGAGGAGCGGGGCCTCGAACGCCAGCCCGGTGATGAACAGGGAGACGGTGAATCCGATGCCGGCTATGGCCGAAATGCCGACGATGTGCCTGCCGGTGGCACCGGCGGGCAGGTCACATAGGCCGGCCTTGACCGATCCCATCGTGAACAGCGACACCCCTACCAACTTCCCGAACACCAGCCCGGCCGCTACGCCGAGGCTTATCCCCGACGAGACGGCAGCGGCGGCCGAGTCGCCGGATATCTCGATTCCGGCGTTGGCCAGGGCGAAGACCGGCAGGATGATGAACCCCGTCAGGGGGTGGAGGAGGTTCTCGAGGCGCTCGGTGACTGGGACCGTCTCGTTCAGGTGGAACATGGCCCACCTCATCTCGTGGACGTTCCCCTGGCCGGTGATGGCCGGCTCGACCTCCTTGGAGGCGTGGTCGGGCTCGAGCAGGGAGACGGCCGGTGCAAGGAGGCCCATGACCACCCCTGCGATCGTCGTGTGCACCCCGGACCTGAACACCGAGTACCAGAGCACCACGCCGAGCACCACGTAGATGGGCGAGTACCTGATCCTGGCCCGCGCCATGGCCGCCACCACGACGACCGTGACCCCGCCCACCATGAGCCAGGCCGGCGAGAGGTGGGCCGTGTAGAAGACGGCGATCACAAGGATGGCGCCGATGTCGTCGACGATCGCCAGGGTGAGCAGGAAGACCTTCAGCGGTGTGGACACGCGTGCGCCCAGCAGGGAGACGACGCCCACCGCGAAGGCGATGTCGGTGGCCATCGGTATCCCCCAACCGGCCGAGGCCTCCCCGCTGCCGTTGAACGCGAAGTAGATGAGGGCGGGCACGACCATGCCGCCGAGGGCAGCCGTGGCCGGGAGCAGCGCCGCCCTGAACCTGCGCAGTTCGCCAGCCACCAGCTCGCGCTTGATCTCGAGGCCGACCACGAAGAAGAACAGCACCATGAGGACGTCGTTCACGAACTCCTCGAGGGTCAGCGGGTGCCCGTTGTGCTCGAGCGAGAAGAGGTCGCCCACCCCCAGGTGCACCTCGGAACTCCACAGCTCGTGGTAGGAGTCCGACCACGGCGAGTTGGCCCAGAACAGCGCCACCGCCGTGGCGATCATGAGGAGCACGCCGCCGGCCGCCTCGATTCCGAGGAAGCGCCGCATCGGCCTGCCGATGGCCCTGGCCAGCGGCCTGTCGCTCCCGAGCCAGGTGTGCTGGGAGTGTTGGTTCGTGCCTTCCATCGTCCGGGTCTACTCGGGGTCTGAGCGGGAGAAACCGTAGTGGTCGTCGTCGGCCATCACACCAACCCGTCGTGTGGTCCCCCCACCGGCAGCGCCCTCAGGCCCGCCTCCCGCTGTCCCTGAAGCGGACGATCAGGCGAACCGCCGTGCCGTCGTCGCGGGACTCGACGATGGTCTCGTCGGCGAGCTGGCGCATCAGGGAGACCCCCAGGCCCGACTCGTGCATGAGGCGTTCCGGGGTGCCGGCGTCGGGCAGCGTCGGAACCTCGGCAGGGTCGAAGCCCGGTCCGCTGTCCGAGACCTCCACCTCTATCCACTCGGCTGCCAGGTTGCAGCGGACGACCACCCGGTCGTCCAGTTCAAGCAGGCCGTGGGATTCCATGGCGTTGGTCGCCGCCTCCGAGACCGCCAGGCGCAGGTCGGCGACCCGCTCGGTCCCGAGGTCGGAGCCGGCTGCCGCTGCGGCCCCCACCACCGACCTGACGAGTTGAAGGTACTCGGCCCTGGCCGGAACCCTCAGCTCCACGACGCCGGAGAGGCTCATGCCGGCCTCACCGCCCCGACCGCCGAGTCGACGTCGGCGTACAGGTCGAACACCCTGTCCAGGTCGCACATCTGGAACACGCGGACAAGCCTCGGCTCGGGACAGACTAGGAGGAGGTCACCACCGTGGCTCCGGGCACGCCTCAGCGATCCGACGATCATCCCGAGGCCCACCGAGTCGATGAAGTCCGCCCCGGACAGGTCCAGCACCAGCCGGTTCCGGCCTGCCGCCACCTCGGCCGTAACAGCCTGGTGGAGGCGCGGGGCCGTGGCCAGGTCGAGCTCGCCTCCCACGGCCAGCACCACCCAGCTGTCCCTTGCGGAACGACGGATACCGGGAAGCAACTGACCTCCAGTCGGCGGCGCGGCCACCGTCAACGCTAGACGAACGCCGTGCCGATTCCCCGGTCACCGGGGTGGCCGGGTCGCCGACAGGGTGGCCTCGGAGCGGTGGGGGTCGAACCCCGACGGGTGTTGCAGCTCAACCACCCTCCCGGCGCATCGTCACCGACGAGCTGAGGGTGATGTCGGGCAGCAGCGGACCTACGAGGGGGACCTCGGTCCGGGCCAGGTGTGTCACCTCGACGGTGACGCGCTCGCCGTCCGTTGTCCTCCTCACGTCGCTGTCACGTGGCGACAGCCCGCTGGAGCCGATGACGGCGTCCTCGACCTGGCGCTGGGAGCCGCCCACGGCCGCCACCCTGACCCCCTCACGGGCGGCATGCTGGACGAGCACGGCTGCCCGCACGACAAAGCCGACCTGTACCAGGGCCAGGGCCAGGACCACCACGACGGGCAGCACCAGGGCCATCTCGACGGTGGCCTGGCCACCGTCGCCGGGACCGCGCCTCACGCCACGGCCGCCGTCGCCGAAACCGCAGTCGCCGCGCCCGTCGTCTGGACCGCGCCTCACGCCACCTTGTCGATCAGCGAGTTCAGGACCTTGTCGAAGAGGCTCGTGATCTTGTCTGTGCCCGTGGCCCAGCTGGTCACGAGGATGGCGATGGTCGCCGCCCCGAGTATGAGCAGCACGTATTCGGCCGTGGTCTGGCCGGAGTCGTCGAGGGCCATCAACCGGAGTTGGAGCCTGATCAGGAAACTTCGCATGGTGCACCTCCCGGTGCTCGGTTCTTCGGCGGCCGGCACATGTGGCCGGCCCGCTAGGGGGGCGCTCAGAGGTCCAGCTGCAGGCGAGACAGTGCGTCCCCGACCATGGGGACCACCGACAACAGGACGAAGGCCGGCAGGACGCATGTAACGAGCGGAAAGAGCATCCGGACGGGCACCTTGCGGGCCCTCACCTCCGCCCGGCGGCGTGCCCTCAGGCGCAGGTCGGCGGCCGCGGCGTCGAGGGCCGGACCCACCGGGGCCCCGTGCCTGATGGCGGCCACCAGGGCCGCCACGAGGGGCCGTCCGGCCTCCCCCAGCACGGGGCGAAGGCCTTCGACCGCCTCGGCGAGCGGCATCCCCTGGCTGGTCCGGCGCACCGCGTCCGACACCGCCGCCGAGGCCGGCCCGGTCCCCCGCGAGGCGGCCTCGGCCAGGGCGCGGCCCACCGGGAACCCGGCGCCGACGCCCAGCCTCACCAACCCTGCCAGCCACGGAAGCTCGTCGACCACGGCCTCGGCCTCGGCTCGGTGGGCCCTGCGCCTCCTCCACCAGGGGAGGCCCCAGACCACGGCCCCGGCACCCAGCGCCAGGGCCGGCTGGACCGCTGCCAGGGGCAGGGCGGCCAGGAGCGCCCGGCCCAGGCGCCGGTCCAGCTCCGGTTCCTCGGGCCGCCTGAACCGCGAGCGCAGGTAGGCGCCCAGCCTCTCGGCGAGGCCGTGGCGGCCCGGGCCGGCGGGTGCGCCCAGGCGGCCGCTCCCGGCCATGCGGTGGGCCGGCCGGTTGAACCGCCAGGCCGCCGCCAGGACCACCAGGGCCCAGCCGACCGGCACCAGGATCATCGGCCGACCGCCGTCAGCCGCCACATCCACCAGAGGCCGACGGCGTCCAGGGACAGGCCGACGACCACGATGAGCAGCCCCGACCCGGATCCGATGAAGCCGGTCGACCTGAACGGGGAGGTCAGGACGGCGAACGCCAGCGGGGCCAGGGCCACCACCGCAGCCGAGGCCCGGGCCTGGGTGGCGAGGGCCCTGGCCTCGTCGGCCACGGCCTGCTCATCGCGCAGTGCCTCGGCCAGCGAGCCCAACAGCCGGGAGAGCTCACCTCCGGCCATCGTCGCCATGTCGACGGCGGCCACGACCAGGCCGACCCTGGTTCCGGGGCGGCGGGACCGCCAGCGCTCCAGGGCAGTGCCAACCGGCGCCCCGGCCTCAAGGTCGCTAGCGACCGACTCCAGGTCGCTTCCGAGCGGACCACCGCCTGCCGAGGCCTCGCAGAGGGCGCCCGTGAGGGTCGCCCCGGACTGGAGGGACCTCACCAGCTCGTCGAGCACTCCCGGGAGGGCGGCGTCCACCCGTCGTGACTGCGGCCTCCAGCGGTCGAGCAGCCCGGCGGCACCTCCCTCCGGACGCTCCCGCCATGGCCGGCGGGTGGCCATCGGGGGTGGGACCAGCGCTGCGCAGGCCACCAGGACCGCCGCCGTGGACAGCCATCCCGGAGCCACCGGTGGGCCTGCCGTGACCAGCACCACGGCGGCCGGCATCACCGCCCCCACCGGTCGCCCCCGGTCGGCCCACCCGCATCGAGGACGGCACCCCCTGCCACGAGGACCCGGGTGGGCGGCAGTTCCCCTGAGGGCCTGACCTCCAGAATGTCCTCGACCGTGCGCTTGACGCCGCGGCGGGCCATGTGGACGATCAGGTCCACGCTGCCGGCGACCATCGACCCGGCCACCTCCGCTGACAGGCCCGGTGAGGCCAGGAGCACCATGTTGGCGAGCCTGGCCAGGGCGTCGGGTGCGCTGTTGGCGTGGCATGTGGAGAGGGAGCCGTCGTGTCCGGTGTTGAGCGCCTGGAGCATGTCGAACGCCTCGGCCCCCCGCACTTCGCCGACCACTATCCGGTCCGGCCGCATGCGAAGCGCGTTGCGCACGAGGTCGCGCACCGTGACCTCGCCCACGCCCTCGCAGTTGGGTGGCCTGGCCTCCAGGCGGACTACGTGGACGGCGTCCAGCGAGAGTTCCGCAGCGTCCTCCACCGAGACCATCCGCTCCGACGGGTCGGCCGCGCCGGCCAGCGCCCCCAGCAGTGTGGTCTTGCCCGAACCGGTTCCGCCGCTGACCACGACGTTGCAACGCGACCCGACGACGGTACGCAACAGGTCGGCCACCTCGGGGGCGGCCATGTCGTCGATGCCGAACCGGGCCTCGCCGAAACGGCGGATGGTGATGCACGGGCCGTCCACCGCAATCGGCGGGAGGACCACGTTCACACGGGAGCCGTCCAGCAGGCGGCCGTCGGCCCAGGGGCTGGCCCTGTCGACCCTGCGGCCCGTGGGCGCCACGACCCGCTCGACCAGCCGGTCCAGCTCGGCTGCGTCCAGCCGCACGTCGGTCCTCTCCAGCCGGCCCGACCTCTCCACGTAGACGGCGTCGGGACCGTTGACCATCACCTCGGTCACCGATCCGTCGGCGAAGAGGGCCTCGAGGGGACCCAGTCCGGAGATCCGGGCCAGCACGTCCTCGACCACCCTGCGGCGGGCAGCCGGACCCAGCAGGGGCTCGCGCCTGGCCACCACGACATCGACCAGGGAGGCAGGATCTGCTCCACCGTCGTCGGCCAGCAGGTCCAGGACCTCGCCGTGGACGGCCGTGACCAGCCCGGTCATGAGGCTCCCCCGACCGCCCTCAGCAGGGCTCTGGGAGGCCGGCGGGCGAGCAGGCCCGAGTCGACGGCGCGCGCCACGGCCGGGTCGAGGAGGACCTGTGCCGTGACGGGCGCACCCACGACGGCCTCCACGTCGACGCGGTCCAGGGCCCTCCCGGGTTCCATGACCAGTGCCACCTCGGTCGGGCGACGGACCTGGCGGCCGACCCTGCGCAGGGCGAGGTAGCAGGCCCTGGTGACCAGCACCGACCTCTCGGCACAGTCCAGCAGCGGGTCGACGAGGCCGGCCGGAGGGGCGGCGGTCCACAGGTCACCGGCATCGACCACGACCGGGTCGGCGCTGGATGCCAGGTGAGGGGCCAGCGCCGCCAGCCGGGACTCCTCGACGGACCCCCACCCCGACCGGCCGAGGGCGACCACCCTGGCGCCGCCAGGTACCTCCACGGCCAGGCCGTCGAGGGCCTCAGGGCCGGCGCCGTCGGCGGCGGAGCACCAGTCGGAGATCCCGGGTCCGGAGCCGTCGACCCCCAGCACCGCCGGGAGGTCGCCGGAGAGGTCCAGGAGCAGCGGACTGCCTCCCCTGCGGCGGCACTCCAGGGCGATCGCAGCGGAGACGACGGTCGTTCCGGCCCCTCCCTTGAGCGACCAGCAGACGGCGACCATGGAACCTCCCGATGCATGCAGGAACTTCGGGGGGAAGCCGACCGGGCCACGGCTGCGAGGCAGGCGGTGGCGGAACCGGGGTCGCCTCGGCACGCTACCCGGGAGCGGCCGGGTCGCCAACGGAACCCGCCCCCGACCCCCGCTCGCACGGATCGGCCCCTTCCCGACAGGGGGCCTGTCCGCCGCCGGTGACCGCGCCATCGCCCGCGCCGCCACATCCCAGGGTCATAGGATCGGTGCTGTGGAGGCGGCATTCTTCGACCTCGACAAGACGATCATCGCCAGGGCGTCCATGGCCGCGTACGTGCCGGCCCTGAGGCGGGCCGGTTACCTGAACGCGCCGATGGCGCTGCGTGCCGCCTGGGGACAGCTCCTGTTCCGCTTCTTCGGGGCCGACGAGGAGACCATGGACCGGGCCAGGCGCACGGCCCTCCGGTTGGCCGCGGGCTGGGAACAGGAGGGCCTCAGGCGCCTCGCCCGCGAGCACCTGACCGAGCTGATTGAGCCGATCGTCTACGACGAGGCCCTGGACCTGCTCGAGCACCACAGGGAGGAGGGAAGGATGCTGGTCCTGGTGTCGGCGGCACCGGTTGAGATCGTCGAGCCCATGGCGGCCCACCTGGGGATCGACAGGACGATCGCCACCACCCCGATGGTCGACGGCGAGGGTTGTTACACGGGCGAGGTCGGGTTCTACGCCCACGGGCCGGCCAAGGCCGAGGCCATGAGGGAGATGGCCGCAGGGGAGGGGCTGGACCTGGAGGGGTGCTGGGCCTATTCGGACTCGGCCACGGACCTTCCCATGCTGGAGGCGGTGGGGCACCCCGTGGCCGTGAACCCGGACAGGGAGTTGCGCCGCGAGGCGGGCCGGCGCGAGTGGCCCGTGCTGGAGTTCGAGCGCCATGTGGCCCTGGGTGACCGGATTCCGATCGACCGCAACTGGATCGTGGCCACCGCGCTGACGCTGCTGGTCGGCTACGGGATCGTGGCCAGCGTGCGTCGCCTCCGCCGCAGGGCCTGAGGCCTGAGAGCGGTCGGGCCGCCGCTCAGATCGAGCGGACCTTCCTCACCGCCACCGCAATCAGCGCCGCCAGTGCCGCCAGCATCAACAACTTCTTCACGGCCGCAATGATAGGGCGGGGTGGGGCCACAGGCGCCAGCCGACCTGCCTTGGCCCGGCCGCAGTGGTGAAACGGCCCTGCTGCCCCTACCGTCACCTACGGAGGTGTCTGAGTACCTGGTGGGCTCCCCCGCCTTCAAAGCGGGTGGGACGGGCGACCCCCGTCCGGCGGGTTCGATTCCCGTCCACCTCCGCCAGGCGGGCCCGGGCCGGGCCAACCGGCTCGTTCTGCCGGTTCAGACGGCCAGCAGGTCGCGTGCCCCGGTGTCGCTGCTCGGGTGGCGCAGCTTCGACATGGCCCTGGCCTCGATCTGGCGGATGCGCTCCCTCGTCAGCTCGAAGTGGTCGCCGACCTCCTCGAGGGTGCGCGGCTCGCCGCGGTCCAGCCCGAACCTCAGCTTCAGGATCTCGCGTTCACGGCTGTCGAGTGGTGCCAGCAGCCGGCTGATCTCCTCGGGCAACAGGGCTGTGGCCGCCACCTCGAACGGGGACTCTGCCGATCTGTCCTCGACCACGTCGCCCAGTTCGGCGTCGCCGTCCTCCCTGAGCGGTTCTGACAGCGAGAGAGGCTCCGCTGCGAACCGCAACGCCTCGGTCACCTTCTCCTCGCTCATCTCCACCTCGACCGCCAGCTCTGCCAGGGTGGCGGGCCGGCCGAACCGGAGCTCCAGCCGGGAGCGGGCCTTCTGCAGGCGGGCGAGGGTGTCGCCGGCGTGGACCGGGAGCCTGATGGTCCGGCCGGTGTTGGCTATGCCACGGGTGATGGCCTGGCGGATCCACCAGGTGGCGTAGGTGGAGAACTTGAAGCCCTTCCGCCAGTCGAACTTCTCGACGGCGTGCATGAGGCCCAGGTTGCCCTCCTGGATCAGGTCCAGCAGGGGCAGGCCCGAGGCCTGGTACTTCTTGGCGATCGAGACCACGAGGCGCAGGTTGGACTGGACGAAGGTGCGGACCGCCTCGTCACCGCGCCTCAGGTTCCGCCGCAGTTCACGGCGGCGTGCCGGCGTCAGGTTCTCGCCGGCGGCCTCCAGCTCCTCCCGGGCGGCGGCGCCCCTCTCGATCTGCTGGGCCAGGCGGACCTCGCCCTCCTTGGTCAGGAGCGGGTACTGCCCTATGTCGGTGAGGTACAGCCTGACGAGGTCTTCCTCGTCCCGTTCGACCCGCTCCTTGGCCACCCTCGAGTCTCCTCCTGTAGGGAGACCACCGCCAGCAGCAACGCCGTCTCGCCGTCTCGGGTGCTCACCGAGTTCCGATCGTCTCCGGTTGTCCCGGGGGCCTGCCGCCGTGGCGGCCACCCCGGTAGCGCGTCACCCTATCGACGGCGGAGGCGGGCACCACGCGAAAATGTGACGCCGGTCACCGGGTGCGGGTTCCACGGGAGCCCTCCCCGCCCCGGCCTCAACCCCGGTACCGGTTCACGATGGGAAGCCTGCGGTCCCGGCCGAAGCCCTTGCGGCTGACCCGGGCCCCGGGGGGCGTCTGGCGCCTCTTGTGCTCGGCCAGGTCGACCAGCCTGGCGACCCTGTCGACCGTTTCGCCGTCGAAGCCGTCGGCCACCAGCTCCGCGCGCGTCCTGTCGCCCTCTATGTACGCCTCCAGCAGGGGGTCCAGGACCTCGTAGGGGGGGAGGCTCTGGTCGTCGCGTTGGCCGGGCCTGAGTTCGGCCGACGGGGGCTTGGAGATGATCTCCCCGGGGATGACGGGGCCACCCGGCTGTTCGTTGCGCCAGCGGGCCAGCTCGTACACGGTGAGCTTGTAGACGTCCTTGATGACGGCGTATGCGCCGGCCGTGTCCCCGTAGAGGGTGGAGTACCCGACGGCCGACTCGCTCTTGTTGCCGGTGGTCAGCACCAGCCATCCGAAGGCGTTGGCGTGGGCCATCAGAAGGACGCCGCGGATCCGGGCCTGCAGGTTCTCCTCGGTCACCCCGCGGGCCGCCTCCCCGAGGGAACCGCCGAGCACCTCCAGCAGGGCCGCATGCGCCGGTTCGATCGGGATGGTGCGTCCGTCGATCCCCAGGTTGGCGACCAGCTCCGTGGCGTCGGCCACCGAATGCCCACTCGAGTAGCGCGAGGGCATCAGGACCGCATGCACGTGCCCCGGACCCAGGGCGTCGGCTGCCACGGCCGCCACCAGGGCCGAGTCGATGCCTCCAGAGAGGCCGAGGCACACGTCGGTGAAGCCGTTCTTTCCCACGTAGTCGGCTGTGGCGCGCACCAGGGCCCCGTAGAGCTCGCCCATGTCATCCAGCGGGTGGACCGGGGACGGGACGGCGTGGTCGGGACGCTCGGTCGGCCCCGACACGGCAACCACGGGAAGACCCGGAGCGGTCCGTACCTCCGTGTCAACGTCGATGTCGACCACGACCACGGCCTCTTCGAACCTGGGGGCCCTGGCGATGATCCGACCTGCCGGGTCAGCGGCCATGGACCCACCGTCGAAGACCAGCTCGTCCTGGCCACCGACGAGGTTCACGTACACGAGGGGGCAGCCAGAGGAGGCCGCCGTTGCGGCCACGACCGCCTCCCTCTCTGCCAGCTTCCCCCTGTGGAAGGGCGAGCCGTTGATCGCCACGATGAGCTCGGCCCCACCGGCCACCAGCTCCTCGACGGGCCCACCGTTCACCCACAGGTCCTCGCAGACGACCAACCCGACCCGCACCCCGCCTATCTCGTAGAGCCGTAGCGGCTCGCTGCCCCGAACGAAGTGCCGCACCTCGTCGAACACGTCGTAGTTGGGCAGGGCGCGCTTGTGGTAGACGCCGACCACGCCCCCGCCATGGCAGACGGCGGCGGCGTTCTGGACGCCCAACTCGCCGGGTGCTCCGTCGGGGAAGCCCACGACGACGGCGCAGTCGCCGCTCGACGCCGCAACCTGGTCGACCGCCGCCCGGCAGTCCGAGACGAACCCGGGCTTGAGCACGAGGTCCTCCAGCGGGTAGCCAGCCACGGCCATCTCCGGGAACACGGCCAGGTCGCAGCCGGCCACGGTGTCCATGGCGGCGAGGATGCGCCCCACGTTGCCTGTGAGGTCGCCTACGACCGAGTTGGTCTGGACCATGGCGACCCGCACCCGGCGCATGGCCGCAGCGTACCGAAGGAGCCGCAAGACGGCCGAGGCCCCCGGCGGGGGAACCGAGGGCCTGGCGGGAATCTGTTCCTGTGGGGATCAGGCGCCGTGGCCGTCACTCCCGTGGTCCATGCCGCCCATGCCGCCGGGACGCATGCCACCCATGCCGCCGGGACGCATGCCACCCATGCCGCCCATGCCGCCGGGACGCATGCCACCCATGCCGCCCATGCCCTCAGGCACCTCACCATTCATCCGTGCGGTGATCCGCTCGCTCAGGCCTGACAGCATCTCGTCGGCCTTCTCCTGGTCCATGTGCCCGTCGGCCACCGCCTCCTGGATCCGCCCGGTGGCTGTTGCCATGTGCTCGGCAATGAGGCCGTCGAGGGCGTCGCCGGCAACCTCCGCAATGGTCGCACCGTCGGCCAGGCGAGCCTTCAGGTCGGCCGGTTCCATGCCCAGGTACTCGGCCGAGGTCGCCAGCGGTCCTCCCTCACCGCCGGCATGGCCCATGGGGGCGTGTCCGCCGCCCTGGCCCACCCCACCGGGTGCATGGCCGCCCTGGGCGTTCCCACCGGGGGCGTGACCGCCCTGGCCCATCCCACCGGGTGCATGGCCGCCCTGGCCCATCCCACCGGGTGCATGGCCGCCCTGGGCGTGCCCGCCGGGCGCTCCCGGTACCGGCCTGACGGCGGGTGGGCCGTCCAGGGCCTTTGCCGGGGCCGGGTCCGCACCCACCACGGCGACCACCGAGACGGCTGCCGATGCCAGCGCCACGACTATCGATCCGGTGATGAGCCAGGCTGCCGTCCGGCCGCTGAGGGTTACCTTCTTCATGTTCGGACTCTCCTGTCCTCGGTTGCACCCAGATGCTCGCCGTCCAACGTGACGACCCGGCCAAGCCGCTGTTAGGGGACCGTGAGGACCCGACCACCCGGGCCGCCGTTGAGGGAAGGACAGCCGGACCGGCGCCCGTACGCGACGGAGCCCCGGGGCATGGCGCCCCGGGGCTCCGCTCTCGCTCTGACGGACCTGCCTGCTAGGCGAGGGCCTCGCAGCAGGTCGAGGTGATCAGCCTGGTGACCACGTACGGGTCCATGTTGGCGTTGGGCCGACGGTCCTCGATGTAGCCCTTCTGCTCCAGCGCCACCTGCCAGGGGATCCTGACGGAGGCGCCGCGGTCCGACACGCCATAGTTGTACTTGTCGTAGCGCTGGGTCTCGTGCTCGCCGGTGAGGCGCTCCTCGGAACCGTGGCCGTAGCCGGCCAGGTGCTCGTGGATCTTCTCCTCGGTGCCCAGGGCCTCGCAGGCGGCGATGATGGCGTCGTAGCCCTCGCGCATTGCGTTGGTCGAGAAGTTGGTGTGTGCGCCGGCGCCGTTCCAGTCGCCCTTGATGGGCTTGGCGTCGATGGAGGCGTCCACTCCGAACTCCTCGGCGATGCGGTACAGCAGGTACCTGGCCATCCACAGCTGGTCGGCGGCGTCGACCGTGTCGGCCGGGCCGATCTGGAACTCCCACTGCCCGAGCATCACCTCGGCGTTGGTGCCGGAGATGTCCAGCCCAGCGTCGATACAGGCCTGGGTGTGGGCCTCGACGATCTCACGGCCGGCTATCTCGATGGCGCCCACGCCGCAGTAGTAGGGGCCCTGGGGGGCGGGGTATCCCTCGACAGGCCAGCCCAGCGGGCGGCCCTCCTGGAAGAAGGTGTACTCCTGCTCGATGCCGAAGATTGGCTCCTGGTTCTTGTAGAGGTCATACGCCTCCACGCATGCCGCCCTCGTGTTGGAAGGGTGGGGGGTCATGTCGCCGTCGGGCAGGCAGACCTCGCAGAGGACCAGCACGTCGTCGCCACCCCTGATCGGGTCCGGGCAGGAGAACACGGGCCGCAGGACGCAGTCGGAGTTCTCGCCCGGAGCCTGGTTGGTGCTCGAACCGTCGAATCCCCAGATCGGGTAGTCGGTCGTCCCGTCGGAAAGGATCTTGGTCTTCGAGCGGACGTACGGCAGCGGTGAGGTGCCGTCGATCCAGATGTACTCAGCCCTTATGGCCATCGCTTGGACTCTCCATGTCGGCCGCCCCTGCAGGGGTCGGCGGTGGTCGGTGGAAACGCTCGCCCGGCAGGATACGCCGGAGCGCCCTTCACGATGCCGTCTGGCGGTTTCGTTGCTGTTGCCCGACTGTGAACGGCGTATGAACGACGGGAATCGGGCTGGCGGAGCCTCTCCTGATCCCCCATGCTTGTGTCGTGGACAGGGAAGACGAGGGCCGGCAGCCGGACCAGCAGGACTACGTCCTGCGCACCGTGGAGGAGCGCGGCGTGAGGCTGGTGCGCCTGTGGTTCACCGACGTGCTGGGACGGCACAAGTCGGTGGCCATCTCGCCGGCGGAGTTGGAGACGGTGTTCGAGGAGGGCCTCCAGTTCGACGGGTCGTCCATCGACGGCTTCAGCAGGGTCCAGGAGAGCGACGTGCTGGCCCGGCCTGACGCCAGCACCTTCGAGCTTTTGCCGTGGGCGGCTCCCGACGAGCCGTCGGGCACGGTCTTTTGCGACATCACCAACCTGGACGGGACCCCCTTCGAGGGTGACCCGAGGCAGGTGCTCCGGCGCAACCTGGACCGGGCACGCGAGGCCGGCTTCGAGATGTTCTGCGCCCCGGAGGTGGAGTTCTTCTACTTCGCCGACGGATCCGGTGCCCCCACCCCACTGGACCGGGCGTCCTACTTCGACCTCACCACCACCGACGTGTCCTCGGACCTGAGGAAGCAGACCATCCACATGCTCGAGGCACTCTCCATCCCGGTGGAGTACTCGTTCCACGAGGATGCTCCCAGCCAGCACGAGATCGACCTGCAGTACACCGACGCCCTGACCATGGCCGACTCGGTGATGACGCTGCGCCTGGCCGTCAAGAAGATCGCCATGGACCGTGGCGTCTACGCCACGTTCATGCCGAAGCCACTGAACGGGATCCAGGGATCCGGGATGCACACCCACCTCTCGCTGTTCCGCGACGGCTCGAACGCCTTCTTCGACGCTGACAGGGAGGGAGGCCTCTCGGCCACGGCCCGGTCGTTCATAGCCGGCCTGCTGCACCACTCACGGGAGATCACGGCCGTCACCAACCAGTTGGTCAACTCCTACAAGCGCATCAACGAGGGCTACGAGGCCCCCAGGTACGTGTCGTGGGCCCGCAACAACCGGTCTGCCCTGGTGAGGGTTCCCGTCACCAAGCCCGGCAAGCCCGACTCGACGAGGGTGGAGTACCGGGCCCTGGACCCGGCGTGCAACCCGTACCTGGCGTTCTCGGTGCTCCTGGCGGCCGGGCTACGCGGGGTCGAGGAGGGATACGATCTGCCGCCCGAGGCCACCGTCAGCCTCTACGAGTTGAGCCGTGCCGAACAGCGCGACTTGGGGGTGGCGAGCCTTCCGGCGAACCTCTCCGAGGCCCTCGACGAGATGGAGGACTCCAAGTTGGTGCGCAACACCCTGGGCGACCACATCTTCGAGTGGTTCCTACGCAACAAGCGGGCCGAGTGGAGCGACTACCAGAGGCAGGTGACCCAGTTCGAGCTGGAGCAGTACCTGCCCAACTGGTGAAGGGCGACCCGACGGCCACATGAACCCGCTACTCGTCTTCCCCGACCCGCCGCCGCCTGAGCTGGCCCAGTGCCTGGACGCCGGCGGGTGGGCGTGGAAGGCGGTCGGCGACCCGGACAGCGCGGTGGCAGACGAGCCGGACGAGGGGTGGGACGGCGCCCTGATCGCAACCGACGGCGACCCGGACGCCGCCATGCGGGTGTGCCGGCGCCTGCGGAAGGGCGAGATGCCGCTCCAGCCGCTGCTGCTGGTGGTCGGACCCGGCCAGGTGGCCGGCCTCGAGTCCGACTACGACCTGTTCGACGACTTCTGCGTGACCCCGGTGAGGCCGGCCGAACTGGAGGCCCGACTACAGCACCTGTTCTGGCGCTCCGGCCGCGGCACCCGACCCGAGCTGGTCGAGTACGGACCGCTGGCCCTGAACCTGGAGACCTACCAGGCCGTGGTGGACGGTGAGCCCCTGGACCTGACCTACATGGAGTACGAGCTGCTCCGGTTCCTGGCCTCCAACCCCGGCAAGGTGTTCACGCGGGAGACGCTCCTGAGCCGGGTCTGGGGCTACGACTACTACGGTGGGGCCAGGACCGTCGACGTCCACATCAGGCGGCTGAGGGCCAAGCTGGGCGAGGAGCACGCCGGCCTGATCCACACCGTGAGGTCCGTTGGCTACCGGTTCGGCCAGTCCAGGTGGGGCATCTGAGGACGCCCCTGCGGCGTCGGTCAGGTCGGCTGGGGGCCCGACCAGGGGTCGGCCTCGCTGACCTCCAGGAGCTCGGATCCCTCGTGGGCGGCGTCCACATCGCCCTTCAGGAGGCCCCCCAGGACGGCGGCGCCCACGGCGCCTGCGACCAGCACCGCCACCGGTATCACGACCACCAGCACAACCACCATCAGCACAGCGCCTGCCATGGACGCAGTCTGGCACCGCAGGCGGGCCGCTGCCCACACCCACCCAGGTTGGGTGGCCTGTACGCCTCAGCCGGGAAGCGCCCAGGCCTCTACCTCGACACGCGCCCCCAGCGGCAGGGCGGCGACGCCTATGGCCGAGCGGGCCGGCCTGTGGTCGCCGAACGCCCGGCAGTAGATCTCGTTCATCTCCGCGTAGTCGTCCATGTCAGCCAGGAACACGGTCGTCTTGACGACGTCGTGCATGGACAGCCCGGCGGATTCGAGGACTGACCGCAGGTTGTCTAGGGCCTGGGGCAACTCGGCCGCCAGCCCTCCCCCTACCAGGCTGCCATCGAGGATCCCGACCTGGCCGGAGACGGCCATCAGGCCACCGGCGTTGACTATCGGCGTATAGGGACCAACGGGCTTGGACATCTGTTCCTCCTCGGTACCGGACCTCCCGGTTCCCACGGATGATCGCGCACGAGCGCATCCCTGCTCTGCGCGCGACGCATCAGCTGCCGGTGGGCAGGTCGGCCGGCATCCCCATCTCGAGCCAGGTGGCGGCGGCCACCGCTGCGAAGACGGCGTCTGAGCCGTTCCTGGGCATGGGATCCGGATCGTCCTGGATCTCCACCAGGACCTGGGGCGTGTCGGCCGCCCGGACGACCCCGAACGACCTGACCGTCAGGTCGTGCACCCGCCCGTCGTCGTCCACCGACAGGGACTCGGATGTGACCCAGCTCCAGGCCATGTGGGCAGCGCCAATGCAGTAGGAGCGCAGGACAGTGGCATCGAGGGGGTCGCCGCAACGCACGGACACCCTCACCCGACCCGGCTCCACAACGGCCTCGGCGACCGAACCGTCGGGGGACCTGACCGGCGCTGTCTCTCCCCGGGCGCCGGCCACCAGCATCGCGGCCTCCGCCCAGCCGGCAGCCCGGATCGCCGCCGATGTGGGGGGACCGGAAACGTCCACCTCCTCCACCGCCAGGCCGGGGGCGACCGAGGCCACGGCCTCGGCCAGGCCGGGGGTCCTGACGGCCCTCACGATCCCCGAGCCTCCAGGATCTGCGCCGCCCGCAATCGGCGGCCTCTTGGGTCCCGCCTGCACCGTGTCCTCCCGTGACATGAGGGCCAGGACGCTGCACCCGTGGTCGTCGGCCAGCCTCCTGGCCGCCGCGGCAACCGGGGACTCCGTCTTGGCCCCGAAGGCGCCTCCGTTCGACAGGGGGCCGACCGGCATGCCGCCCGGCTGGCACCATGCAGCGTCGGGCTCAAGGTAGGCGGGCTCCACCCAGGAGGTCCGGAGCACGGCACTCCAGTCGCCCGACGGCAGTGCCAGCGGGGGGACGGCGGCCACCGTCGTCCGCCGGCCCTGGATCCTGGCGGCAGCCCTTCTGGCCTCGCCGACCGTCTCCCCAACCACCCAGCCCCCGGTGCCGTCGGGAACGGCCACCAGGGCGCCCTCGGGAGCCGTGTCGGCGGCGAACCCGCCGCGTCCCATGGCCACATCCTCACCGACGGCCTGGGCCGACCGTCCCTCGATCCTGGCCCGTTCAGCGGCGTCGCGCGACGGCTCCGGTGCGGTCACCCCGTAGGCGTCCCACGCCTCCATCACGGTCTGCCACCCGGTGCAGCGGCAGAGGTGGGCCGCCAGGGACCTTGCAACCCGGTCGCGGTCTGACACACCGGCGGCGCGGAGCCCGGAGAACCTCATGATGATCCCGGGGGTGCAGAACCCGCACTGGCTTCCCCCCGTCGAGCAGAACGCCGCAGCCCACGATCCTGACTCTGCCGGGTCCAGGCCGTCGAGGGTCGTCACGGTCCGACCGGCCACCCGGCGGGTCGGGGTGACGCAGGAGACCCGGGGCTGCCCATCAACCAGCACCGTGCAGCAGCCGCACTGGCCCTGGGGACTACAGCCGTCCTTCACGGAGGTGATCCCGAGGCGGCTGCGCAGCACCTCGAGGAGGGTGGAGCCGTCGTCGGGGACGACCACCTCGACCCCGTCCACGACCAGGGCGATGGTTCCGCCGGCAACCCCGGAACGGGCTGGTCCACCACCTTCCATCACCGGAGTGTGCCCTGAGTTCGGGGAGAGGCGACCGGATACCCTCCCGCCAGTGACAGGACGCCCCCGCTCCATCACCCGCAGGCAGGCCCTCACGGGCATAGCCGGTGCCGCCGGCGGCATGGCCCTCCTCGGGTGCGGCAGCGACCCGGCCCCGACCACGAAGGCGGCGGGCGGTGGCTTCACCCTGGCTGCCCGCTTTGCGGACGGCTTCCAGGCACCTACCGTGCTGGCCGCAGGCAGCCCCCAACGAGCGCCGTACGTGCTCATCGGTGCGGACGGCTGGCCCGCAATGGACGTACCCGACAGGATCCAGCTGACCGTGACGACCGGCGACCTGGTGGTGCACTCCGGGACGGTCATGCGCCACGGTGAGCGGGGGGCGATCCCGTACTTCCCGCTGGTCTTCACCCCTCCGGCGTCCGGCGACTACGCGGTAAGGGGAGCCGGAATGCCCGGACGGCACAGGCTGCGCGTCAGCGAACCGGGGCGCCTGGACCTAGTGCAGGTGGGCCAGGCCATGAGGCCCTCGGAGACCCCGACGACCGACGACCCCCGCGGGGTGGACCCGATCTGCACCTGGCCGGGTGGCCCCTGTCCCCTGCACGACCTGACAGTCACCGAGGCGATCGCCAGGAGCGGCCCGACGGCGCTCCTCGTGGCCACGCCACGCTTCTGCCAGCAGGACGTCTGCGGGCCGGCAGTGGACGTGGTGATCGACGCCGCGGAGGGCCTGGACCCCTCGTGGTCGGTGGTGCACGCCGAGGTCTACGTGGCACCCGACGAGGGCGATTTCGGGCTGGCCCCCGTCGTCGCGGACTACGGGCTCTCCTTCGAGCCCAGCCTCATCGTGTCTGACGCGGACGGAACGGTCACAGCCGTCCTCCACTTCACGATGGACTCGGCCGAGGTTCTGTCGGCCCTGGGGTCGGCCGCGTAGCCGACCGCCCGGGCACCCCCGGGGGATTCCCGGGCGGACGACCTAGGAGAAGCTCTGGCCGCAGCCGCAGGTGCGTTGTGCGTTGGGGTTGTCTATCGAGAACCCGGCCTCGCTGAGGCCGTCCCGGTAGTCGAGGGTGGCCCCCGTCAGCAGCTCGGCGCTGGCGCTGTCGACGACGACCCTCACCTCGCCGAAGACCTGCTCGACATCGTCGTCGGCCTTCTCTGTGTCGAAGTACATCTCGTAGCTGTAGCCGGAGCAGCCACCGGGCCGCACCGCCACACGCAGCGCCATGCCCGCCTCGTCCTCTCCGGCGATCAGCTCGCCGACCTTGCTGGTTGCGGTGTCCGTCAGCGTGATCATGGTGTCCCCGTTCCTAGGCACAACAGACGACTCGGCCGCCGGGTCCGGGCCCGACCGCGACCGCCAGCCTACCAACGCCGCCGGATGTCCCCCAGCCCGGCGATCGCAGCGGCTCCCCGTAGGCTCATGGCATGCGTGGCGCCCGCGACCACGAAATGCCACCCGGGGGAGAGCCCGCGGCCGCGCCGCCGACAGACGACCTCGTCACCGATCTGCTGCGCGGCGTGGTGGATCCCGAGTTGGGCGCCGACATCGTCGAGCTGGGCATGGTCAGGTCGGTCGCCGTGGGCGGTGACGGCACAGTCGGAATCACCATCGCCCTCACCACCTCCGGGTGCCCGCTGCGTGCCCAGATCCAGCGCGACGTGCGGGCCCGGATCGCGACCCTGCCCGGGGTGACCGGGGTGGACATCACCTGGACGGAGCTGACGGCAGAGCAGAAGGCCGAGACGATGGCCAGGGCCCGGTTGAACGCCAGCCGCGAGGCCCCCGAGACCGAGATCCCCACCACCACCCGGGTTCTCATGGTCGCCTCCGGCAAGGGTGGCGTGGGCAAGTCCTCGACCACGGTCAACCTGGCGGCGGCACTGGCCGACAGGGGATTCGTGGTCGGGGTCATGGACGCCGACATATGGGGCTACTCGGTTCCGCGGATGCTGGGCGTCGAGGGCCGCCTGGGCGGTTCCCCGGAGTCGGGCAAGATCCGACCCATCGAGATGCCGGTGGGACCCGGGATGTTGAAGGTGGTCTCCATGGGCTTCCTCGTCGAGCACGAGGAGACCGCCCTCATGTGGAGGGGCCTGATGCTGAACCGGGCGGTGCAGCACTTCTGCGAGGACGTCGCATGGGGCGAGATGGACTACCTGCTCATCGACATGCCTCCCGGCACCGGCGACGTGCAGATGGGGTTGGCCAGGCTGCTCCCGAGGGCCGAGATGCTCATAGTCACCACTCCGGCGCTGGCAGCCCAGAAGGTGGCAGTCCGGGTAGCCAACATGGGCCGGAGCAACTACCTCAGAATCGTGGGCGTGGTGGAGAACATGGGGGTGCTGACCACGGCCGACGGGGAGGAACACCGGCTCTTCGGATCAGGTGGTGGACAGGCGCTGGCAGACGAGGTCGGGGTCCCACTGCTGGCAGGCATCCCCCTGGACTCGGCCGTGGCCCAGGGGGGCGACTCGGGCACGCCCGTCTCGCTCGGAAGGGGCCCGGCAGCCGACGCCTACAGGGAGCTGGCACGCGTGCTGGCCACCGAGGCTGCACCACCCCTGCAGGTGGATGGCTGCAGTGCCCGCCTCCTCGCAGCCGCCGAGAGGGCCCTGGAGGAAGCGGACGGCTGAACCCGGCTACGGCCGGCCAGGGGCCCCCGAGGGTCCGTCCCGGTGCTCCGGGTCTGACGGGTCCGACGCTCGGGCGTCCAGCACCTGGCCCGAACCCCGGTAGCCGTAGTGCCACACGACCGGCCTGCCCGACTCCATCCGGCGGCCGATCCGCCGCGACGCCACGCTCCTCACGACTGCCCGGGTGGGTGCCATGAGCAGCAGCAACCCGACCGCGTCGGTTGCGAACCCGGGCGTGAGCATCAGGGCACCGGCCAGCAGCACCAACAGGCCGTCGACCAGCTCCCGACTCGGAACCCTCCCCCGCTCAAGCTCGCCCCTGGCCCGGGCCAGGATTCCGAGGCCCTGGTGCCGGACCATCCAGGCCCCAACCGCGCTGACGAGGATCAGCAGGGCGACGGTGTTGAGGCCGCCCACCGCCCCGGCGACCCTCACGATGAGGACAACCTCGACCACCGGGGTGACGAGGAAGAGGAGGAATAACAGCACCAGCACGGGGCAATGCTATGGGCCCGCTGGAGCGGCCGGACCCCAGCAGGTGCCGCTTCGAGGCGCCAGCAGGCCGGCGTCTGTGGCGCGCTGGGGCGGGGCGGCCCGCACGGTCGTATCCTCGCCCCATCATGGCCTCCTCCGAAGGCAACCGACCCGACGCCCCCGGGGCTGCGGTCGACCGACCCCCGTCGATCGACCGGCTGGCACGGACGATCGCCGACACGGGCCTGCCCCACCCCCTGCTGGTCGACGCCGCCAGGGAGGCGGTTGCGACAGGCGACCCGGCCGGTGCCGAGGCCAGGGCCCGCGAGGCGGCTGATCGCACCTCCCGCAGCCTGGTGGCGTCAGTCGTGAACGCCACCGGCGTGCTGCTCCACACCAACATGGGACGGGCGCCGTGGACCTCACTCCCGGCGGACGCCGCCGGCCGGTACTCCAGCCTGGAGTTGGACCTGGCCTCGGGCGCCAGGGGCTCGCGCCAGGACCTGGCGCCGCGCCTGATCGCCCGTGCCTGTGGCGCCGAGGCGGCCATCGTGGTCAACAACTGCGCCGCCGCCGTACTGCTGGCGCTGAGCGCCCTTGCGGACGGCAGGGACGTGGTGGTGTCGCGCGGCGAGCTGGTGGAGATCGGGGGCGGCTTCAGGATCCCCGACGTCATGGAGCGCTCCGGTGCGCGCCTGGTCGAGGTCGGCACCACCAACCGGACCCGGTGCAGCGACTTCGATGCGGCCGTCGCCGGCGGCGACGCCGCCCTGGTCCTGAGCGTCCACCGCTCCAACTACACGATCAGCGGCTTCACCGAGAGCGTGGGGGTGACCGACCTGGCGACCCTTGGAGTACCGGTGCTGGCCGACATCGGCTCCGGCCTGCTCGACTCGGCCTGCCCCTGGCTGGAGGACGGCCCGCCGCCATGGCTGGAGGGCGAGCCGGCGGCACGCCAGACCCTCGAGGCCGGCGCCGACCTGGTCACGTTCTCAGGCGACAAGTTGCTGGGCGGCCCCCAGGCCGGCGTCATAGCGGGCCGGGCCGACCTGGTCTCCATGTGTGCCGCCCACCCGCTGGCCCGGGCCCTGCGCCCCGGGAGCCTGGTCCTGGGATCCCTGCAGGAGCTGGCCCTCGCCTACCTGGCGCGTGACGGCCTGGCGATCCCCTTCTGGCGGATGGCCACGGCACCCGTCGCGTCGCTCATGGAGAGGGCGACGGCCATCGATCCCGACCGGGCAGCGAACACGACCGCGGTACCGGGAGGCGGCACGCTCCCCGGTGTGGAGATCCCCTCGGCCGGCCTCGTGCTCCCCGGAGACCGCAGCGCCGAACTCAGGGCCGGAACCCCACCCGTCGTGGCCCGTGTCAACGAGGGCACGACCGTCCTGGACCTGAGGACGGTCCACCCCGACGACGACGAGGTGGTGCGATCGGCCCTGGACGGCCTCACCTGAACGCCGTGCACGTCGTAGCCACCGCGGGGCACGTCGACCACGGCAAGTCCACCCTCGTCAAGGCCCTCACGGGAACCGATCCGGACCGCTTCGAGGAGGAGAAGCAGCGGGGCCTCACGATCGACCTGGGCTTCGCCTCGACGACCCTCCCGTCGGGGGCCCGGTTGTCTCTCGTGGACGTGCCCGGCCACGTCCGCTTCATCAAGAACATGCTGGCCGGGGTGGGTGCCGTCGACGCCTGCCTGTTCGTCGTGGCCGCTACCGAGGGCTGGAAGCCCCAGTCCGAGGAGCACCTCCGGATCCTCCAGCTGCTCGGGGTGGAGCACGGCGTGGTGGCCCTGACCAAGGTGGGCCTGGCGGATCCGGACCTGGTGGACCTGGCCGGCATGGAGGTCGAGGAGAGGGTCACAGGGACCTTCCTGGAAGGGTCTCCCGTGGTGGGGGTGGACGCGCCGCTGGGAACGGGCATCGGGGAGCTGGAAGCGGCCCTGGACTGCATGTTGGCCTCCACACCGGCGGCAGCCGACCATGACCGCCCGAGGCTCTGGGTGGACAGGTCCTTCGCCGCCAGGGGCGCTGGAACGGTCGTGACCGGAACCCTCACGGGCGGGCGGGTCCGGGCCGGTGAGGAGCTTGAGCTGAACCCCGGTGGTCGCCGGGTCAGGGTCAGGACCCTCCAGAGCCACCACGCCGAACTTCCCGAACTCCAGCCCGGGACCAGGTGCGCCATGAACCTGGTCGGCGTGGGCCACGACGAGGTGCAGCGGGGCCACGTCCTGACCCGACCGGGGCAGTGGCACCTGACCGAGGTGGTGGACGCCTCCCTCACGGTGCTCGAGAGTCTGGAACACCCGGTGTCCCGGAGGGGAGCGCACGTGGCCTACATGGGCGCCGGGGAGCACCCCACCAGGCTGCGCATCCTCGGACCCGTGCCGATCGACCCCGGCCATTCCGGCCACGTGAGGCTGTTCCTGCCGGAGCCGCTGCCACTGCTGCCAGGAGACAGGTTCGTGCTCCGCGAGAGCGGCCGCTCGGAGACTGTCGGCGGCGGCGAGGTCCTGGACGTGGACCCCCGCGAGAGGGCCTCCAGGGCCAGGCCCGACAGGTCCGTGGACAGGGTGGTGAGGGAGCGTGGCTGGATGAGGGAGGACGAGCTGCTCAGGCTGACGGGCCAGACCCGGGAACCCGACGTCGACGGCTGGGTTGTGGATCCGGTGGCGCTGGAATCCACGTTGGAGTCCCTGCGCGTGGCCCTGGACTCGGCGGGGGCCCTGGGCCTGGACCTGGCCTCGCTGGACGAGCGGGAGCGGGCGGCCGTGGGCCTGATGGGTGACGCCGTGGTCGAGGGGGGCAGGCTGGTCTGGGCCGGATCCGCCGACCCCCTGGCCGACCACCCCTTCCCGGGTGTGCTTGCGGCCTCGCCGTTCGCACCGCCAGCCCCCGACGGGGTGGACCGGTCCGAGCTGCGGGAGATGGTCAGGAGGGGCCTGGTCGTGGAGCAGGACGGCCTGTTCTTCGCCGCCTCGGCGATCGACGAGGCAGCCGGCCTGGCAGCGCGCCTGTTGGCCGCCTCGCCCGACGGCTTCACCGTCTCGGAGTTCAGGGAGGCTGCAGGCAACACCCGCAAGCACGCCATGCCGCTCCTTGCCCGCCTCGACGGCACCGGCGTCACGAGGCGCCGCGGCGACCTCAGGATCGCCGGTCCCCGCCTACCCGCCGCTGGAGACTGACCCGCGGGCCAGGGCCCCACCCGGCACCCCGGCTCAGGTCAGGCGGACATGCCCAGCATCACCCTGCGCTCGGCCTCGCTGGTGCCGCCCCAGATCCCGTGGAGTTCCCTGACCTCCACCGCGTAGTCGAGGCACCTTCCGGCCACCGGACAGGCGGAGCAGACCGCCTTGGCGCGCGTCTCCCTCCGGCGCTTCTCGTCGCGCCTCTCGCCGTGGCCCGGAGGGAAGAACTCCCTCGCCTGCGGTCCACGACAGGCCGCCTTGTTCCGCCACTGAAGGCGGGCGGGCTCACAGGCCAACCATCACCCCCTTGTAGGGCCCCGAAACTACGACGGCGGAGCCGCCACCACAAGGGGAATGCACGGGTCAGGTCGATCTCGACGGTCCGGCGCCACCAGGCTCCCGGCGGCCCCTTCAGGTGCGTCCGGACCGGTCCCGGTAGTCGCGCGCAGCTCCGACGGCGGGCTCAACCTCCAGCCACAGCCCCTCGACGGCCACGACCCTTACGACCTCCCCGGACTCGACAGGGGTGGCCCTGTTGGTCCTGGCCCGCCACACGGCCCCGCGAACCTCGACCGTTCCCTCCGGCGAGAGCCGCTCCACGGCCGACCCGGACTCACCCACGATCCAGTCCCGGCCGATGGTCGGGGTCGAGAACCTGGTCCTCACCATGGCGGGCATACCGGCCGCCATCGCCAGGGCGGTACCCACGATGCCGGTGGACAGGGCCATCCAGCCGGCCGGGGTGCCCGCGAAGAGGAACAGCGAACCTACGACGAGGCCCACAGTTCCGATCGCCGTCCACGCCCGGGGCACGCCGGCCTGGACGTCGACGGCGTAGCCGAGCATGGCGAATACGAGGACGCCGACGGCCCAGGGCCTGGTGGGCAGCACGGCAAGCCCGTACGAGGCCAGGAGCACCGATGCGGCGCCGATCACCCCCGCGATGCCGACCCCTGCGGTGTAGAACTCGAAGAGCACGAGGCCCATTCCCGCAAGCAGCAGCAGGTACGCGACGGGCGGGCTGGCAACGGTGTGGAAGACCTGGTCGGTGATTCCCAGCTGGCGAAAGCGCGTTCGCGTCACAGGCTCCACGGTCGGCTGGTCGCCCGACTCGTCGACCACGACCTCGAACCCGTCCAGGCCCACCAGGTGCTCCAGCAGGACCGGAGCCGACCTGGCCAGGCCCCTGGCCAGGACCTCGTCGTAGGAGAGCATCCTGTCCCCCAGGTCAGAGTCCACCGGCAGGCCGAAGGGGGTGCCGTAGATGGAGGGGTCGAGGGCTGGCTCCCCGAGCCGGCCGATCCGCGAACCGGGTGAGATGCCCACGTCGTCGCCGAGGGCGACGAGCTGTGCCGCCCCTCCGACGACCTCCGAGCCGGCAGGACCTATCCAGAACGAGACCGGCACCGGCGACGTCAGGACCAGGTCGGCCAGGTCTGCCAGGTCCGAGTCGTCCACCACCGCCCCCGGGCTGTCGATCTGGAACACGACAGCCACTGAGGAGTCGGGGTCCACCCCGCGGAGCGTCTCGGAGAGCATCCCGGCCAGGACCGGGTCGATCAGGCCACTCACCTCCACGACGTCGACCACGCCGACCCCGTGGCCCTCGTTGCCGTGTCCGTCGCCGTGGGCGCCCACGGGTGCGGACCAGGCCGACACGGCGCCGGCGGCCAGGGCCAGGACTGCTGCCGACAGGCGTCGGCTGCGGCGGCGCAGGGGCCGGATGGCTTCGGGGGTCATGGATGGGCCTGGGGCCGGATGGGTCGTGGCGCGGACGGCGGACCAGCGTAGGGGGCCATGGACCCCCAGCCTCGGGGTGGCGGGGCTGGACCGGGGATCAGACGGCGTCGGGGTCGCCGAGCGCCAGCACGGCCTCCTCGACCGATTCCCTCACCGGAACGATCCGGTCGAAGCCGGTCGTGTGGAGGAGACGAGTGAGGGCGGGGCGGTTGCACGCCACGGCCACGTCGCCGTCGTTCTCGCGGGCCCTCCGGATGCCGCCGATGAGGGCGCCCAGGCCGGCCGAGTCCATGAAGGGAACGTCGGAGAGGTCCACCAGCACGTACCTCTCCTCACCCAGCTCGGTGAGCGCCTCGCGGAACTGGGCGACGGTATAGGCGTCGAGCTCACCCGCCGGCCGGCACAGCACGTACCCGTCATGACGTTCGACCGTGATCTCCAGCACCTCGGCTCCTTGTCGGTCGCGCTTGTCCGCAGTCGGATCGTAGACCGACGGGACGCTCTTGGGTTGCCGACCCGCAGATGCAGGCACGTGCCATCAGTCACCGGCACCCGACGTCGGCCGATACGCTCGCCACCGTGTCCACAGTCCTGGTTGCCACGGCGGCCGACCATGTCCACGAGGAGGTGGTGGCGGCACTCGGCGGACAGCGCTCGTTCCTGAGGGTCGAGGCGGGCGACGGAGTGCTGGAGGCGGTCCGCCGGGAGGACCCGGACCTGGTGGTCCTGGACCTGCGGATCGGCAACATGGGCGGCATGGCCGCATGTCTCGACCTGCGCCTCGAGGAGCGCGCCGGCCGCCTTTCGCGGCAGCAGGTGCTGATGCTGCTGGACCGCGAGGCTGACGTCTTCCTGGCACGACGGGCCGAGGCAGACGCCTGGACGGTCAAGCCCCTCGACCCGATGGCCCTGCGCCGCGCCGCGGCCGAGGCAGCTGCGTCGTCACCGGCCTGAGGCGCAAGGGGGCCGCACCGGCCCGACACATGGGGCAGCGGGACGGTACCCTTCTCGGCCTACACGGGTAGTGGCGCAGGTTGGTAGCGCGCCTCGTTCGGGACGAGGAGGTCGTGGGTTCAAATCCCGCCTACCCGACCATTGTGATGTCGCGAGACATCGGAACCTCCCGAACCCTCGGGGTTCGGGAGGTTTG